>JBIOUG010000168.1:0-15768 GCA_044866775.1 Thermoanaerobaculia bacterium | reverse complement strand
CCGGCCGATCAGGGGGAGACATGATGGCGAACCTGGCGCATCGTTCGGTGGTGGACGCGATGCTCGACGAGCTGCTCCCCGAGGAGATCGAGTGGGAGCGGCTGGTGCGCACCTATCCCGTGCCGTCTCTGCTGATCGCCGCGGCGGGGGGGTTCCTGCTCGCCTACACGCGCGGTCCTGGTATCATCGCCGCGCTCTCGGCCCTCGCGACCGCGCAGGTCGGTGACGCCGTGCGCGACGCCCTGGGCCAGTAGCTCCAGTCGAGAGGCGCGAGAGCGTTCGCGCCCGCTCCCATCGATCGTTACCCGCTCTGCGCACCATCTTCCATATCTCCGACGTCCATTTCGGCAAGCCGCACCGCCCGCGGCTGGCCGACGGCGTGCTCGAGTTCATCGGCCGCCATCGTCCCGACGTCGTCGTCCTCTCGGGCGACCTGACGCAGCGCGCGCGGCCCGAGCAGTTCCGCGCGGCACGCGCCTTCGTCGACCGCATCCCGGTGCCGACGATCGTCGTGCCCGGCAACCACGACGTGCCGCTGTACCGCGTGTGGGAGCGCGCGCTGAGCCCCTTCGGCGCCTACCGCAAGCACTTCAGCCCCGAGCTCGAGCCGGTCTACCGCGACCCCGAGCTGCTGATCCTCGGCGTCAACACCGCCTACAACTGGACCTGGAAGGAGGGGCGCATCCAGCTCCCGCGCCTGCTCGAGCTCGGCGCGACGCTGAGCGCCACGCCGGAGACCGTGTTCAAGGTCATCGTCGCGCACCACCATCTCATCCCGCCGCCCAACTTCGGCACGCAGCACGTGGTCACCAACGCCTACGAGGCGATCGACCTCTTCTCGAGCGCGGGCGTCGACCTCATCCTCTCCGGCCACCTGCACCAGGCCTACATCGGCAACTCCGAGGAGTTCTACCCCAAGGGCCGGCCGCCGGTCGTCATCCTGCACTCGGGCACCACGACCTCGAGCCGCGGCCGGGCGGGCGAGCGCGACAAGAACACCTGCAACTGGATCCGGGTCGACGGCCGCTCGATGGTGGTCTCGCACTTCCGCTGGGACGAGGGGCTGCAGCGCTTCGCCGAGCACAGCCGGCACTGGTACCCGCGCCAGGAGATCCAGCCCTACACGCTGGAGGGGCTGGACGGCCCCAAACCGGACGTTCCGGCCACTTAGCCACGTAGTTTCAGCGACTTAGGGCTCCGGCCGCGGCTGCGGGGCGGGCTTGGGATATGATCCCCGCCGCCAGCCTGGGTGCTCGTCGAGCGCCCGGAGGTCCTCCCGATGGTCGACAGTCGGTACCCCTCGATCTCTTGAATACGCTGGAGACCGGTTGAATACGCTGGAGACCGGCGGCAGCGTCGGCCGCTACCGCATCGTCGGCTTCCTCGGCGCCGGGGCGATGGGGGAGGTCTACCTCGCCGAGGACCCGCACATCGAGCGCAAGCTGGCGATCAAGACCGTGCGTCTGGCCGGCCGCGCGCAGGAGGTCGAGGAGCGGACCCGCCGGCTGCTGCGCGAGGCCCGCGCCGCCGGCCGCCTGCTCCATCCGCACGTCGTCACCCTCTTCGACGCCGGCGAGACGGACGGCATGCTCTACCTCGCCTTCGAGTTCGTCGAGGGCTCCGACCTCGCCGCACGCCTCGAGACCTCCGCCCTCTCGCTCTACGAGGTGATGCGCATCGGGCGCGAGACCGCCGAGGCGCTCGACTTCGCGCACCGGCACGGCATCGTGCATCGCGACGTCAAGCCGAGCAACATCCTGCTCGACACGCAGGGGCGGGTGAAGGTCACCGACTTCGGCATCGCCAAGGTGACGGGGCAGAGCACGGAGCTGACCGTCGCCGGGTCGGTCATGGGCAGCCCGCAGTACCTCTCGCCCGAGCAGATCCGCGGCGAGGAGCTGGACGGCCGCAGCGACATCTTCTCGCTCGGCGTCGTCCTCTACGAGCTGCTCTCCGGCAAGCGGCCGTTCGACGGCGACACCATCACCACCCTCGTCTACCAGATCCTGCACAAGGACCCGCCGCCGATCTCGACCCTGCGCGGCGACCTGCCGCCGCGGGTCGAGACCCTGCTCAACGCCATGCTCGCCAAGGACAGCGCGGAACGGCTGGCGACGGCAGGGCTGGTCGCCGAGGAGCTGGCGGCGATCGAGCGCGAGCTGCCGGAGGAGACGCTGGCCGGGCCGGCGGCGGGGAACACGGAGCGGTTCATCCCGACGCGCGTGCTCCCCGAGAGCTACTCGACGGGGATGGCGCGGGCGGCGACGGCGGCAGGAGAGCCGGTTGGCCAAGCCGCCGCGGCGGCGCCTGCGGCTCCGGTAGCGGCGGCGCCCGCGGCGGCGCGGCAGGGGCGGGGTCTCGGGCTGTGGCTGGCGCTCATCGCGGTCGTCCTTGCCGCCGCCGTGGGTGGCGGGTGGGTGTTGATGAAGAAGCTCCAGGTAGGGAAGGGCGGCGGCGAGGAGGTCGCCGGCGGTGTGGCGATGCCGCAGGCCGCGGCCGGCGCGGAGTCGGCGGGGACTCGCGCGGCTGGCGCGGATGGCGCACAGCCTGCGGCGCCAGCGTCTGCTGCCCCGACGTCTGGCGAGCAGACCGCCTCCGGCACAGGCAACACGGCGATCGGCGTCGCCGGCGCTCCGCAGCCCTCCTCCCCACCCGGAAAGCCTTTGCCTGGCCCGATCGGCCAACCGATCGCGCAGCGCCCACCCATCCCGCCGCCGGGCGCGGGCGAGCAGGCGGCGCGCCGCGAAGAGCGCCTCGAGCGCCCGGCGCCGACGCCCTCGCAGGCGAGCCGCGGCGCCGCCGCGATCGCGCCGCCGACCGCTGCCGTGCCCGACCGCGCCGCCGCCGAGGTGCCAGTGCGTACCGTCGCGCCGGCTCCCACCGCCGCGGAGCCCGCCCCCGATTCCTCACCCGCTGACGAGCGCCCGGCCGTCGACCGCCAGCTCAACAGCGGCCTCTTCCTCGCCTTCCGGGTGACGCCGCCCGATGCCCACGTCCTCCTCGGCCGCACGGTCATCGGCCGCGCCGAGGATTACAGCGGCGTCAAGGGGAAGAAGCCCTACCAGCTCCCCGGCCCGGGCGAGCACCTGATCCGGCTGCGCAAGCCGGGCATGCGGGAGATGCGGATCGGCGTCGTCGCGTCGGAGGCGGGGAGCACGACGCAGGTCGTGGCGCGGCTCGAGCCGATCCCTTCGGCGCAGGTGGCGACGCAGGACCTGCAGACCTATCGCGTGCGCGAAGCGATCGCGCTGCGCGTCGAGCCGCCGGGGGCGCTGGTCAGCGTCGACGGCCGGCCGATGGGGCAGGCGGCGCAGTACAAGGGGCGGATGGGGCGGGCGGACGAGTGGCTCGTCCTGACGCCGGGCACGCACCGCGTGACGCTCACCGCGCCCGGGTTTCGCGGGCGCGAGATCGCGGTCGAGGTGACCGGCGGGGCGGAGAAGGTGCGCGACAAGATCGAGGTGCGGCTGGCGCCGGGGGGGCAGGGAGAGGGATGAGACGACCCGCGTCGAGGTCCCGGTGGCGGCGGCACGCGGCGACCGCCGAAGCGGCCGCCGACGTCGAGGTCCTGCGCGGCCTGCCCGGCAGCATCACCGTCGAGCGGCTCGCCAACGGCCTCACCGTCTGTCTGCTCGAGAACCGCCAGGCGCCGCTCGTCACGACCGCGCTCTGGTACCGCGCCGGCACCCGCGACGAGGGGCCCGGGCAGGGCGGGACGGCGCACTTCCTCGAGCACATGATGTTCAAGGGCAGCGCCCGCTACGGTCCGGGGGACATCGACCGCCGCACGCAGGCCCTGGGCGGCGCCAACAACGCCTTCACCAGCCACGACGCCACCGCCTACTACTTCAACTTCGCCGCCGACCGCTGGCCGGAGGCGCTGGCGGTCGAGGCCGACCGCATGGCCGGCCTGCTGCTCGAGCCCGAGCAGGTGGCGAGCGAGCGGCAGGTGATCCTCGAAGAGATCGCGATGTACGAGAGCGAGCCCTGGGACGCGCTCGAGGTGGCCGTGCAGGAGCGGCTCTTCGGCGGCCACGCCTACGGCCGTCCGGTGCTCGGCACGGCCAAGGAGCTGCTCGCGATCGGGCCGGACGAGCTGGCCGCCTTCCACCGCCGCTTCTATCGGCCCGACAACGCCGTCCTGGTGGTGGCGGGCGATCTCGGCCCCGACGCCTTCGCGGTCGTGGCGCAGAGCCTGGGCGAGCTGCCGGCGGGCACCCTCGGCCGCGAGCCGGTCGCCGCGCCGGCGTACCCCGGCGGCTTGACCCGGCTCGAGCGCCGCAAGGGCGAGGTGCCGCGCCTGATGATCGCGCTGCCCGCGCCGCCGGGCGGTCACCCGGAGCATGCGCCGCTGCGGCTGCTGGTCGCGCTCCTCGGCTCGGGGCGCAGCAGCCGGCTGCACCGCGCCCTGGTCGACGAGGGGCAGCTCTGCGTCTTTGCCACGGCCGACCTGTCGGAGAGCCAGGGGCCGGGTCAGCTCACGATCACCGCCGAGGTCGTCCCCGGGGCGGCGCCGGAGGTGGTCGAGCGCGAGGTGCTGCGCCAGCTCGCCCTGCTGACGGCGGAGACGGCGTCCGAGGAGGAGGTGTCGCGCGCCAAGCAGATCGTGCTGGCGGACTGGGTGTTCGGGCACGAGCGGGTGCACCAGCAAGCGCTCGCCGCCGGCTTCGCCTTGACCCTCTTCGACCTCGAGCACCTCGAGCGCGAGCTCGAGCGGCTGGTCGCGGTCGGCCCCGAGCGGCTGCGCGAGACGGCCGACCGCTACCTGCGGCCGGAGCTCGGGAGCGTCGTCGGCTGGTCGCTGCCGAAGAGCGGATCGTGACCGAGATCCTCGTTCCCCCGTTGGCGGCGTGCTCCCCGGCCTCCGCCGCGGAGCGGCTGGGGGTGCGGGTGCGGCGGGTGGAGGGAGCGCCGGTCGTCGCCGTGCGGGTCTGGCTGCATGGCGGGGCGCGGGCCGAGCAGGTCCCCGGGCAGGCGCTGCTCACCGGTCGCATCCTGGCCGAAGGCACCCGGCGGCGCGACTGGCGGCGCATCGCCGACGAGGCGGAGGCGCGCGGCATGATGCTGTCGAGCTTCGGCACCTTCGAGCTGCACGGGATCGCCATCGACGCCCTGGCGCAGGACTGGGAGCTCGCCCTCGCCTGGGCGGCCGAGCTGACGCTCGAGCCGTCGTTCCCCGAGGACCGCACCGCCTGGCTGGCGCGGCAGACCGCGGCCGAGCTCGAGAGCCTGGCTGACCAGCCCGAGGTCAAGACCGTCTGGGGATTCCTCGATCAGCTCTATGCGCCGCACCCGCGCAGCCGGCCGGTGCAGGGGAACGCGGCGAGCCTCCTCGCCCTGACTCCTGCCGACCTAGCCGCCTTTCATCACCGCGCCCTGGGCTCGCGCGTGCTGGTGACCGTGGCGGGCTGGATCGACGAGGAGGCGATCGAGCGGCGCGTGGGCGAGCTGTTCGCGGCGCTGCCGGAGACGTCGTCGCCCTGGCCGGAGCCGGCGGCGCCGCGCGGCGAGGTCGACGGCCGGCGGGTGGTGGAGGTCGAGGCCGAGGACCAGGCGCACCTCTACGTCGGGCATCTCACGCTGCCGCGGCGGCACGCGGACTACACGGCGCTCGAGCTGCTGGCGGTGATCCTCGGCTCGGGCTCCGGGCTCACCGGCCGCATCCCGACCCGCATCCGCGAGCGCGAGGGGCTGGCCTACAGCGCCCACGCGCAGACGCTCGCCGGCGCCGGGCTCGATCCGGGGCGGCTGGTGGCCTACGTCGGCACCTCGCCGGCGACGGTGGAGCGGGCGGAGCGCGGGATCGTCGAGGAGGTCACGCGGCTGGTCGAGGGCGGGATCGAGGAGTCGGAGCTCGAGGAGGCGCGCGCCTATCTCTTGGGGCGCGAGCCGTTCCGCCACGAGACGGCGCGGCAGTGGGCCGACCTGCTGGCCGAGGCCGAGCACTACGGGCTGCCGCTCGAAGACGCGGTCTGGCGCGAGGCGCGGTTGCGCGAGCTCGACCGGCGGGCGGTCGAGGCGGCGGCGCGGCGGCACTTGCGGCCGGAGGAGCTGCGGGTGACGGTGGGGCTGCCGGCGGCGGGGTGAGCCGGGCGCTAGTGTCGGCGGGCCTCGAGGAGGACGTTGGCGTAGGGGGTGCCGGTGGAGAGGGGCTCGGGATCCCGCACCGCGAGACCGTTTGCCGCTAGCAATGCGCGCCAGTCCTCCGCGCTGCGGTAGTGGAAGCGCTGGCGGAGGTGGCCGCGGGCCAGGGCGCAGAGGCGCTCGGCGGCGCGGGTGGCGAGGAAGCGGGGGCCGCCGGCGGCGTCGGGCTCGCGCAGCAGCAGGACGCCCCCGGGATCGAGACAGCAGGCGGCTCGGTCGAGGAGATGCTCCTGTGCGGCGGGTGGCAGATAGTGGAGCACGTCGAGTAGGACCACGGCGCGGGCGGGGGGGAGCGGTGCGGTGGTGAGGTCGGCGGTTTCGATGGTGGCGGCGCCGTCGAGCGCTGCGGCGGCCGTCGCGGCGATGCGCGGGCGCGCTTCGATCCCGTGGAGGACGAGCGCCGTGGGCGGCGATGGCCAGCCTTCCGGCAGCGCGCCGCGGCGGGCCTGCTCGCGGGCGGCGACGAGGAGCGCCAAGAGGATGCCGCGGCCGCAGCCGAGGTCGAGGAGCCGCCCCGCGGCCGGGAGTGCGCCGCGCCGCAGGAGGGCGAGGTAGAGGGGGTCGAAGCGGAGCTTGCCGCGCACGAACTCCCAATCGAAGATCCGGCGCGCCAGGTACGGGCGTGCGGCCTCCTCGATCAGTGCCTCGACGGCCGCCGGGCGGCGGCGGGCACGGAGCGTCAGGAAGGTCGCGACGCCCAGCACTGCGCCCAGCGCCGTCCCCATTGCCAGGCTCCCGAGGAGGAGGTCGGCGCCGAGCGAAGCCGCCTTGAGTTGCCGGAAGTGCGCGGGCGCGAGCGCCGTGAGGTCGCCGTCGCGCAGGAAGCGGCCAAGCGCGATCTCGGCCGCGACCAGGAAGGGGGCGGTAAGCGGGTTGCCTACCTGCGCGGCGAGGTAGGCCTTGATGCGGTTGAGGCCGAGCAGGCGCCCGAGCAGCAGGCAGAGGGCTAGGTGCAGGCCGTAGAGCGGCGAGCAGCCGACGAAGACGCCTATGGCGACCGCCCAGGCCTGGCGGGCCGGCGAGCCTCCTTCGGTGCGCAGGCGGTAGACGAGCTCGGCGAACGCGCGCGGCGGGCGGGGCGGCGCGCCGTGCGGCAGCGCCTCGGCTTCCGCCGCAGCCTTCGGGGCGGAATCGGCCGCGGCGTCCGCGCCGGCGGAGGCAACCGGCTGGCCGGAGCTCACGCGGGCGCCGCCCCATCATCCGGCGCCGGCAGCGCCACCGCCCGCAGCCCGCGCTCGGCGAGCGCGTCGAGGACTCGCGGCAGCACCTCGAGCACCACCGGCCGCCCGTTGGCAGCGCGGGCCGGCGAGCCGTCGTGGAGAAGGAGAACGTCGCCCGCGGCGAGGCCGCGCACGAGCCGCGCCGCGACCCGCCGCGGATCGCGCGCCACGGCGTCGAAGCCGCGCCGGGTCCAGGTCGCGAGCGCCAGACCGCAGCGGTGCAGCGCGAGATCGGTCCACGGCGCGCGGAACCCGGCCGGCGGCCGGAAGAGCCGCGGCCGGCGCCCGCAGGCCGCCGCGATCGCCTCCTGCGCCCGTTCGATCTCGCGCTCCATCGCACGCGGTCCCCAGAAGGCGAAGTGCGCCGGATGGCGATAGGTATGGTTCTCCACGGTATGCGCCCGCGCCGCGACGTCGGCCGCGATCTCCGGATGGCGCTCCACGCGCCGCCCGATGGCGAAGAAGCTCGCCCGCGCCCCGCGCTCGGCGAGCAGCTCGAGCACGCGCGGAGTCACCGCGGGATCGGGCCCGTCATCGAAGGTCAGCGCCACCTCGCCGCGCGCCGCGCTCGCGGCCGGAAGCCGCGTGAGGTTGGGCCCGAGCAGGCGGCTGCGCGGCCGCAGGCAGGCTTGCGTGACGACCAGATGGTCGGCCACGGCAGCGCCCGCCGCCCACGGCCAACTCCACGGTGCCGCCAGCACCGCGGCCGCCGCCGCGCCGTGCAGCGCGAGCGACGACGACACCAGGAGCGGCGGCCGCCAGCGACCGCCGCCACGCGTCGTCACGGATGCGCTGGCGCTCACGATGCTCGACTGCTCGGCTTCCCCGAGCCCTGCGCCGCCAGCAGCGCCGCCCGGTCCAGCTTGCCGCGCGCCGTGCGCGGCAGCTCCGGCACCAGCAGGAGGCTGCGCGGCACCTTGTGCGGCGCCAGGTGCGCGCGGCACCAGGCGACCACCTCCTCGCGCGAGAGCCGCCCGCAGCGGCAGGCCACCACCGCGCGCAGCACCGGCGCCGCGCCGGCGGGCGGCAGCGCGAGCACCGCCACCTCGTCGACCCCGGGCAGCCGCGCCAGCACCGCCTCGACCTCGCGCGGGTCGACCTTCTTGCCTTTGATGTTGATCATGCCGTCGACGCGGCCGCGGAGCTCCAGCTCGCCGTCCTTCCAGGCCGCGACGTCACCGGTGGTGAAACGCCCGCCACCGAGCCGCGGCTCCGGCTCCGGGAGATAGCCGGCGGCGACCGCCGGCGACTCGACGCGGACGATCCCCTCCTCGTCCTCCTCGCCGCCCGCCGCTCCCGGTGCTTCGCCGCGCCCGCGCCCGAGGGTCACCCGCACCCCCTCGACCGGCGTGCCCACGGTGCCGCGCTCGCCCGCCCCGCCCTCGCGGTCGTAGCAGATGCCGCCGCACTCGCTGGCGCCGTAGAAGACGCGGACCGGCAGCCCGAAGGTCTCGCGGAAGCGCCGCGCCGTGGCGGGCTGGAGCGGCGCGCCGGCGGTGAGCACCAGGCGGAGCGACGGCGGCAGGGGCGGTGGGTGCGACACCGCGAGGAGCGCTTGGAGATACGCCGGAACGGTCGGGAAGACCGTGGCGCCGGCGCGCTCGGCGGCGGCGAAGGGCGCGAAGGGGTCGCCGCCTTCGGGGAGCACCAGCAGCGTCCCGCGGACGAGCGCCGGGAGCGCCAGGCTGGAGAGGCCGTAGGAGTGGGACAGCGGGATGGCGGTCAGCAGCCGGTCGCCGCCGGTGATCCCCATGGTGGCGGCGAGCGCCGCCTCGTCGGCCAGGAGCGCCTCGGTCGGGGTGGCGATGCCGCGCGGCGCGCCGGTCGAGCCCGAGGTGAGCTTGACGACGGCGATCCCCGGCAGGACGCGCGGCTCGCCGCCGGGCGGCCCGTCCGGGTCGGCCGGCACCGCCGCGACGCTCCAGTCGTCGCCGCGGCGCGGCCAGGCCGTCCGGCAGGCGACGAGGGCCGCCGCCCCCAGGGCGCGGGCGACCCGCAGCCGCTCGGGAGCCGGCATCTGGGGGTCGAGGAGAAGGGCGGCGGCGCCGGCGCGGCGGAGCGCCAGGAGCGATGCGAGGAAGGCCGAGCCGTTGGCGGCCGCCAGGCCGACCAGCGTCCCGGAGGGGAGCCGCAGCTCCGCGACCCGCGCCCGCGCCGCTGCGGCGAGGGCCTCCAGCTCGCCGGCGGTCACCGTCCGCCGCGAGGTCGCGAGGAGCGGTCGCGCCGGGTCGCCGAGCAGGCGCGCGAAGGCTTCCAGGAGAGGATCCTGCGGCTCTGACCTGCGGTGGCGTGCTGCGCGTTCCAGCGCTGTCTCCGGAGTGGGGCGGGCGGCGGAGCCCGGTTGCTGCGCTCCGCGACGCGCAAAGGTCGCCCGAGTTGATAGCCTCAGCCCCGGAACGTTACCATTAAGGGCTCGGCGCGATCGGATCGAGCTGGGGTCACATCCCGGACGGCTGCGGCCGCACGCGGACGTAGGAACGTGCGCCGCGAGGTACTATGTCGCAAGTCATACCCATCCAGTCCCGCGTCAAGCGCCTGATCGTCGAGAGCCTCAACCTGGACGGCATGACCCCCGAGATGATCGACGAGAACGCGCCTCTGTTCGGCGACGGCCTGGGTCTCGATTCGGTCGACGCGCTCGAGCTGGTGGTGGCGCTCGAGCGGGAGTTCGGGATCAAGATCAAGAGCCAGGAGCTGGGGCAGGAAGTGTTCTCATCCGTCACTAGCCTGTCGCAGTTCATCGAAGGCCGGACCTCCTGACTCCGGCCGGCCGGGAGCCGCAGGTGGACAACGGCTCGGGCACTGCGAGGCCGCTGCGCGTCGCCGTCACCGGACTGGGGGCGGTCTCGGGCTATGGCTGGGGCGTCGAGGCGCTCTGGCGAGGCCTGCGCTCCGGCGAGCCGCGGCTCGGGCCCTTCGACGTCTTCGATCACAGCCGCCACCGCACCCACCTCGCCGGCCAGGTCCCGCCGCCCCCCGCCGGCGCGCCGAACGGCGGCCGCGAGAGCGCCGCCGATCGCTTCGCCGTCGTCGCCGCGCTCGAGGCCGTCGCCGCGGCCGGCCTGGCGACGCCGCTCGACACGCTCGAGACCGGAGTCTGGTTCGGCAGCAGCACCGGCGGCATGCTCGAGGCCGAGCGCTTCTTCGCCCGCCTCCTCGCCGAGGGGCGCGGCGCCGCCATCGGCGCCCTCGCCTCGCAGGAGGTCAGCGGCCCCGGCGACGCCGTCGCCCGCCGCCTCGGGGTCGCCGGGCCGGTGCAGACCATCTCCTCGGCCTGCGCTTCGGGCGCCCTGGCCGTGGCCGCCGCGCTCGCGGCGCTGCGCGCCGGCGAGGTCGACGTGGCGATCGCCGGCGGCGCCGACTCGCTCTGCCAGCTCACCTACGCCGGCTTCAACTCGCTGCGCGCGGTCGCCGAGGGGCCCTGCCGCCCGTTCCGCGCCGGCCGCGAGGGGATGTCGCTCGGCGAGGGGGCGGCGGTGCTGGTGCTCGAGCCGCTCGCGCGGGCGCTCGGGCGCGGCGCCACGCCGCTCGCCGAGATCTGCGGCGCCGGCGCCTCCTGCGACGCCCACCACATGACCGCGCCCGACCCGCAGGGGAGCGGCGCGGCGGCGGCCCTCGCCGCGGCGCTCGCCGACGCCGGCCTCGAGCCGGAGCGCATCGACTTCGTCAACGCCCACGGCACCGGCACGCCGCTCAACGACGCCGCCGAGTACCGCGCGCTGCGCAGCGTTTTCGGCCAGCGCGCCGGGCGGCTGCCGCTCGCCGCCACCAAGGGCCTGCTCGGCCACCTCCTGGGCACCGCCGGCGCGATCGAGGCGGTGGCGACCGTCCTCTGCCTGGCGCGCGGCGAGGTGCACCCGGTGCCGGCGGACGGGCCGCTCGACCCCGAGATCCCGGTCGACCTGGTGGTCGAGCGGCCGCGGCCGCTGCGGGCGCAGGCGGCGATCTCGACCAGCCTGGCCTTCGGCGGCAGCAACGCGGCGCTGGTCTTCGCGAGCTGGTTGTGAGCGGGCGGTGCTAGCGCGATGCCCCGCTCCGACGTCGTGATCACCGGGCTCGGCACGGTGGGGTCGTACGGCGCCGGCCGCGCCGCCCTGGCCGCGGCGCTCGCCGCCGGCGCGCCCGCGCTCACCGAGGTGGACCGATCCGCCGGCTATCACCGCCCGGGCGGCGCCCGCCTCGCCTGCCTGGCGCGCGCGGTGCCGCTGGCGCCCTGGCTCACCGCCGGCGAGGCGCGGCGCATGAGCCCGCCGTCGAAGTTCGCGGCGGCGGCGGCGCGCATGGCGCTGGCCGAGGCGGAAACCGAGGCCGAGGCCGAAGGCACCGCCGAGCCGTCCACCGCCGGCGAGGCGGACGCCGACCCCGGCGGCGCGCCCACGACCGGCGTCGTCCTCGCCACCACGTTCGGCCCCTCGTCCTTCACCGAGGGCATGTTGAAGCAGCTCTTCCTCGACAGCCCCGAGGGCGTCTCGCCCTTCCTCTTCACCGAGTCGGTGGCGAACGCCGCGGCGGCGCAAGTGGGGATCCTCTGCCGCGCGCACGGCCCCAACGTGACGATCGCGCAACGCGAGGCGGGCGCGCTGCTGGCCGTGGGGCGCGGCGCTGCGGAGGTGGCCGGCGGCGGCGTCGGGCGGGTGCTCGCGGGGGCGGTCGAGGAGGTGACTCCGCTCCTGCACGCGGTCCTCGATCGCTTCGGCGCCCTGGCGCGGGCCGACGACGGCGGCGAGGAGCGGGCGCGGCCGCTCGACCGGCGGCGCAACGGCTACGTCGCCGCCGAAGGGGCGACGGTGCTGGTGCTCGAGCGCGCGGACGCCGCCGCCCGGCGCGGCGCGCGGCCGCTCGCGCGCGTCCTCGGCTGGGGCGGCGGCTTCGACGCCTCCGCTCCGGCGCACGGCTGGGGCGAGGGCGCGGGGGCGCTGGCGCGCTCGCTCCGCCGCTGCCTGGCGCGCGCCGGCGTGCCGCGGGAGCGGGTGGACCGCATCGTCTCCGGCGCCTCGGGATCCCGCGGCGGCGACCGTCTGGAAGCGCGCACCCTCCGCGCCGCCTGGGGCGAGACGCCGCTGCCGCCGGTCCTGGCGCCCAAGGGAGTGACCGGGGAGCACGGCGGCGGGTTCCTGGCCGCCGCAGTGCTCGCCGCCGCCGGCGAGGCCCTCGGACCGGCCGCCGGCTTCGCCGAGCCCGATCCCGAGCTGGGGCTCACTCCGGCGGCCGGCGCCGGCCTGCCGCCGCCGCGGATCACGCTCGTCACCAGCCTCGCCGCCGGCGGCGCCGCGTCGTGGCTGATCCTCGCCGCCCCGCAACCGGAGCGCGCGGTCGAATGGATGCCGGAGGCGTGGCGCCTCGAGCGGCCCGCCCCGGAGGCCCTAGCGTCGTGACTCCCGCCGGCGCGACGGCGCGCGTGGCGGCGGTCATCCCGGCCTACAACGCGGCCCCGTCGGTCGGCGAGGTGGTGCGCGCCACGCGCCGCATCCTCCCCGAGGTGCTGGTCGTCGACGACGGCTCGCGCGACGCGACCGCCGAGGCCGCGCGCGCCGCCGGCGCCCGCGTCGTGGCGCAGCCGGTCAACCGCGGCAAGGGCGCGGCGCTGGCGCTCGCCTTCCGCGAGCTCTTCGCCGCCGGCTTCACCGGCGCCGTCACCCTCGACGCCGACGGCCAGCACCTCGCCGAGGAGATCCCGAAGCTCCTCGCCCCCGCCGCCGCCGGCGCCGACCTGGTGCTGGGCGTGCGCGACCAGCTCTTCGCCGAGATGAGCGCCGTGCGGCGCGCGGCCAACCGCCTCTCCTCGCGCGGCATCTCGATCCTGGCCGGCCGGCCGCTCGCCGACATCCAGACCGGCTTCCGCTTCTACTCGCGGCGCCTGATCGATGCCGTCGGCCTGCCCGAGCCCCGCTTCGAGGCCGAGAGCGCCGTCGTCGTGCGGGCGGCGCGCCGCGGCTTCCGCATCGCGACGGTGCCGGTGCGGCTCGGCTTCGCCGACGGGCGGGTCACGAGCCACTACCGGCCGCTCCTCGACTCGCTGCGCATCGCCGGCGCGGTCGCGCGGGCGCGGTTCGACGCGCGGGGGCGAGGAGCAACGTGAGCGAGGGGGTCGTGCTCGTCACCGGCGGCAGCCGGGGCATCGGCCGGGCGGTGGTCGAGGCGCTGGCGGCCGAGGGGCGGAGCGTCGCCTTCACCTGGCGCGCCAGGGAGGCGGCGGCGCGCGCCGTCGAGGCCGCGGCGGGCGGCCGGGCGCGCGCCTTCCACCTCGACCTCGCCGACCGCGAGCGCCCCGACGCGCTGGTGCGCGAGGTCGAGGAGGCCCTCGGGCCGCTCGCCGGGCTGGTCAACAACGCCGGCCTGCGGCGCGAGGGGCTCCTCGCGCTCACCTCCGACGCCGACTGGGAGGCGGTGCTCGACGCCAACCTCTCCGGCCTCTTCCGCTGCTGCCGGGCGGCGCTGCGCGGCATGGTGGTGCGGCGGCGCGGCGCGATCGTCAACGTCGCCTCGCTCTCGGCGCTGCGCGGCCTGCCGGGCCAGACCGCCTACGCCGCCTCGAAGGCCGGCGTCCTCGGCCTCACCCGCTCGCTCGCCCGCGAGGTGGGCCGCCGCAACGTGCGCGTCAACGCCGTCGTGCCCGGCTTCGTCGCCACCGAGATGACCGCCGACGTCCCGCCCGAGACCGCCGCCTTCCTGCGCGCCGCCGAGTGCCTGCCCGGCGGCGTCGCCGCCGCCGCCGTCGCCGACGCCGTCTGCTTCCTCCTCTCCGACCGCGCCACGGCGATCACCGGCCAGGCGCTGGTGGTGGACGCAGGGGCGTCGGCGTAGCAGCCGGTCACGAACCACATGCCACGAATAGCCGAGTTCTACGGGATTGCGATCTACATGTACTTCCGGGACCATGCGCCCCCTCACTTCCATGCGATCTATGGGCGTTACGACGCGGAGGTCGAGATCTCGACCGGCGATATACTGAAGGGGAGACTGCCGAGGCGCGGCGAACGCCTCGTACGGGAATGGAACCGAGAGTACCGGCGCGAACTTGAGGAGGACTGGAATCTGGCGCGGGCTCACCGGCCTTTGAAGCCAATTCCTCCATTGGAGTAACCCACGATGCGAGACGACGACATCCTGCATATCGTCAGCGCTGAGGTAACCGGCGATCATCACCTGCGCCTCGAGTTCGACGATCACACGGAGAAGACGGTTGATCTCAGTCCCCTCCTTGAGGGTCCCGTCTTCGAGCCGCTTCGCGACCCAGAGTACTTCGCGAGGGTGGTGGTCGATCCGGTGTGCGGCACGGTCGTCTGGCCGAACGGTGCCGACTTTGCCCCCGAGGCCCTCTATGACCTTCCCGACGAGGAAGCTCAGAGGAGGGCGAGCTAAGCAGCGGCGGCCCAACCCGGACCGGATGAAGCCTGAGTTGGTGTTGGACAAGAGCTTCCTTCGCGCGGCGCACCCCGCCCGAACCGCGGAGCTGTGCCGCGAGTACCGAGTCATCATGCCGGGAGCGCTCTTCTTTGAGCTTCTCACCGGTGACCCGCAGGCACGGAGCGAGTGCTTTTCGCGTCTTCCCGTCGGGAATAACCCAGTCGAGATAGTTGAGCACGTCGGGAGGCTCTTGAGGTACGAGGCGCGGAATCAACGGCCATGCCCCTCGCTCTCGGAGGTGCGGGAAGTCATGCTGTATGAGCAACTCGCGACGAGGTGGTCGCTCAAGCGAAGTGCCGAGTGCTCGATGACAAGTTTGTTCGACTTCGGTACGGCAGCATCCGGCGCAAGTCGTATCCGCGGAAAGATCTTCTGGACCGGAGATGGGCTCATTTCCGCTGGATGCAGGTGCACATGCTTTCCGCTCTCGAGTACATTCGACGGTACGGCATCGGCCAAGACACTATCAGTTCGAAGCGCATCGAGAACGATGTTGTTGATATGCAGTACCAGGTCATGGCGCTCCTCGCGGGTCGCATCGCCACGCGCGATCAAGCGATGCGTGATGCCATCTTGACCCTTGATTGCAATGCAGAAGTCTTCTCGTAGCTGATGCCCCGATGCCCTAACCCGCAGCCAACAGGCTGGCTCACTCAGGCGCCGTGTGCCGGCGCTTATCTCGCGAAATCAGCGCGACTCTCACCTTGGCGGCGAAGGCGGCTATTCTGAGTCCGCCGCGCCGCAGGATTGAGGACGCGCGCGTGGCGCCACAGGCCCCTGGCTCAACCATCCCGAATGCGCCTCCTTTCCCTCGCCTCGGCAATAGCCCGCCGCCCCGGCCGCGTGCTCGCGGCCGGCCTTGCGCTGACCGCCCTCGCCGGCGTCGCGGCGGCGCGGCTGCGCGTCGAGACCGACCTCGCCGCCCTTCTGCCGCGCGACGCGCCGGCGGCCGCCGACTACCGCGCCTTCTTGGAGACCTTCGGCGGCTTCGAGAAGG
>JBIOUG010000167.1:0-99734 GCA_044866775.1 Thermoanaerobaculia bacterium | reverse complement strand
GTCCATGTTGGAGGGGTCCCACAGGTTCTGGATCCCGATGAGCTTCTCCACGTGGGCCATGCCGCCCTCGGTGAGGGTGACGGTCTTGGCCTTCTCGTCCACGATGTAGTCGCCGGTCTTCTCGAGCTCGGCCCGCTCCTCGGCCTTCTTGTCCCCGGTGATGCGCGCCCCGGGCGTGAGCCTGGGGATGATGGAGTTGATGCGGTAGTACTTGTCGGTGGACTCCTCGGCGGCGCCGCTGATGATGAGGGGCGTGCGCGCCTCGTCGATGAGGATGGAGTCCACCTCGTCCACGATCGCGAAGTGGTGCCCGCGCTGCACGTAGCTGCTGAGCTCGAACTTCATGTTGTCGCGCAGGTAGTCGAAGCCGAACTCGTTGTTGGTGCCATAGGTGACGTCCGAGCCGTAGGCGCGCTGGCGCTCGGCGTCGGGGAGGTCGTGCTGGATGACGCCGACCGCGAGGCCGAGGAAGCGATAGATCTGGCCCATCCACTCGGAGTCGCGGCGGGCCAGGTAGTCGTTGACGGTGACGACGTGGACGCCCTTGCCCTCGAGAGCGTTGAGATAGACCGGCAGCGTGGCGACGAGCGTCTTGCCCTCGCCGGTCCGCATCTCGGCGATGCGCCCGCGGTGGAGCACGACGCCGCCCATCAACTGGACGTCGAAGGGGCGCATCTTGACCGTCCGCCAGGCGGCTTCGCGGGCCACGGCGAAGGCCGGGACGAGGAGGTCGTCGAGGGTGGCACCCTGAGCGAGCTGCTCGCGGAACTCGACGGTCTTGGCGCGCAGCTCGGCGTCGGAGAGGGCCTGGATCTCGGGCTCGAGCTCGTTGATCGCGGCGACGATCGGCAGCATGCGCTTGACGTCGCGCTCGTGCTGGCTGCCGAAGATCTTAGTCAGTACCTGGTTGATCATCTGAATTCCCGTCGCAGGGTGGGGCAGGGGAGGGCCGGAGAGAGTCCGGGCACTACATCAACGCGGCAGTGTAGCAGAAAGATTTCAGGCGGCCCGAGCGCGCCAGCACGCGACGGGCTGCGGAAGGCCGATCGGCGGCAGCCGCGAAACCGGCCCTAATCCAAGATATAGGCGACTGGGTTCACCGGATCCCCGTCGATCCGCACCTCGTAGTGGAGGTGCGAGCCGGTGGAGCGGCCGGTGCTGCCGACCAGGCCGAGGACGTCGCCGCGCTTGATGCGCTGTCCGGGACGGACGTCGATGCGGGAGAGGTGCCCGTAGCGGGTGCTGACGCCGAAACCGTGGGCCAGGTACACGGCCTTGCCCAGGCCGCCCAGGTCGCCGGACCGCAGCACGATGCCGTCGGCGCTCGCCCGCACCGGCTGGCCGGCGGCGGCGGCGATGTCGACGCCCTGATGGTCGCCGCGCCCGTGGGTGATCGGGTCGGCGCGCCAGCCGAAGCCGCTGGTCAGGATGCCGTGGACGGGGGTGATGGCCGGGGTCGAGGAGATCCAGCGCAGGCGCTGCTCGAGGGTCGTGTCGACGCGGTCGAGCTGCGCCGTAATCGCCTCGGCGCGGCGGCCGAGGTCGCCGAGGTCGGTCAGCTCGGGCTCGTCGAGCGGCGCCGGGCCGCCGATCCCCGCTTCGCTGCCGTTGTCCACCCCTTGCAAGCCGGCGACGATGGCGAGCTGCCGCGTGCGGTCTTCGTACTCGGCGAGCTGCTCCTGGATCTTGCGCAGGTTGCCCTCGAACGAGTGGTTGACGTCGCGCAGCGCTTGGTTCTCGGCGCGCAGGCGGGCGACCTCGATGGGGCTGACGTGACTGTTGAAGTAGAAGTAGGTGACGAGGCCGGAGGCGACGGTGAGCGCGAGGAGAAGGCCGGCCGCGAGGCCGATCTGGAGGTTGCTGACCCGCCACTTGCGCAGGCGGGCTCGTGCGTGCGGCACGAAGATGACGGTATGGTGCGCTCTGGCCATCAGTGAAGAACAACCTGAGCCCGGCGTGCCTCATCCGGGCGCTCGCGACCTGCATACCTGCATACAGCCAAGCGATAGAACCCATGCATTGTAGCCACCGAGCCATCCCTGTCAACCCCCCGCTGAACATCGACTAGACATATACCCCTTGGGGGTACAAACTGCGTTAACGGACGGCCGGCGGCGACGCAACGACCCGCGGAGGACCGCGCATGGCGAACGACCCCTTTGCCGATCGCACGACCGCGAAGGCCGAGCTGAGGCGCCGCCTCGCCCGCATCGAGGGGCAGGTGCGCGGCATCTCCCGCATGCTCGAGGAGGACCGCCGCTGCGTCGAGGTGCTGACCCAGCTCGCGGCGGTCCACCAGGGGCTGCGCGAGGTCGCGCGCGAGCTGCTCGCGCAGCACATGCAGAGCTGCGTGCGCCGCGCCTTCACCGCCGACGACCGCGAGCAGACGCGGGTGCTGGCGGAGCTGGCCGAGCTGGCGTTCAAATACAGCCGTTGATGTAGCGCCCGGGCTACCTCCCGGGCGTTTTCGGAAGGACGCGCGGATTGCTTCATCGGCACCGC
The DNA here is from genome assembly GCA_044866775.1 of Thermoanaerobaculia bacterium. Taxonomy (GTDB): domain Bacteria; phylum Acidobacteriota; class Thermoanaerobaculia; order Multivoradales; family UBA5704; genus DASUNQ01. Next base: position 97,232 of record JBIOUG010000167.1, on the reverse strand, counting down.
GGAGAGTCCGCGTCAGCGGAACCGCGCCGCCAGCGCCTCCGCGTCCACCACGGTGATCTGCGACCCCTCGACGGCAATCGCCCCACGCTCCTTGAGGTCGGCTACGGCGTGGTTGACCCGCTCGCGCGAGGCGCCGACCAGCCCGGCGATGTCGCTCTGGCTCAGCTTGAACGGGATGCGCAGGCCGCCGGCGGCCGGGCGGCCGTACTGCTGCGCGAAGGCGAGGAGCTGGCGCGCCACCCTGCCGACCACGTCGAGCGTCGAGATCGCCTGAATCTGCTCGTTGGCGAGGCGCAGCCGCCGCGAGAGCAGCCGGTAGAGGTTGAAGCCGAGGGCCGGCATCTCGCGCAGGCAACGGTGGAAGGCGGCGCGGTCCAGCCACAGGCAGCTGGCGCGCTCGACCACCACCACGTCGGCCGAGCGGCCGGCGCTGTCGATCAAGCTCAGCTCGCCCACCGTGTCACCGGCCGAGAGGAAGGCGAGGACCACCTCGCTGCCGTCCGCCTGCTCGACGAAGATCTTGGCCGCGCCCGCGAGCAGGACGTAGACCGCCTCGCCCGGCTGGTCGGTGGTCATCAGGCTGGTGCCGGCGGCGAACGTCTTGCGCCGCAGCAGCTCGTTGACGCGCGCCAGCTCCGCCTCGGAGAGACCCTCGAAGAGCGGGATCGTGGCGAGCTCGCGGCTGTCCTGGAGGGCGGGCATGGGGCGCCATTACTTTGTCACCCGGTCACACGGCGGTCGAGAGTGCGGTACTGGATCGCCTCGGCCAAGTGGGCGGGTCGGACGGGGCCGCCGCCGTCCAAGTCGGCGATGGTGCGCGCGACCTTGAGGATCCGGTCGAGGGCGCGGGCGGAGAGGCCGAGCGCCTCGAAGGCGCGGTCGAGGAGGGCGCGGCCGGCCGGGTCGACGGCGCAGAAGCGGCGGACGTGGGCGGCGGTCATGGCGGCGTTGATCGGCGCCGGCGAGCCCGGGCCGAACCGCTCCTGCTGCAGCGCGCGAGCCGCCGCCACACGCGCGGCAACCGCGGCGCTCGCCTCGCCCTGACCGGAGCGACTTCCGCGCAGCTCGCGCAACGTGACCGCCGGCACCTCGATCTGGAGGTCGATGCGGTCGAGGAGCGGGCCGGAGATGCGCGCCCGGTAGCGCTCGACGAGCGGCAGTGGGCAGCGACACTCGAATCTGGGATCTCCCAGCCGGCCGCAAGGGCAGGGATTCCCCGCCGCGACCAGCGCGAAGCGGGCGGGAAAGGTGAAGCGCGAGCGGGCCCGGACGACGGTGACCCGGCCGTCCTCGAGCGGCTGGCGCAGCGCCTCCAGCGCGTCGCGGTGGAACTCGGGCAGCTCGTCGAGGAAGAGGACGCCGTTGTGCGCCAGGCTCACCTCGCCGGGCCGCGGCACGCTGCCGCCGCCGATGAGGCCCGCGGCGCTGGTGTGCGTGTGTGGGCTGCGGAACGGGCGGCGGCGCACGAGGCCGGCCGGCGGCTCCTCGGCGGCGAGCGAGTGGATCTTCGTCACTGCGATCGCCTCGGCGAGGCTGAGCGGCGGCAGGAGAGGCGGCAGGCGCTGGGCGAGCATCGTCTTGCCGGACCCCGGCGGTCCCAGGAAGATCAGGTTGTGCCCACCTGCGGCGGCAAGCTCGAGCGCCCGCTTGGCGCTCTCCTGGCCGCAGACCTCCGCGAGGTCGGCGGTGGGGGAGAACGAAGGGGCCGCCTCCACCGCCGCCTCCTGCGGCGGGATCTGCTGGGCGCCGAGGAGATGGCCGATCGCCTCGGCCAAGCTGCGCACCGGCACCACGCGGATCGTCCCGAGCGCCGCCGCCTCGGCGGCGTTGGCCGCCGGCAGCAGGAGCTCGGAGAATCCCAGGCGGTGCCCGAGGTCGGCGATGGCGAGACCGCCACGCACCGGGCGGAGGGCGCCGTCGAGCCCGAGCTCGCCGCAGACGAGCCGGCCCGCCGGCGCTTCCTCGGGCAGCTCGCCGTGGGCGCCGAGCAGGGCCACGGCGATCGCGAGGTCGAGATGGTTTCCCTCCTTGCGCAGGTCGGCGGGGGCGAGGTTGATCACCACCGCGCGCGGCGGCAGCTCGTAGCCGCAGTTGCGCAGCGCGAAGCGCACCCGCTCGCGGCTCTCGCGCACCGCGGTGTCGGGGAGTCCGACGATTTGCATCTGCGGCAGGCCGAGGTGGACGTCGACTTCCACCTGCACCGGGCGGGCGTCGATCCCCCAGGGAGTGGCGGCGGTGGCGCGGGCGAGCATCCACAGGAGTAGACGGAAAACGGTGGCGCGGACGTGCAGGCCCCGCCCCGTACTTCTCTTGAGCAGGCTTAAGCCCGCTCAAGTGGCCGAAGGGAGGTCGAGCCGCAGGCGCAGACCTCACTAGAATGCCGCCGCCGCGTCATGCAACCGCTCGTCATCGCCACCAAGGCCCCGTGGCCGCCGGTCGACGGCGGGCGCCTGCTCCTCTGGCACACGCTCGAGGGCCTGGCGGGGGCCGGGGTGCGTCCGACTCTGGTCGCCCCGATCGATCCCTCGCGCCATGACCTGCGCGCCGTGGCCGCCGCTCTCGAGGCCGTCTGCACACCGCGGCTGGTGGCGGCGCGGCCGGCGCGCGCCGCCGCCACGCTGGCCCGGAGCGCCCTCCGCGGGCTCCCCTGGACCGTGGCACGTCACGCGCTCGCGGCGGTGCGCCGCGAGGTGGCGGCGCTCCTCGCCGCCCGCCGCTTCGACGTCGTCCACGCCGAGCAGCTCCAGGCCGTCGCCCAAGCAGCGCCAGCGCTCGCCCGCGGCCTGCCGGTGCTGCTGCGGGCGCAGAACGTGGAGAGCGATCTCTGGGCGGGGGCGGCGCGGTACGCCGGCGGAGCGCAGCCGCTGCTCCGTGCCGAGGCGCGGCGTCTCGCCAAGTGGGAAGGCAGCGCCGTGCGGCTGACTGCCGGGACGCTGGCGCTCAGCGTCCCGGACGCGGCGCGGTTGGAAGAGATCTCAGGTGGGGCGAAGACGGTGCGGGTGCTGGCCGCACCGTTTCCGGCGCGGCTCGAGCCGGGCGCGACGCCACTCGATGGCGTGCCGCCGGTGGTCCTTCTGGAAGGAACGGGCTGGCTGCCCAACCGGGAGGGGGCGGCATGGTTCTGCCGCGAGGCGTGGCCGCGCGTGCTCGCCGCACTCCCCGGGGCGCTGCTCCATGTGTTCGGTTCGTCACCGCCGCTCGGGGTACCGGGAGTCGTGCCGCACGCGGCGCCCGCCGACAGCGCGAGCGCCTTCCCACCCGGAGCCGTTCTCGTCGTGCCGCTGCGGATCGCCTCCGGAGTGCGCATGAAGGTGCTGGAGGCCTGGGCGCGCGGCGTGCCAGTGGTGGGTACCCTGGAGGCGCTCGCCGGCCTCGAGGCGCGCGACGGCGTCGAGGCGCTGACGGCCGACGACGCCGAGGGATTCGCGGCGGCGCTCGCGCGGCTGGTGCGCGAACGCGGACTCGCCGCGGCCCTGGTCGCCGGCGGCCGCGCTGCGCTCGCTCGGCGTCACGATCCGGGCCGGCTGGCGCAGGAGCTGCTCGACGCGTACGGCTCGGTCGCCGGCGCCTAGCGTTCCAATGCAATCGGCCAAGCCGCGGACCGGCCGCCTTTGCGACCCCTACCCGTGCGTTTGTCTTGCGGCCGCAGCCCGCGCGCGTTACAGTCCGGCCACGATCGTGTGACAGCGCACGCGCGAGCGAGGTGAGCCCGATGACGCGGAACCAGCGACTCTGCTCGGCGCTTTTGCCGGCGCTCCTGCTCTTCCTCCTGCCGCGCCCGGCCGCGGCGTACGTCGACCCGGCGGCGGGCAGCATGATGCTCCAGCTCGTGCTCGGCGGGGTCGCCGGGCTCGCCATCGCGGCGAGGCTCTTCTGGGGCAGGCTCCTGGCCCTCTTCCGTGTTCCGCGCCGGCGCCCGGAGACGGCTGCGGCCGGCCGCACGGAGGGGCCGCGTGGAGGTTGAGCCGGGCTCTTTCCGCGACCGCACCGGTCGCGTCTTCTACGACGGCGGAGAGGTGTGCCGCGCCCTGACGGCGCGCGGCCTGGCGGAGTGGGATGCGGTGACGGCGTCCCGCTTCTTCCCCCGTCTGGTCGCGGAGGGAAAGGTCGTCGGCACGGTCCGCGGCAACGGGCATACCGAGCCGCCGGGCGGCCCCTGGGCGGCGGTGCTGCGGCACGAGCGGATCCCCTTCGTCTCCTACCCCTACGAGTGGTGCTTCGGGATGCTCAAGACGGCGGCGCTGCTGCAGCTCGAGCTGCTCGAAGCGGCGCTCGGCGAGGGGATGGCGCTCAAGGACGCGACTCCGTTCAACGTTCAGTGGCACGGCGCCCGTCCGGTGTTCATCGACGTCCTCTCCTTCTACCGCCGTCCGTCCGGCGAGCCCTGGGTGGGCTATCGGCAGTTCTGCCAGCAGTTCCTCTACCCCCTGCTCCTCGCCGCCTACCGCGGGGTCCCGTTCCAGCCCTGGCTGCGCGGCTGTCCGGAAGGGATCTCGCCCGCGCACGCACGGCGGCTGGTCGGCGGCAGAGACCTGCTGCGCCCGGGAGTGCTCACGCACGTCTATCTCCACGCCCGCAGCGAAGCGCGCTACGACGGCGACTCCTCGCGCGACGTCAAGCGGGAGCTGGCGGCCGCCGGCTTCGGCACCGAGCTCATCGCCGCCAACGTCCGCGGGCTGGCGCGCCTCGTCGGCGGGCTGCGCGGCGGAGAGAGGACCTCGTCCTGGTCCGAGTACGGCGCGGATCCGGGCTACACGGCAGAGGACCGCGAGGCGAAGGAGCGGTTCGTGCGCGAGGCGGTGGCGATGCGCCGCTGGCGGCTGGTGTGGGACCTCGGCGCCAACACCGGCGCCTACGCGCGCCTCGCCGCCGAGGGCGCCGACTACGTCGTCGCGCTCGACGCCGATCCCGTCGCGGTCGAGCGCCTGTACGAGGAGAGCCGGCGCGCCGGGCGGCGAAACCTAATACCGCTGGTCTGCGACCTCGCCGATCCATCGCCTGGCCAGGGCTGGCGGGGGAGCGAGCGCAAGGCCCTGCCGGCGCGCGGGCGACCGGAGCTGGTGCTCTGCCTGGCGCTGGTGCACCACCTGGTGATCGGGGCGAATCTCCACCTCGACGATCTCCTCGACTGGCTGCGAGGCCTCGGCGGGCACCTCGTCATCGAGTTCGTGCGGCGCGAGGACGCGCGCGTGCAGCAGCTCCTGCGGCATCGCGACGAGCCGTACGAGGACTACGACCAGGCCCGGTTCGAGGCCGCCCTCGGCGCCGCCTTCGAGGTCCTGCGGCGCGAGGATCTCCCCTCGGGCGCGCGGACGCTCTACTTCGCGCAGCCGCGGGACGCCGCCTGACGATGGCCGTCCGCCCCGGCCCGCGCGAGCCGGCGTGGGGCGTCCTCGCGACGCTGACGCTCCTGGCGCTCTCCGCTCACGTGACGCTGGAGTGGCTGTTCTTCGTGACCAAGCCCTCATTTCTCTCGGCCGTCTCGCGGCGCGAGAGCTTGCTGCTGCCGGGGACCGTGGCGCTGCCACTGCTCGGCGGCGCCACGGTGCTCGTCCTCGCCTGCCACCTGGTCGTGCGCCTGCGCCCCGGCGGGTGGGCCGAGCAGGCCGGCTGGTTCCTGGCGCGGGCGCTGCCCGCCGCCGTCCTCGCCGCAACCCTCCTGCTCCTCGGCGACACCTTCGTCTACACCCTCTTCGGCTGGGGGACGGTGTCGCTCCACGGGCCGGCGCGAGGCCTGACGCTCGCGGTCTTCGGCGGCCTCGTCGCCGTGCTCCACCGGCGCGTGCGGCGGTGGGAAGGGGTACTCGCCGGCCGGTCGAGCGCGCGGCGGGCTCTCTATGCCGCGGCGGGAGTGGTGGCGCTCGCGTCGGCGGGCTCGGCGGCGCTGACGGCCGGCGCGGCCGCGGCAGAAGGCGGAGCCGCCACCGGCCGTGGCGCCGCCGCGGGGCGCCGTCTCCCCCACGTCCTCCTCATCGGCGCCGACGGCGTCAACGCCGAGCGCACGTCCGCCTACGGCTATCGGCGGGCCACGACCCCGTTTCTCGCCAGCCTGGCGCGGCAGTCGCTGCTCTGCGAGAACGCCTTCCCCAACGGCTCGAGCACCGGCGGGTCGACGGTCTCGATGCTGGCCGGCCGGCTGCCGACCGAGACCGGGGTCGTCTACCCCCCGGACATTGCGCGCGGTGAGACGGCGTACCGCCACCTGCCGGGGCTGCTCCGCCAGCTCGGCTATCGCAGCGGCCAGTTCACTGTGCGCTGGTACGCCGACGGGCCGGACCTCAACCTCCAGGGCGCCTTCGACCGCGCCAACGGGCGCACGATCACCGCGCCGCAGCTCGCCGCGCTGCGCGCGCCGCTCGGGCAGACCGGCGCCTACTTCATGGGCCTGATGGGGGAGCGGCTGGGCGAGCGGCTGCTCGTCGCCCGCGAGCGGCCCGATCCGTTTCGCGAGCTGCGCGAGAACCGGCTGCCGACCCACCTCGACCCGCAGCGCATCGCGCAATTGCGCTCGTTCATCGACGACGGCCCGCAGCCGTTCTTCGCCCACGTCCACCTCATGGTGACGCACGGGCCGCGCTTCATGCCGCGCCGGCGCTGGTTCTCGCGCGGCCTGGCGCAGCGGACGGAATGGGCCGGCGCGTTCTACGACGACGCGATCCTCGACTTCGACCGTTCCCTGCAGGAAGTCGTGACCCTGCTGCGCCGCCGCGGGCTGCTCGAGCGGACGATCCTCGTCGTCTACTCGGACCACGGCCAGATCTACACGACGCACGATCGCGTGCCGCTCCTCTTCCGCTTCCCGCGCGGCGCTCACGCCGGCCGGCTGCGGAGCAACGTCCAGAACCTCGACGTCGCGCCGACCGTCGTCGACGCCCTTGGCCTGCGGGTGCCGGGCTGGATGGAAGGCGTCTCACTCCTGCGCGGCGAGCCGCCGCCCTGCCGGCGGATCTTGAGCGCCATCCACGATTCCGAGGTGCTGATCAAAGACGGCAACTGGTGGTACAGCGTGCCGCGCCCGCCGTTCTACACGTTGGGCGCGCTCGCGCTGCTCGCCGGCGATCGCTACTTCGTGCTCGATCTCGGCGGCGGGCGACTCGCGACGATCCGGCTGCGGCGCTCGCCCGGGGCGCCAGGGAGCTCGTGCGCGATGGCGCCGGAAGCCGCGCGCCGGCTCCTGGTGGGCCATCTGGCGAGCCGGGGCTACGACGTCTCCACGCTGCGGTCGACCGGGCGTAACGGCGGCGCCAGACCCGGCGCCTGACGACTCGAGAGCTTGGCGACCGGCGGCTGTTTTTAGCGTTCACGCGAGAGGGGCCTTCACGGCCGCGGCGACCGGTGCTACGATCCTGCTGTTTCGGCAAAGCTTAACAATCATTCAGTGAAGGTTCCTATGCGACCTTTCGAATCCCGGCTTCAGCTTTGGATCCGTGAGGCTCGCCCGTGTGTGGCGAGACCTTGTTGCAAACGCTGAGAACAAATCGAGGAGGAGAGTAACAATGTCTAGAGCGCGCACCCTGTGGACCCTGGTCCTGGCGGGCGTGATCTGCCTCGGCATGGCGGGCGCGGCGGCGGCATCGCCGCGCCAGGATGCCGTGGCCGAGCTCAACGCCAGCCCGACCGGACTCGAGTGGCGGCCGGTGGTCGAATTCCACCGCTTCGTGCTCACCATCTCCGGCCCCGGCGGCTTCACCCGCCGGACCGAGTTTCCGGCCGGCGTGAGCCCGTCGCTCTCGCTGTTCGACAAGAGTGGCAATCCCCTGCGGGACGGCAGCTACAACTACGAGCTGCAGGTGGTGCCGAACGTCGCGCCGGACGTCAAGCAGCGGCTCGCCGAGGCGCGGGCCCGCGGCAACGACGGCGCCGCGCAGGCCGAGCTGCGGCGGGCGGGCAAGCTGCCGCAGGGACCCGCCGTGCAGTCGGGCTCGTTCGCGGTCAAGGACAGCGCCTTCGTGGTCGCCGGCGCGGCGGAGCCCGGCGGCGAGGACGGCGGCCTGACCGCCGCCAAGCAGGCGCTGCGGCCGGTGACCGCCGCCGACCAGGTGATCCCGGACGACCTGATCGTCCAGGGAAGCGAGTGCGTCGGCCTCGACTGCGTCAACAACGAGAACTTCGGCTTCGACACGATCCGCATGAAGGAGAACAACCTGCGGGTCCACTTCGACGACACCTCGACGTCGGCGGGGTTCCCGGCCAACGACTGGCGCCTGATCGCCAACGACAGCGCCTCCGGCGGCTCGAGCAAGTTCTCGATCGAGGACTCGACCAGCGCCAAGACGCCGTTCACCATCACCGCCGGCGCGGCGACGAACTCGATCTTCGTCGACTCGACCGGCCGTGTCGGCCTCCGCACCTCGACGCCGGTCCTCGACCTCCACATCAACACCAGTAACACGCCGGCGATCCGCCTCGAGCAGAACAACTCGGGCGGCTTCACGGCGCAAACCTGGGACATCGGCGCCAACGAGGCCAACTTCTTCGTCCGCGACGTGACCGGCGGCTCGCGGCTGCCGTTCCGCATCCGGCCTGGCGCGCCGACGAGCTCGATCGACATCTCGGCGGACGGTGACACCGGGATCGGCACGGCGAGCCCGGACTTCAAGCTCCACGTCTTCGGCAGCGGCGGTACCACGAAGCTCCTCATCGAAGAGACCAACGGTACCAGCGCCGGCCGTGAGGTGCTCGAGCTGTCGAACAACGGCAACGTGGCGATCGGCTTCGAGAACACAGGCATCGCCCAGCGGTGGGCGCAGAACGTGGGCACCAATGTCATATTCAACGAGCAGGTCAACCCCGGCAATGAGTTCACCCTCACCAACACCGGCACCCTGACCATCGCCGGTCAGATCTTCACGAGCGGCAGCTGCAGCGGCGGTTGCGATCGTGTCTTCAGCGCGGACTACAAGCTGGAGACGATCGACGAGCATGCCGCCCTGATGTGGGCGAACAGTCACCTGCCGGCGGTGGGGCCGACCTCGGAGGCTGGTCCATTCAACCTCTCGCAGAAGACTCTCGGCATGCTCAACGAGCTCGAAAAGGCCCATATCTATATCGCGCAGCTCAACGATGCGCTGAAGGCGAAGGACGCCCAGCTCGTCGCGCTGCAGGACAGGCTCGATACAGAGCTCCGCCAGGTCAAGGAGCTCCTGGAGAGCCTCGCAAGGCAGCAGTAAGCTGATCGAAGGGGACCAGCCGAGCACCCGCGCCACCGCGCGCCCGAGGCTCGGCTGGTCCCTTTTTTTCGCCTGTCGACTGGTACGAGACGCGGCGGGCGGTCTGCTACGCTGCTCTCTTGTGGCGAGACCGGTCGCGGTGGAGGGGAGCGCCGCGCAGGAGCCGAGCAACTGGCGCGATGAAATTCCGCTCTGGCTGGCCGCGGTTGGGGCGATCGGCGCCCACAGCTTTGTCGTTCCCGGAATAGCGATCGCTGACCTCGCCCTGGCTCTAGCGGCCGGCGTGGCCGCTGCCGGGCTCCGGCCGTCACGGCGCCCGCCGGAACTGCCCCGTTGGCTCCTCTGGGTGGCGGTCGCCGCCCTGTGGAGCCTGCTCGGGGCCGTGGCGCTGGCGACGGCTTCGCCGTTCGGCTTCTCGTGGATCGAGTTCGGCAAGTCCTTCGCGAAGCTCCTGTTCTACCCCGCGGCGGTCTTCCTGGTCGGGACGAGCTTGGATGGAGTGCCGCGCGCCCGCGTCGCGAGCGTGCTGTTGTGGGCTCTGACCGTCAACGCCGTCCTCACCCTCTACATCTACGTGGTCATGGCCGCCGACCTCGATCTCCCCTATCGCTTCCTCTGGGCGCTCTCTGGACACGGGGAGGAGACTGCCCGCTTCCCCTCCGGCGAGTCCCTGTTGCCGTCCCTGCGCGCGCGCGGCATCGCCTCCGAGCCCTCGGTGCTCGGCTACTTCCAGGTGATCGGGCTCGCCGCCGCGCTCTTCATCGCGCCGCGCGGCTGGCGGCCGCCAGCGTGGCGGGTGGCGGCCGTCCTGGCCTCCGTGGCGTTGACCTTCTCGCTGACCAGCTACGGTTTGCTGGGCGCCCTCGGGCTCCTGCTGCTCGCGCGCGGCGAGACCAGGACGCTGACCAAGCTGCCCCGTGCGTCGATCCTCGTCGCGGCTGTTGCGGCGGGGGTGCTGCTGCTGCCGGCCGCCCGCGCCGCGTTCGACTCGATGGTCATCGCGCGCGTGGCGGAGCTCGTCGCCGGCGGGCACGACGTGTCGGCCATCCTGCGCCTGCGCAGCAGTTGGGAGATGGCCGCGCGAATGGTGCGGTCGTCCCCGCTCTTCGGGGCCGGCCTCGGGCACTACGACCTGGCGCTCGAGACGCTACGGCCCACGCTGTCGCTGAGGGAGCACCTGCATCCCGGCACGCAAGGGTGGAACGCGCTGGCGTACCTCCTCGGCGCCCTCGGGCCGGTGGGTCTCCTCTGCGGGCTGCTGCTGATCTGGGAGGTCGGGCGCCGGAACCTCGCCGCCAGCGCGATGCTGTTGGCCGCCACCTTCGCCGAGAGCACGATCCTCGGCGCGCCGTTCTGGCTGTTCTACCTACTCCTCCATAAGTCCGGCGAGCCGCCGGGAGGTCAAGCGTCGCCACCGCCGGCCGCTTGAGCCCGGCGGCTCCGGCGGCGCGTCGCGAGCTGCCATTCGGCGACGAACACCAGCAGTGCCGCGCCGACCGCGAGCCAGGCCAGCGGTGGTCGCCGGTAGACCGCCGCGCCGAGCAGCGAGAGGAACAACCCTGCGGCCAGCAGGGCGCTCACTGCCGGCGCGTGCGAGCGCCCGGGCTCGACCAGTTGCTGGTAGGCGTGATCGCGGTGCGCAATGCCGAGCGGCATGCCTCGTCGCCAGCGCGCCCACAGGGTCGCGACTGGGTCGAGCAAGAACAGGGCGAGGCTCACCGCGACCAGCAGGACCAGGCGCGGGCGGGCTTCCGGCGCTGCGACGAAGGGGAGCCCGGCGAGGAGCAGGCCGAGGAAGGAGCTCCCGACGTCGCCCAGGAAGACGCGGGAGGGGGTCCAGTTGCGGATCAGAAAGGCCGCCGTGGCGGCTGCCGTCACCAGCCCGAGACCGGCGGCCGGCCGGCTCAGCGGCCAGAGCCCCCACGCCACCACGCCCAGCGACAGCACCGCCTGGCCGGCCGCCAGGCCATCCAGCCCGTCCATGAAGTTGAAGAAGTTGGTGACGGCGACGATCCACAGGCCGGCCAACAGAGGGCCCGCGAGGCCGAGCGGCAGGTCGGCCGGCGGGGGAAGGGGCAGGCGCTCGAGCCCACCGAGCGCCGCGACGATCCAGGTGGCCGCCGCCGTCTGGGCGAGGAGCCGCGGCCAGGCAGGGAGCCCCCGGACGTCGTCCCACAGGCTCACCGCGGCGACCAGCAATGCCGCGCCGAGCACCACCCAGCCCCGCCGGTCGAGGGGCTCCGCGATCCAGCTCGCAGCGGCGAGCCCTGCCGCCACGCCGCAGAGGATCCCCAGGCCGCCACCGCGCGGGCGGGGCTCGCAATGCGAGCTGCGCGGGTTGGGGAGGTCGATGAGGCCTAGCGGGCGTGCCCATCGCTCGACGAGCCATACGCCGGCGAGCGCGGCGAAGAAGGCGATCGCCACGGCCGCACCTAACTCCCACGAGACCCCGCTCATGCCTCCCCGCCGCCCGCGAGCCCATGGCGGTAGTCGGCGACCAGCTCGGCCATCGCCCCGCGCAGGTCACGCGCCGGCCGGTAGCCGAGCTCGCGCGCGATCTTCTCCGCGCTGTACCAGGCCGAGCCCAGGAGCTTGTCGAAGGCCTCGGAGTCGAAGCCGACACGGCGGCCGACGAGCGCGCCCAGCCCGTCGCCTACCGCCGCCAGACCGCGAAAGGCCCATTCCGGGACGCTCCAGCCCCGCCGCCCCTTGCCCAGCGCCTCGCGGATCCAGTCGTAGAGCTCGCGCGTCGAATAGGGGCGCACGTCAGCGACCAGGTAGACCTGGGCCACCGCGGCCGGATGGGAAGCGGCGAGGATCAAGGCGTCCACGGCGTTCTCGACGTGCAGCATGCTGCGGCGGTTGCCGTTGTCTGGCGGCGGCGGGAAGAGGCCGCGGTCGATCGCCGCGATCATCCGCCCCAGGTTTCCCTTCTGCCCCGGTCCGTAGACCAGCGGGAAGCGCAGGCAGACGGCCTCGAGACCACCCTGGGCTTCCGCCTCCAGCACCAGACGCTCCGCCTCCAGCTTGGAGCGGCCGTAGGCGGTGGAGGGCCTGGGTGGAACGGACTCGTCGAGCTGGCGCGAGCCCCCTTCCCCTTGCGCCTTGACGCTGCTGGCGAAGACCAGGCGGCGCGGCGGATGCTCGCGCGCCGCGGCCAGCAGGCGCTGCGTCCCCTCGACGTTCACCCGCCGGTATGCCGCTTCGGCGTCGCCGGCGGCGGCGAGGTCGTGGGTCTTGGCGGCGAGGTGGTAGACGGTGTCGACTCCCGCGAGCCACCGCGGGTCGAGCGGGTGCTGGGCGAGGTCGGCGACGATCAGCTCGTCGGCCGCCGCGGGCCGCGGCGTCCGCGCCAAGCCGCGGACCTGGGCGCTGCCGGCGCGCAGGCGGCGCACCAGCGCCGTGCCGATGAAGCCGGTCGCCCCGGTGACGAGGCAGGTTGCTCCGCTCACCTCAGACCGGCTGCTCGAACCACGTGGTTCGCCGCACGTAGTCCACGTAGCTCAGGATGATGCGCAGCACTTTGCGCGCGACGGCGGGCTCGGCGTAATCGGGGACCTCGATCGCCCCTGCCGGCGGCCGCCCCTGACCCGTCGCCAGCTCGACCGCCTGCACCACGCGCTCGGGGGCGAGACCGCTCATCACCGTGACTCCCGCGTCCATCCCTTCCGGTCGCTCGTGCGCCTCCCGGATCATGACGGCCGGGAACCCCAGCAGCGCTCCTTCCTCGGTCAACGTGCCGCTGTCGGAAAGGACGCAGAAGGCGTGGCTTTGGAGCTTCACCCACTCGAAGAAACCGAACGGCTCGAGGAACTCCACGGTATCCCGCAGCGCGCCTCTCGCCTTGGCAGTGAGGCCGGCCAGGCGCTTGCGGGTGCGCGGATGGGTGGACATCACGATGCGCAGGCGGTAGCGCCGGGAGAGCGCGGTGAGGGCGGCGAGCAGGGTGCGCAGGCGGCCCGCCTCGTCGACGTTCTCCTCGCGGTGGGCGCTCACCAGGAAATACTTGCCGGTCTCGAGGCCGAGCCGCTCGAGCACGTCGCAGCGTTCGATCCCCGGGCGGTAGTGGGCGAGGACCTCGCGCATGCTCGAGCCGATCTTGATGATGGTGTCCGGCCGCAGTCCTTCGGCGAGCAGATAGCGGCGGGCATGCTCGGTGATGGTCAAGTTGATGTCGCTCAGGTGATCGATGATCCTGCGGTTGATCTCCTCGGGCACGCGCTGGTCGAAGCAGCGGTTACCGGCCTCCATGTGGAAGACGGGGATGCGGCGCCGCTTGGCGGCGAGGGCCGCCAGGCAACTGTTGGTATCGCCGTAGATCAGCACCGCCTCCGGCCGCTCGGCCTCCAGCACCTCGTCGGCCTTGACGATCACCATGCCAATGGTGCGCGCGGCGTTGGCCTCCGCCACGCCCAGAAAATGGTCCGGCGGGCGGATCTCCAGTTGCCGGAAGAAGATCTCGTTGAGCTCGTAGTCGAAGTTCTGGCCGGTGTGCACCAGGACGTGGCGGGTGCGCCGGTCGAGCTCGGCAATGACGCGGCTGAGCTTGATGACCTCGGGCCGCGTGCCCACGATCGTCATGACTTTCAGGCGTCGCATCGGAGGGCGTCGCGCCGTGGGCGGCGCGGCCGGGATCTCAGCGCAGCAGCTCGGCCGTCGAGGGGTTCACCTGGCCCACCAGCAGCCGGTTGCGCCCCAGCAGGTCCGCCGCTTCGTCACGGCTGACGGGTGAATCGGCGGAGCTGTACTCGTGGTTGATCGGCTCCCCGTAGTCCGCCTCGGCGTGACGCAGCTCGGGAAGCATGGGGCTGATGGCGTAGTAGCCGCCGCGGCGGTAGGTGTGGCGGCATTCTTCCTCGGATACCAGGATCTCGTGCTCCTTCTCTCCGGGACGGATGCCGGTGAGGCGGATCTCGATCTGACGGTCGCCGATCAAGGCGTGCGCCACGTCCGTCACCAGCGCAGCGGGGGCGCGCGGCACGAAGATCTCACCAGGCCGCGCGTTGGCGAGCGCCTCAAAGACGATGTCCACGGCCTGGTCGAGCGTCATCAGGAACCGCGTCATGGTCGGCGCGGTGATCGTCACCGGCCCGCCCCGCCGGATCTGCTGATGGAAGAGCGGGATCACCGAGCCGCGTGAGGCGAGCACGTTGCCATAGCGCACGCAGACGAAGCGGGTATGCGAGTTGAGGACGTTGGCGGCGATCAGGATGCGCTCGGCGATCGCCTTCGACATGCCCATCACGTTGACCGGCTTGCAGGCCTTGTCGGTGCTGATGCCGACGACGGCCTGCACCGGAAAGCCGAACTCGCCGATGGCGCGGACGATGTTGCCGGCGCCGAGGCAGTTGGTCAGCACCGCCTGCTCGGGGAAGTACTCGCAGGTGGGGACCTGCTTGAGCGCCGCGGCGTGGAAGACGACGTCGGCGTCGCGCACCCCGGAGCAGACGTCGGCGTACGAGCGCACGTCACCGATGCGGAACTCGAGCACGCGCTCGAAGTTGCGATAGATGACCTCGTCGGTGCTGACCTGCCGGTGCTGGTAGGACAGCCGCATCTCGTGCTGCTTGGCCTCGTCACGCGACAGCACGATCACCTTGCGCGGCAGGCCGCGCTCGCCCTGCAGCAGCCGGTGGACGAGCACTTGGCCGAGCGAGCCGGTGCCACCGGTCACCAGAATCCGCTTCTCAGAGAGATCCATGCAGTGGGCTGCGCCTCCGGATCTGCTGCGCCAGCTCGTCGAGCATCTCGTCCCACGACGGCGGCCGGTAGCCGGTCGCCTGCTCGAACTCCTCCGCGATCAAGCTGCGATCGCAGACGAACTCGTCATCGGGCACGATCTTGACATCCTCTCGCTCTCGTCCGAGCTTCCGCGACAGGATAGCAAGCAGATCATACTTGTTGATCGGCGCGGACGCCACGTGCCAGACGCCGTGCAGGTCCGGGTGGCGGTCGAGGAGCCGCGCCACCACCCGGGCCATCTCGAGTGTGGTGAGACCGGTGTAGATCGCCCGCCGGAAGCCGCGGATCACCCCGCGCTGTGCCAGGAACCACTCGATCAGACTGGTCCGGCGGTCGAGCTCGAGGCCGATGATCGATGTCCGCAGCGTCAGCGCGGGCGGCTCCTCGATCTCGCCAAGGAGCTTCGATCGCCCGTAGAGGTCCACCGGGTCGGGAGTGTCTTCCTGGCGGTAGGCGCCCTTGCGGCCGGAGAAGACGCAATCGGTGCTGAAGTGGATGAGGCGGGCGCCGGCGGCGCCGCAGGCCGCGAGCAGCCGATGGGGGAGCAGGGCATTGACCTCGATGGACGGGATGGCCGAGTGAGCGTCGGGCCGCTGCTTGACGATGCCGATGCAGTTGACCACCGCTGCCGGCGCCTGCTCGGCGATGACGGCTGCGAGCCGCGGCCAGTCGCGCGCGTCGATGCCTCCGACGGCGTTGGTGGGCGAGAACAGCCCGAGCGCGTCGTAGGCTGCGAGTGGCTGGCGCAGGGTGACGCAGACCTGGTGCCGGTCCGCGAGGCTGGCGAGGAGCTGATGGCCCAGCATGCCGTCCCCGCCGAGGATGAGGACCCTCACCGCCGCCCCTCCGCCAGCTCCTGCACCCAGCCCTCGAGCTGCGCCACCAGCGTGCCGCGGTCGAAGTGGCGCTCGGCGTAAGCGCGTCCCCTGGCGCCCATGCGCGCTCTCTCCTCGGGCTGTGCCCGTTGGAGCTCCAAGGCGCCGCGCGCCAGCGCGCGGGGGTCTTCGGGCGGCACCAAGACGCCCGCCCCGGCCTCACGCACGATGCGCGCCCCTTCGCCTTCGAGCGCGGCGAGCACCGGCCTACCGGCGGCGAGTGAAGACTGCAGCTTGGCGGGCACGGTCGAAGCCAGGGTCGGGTCGCTGCGCAAGGACACCAAGAGTGCATCGGCGAGCGCCAGGTAGCGCGGCATCGCCGCGGCCGGCCGCCAGCCGAGCAGCCTGACGACGTCGCCGAGGCCGCGGGCCCGGGTCTCCGACTCCAGCCAATCGCGCTGGTTGCCGTTGCCGACGAAGACCCAGCGGACGCCGTCTCCGCGCACCAGCTCCGCCGCGGCGAGCACGGTCTCGAGCGCCTGCGCCGATCCGAGGTTCCCCGCGAAGAGGACGATGAAGCCATCGGGCATCTCGCGCCGCTCCGGCGCGTCGAGCTCGACCGGCACCGGACGATACAGCTCTTCCGCCCAGTTGGGGAGGACGCGCACGTCGCGCGCCTCCGGCCAGACGCGCCGCACCGCTGCGACAAAGGCCGGCGACTGGACGAGGAGGAGATCGCAACGGCGATAGATCCAGCGGGTCAGCGCTCCGACCGCGCGGAGCACCGCCGGCGAGCGCACCGCGCCGGTCGCCGCGAGGTTGTCCGGCCAGAGGTCCTGCACCCAGAGGGCGACGGGCGTGCCGCGCAGCGTCTTGAGCCAGAGCGCCGGTATACACGCGGTGATGGGCGAGGGGGCATAGACGAACGCCACGTCGAAGCGGTCGCGCAGCACGAGCGGCCCCAGGATCGACGCCGCAGCGGCGAAAGAGAGGTAGTTGAGCGCCAGCCGCGCGCCGCGCCGCGGGCCGCGCGGCACCAGCGGCACGCGCTGCAGCCGTGCGCCGCCGAAGCTGCCGCGGTAGGGGCCGCGCCAGGAGTATCCGTCGAAGAGGCGTCCCGCCGGGTAGTTGGGCAGGCCCGTCAGCACGGTCACCTGGTGCCCGCGCTCGCCCCAGGCCTGCACCAGGTCGTTGACGCGGAATGACTCGGGCCAGAAGTACTGCGTGACGACGAGGATCCTCATGCGCGCTCCGTTGCGGCAAGGACCCTTGCGAAGAGCGCGACGTGAAGGTCGGCGATGCGCGGCCAGGCGTAGCGCGCCAGAGCGAAGCGGCGCCAGGCCTCGCCGCGAGCCGCGAGTTCCGCCCGGTCGGCCGCCGCCTCGACGAGGCCGCGGGCGAGCCCCTCGACCGACGCCGGCACCTCCCACCCGCCGCCGACCTCCTCGACCTCGGAAAGGCCGCAGCGGTCGGTGACCAGCACCGGCCGCCCCACGGTAGCCGCCTCGAGCACCACGATCGACATGACGTCCCTCCGGGACGGCAGGACCAGCAGATCCGCGGCGGCCAAGGCCCGCTGTTTCTGCCCCTCCCCGAGGAAGCCGACGAAGTGGACCCGGTCTTCGACTCCGCGCGCGCGCGCCATGGCGACGAGCTCGGCGAGCATGCCTTCGTCGTAGCCGGCGATCACCAGTCTCCACTCGCGCAGCTCGGCGCGGCGGCTCGCGAAGGCGGCGAGCAAGAGGTCGGGCCCCTTGATCGGCGCCAATCTGCCGAGAAAGAGGAAAAAAGGCGCAGCGCCAAGCGCGTGGTCGCGCCGGAATTCCTCGCCATCCACCGCCGGACGCGATGGGGGAACGCCGTTCGGGATGAGGCTGACGGCCTCCCGGGGAACGCCGTAGGCAACGAAATCGTCGACCTCATGCGGGACCGTTGCGATGTGAGCGGCCGCGCTGCGCACCAACCGGTGGCCGACGAAGGCGTTGTAGAGGCGTTTGCTGTGCTGCGAGCGGCCGAACAGGGCGAGCGCGCCCCCGGGACAGACGAGGTGGGGCTTGTGCTTCTCACGCGCTGCGCGGTAGGCGAGTGCGTTAAGCACGGTCCAGTGGTTCATCAGCAAGACGAGGTCGGCCCGCCCGACGGCGCGGCGGACGCCGCCGAAGCCGCCCCGCGGCACCCGGAAGCGCCCGCCGAGCATCGGCAGCGTCACCACCGCGATGCCGTCGAGCTCGTCCGCCACTGCCGCGAGACCGTCCCGGCCGGTGACGATCGTGCACTCGACCCCGCGGTCGGTCAGAGCGCGGCTGAGCTGCAGGGTGCGCGCCGCGTTCCCCCCACCGGACGCCGGATCGAGCGTCATGTGGACTGTCAGTAGCCTCACCGCGCTAACGATCCCCTGCGCGCGTCAGGACCATCAGGGTCTCGCCGCCCAACAGGCGCACTCCCAGATCCTTGCCGAGAGCATAGGCCAGGCGCCGCGGCAGGCTCGCCAGTCTGGTCTTCCACGTACGCTGCGGCGCCGCGAATGCGGCGCCGGTGTAAGACCAGTCGACGATCGCGTATCCGGACTCCGCGAGCAGCGCGAGCACCAGGTCCTTCGTGTAGTAATGGAGATGGCCGACCTTGTTGCGGACATACAGCAGGGGGGCCCCGCGGAGCACGGAGGCAGCGGAGAGGTCGAGCGGAAAGTGGAAGATGTGATAGTCGCTGCGATCACGGAGGCCGACCAGGAAGGCGTATGGATCGGCGACGTGCTCGACGACGTCGAGGATCAGCAGCAGCTCATGGTGCCGATCGTCTGCCACCAGAAAGTCGCCCAGCTCGAACTCGAGGTTCGGCAAGGTGTGCTGCGACCAGAAGCGCGTCGCGTCCGGCGCGATGTCGAAGCCCCGGAGATGGGCCTGAGGAAGTGCCCTCGCGAGGTCCGCGAGCACGCCGCCCGCGCCGCAGCCCACCTCGACGATGTCGCGCGGAGATAGCTGGTGGGCGTTGAGCATGCGCAGCACGAGCACGGCCTTCCATGGCGAGTCTTCGATGTCCCACGACGGGTTCCGCTGCGCGTAGGAGTCACCACCCAGGTAACGGCGGCTGGCGACGTCCTCGCGCGGCTTCGCCAGCGTCGCGTCGCTCGTAGCGCGGCCTTGCTCTGGTCCGGCGGTCATGTCTCAGCCTCCGATTGCTCTGACCAGCATCCGGCGCAATATCGGGTGAAGCGCCAAGAGAGTCCCTCCGCCGACGACGAGCAGCAGCGCGCAGACCGTCGCGAGGAACGACCACGAGGGCGCCTTCCCGCCAGCTCCTATCAGGGCTCCCACCACGACCACAGCCGCCGCGCCCCAGGCCAGCCGGCGATCGGCCGGCGATGGTCTGCTCTCCTGCCCCGGCAGGATAGCCCTGAGCCGCGTGGTGGTGAACAGGAGCAGCCCCGCCGCGATCAGCGTGCCGGCGACGGGGGCGCCCAGCATCCCGAAGAGCTTCAGGGCGAGGATCGTGGTGACGATGTGCAGGCCGGCCTCCACTGTCAGGAGGATCGAGCCCTCGCGGACGGCGTCGGCTGCACGGTACAAATAATTGACCAGGAAGCTTTGTCCAGAGATCACGAGCTGGACGGCGAAGGCGACGGTGAGCCAGACCCCGCCCCAGTGCTCCGGCCCGAACAACAGGGTGACGAAGCCGCGGTTCACGGCCGCGTAGCAGGCCGCAGCCAGGCAAGCGCAGGCCCAGCGGGCAAGCAAGATCTCCTTGAGCACTGCCGGCGCCCGCTCGCGCTCCTCCGAGCCGAGGAGATGGGCAAAGCCTCCATAGACCGCGTACGCGATGGTGTCGAGCAAGCTGCGCACCGCGTCGGCAGCTCTGCGGGTCAGGCCGTACACCGCAGCCGCCGAGGGGCCCAGGATGGTCGTCACCAGGGCAAGCTCGCTGTAGGCCACGGCCAGGTAGCCGACGCTGGCTCCGGTCATTGAGGGCACGAGCCTGATGATCTCGCGCAGCACGGAGCGCGACAGACGGCGTGAAAGGCGGAACGTGGTCCGGTTCAGCCCCAGCAGAAAGAGCAGCCCACCCGCAAGGGAGACCACCGCCCGCGCCAGCAGGCCCCAGGCGAGTGCCCACAGCCCTGCGCGGGCGAGGAGCAGGATCAGGGAAACCGCGAAGCCGATGACCGCGCCAACCACCAAGGTGCCGTTCACGAGCGCGGTCCGCTGCACCCCGCGGGACAATCCGACGAAGGCGTTGTTGAGCAGGAGCAGGGCGCTCGCCAAAACGCCGATGCGGAAACAGTCCTCGAACACCGCGCCATGGGCCGGCAGTACGTCCGCCCATTCGGCGACGAAGGCGGACCCGCCGAGGCCCAGCAGCGCCAGCAGCAGGGCCAGCCCCAGCATTATCATGAAGCCGGAGACGAACCACCGCCCGCCCTCTTCGGCGTCACCGCGCCCAAGTGCCGCCCCGATCCGCTGCATCATCAAGTTGGGCACGCCAAGGTCCAGCAGTTGGATCCAGATGAGGAGCTCGGTGCTGCCGAGCCACGCACCGTAGAGCCGGGATCCGAACTGGTCGAGACAAATCGGGATCAAGAGGAACGCCTGCGCCAGGCTGATGAGGATGGCCAGGCTGCTACCGACGAGCGTCGAGCGTGCGGCGTTGCGACGGCTCGGGCCTAACCTCGCAGTCTGCTGCAGTGCGGAAGCCTGGGCTGCGGTCTCGGTCACGGTCGATCGGCGCCCCGTACGCCGCCATCCGGCGTCGTTTGCGAGCCGCTCCGCACGGCGCGCTCGAGGAAGTCGCGGATGCGGCGGCCCTGTGTGGTCCAGGCAAAGTTCTCCGCCATGAAGCTCGCGGCCCGCTCCCCGAGGGCGCGCAGCTCGAGACGATCGGTGCGCGCTGCCCGGCGCACGGCCTCCGCGAGCGCCGCCGCGCTCTCGTCATCCGACAGCAGCAGGTGACCGCCGAAGCCGGCGAGGACACCGTCCATGCTGGTGCTGAGCACCGGCACCCCCGACCCCAGGAGCTCCAGCAGCTTGGACGGAAAGAAGTAGCGCAGATCGACGGCGCGGGTCGTGCGCCAGTTCACCAACAGATCGCAGCCGCCGTAGAACTCCGGCATCCGCGTGAGGTCGAGAGCACCGACGTACTCGACCGCCGGGCAGTCCGCGGCGCGGCGGACGACCTCCGGCGCCAGCGAGCCCGCGCCGGCGATCCGGAAGCAAATCTCCTCGCCCGCAAGCGCTTCCGCCGCGGCGAGGATTTCGCGCACGCCGTTATAAGCCTCGAGACTGCCGGCAAAACCGACCGTGAATCGAGATGACTCGCGTCGCCAGCGAATCCCGGCTCGCACCTGCTCCGGAAAAACTCCCCCCTCGACCCGGAGGTAGGGCACCGTGCCCAGGAAGTCGTTCGCGATCGCCTCCGACACGACGAGAGCGCCGGAAAGAACCGGGATCGTACGCCGCTGCAGGGCATAGTCGAGACGGCGGAAGGCATTGCCGGGCACCAGCGCTCCCGGGACCCAGATGTCATTGAGGCTGGCCACGAGGTGCACACCATACCTGCGGGCCACCACGGCGAGGAGCCAGGCCGGCGGCACCGAGAGGTTGTAGAGGAGGGCCACTCGCGTCTTCCCCTGCGTGGCTCGGGCCCAGCGGCTGAGAGCGAACGCCGCCCGCAGGCCGATGACGAGAATCTTGATCAGCGGGAGGTTCGGATATCCGAGCAGCCGCACGGGAGGCAGGCCGGGGATGGAGCGCGACTCGCTGCGAGAGCGCACGACGAGCGGCCCTTCAGGAAAAGCAGGGAACGGAGGAAACCCGACGGTCAGGCTCGGCTCCAGACCAGCGGCAACGAGGCCACCCAGCAGACCCCGCTGCCAGAGGTGACCGGCGGGAGAGAAGGCCCGGGAGCGCAGCCGAGGCTCGTCGGGCCCCCACGCCGCGAAATAAGCGAGCGCAAGCGAGGCGGCGGGGGCGAGCTCGCGATCCTCGGTCGCCTTCATCCGGCTGCGCCGCGGCCGCGAAAAGCGAGCCATGCGATCACCATGCTCCAGAAAGCGGTCAGGCTCTCACCGCTCTGCAGGCACTGGTTGTTCGCCGGCACGTAGGCTAGAAAGAGCGCGAACTGAGCGAAGGCCGCGGCGGCGAACGGATTGCTGGTCCCGGCGAGCAGATCGCGCCAGCTCGCGACGAACCCGGCGGCGACGAGCGCGACGATCGCGAGCGCACCGGCAAAGCCGACGTCGGACGCCCACCACGGGAACACCGAGGACCACCGGCCATACGCGTCCCACCCGTCCTTCTCGATTCTGGCCGGATAGGAGCGTCGCGCGAACCCGGCGAAACCAGGCACCCTTTCGACCTGGCGCGACAGGAACATCGAGTGGCCCGCTCCCCACATCGGCACGAAGGGCTCATCGAGCGCGAGCGCGAGCGCGAAGTAGCCCTGCGTGAGGTAATGAGTCACGCCGAGGAGCCCGGTGCGGAAGAAGCCGGGCGTCAAGCGGAGCAGCAGATGATCGGCGAGCGCGAGGATGCGCGCCGGAGGCGGGCTCGGCTTCGGCGCCGGCTGGATCGCGCTCGGCTCGATGCCGGCGACCGCTGCCTTGGCGGATGGTGCGGTCGCCGGTGGCGCAGTGGTCGATGGTGCGACGGTCGGCGGAACGGTGGGCGATCGTTCGGCGGTTGGCGGAACGGTGGGCGATCGTTCGACGGTTGGCGGAACGGTGGCCGATCGCGCGACGGTCGGCAGCGCACCGGTCGGTGCCACGACGTGTTTTCTGAGGTCCCACGCCAGCGTCTGCGCGGGAGCGCCGGTACGTGACGCCATGGTGCGCTGGAAGAAGGCGGCGAAGCCGACCCAGAGGACGACGAGCAGGAGGATGACTTGGGCCAGCTCCGCGCGGTTGCGGAAAGGCGACCGCCCCGAGAAGTGTCCCCCGAGCAGGAGCCACGGCAGCAGGAGCGAGACGTTGCCGAAGAGGCGGTTCGTCCCGGTCGCGATCGAGAACGCGACCTCGCCCAAGATCGCGAGGCCGCCGGCGATGGCCAGGAGGCGGGGCAGACGGCGCCGCTCGACGGCCATGAGGGGCAGCAGCAGCCCGATCGCCGGGCCGAGCAGGATGCGCAGGTACCAGACCCAGTTGCCGCCACTCTCGCGCAGGCGCCAAGAGTGGAGGTAGACCTCGCCCGGAGAGACGAGAGCCGTCCAGAGGTCCGGCAGCCACCGCCCGGTCGCCGCGCGGTGAGTCAGCGGCAGCAGGAGGAGGTTGACTCCGATGATGGCGGCGGCGAGAGGAACGAGCCATGCGGCGGTGAATCGCCCTGCCGCCGGTCTGACGCGTGCCCCGGCAAAACTCCCTAGCGCGACGGCGAACAGCGCCAGTACGAGGTAGCCGGTAACCTGCAGCGGTTTTGTGATCGGCCATTGCCATGGCCCGGCCAAGAAGAGCAGCACGGTCGCCGCGAGGTACACCAGGAACACGAGCGCAGGAAGCAGCCCGAGAGAAACCCGGCGTGCGCCCGGTTGGAGTAACGACGTCGTCATGTTTCCGTGTTCCCTAGCTCGCTTCAGCAGCCGGCTTCCATCGGAGCAGCTAGAGAGCTAGTCGAGATATCCGAGAGCGCGGAGTCGTTCGCGCGCCTCCTCAGCGTCACTCCGCGAGCGATCCGGACCGGCGTAGCCCAGGCGCACGAAGCGGACCCGGGCAAGAGACGGTCGGCCGTCACTCGCCGCGTGCGCCCAGCGCTGGCCGTCGAAGATGAAGCTCGCCTCCCTATCAGCCGCTCGCGCGAACACCGGCAACCCGTGCAGGGACCCCAGCTCGAACGCGAGATCGAGCGCGGGGCGGTCAACGAGCCTCAATTCATAGCGCGTGTTGGGCAGGACCCGCGCCCGGAGCGTATCGGGCCCGAAGGTGCAGCATCCCGCGGGAGCAGTGAGGGACTCGACTCCGCCCGCGTGCACTTCGTTACCGTGCAGCACGAGCTCGAACGCCTGGGGGCTCCGGTTCGCCAGCTCCACGACGAGCCCCGAGGGAATCGCGGCGATCCGCCTCGCCACCTCACGCTCGAGCGCCGCCCTTTGTTCCGGCGCCAGCAACCGTGGCCGCTCTTCTGCCGGGTCATCGGCGAGCAGGAAGCGTTGGCCGCGCTGGTAACCGTTTGCCCAGAGCGAAGAGGCGAAGAGGTGCTTCTCGAAAGTGCTACGGCGCACGGCGAACCCACGACCCGAGCTGGCCGCGTAGGACCACAGCGGCCGGTTGGCAGGCTCGCGGCCGCGGAGGGAGCCGGCCAGCGAGATCCCGTCGAGCCCGCGAGGCACCTCGATGCCGGCTAGGTCGAGCACGGTAGGGAGGAGATCGACCAAGGAGACGGGCGTCTCGATGCGCTGTCCCGGCCGGGCGACCCGCGGAGCGGCGACCAGGAGCGGGACGTGCAGGTCCTCCTCGTAGAGATCGTGGTGCCCGGCCAATCCGTGCTCGAGAAGCGACTCCCCGTGATCGGAGAAGATGATGACCACCAAGTTGTCCGCCAGTCCCTCGGCCTCGAGCTGCTCGAGCAGGCGCGCGACCTTCTCATCGACGCGAGCGAGTCCGCTGTCGTAGAGAGCGCCGAGCAGGCGCTTGTCGGCGCCGGGGACGAGGCTCCTCGCGACGGGTCCCGGAGGCGTCACGAGCTGCCAATCAACGACGAGGCGCCCAAGCTGATCTCTGGTCGGGGTCCCGAGAGTGACATAAGACCGCTCGTCCTCAATGACTCCACCCAGCCGCGCGAACGCGGGTTGCTCGGGAGTGTGCGGATCGTGCGCCTGATAGGTGTGCAGGAAGACGAAGTCATGACGCTCGCGGCCCTGTCGCAACCACTCAGCGACTTGAGCGACTCCTTGGTCGAGCTCGTGAGCCGCCACTTCCAGGTTGAGCGTTCCACGGACCTGGAAGCGGCCGAAGCCGCGATCCAGGCCGTACTCCGGCGCGAGCACAGGGCCCACCGCCGTAGCCCGGGTCTCGTACCCCGACTGGCGAAGCAGCTCCGCCAGCACCGGCAGGTGGGGCAGGAGAGGTCCCTGGATGTTGGCGCCGTGCCGGTAGGGATTGAGACCGGTGAACACCGAGGCGTGCGATGGGAGGGTCCACGGCGCCGGGGCGATCGCGTGCTCGAAGATCACCGCGCGGCGCGTTGCCCAGGCGTCGAGCCGCGGAGTCGTCTCGCGATCGTATCCGTAGAGGGACATGCGGTCGGCGCGCACGGTATCGAGCGAGACGAGGAGGATGTCGGGGCGCTGATCCTGGCGGCTGGGCTCGTACTCTGCCACGCTCCAGAACACGAAGCCGCGCTTTTCCTCCCCCGGTCGGTCTGCTCGAACCGTGAGGAACAGCTCCTCCTGCCTCTCCCCGGCTGCGTCATCCAAGCGCACCCCCAGATCGTGCCAGCGATCGACGGCGACACTCTGCCGGAGGTCATCGATCCTGTAGCTCGTGAGTACGCGCTCGCCGCGCCGGCCCCGCGCCACGACCTCGAACGTCATACCACCGAGGGTCTCCGCGGAGACACCGAGGCCGAGCCATAGGGTGGACGAGCGAGGCGCCAACGGACCGAGCCGGCCCTCGCGCGCGCGTGCGGCGAACGCGTCCCGGGTTTCTCCGCCAAGGGTCACTCGCCACGGTCCCAGCGCGAGCGTGCCGCTCGTGGGAACCGCCGTGAACAGCTCGACAGCCCGCAGTCGGATCCGCCTGCCGCGGGTCGTCGTGAGCTGGAACTTGATGCTCTCGAGGACGGTATCCTCGATCGGCTTGATCTCCACCTCGGGCGTGAAGGACCCGTCCTCGCCGATGAGGATCGGCTCGCATGTCCAGTCCTGCCCTCGCCAGCGCCAGCAGGCCGTGAAGAGATCACCGGCTCGGTTGCCGTCGGTTTCGAAGAGGATCTTCCGCGCCGACTGCTCGGAAGGAGCGAGCTCCCGCATCAGCCAATAGCGGGATTCGGGCTCCGCGAGCACGACCGCCCTATTGTCTGAGAAGGAGTGCGGCGCCTCAGCGAGGGACTGCCAGCCCCCCTCCCAGTCTCCCAGCCGCCACCCCGCGAGCGCCGCGGGACCGGAGAATTGGACGCGGTGCAGGGACTGCGGTCGGACCCACTCGCTGCGATTGAAGGCAGGATATCGGAAGGCCTCGAGCGCGGCGAGGTCGACCGTCCGTTTGGCGGCTCGGTCCTCGAGCGCATCGGGTGCCGGCCGGCAGGCCGCGACCGCGAGGAGCAGGATCCCGAGGTACAGGTGTCCTCTCGTCCCGATCGCAGCACGGCTCGCCGGCTTGCCTCCCGGATGCGCACCCGGCAAGCGCCCTACAGAACTCCACTGCGGCATTCCGCGCATTCTACAGGCATCGCCTCGGAGTACCCGAAGCGGGTGTGGGGACCTCAGTCGGACCCGGTACGCCCGAGTCCGTTGCGTGCATTGCGCTATACTAGATCAGTTAGCCGTAGGACTTGGACGTGCTCAAGCCGACATCCGTAGTGCCAGGCGCTCCCGCGCCTCTGGCGCCCCGCTGGCTGCTGCGCGCCGCGATCTTCGCTCTCGACGCGACGATCACGGCGCTGAGCCTGTGGCTGGCGTTCCTCCTCCGCTTCGAGGGCCACATCGAAGCGCCCTACGCGGCGCTGCTCTCGACCTATCTCGTCCTCCTGCTCTGCGCCCGGCTGACCTCGACCGCGTTCTTCCAACTCCACCGCTGGTCGTTCCGCTTCTCCGGCTTGACGGACGGCGTGCGGATCGGTCTCGCCGGCCTGCTCGGCTCGGGACTCTTCATCCTCGTCATCTACCTCCTGCGCATCCTCGGCCCGCCCCGCTCCGTGGTGGTGCTGGAGCTGCTGCTCAGCACGGCGGCGATGGGCGCCCTGCGCTTCACGCCGCGGCTCGCCCGGCTGTACTGGACCCAACTGTCGCGTTCGCGCCGCGGCGAGCGGCTGCGGACGCTGATCGTCGGAGCGGGGGCCGCCGGCGAGATGCTGCTGCGCGACCTGCAGCGCTCCGAAGAGCACTCCTACCAAGTCGTCGGCTTCCTCGACGACGACCGCTCGAAGTGGGGCACGATCGTCGGCGGCAAGCCGGTCCTGGGCGGCGTCAACGCGCTGCCGCGGATCGTCGTGCGTCACCGCGTCGGCAAGATCCTCATCGCCATTCCGCGCCTGCCCGCGGCGACGGTGCGCGAGATCCTGTCGCTCTGCGCCGACCTCAAGGTGCGGATCAAGATCCTTCCAGTCTCCTATGTCTACTTCCAGGAGCGCGGCGCCGCCAGCCTGCTGCAGGACCTTTCCCCCGACGATCTGCTGCCGCGCAAGCCCGTGGAATTCGGCGACAGCGAGCGCGCGGCGATCGCCGGGCGGCGGGTGCTGGTGACCGGCGCCGCCGGGTCCATCGGCAGCGAGATCTGCCACCAGCTCCTGGCGGCCGAGGTCGGCGAGCTCGTCGCCGTGGACCTCAACGAGAACAACCTCTATCTGCTGGAGCAGCGGCTGCGGCGGGAGCATCCTCGGGCGCGGCTGGTGCTGCAGATCGCCGACATCCGCGATCGCAACCGGATGCGCGCTCTGGTGCGCCAGTTCCGACCGCAGGACGTGGTGCACGCCGCCGCGCACAAGCACGTGCCGCTGATGGAAGCGGTGCCCTGCGAGGCGATCAAGAACAACGTGCTCGGCACGCGCAACCTGCTGCAGGCCGCGCAGAGTGAGGCGGTGGAGCGCTTCGTCTTCATCTCGACCGACAAGGCGGTCGCGCCGACGAGCATCATGGGCGTCACCAAGCGCATCGGCGAGATGATGGTGCGCGACCTCGCGGCGCGCTCGGCCGTGCGCTGCTGCGCCGTGCGCTTCGGCAACGTCCTCGGTTCGGACGGCTCGGTCGTGCCGCTCTTCCGCCAGCAGATCGCCGCCGGCGGACCGGTGACCATTACCGACCCCGACGTGCAGCGTTATTTCATGACCATTCGGGAGGCGGTCGGGCTGGTGCTCAAGGCCGCCTACAGCAATTTCGGCGAGCTGTGCGTGCTCGAGATGGGCGAGCCGATCCGCATTCTCGACCTTGCCCGTCACCTCATCACCATGATGGGGCTGGTTCCCGAGGTCGACATCCCGATCGTCTTCACCGGCCTGCGTCCGGGCGAGAAGCTCCACGAGGCGTTGCTGACCGAGGAGGAAGAGGCGACGCTGCGCGTGGACGCCAAGATCCACGTCGTCGAGGGCCCGTCACCGCCGGCGGATCTCTGGATGCGGCTAGCCGAGCTCGAGGTCGCCGCCGAATCCGAGGACCCCGAGCGGGTGCGGGAGCTGCTGCCGAGCCTCGTCTCCTCCTACCGGTGCGCCACGGGCGGGGTGCCGTGGGTCGGCAGCGAGGTCGAAGGCAGCGCTCTCTCGGCCTGAGCCTGCGCCGCCGCGGCGGCTCGTCACGACCCCGTCGGTTCAGATCTACGACTGCCCGACCTGGCGCTCTGCGGGATCGGATCCGTGTCCGGCGTACTGCGCCAGCACCGCCGCCACGTCGCCCACCGCCCGCAGCCGGCCGGCGTCGAGCCAGGCGCAGCGGGTGCAGGTGTTGCGGATCGCCTGCGCGTTGTGCGAAACCAGGAGCACCGTGGTCCCGGCGCGGCGAAACTCGAGGATGCGTTCCTCGCACTTGCCGGTGAAGGAGGCGTCGCCGACGGCGAGGACCTCGTCGAGGACGAGGATGTCCGGCACCCAGGCGGTGGCGACCGAGAACCCGAGCCGAGCCAGCATGCCGGTGGAGTAGTTCCGCACCGGCGAGCGGATGAAGTCGCCGAGACCGCTGAACTCCACGATGGCCCCGATCCGCTGCTCGATCTCACGCCGGGTACGGCCGAGGAAGAGCGCGTTAAGGTAGATGTTCTCGAGTCCCGTGAGCTCGTAGTCGAACCCCGTCCCGAGCTCGAGGATGGGAGAGAGCCTGCCGCGGACCGCCACCCGTCCGCGGGTGGCTTTCAGCACCCGCGAGATGACCTTCAGCAGCGTGCTCTTGCCGGCACCGTTCCGGCCGACGATTCCGAGCGTCTCCCCGGCCTGGACCGTAAGCGAGATGTCGCGCAGTGCCCACAGCGTCTCGTAGGAGAGGGCTCCCTTGAGCCAGTGGATCGCGTAGTCCTTCATCGACGGGATGCGCTGCTTGGCGAGGCGATAGCGGAGCGACACCTCCTCCAGCTCGATCCGCGGTTCGGGCATCGCGACGGTCAGACGTAGAACGGGATGCGGTCGCTGCTGCGGCGGAAGGTCCATGCGCCCACGCCGCACGCGAGGAGCGCGATCACGACCGCGACCGTGAGGTGGCTCAGCGGGGGGATCTCGCCCTGGTAGATGGGGTCGCGAAAAACCTCGAGGATCGAGCGCACCGGGTTGAAGCGCACGAGCCAGCGCAGGTGCTCCGGCACGATCTCCTTCGGGTAGAACACTGGCGTCAGATACAGGATCGCGGTCAGCAGCACGCCGACCAGTTCGACGACGTCGTGGAAGAACACGGCGAGCGGCGAGAGCAGCAGGCCCGCACCGAACGTGAAGAGGGCGGCGAGCAGCACCGCAGCGGGCAGGAACAGAAGCGCCGGCCGCAGCGGATGGCCGGTCAACAGCAGCATCGCCAGCAGCGGGATGAGGGCGAAACCCAGGTTGATGACGCCGGAAAGCACGGTCGCCAGCGGGAAGACGGCCTTCGGCACCGGCAGCTTCTGCAGGATCTGGGCGTTGCCGCGCAGGCTGTTCATGGAGCTCAAGATGCTCTGCTGGAAGAAGTTCCAGAACAGGATGCCGGCCAACGCGTACACCGGGTAGTTCGGCAGGTCGAAGCGGAACAGAGCGCTGAAGACCACGTGGAAGACGAGCATCATGAGCAGCGGCTGCAACATCGTCCAGACGAAGCCGATCGCCGAGCGCCGGTACCGCACCTTCAGCTCCCGCGCGACGAGCGCCCACACCAGGTCACGGTAGCGATATACCTCGAGCATCGCGAGCGGTTTCTACACTGGCCGTTCCGCGATGGCAAGCATGCGCCGAGCGCTCAAACCTCGCCCTCGCGACCGACCGCCTGCAGCGCTGCGGCGAGCGATCTCGCGCGCACCCGCCAGGCGTCCCGGTGCACCCCGCGGACGAAGGGATAGGCGGCCCGGAGACCGATCAGGCGCAGGACGCCGCCGCAGCGCAGCGCGCCCGCGGCCCACGCGGCCCAGCGCGGACCCCGTCGCTTGCGGGCCCAGCGCAGCAGGTCCGTCCACAACAGCTCCGGATGCTGGCGGCCCAGCGAGCCCACCGCTCCCGCGGTGCGGCCGATCGTCGCGCCGTGATGGTGGAGGACCCGCACCTGCGGCATGATCTCGATTTCCCAACCGGCGGCGCGGGCGCGGACGCAGAAGTCCAGATCCTGGGCGTAGAACCGGAAGCGCTCGTCGAGTGGACCGACCTCCTCCCAGGCGGTGCGCCGGATGGCGAGCGCGGCACCGGTGACCCAACCCACGCGCCTCGGCTCGGCCGCCGGCGCCAGCGGGCGCAGGCGCCGGTAGAGGGGCAAGCGTGCCAGCAAGAGAGGCCAGCCGCTGGCGAGGGCGAAGAGCCAAGCCAGGGACGGCTCGGCCCCGCCGCTCCACTGTGGGGTGCCGTCCGGGTAATGGAGCGCCGCGCCGCCCACGCCGACGGCCGGCGCGGCGGCGAACCGCGCGCGCAGGGCGTGCAAGGCCGCCGGCTCAACCTCGGTATCGCTGTTGAGCAGCAGCATAACGTCGCCGCGCGCCTCCGCCAGGCCGCGATTGGCGGCGCGGGTGAAGCCCTCTGAGGTGGGGAAGCGGAGGAGCCGCACGGCGGGGAAGCGCCGGGCCACCTCCTCGGCGGTGCCGTCGCCGCTGCCGTCGTCGACGAGGAGGACCTCCGCGCCGGCGGGAAGAGCGCTCTGCAGGGACTCGAGGCAGCGCAGCGTCAGGTCGCAGGTGTCGCGAGCAGGGATGACGATCGACAGCCGGAGCCCGGTAGCCAGCGGCCGGCCGCTCACGCGCCGAGCGCGTCCAGCCGGCCGCGGATCCTCTCGGCGGTGTGCCGCCAGGTCCAGCGCGCCGCGATCTCGGCCGCCGCCGCGCGGCCCAGCCGCTGCGCCTCCTCGCGGTGCTCGTAGACGTGCCGCAGCAGGTGTGCGAGGTGTTCCGGGTCGGGATCCGCCCAGGAGAAGCCGGCGTAGTACGGGCACTTGCCCACCGCCGGCACCGTGCGGCGGCTGCGCAGCGGGTAGGCGATTCCCGGGTGGACGAACTCGGAATGAGCGCCCCAGTCGGTGGCGATCGCCGGTAGGCCGCACGCCATGGCCTCCATCAGCGGCATGTCCCAGCCCTCGCCGCGGCTGGCGGCGACGAAGCAGTCGGCGGAGCGATAGAGCGAGCCGAGCTGGTAGTGGGGGAACTCGACGTTGAGGAGGTACGAGATCCTGCCGCCGCTCTCCTTGAGCGCCAGCTTGCGGACCTCCTGCTTGACGCTCACGGCGCCGTCCCGGTTGATCACCTTGCAGAGCAGACGCACCGGCTCGCGCGCCGAGAAGGTGTCGTTGAAGGCGCGTAGCAGGAGCCAGGGCTCCTTGCGCTCGCCCCATTCGAAGATGGCGAGGAAGACGAACTCCCCCGACGGGTTACGGTGAGCGCGAACGCCGGGGTGGAAGTGATCCGGATCGACGCCGAGCGGGACGACGCGGATCGGCCGCGCGAGGCCGGAGGCGAGGAAGCCTCGCCGGTTGAATTCACTCGGCACCCAGACCTCGTCCATGCCGTTGGCCTGGCGCACCCACTCCGCCGGGAAGCCGTCGACCTCGAGCATCGTGTAGCCGATCCTGTGCCGCCCCCGGTTGCGCCGGAACACGTCGCCCTGACCGTACACCACGGCGACCGGCGGATGGCGCGCCGGCGCGCGTCCGGCGATGACGTTGAGCCGGTAGTCGCCACTGTCCGCCGACTCGGCGACGGGGAAGGGAGAGCCGGCCCCGTAGACGTAGCGATAGCTGGCGCGCACACCTTCCTGCTCGAGGGCGCGGAGGATCTCGCGGCAGCTCACGGCGTAGCCGGTGGGGAAGTTCATGATGCTCTGCCAGAGCACCTCGTGCCGGTAGCGCGCGAGCAGCTCCTTCTCCCACTTCCGGTGAAAGGCCTTCTGGCTCTCGCAGAACAGGCGCATGAGCGCGCCTTCCTGCTCGCGCGTCGAGCCGTGCTCGTCGTGCACCAGCGTGACGTCGCCGCAGGCCACGGTGGCGAAGCCCGCCTGCCGCGCCCGCAGACAGTAGTCGGTGTCCTCGAAGTACGACTCGTAGTCGAGCGCCAGCGCGCCGACGGCGTCGATCACCTCGCGCCGGATGTAGGCGCAGGCGAAGACGATTCCCTCCACGCGCCGCACGCCGGGATACTGGCCGACGTCGCGCTCGCCGGAGCCGATCTGCTGTCCCCACATCGTGTCGGGGAGGATGTAGGTGCCGGCGTGGAGGAGGTTGCCGTCGGGCTGCACCAGACGGCAGCCGGCGATCCCGACTTCGGGAGCGGAGTGAGCGCAGGCACGCAGGCGCTGCAGCCAGTCGTGCTGCGTGAACTCGAGGTCGTTGTTGACCAGGACGACGTCCGACTCCGGGTCGGCCGCCGCGATGCCGGCATTGTTGCCGCGGACGAAGCCGAGGTTGCGCGGCAGCGTCAGCGTCCGCAGCCAGGACATCACGGCCAGGCGCTGCGGCGTCTCGTCGGTCGATCCGTTGTCGACGACCAGGACGTCGGCGCCCGCGAGATCGGATTGCCGCAGCGTCTCGAGGCAGCGTTCGGTGAGGTCCCAGCGGTTCCACGCCAGGATGATCAGCGTCGCCTTGCGCATGGGGCTCAGCGCGGCCCCGGAGAGTCGGGGGTGAGGGAGCTCCAGAGCGCCTCCAGCGTGGAGCCGACGTCGGCCGGTGAGAGCTGCGTCGTCTCGGCCCAGAAGTCGAGGTCGAAGACGCCGAAGGGCAGCGGGGAGAGCCCCGCGGCCACGCGGCCGATGACGATCAGGTCGCGATGGCAGACGTGCTTCTGGATCAGCCGCAGCTCGCGGGAGCGGCGCTCGAGTTGCGCCTCGAGTGCCGCCACGCGGGCCTGCAGACGGGCGATGAGCTGCGCTTGCGAGACTTCCTCCATGGCGTCACCAGGCGCGCCCGAAAGGGCGCCGTAGGAGCTGGACGAAACGCCAGCCCCTGGAGCCCAGGACCGCGCGGTTGAAGGCGGCCAGCTCCTCCACCTGGCGCTGGAGCTGCGCGAGCGTGTAGACGTCGCCGTGCGGCGCCGGCGCGGGGGCCGCCGAGAGGTCCGAGCGCTCCGCCACCAGCACGGCCAGACGCGCCTCGCGCTCGCGGCTCTCGAGCTCGCGCAGTCGCAGATCGAAGGCCTCCGCCTCCACCTCCCCACACCGCTGCGCACTGGCGATCACGTCGGGTTCGGACAAACTTCGCTCTCGCGGCAGAGGCCGAGTATATCGGCGCCCGCGCGACGGCCGCAACGGCAGCGTGGGCTAGACTCCCGGCGTGCTTCCGTCCGGCCCACGCCCCAGCTCGCGCCGATGACGCCGGAGAAGCCACCGCCCCGCACCCAGAAGATCTGCGTCGTCATGCCGGCGTACAACGCCGAGAGGACGCTCGAGCGGACCTACCGCGACCTGCCGCTCGAGTGGGTGGACGACATCGTCCTGGTCGACGACGCCAGCCGGGACCGCACCGTCGAGATCGCGCGGCGGCTCGGCATCCACGTCGTGGTCCACCCCCGCAATCGCGGCTACGGCGGCAACCAGAAGACCTGCTACGCCGAGGCGCTGGCGCGTGGGGCGGACATTGTCGTCATGGTTCATCCCGACCATCAATACGACCCGAGCTACATCCCCGAGCTCGTCGAGCCGCTGCTGCGCGACGCCTGCGACGCCGTCTTCGGCAGCCGCATGCTCGGCGGGCGGCCGCTCGAAGGCGGGATGCCGCGCTGGAAGTACCTGGCGAACCTCTTCCTGACCGCCGTCGCCAACGCCACCTTCTACGTCTACCTCTCCGAGTACCACTCCGGCCTCCGGGCCTACAGCCGCCGCTATCTGGAGAGCGTCGACCTCCAAGCGAACTCCGACGACTTCGTTTTCGACACCGAGATCATCGCCCAAGGGGTGTGGAAGGGGATGCGCACGCGCGAGATCCCGATCGTCACCCGCTACTTCGACGAGGCGTCGCAGATCGGGTTCTGGCGCAGCGTCCGCTACGGCTTCTCGATCTTGGGGGTGCTCCTCCGCTACAAACTCCATGCCAGGGGCATCCGACAATCGCAACTCTTCCGCGAGCCGAGCCCGCCCGTTGACACGCCTGCCACGCCCGAATAGACTCTTGAATGCCGTTATCGCCTCGACTCGGAAGATCGGAAGAAGGGGAGAAGTCATGGACCGTACGCTTGCAAGAGCTATCTTTACGACCTTCGCGATCGCGTTGCTCGGCGCGCCGGGTCTGCTCATGGCGGCAGGGCCGTACCAGTTCCACGCCGTGACGCCGTGCCGCGCCTTCGACTCGCGGAGCGACACGGACGGCACGACGCCGCTGGCCCGCGGGCTCCATCACTTCCGCCTCAAGGGCGCCTGCGGCATCCCGGCGACGGCCAAGGCGCTGACCGTCAACGCGACGATCGTGAGCCCGAACTCCAGCGGCTGGCTCATACTGTGGCCGAGCGACGCGTCGGAGCCCGTGGTGTCGACGCTCAACTTCCTCGCCAACGAGCCGGCCCTGGCCAACGGCGCGATCGTCCCGGTGGACGGCGACGCCCCGGGCACCGGCACGTGCAATCCCGTCGCCGAGACGGCCCCCACCCCCGGCGCGAACTGCGACACCTCGGCGCGCATCGCGCTGCATTTGCAGGGCAGCCAGTTCAACTCGCACCTGATCTTCGACATCACCGGCTATTTCGAGTAGCCGCCGGGCTGCGGCCACGGCATACGGCTTCACGCCCCGCGCCTCCGGCGATCGGATCGGCCCGCTGGGCGTCGCGGCCGCCGCCGTGGCGCTCGCCGGCCTCCTGGTGCGGGTTTGGACCGCCGCCTCGCTGCCGCTGAACGGTGACGAGGCCCTCACCGGGCTCATGGCGAAGGATGCGCTGCGTGGGGAGCCTTGGTGGCTCCTCGCGGGCAACGCCTACGGCGGGACGGCCGAGAGCTTCCTGGCCGCGCCGTTGCTGGCGCTCTTCCCGGCCAGCGGTGCCGCGCTGAGGAGCGTGTCCGTCGCACTGTGGGCCGCCTCCGCGGTCCTCCTCGGGCTCGCCCTGCGACGTCTCGCCGACGGCCCGACGGCGGTCCTCGCAGCGGGCATGTTCTGGCTCCTTTCATGGTCGACGATCGCCCTGTCCATCCGCGCCTATGCGGGCTACGCCGCGGGCGCCGCGGCGTTCGCGGGCTGGCTGCTGTTGCAGATCGACGACCTGGCGCCGGCGCAGCCGGAGGCCGGGCCACACCGGAGGAGGGTTCGCCTTCCACTGCGGCGTGTCGCGCTCGGCGGCCTCGCCGGCTTTGCGGTCTGGCAGCACCCGCTCTTCCTCGCCCCCCTGGTGCCGGGCCTTCTCACGGCGGCCGCATACCACCGGCGGGAGCTCCTCCGGTGGGCGCTGCCGGTGGGCTACGGGGTGGTGATCGGGGTGTCGCCGTTCCTGCTGTACAACGCCCGCCATGGATGGCCTTCCCTCGTCGAGCCACCCACGCCTGCGTCGTGGACCTATCCCTACCGCCTCGCGAACCTCGTCGGCACGGGAATGCCCCGCGTGCTCGGCCTGCGTCTGGGCGAAGCGACGTTCCGCGAGGGCGATGCCCTGTGGCTGGGTGGAGCGTGGGGGCGCGGGCTGGCGGTGGCCGTCGGGCTGCTCCTCCTCTGCGCCTTCGTGGTGGCGATCCGCCGGCCCGGTGCGGTGCGGCTCATCGGCATCAGCGGGCTGATCTCACCTTTCCTGCTGGCGCTCTTCCATAACTCGATCCGAAACGTCGATGGACGGCACGTTGCGCTGTTCTACCCATTCCTCGCCTTCCTCGCTCTGGCGCTAGCATTGCGGGAGTGGCGGCCGGCGTGGCGTCCGCGGCCTTTCCTGATCGCACTTCTGCCGGCGCTCTGGGCGGTGGTCTTTGCGCTGCCCGGGCTGCTTCGCGAGCGGCGCCACGACTGGGCGGTCGCGAAGCTACCGCAAGTGCTGGCGAGCCTTGAACCCGCCGGGGTGCGATTCGTGCGCGGCGATCACTGGATGGCGTACCCCCTGACCTTCGAGACCGACGAGCGGATCCAGGCTACGGAGCTCTCCCTCGTCCGCTTTCCGCGTTACGAGGCGGCCGTGGCGGCCGCCGGGCGCGACGTCGCCTACGTCTTCCGCGAAGGCTCGCCCGAAAGGCTGGAGCTCAGAGATTCCCTCGCCGCCGATCCCGGCTACCGCCGTCTGCAGGTCGGCGTCTGGACGATCTTTCTTCCGCGATCGCCGGCGGCCTAGCGTGTGGCAGCAGCAGACACTGTCGCTCGTTCTCCCGACCTATAACGAGGCCGAGAGCATCGGCGACTGCGTGCGCCGGTTCGAGGTGCTGGGGGTGCTCGACGAGATCATCGTCGTCAACAACAACGCGGCGCCGGGCACGAGCGAGGCGATCCGCGGCACGTTGGCCGTCGAGGTATCCGAGCCGCGGCAGGGATACGGAGCGGCGATCCGGCGCGGCCTGCAGGAAGCGACCGGCGAGCTCGTCTGTCTCTGCGAGCCCGACGGCACGTTCGATCCCGAGGACCTTGAGAAGCTCCTGCCCTATACGCGCGACGTCGACCAGGTGCTCGGTTCGCGAACCGTCCAGCAGTTCGTCTGGACGGGAGCGAACATGGGGCCTTTCCTGCGCCTGGGGAACTGGTTCGTCGCCAAGCTCATCGAGTTCCTGTTCAACACCGTGTACCTGAGCGACGTCGGCTGCACGTTCAGGGTGCTGCGGCGAAGAGTGGTCGAGGACGTGCTGCGCGATCTCGCGTCTTCGGGCTCGACCTTCGGGCTCGAGATGCTCCTGTGCAGCGTTCGGCATCGCCACCGCATCGTTCAAATCCCGGTGCATTATCTGCCGCGCGTCGGACGCTCCGCGGTTACCGGAAGCTCGTGGACGTCATTCCTGCTCGGCTGCCGGATGATCGGCATCATCGTCGCGGCCCGCCTCGGCCTGTGGCCCTCGCGGTTCTGAGATGCCCACGTCCTTCCTCCCGCCGGCGACCGCGCTCCTCGCACTGCTGGGAGCGCTCGCAGTCGTGCTGGCGGTCGCGCTGGGGCTCCTCTGGGGCTGCGGTTTCCTGCTGGTGCCGGCTCTGCCCCGGCGCGCGCGGCCGCTCGCCGTCCTGGTGGCGCCCTTCCTCGGGTTTGCGGCGATCTCCGGGATCGCCCACTACGCCGGCGCCGCCGGCCTCGGCCTGCGGTCCGTCTCCTGGGTTTTCGTGGTCTTGGCGGCGGCGGGCTGGATCGCCGCCTGGCGCTGCGGCTTGCTGCGCGCGCCCCGCCGGGTCCGCGCCGCGCTCGCCTGCTGTGGGCTCGGTCTCCTGGTCGCCCTCGGGCCGCTCTTCCTCCTCGGGCGCCTGACGACCGTCGGCACGGCGATCGACGGCATCTCCTACGCGGTCCGTTCGGAGTACCTCCAGGTCGCTCCTCCACGCCTGCCCGCCAGCGAGCCCGGCAAGCCCTACCTCGGGTGGGTCCAGGCGCAGATCGAGCTCGGGCGGGTGGGCGACGTCTATTTCGTCGGCCTTTGGGGGCTGCTGACCGGCCGCCGCAGCTACGAGCTCCTGACGGTGGCGAGCGCACTCTTTTTCGGTCTGACCGCGGGCGCCGTCTACGTCTTGGCGCGGTCGAGCTTGCGCCTCGCGCACCTCGCGGCCTTGCTGGCGGCGGTGCTTGTCGCGATCAACAACCTGCTGCTATGGCCGGTCTTCGACAACTTCCTCTCGCAGTCGGTCGGCCTGGCGCTGCTGCCGATCGTGCTGTGGGCGGGCGTCGAGGGGCAGCGCCGGCCGACGTTGCGAGCGGCCGCGGTCTTCGGTTGCCTCTTCAGCGGCCTGATGTCCACCTATCCGGCCTTCGCGGTCCAGGCGCTGTTCGCGGTCGCCGCGGCATGGGCGGTCCTTGCGGTGGCCCGAGCTCCGGCCGCTCGCCGGCCGCTCAGCGCCGCCGCCCGCTGGTGGGCCGCCGCCGGCGGCTGTGCGCTCCTCAGCAACGCGCCGGCCTTCGCGAAAGGCGGCGTCGAGCTCGCGGCGGTCTCAGGCCTGTTTACGTCCGCCGGCACCAGCAAGGTCGGCATCGGCAACATCCTCGTCTTCCCGCCGCCGGTCGAGATCTTCGGGCTCGTGGCGCATGCCGCGCTCGCCCTGGGAACCCGATGGCGGCAGCTACCCTTGGCGCTGGCGTGGGTCGTCGCCGGCGCCGCCACGGGCCTGGCCTTATACGGCTGGTGCCGTCTGCCGCGGCGCGGGCGGCTGGTGGCGGCCTGTCTGCTCCTGACCAGCATCGCTCTTCTCCTGCACCAACGCTTCCTGGTCAACCCGCCGCACGGCTACCCATACGGCTACTTCAAGACAGTGACGGCGCTGACCCCGCTCGTCCTGGTGCTCGTCGCGGCCGGCCTGGTGGCGGCCTGGAGGGCTCACACCGGCAGGTGGCTGGCAGTCGCGACCGGCCTGCCGTTGCTGGCGGCGAACCTCTGGGCCACCGCCTGGACCGGCTACTACGCGGCCCGCCAGTGTACCGTCGTGACCCGCGACGTGATCGAGGCGGCGGCCGCCGCCTCGCGGCTCCCGCCTGCGGAATGGCTGATGGTCGACGCCGCCCGCGGTCTGCATCAGCATTGGCTCGGCTATCTGCTGCGCGACGTCAAGATGCGCTACCGCGAGCGCCTGTGGGCCTACCACGTCGACAGCCCCGGCGCGCCGAACGCCTTCTGTAGCTATGCGCTGGTCGAGCGCAGCGTCGACCGCGATCGCGCCGAGCTGCTGAACGAGCCCTGGTACTCGCCGGCGACCTACGTCTCGGTGTGGCGCAACGAGCGCTTCGAGCTGCGGCGCCGCCGCGACGGGCGGATCGGCAGCCTGCTTTTCGCGTCGCCGCGCTGGCGGCGCGGC
Source organism: Thermoanaerobaculia bacterium (assembly GCA_044866775.1). Lineage (GTDB taxonomy): Bacteria > Acidobacteriota > Thermoanaerobaculia > Multivoradales > UBA5704 > DASUNQ01. Next base: position 58,363 of record JBIOUG010000167.1, on the reverse strand, counting down.
CAAACCCTCGAGGTCGCGCTGCCGAGCGGCGCGCCGACGATCACGGCCCGCCTCGGCGAGGCGACGGCGACGGGCGGGCGCGGCGCCGGGCGACCGATGACGGCGCAGGTGCAGGTGTTCGCGCCGCGCGGCATCGAGATCGCCACCGGCGGCGACGCGCCGCCGATCGCGCTCGGCGCCGGCGCGTGGACCCTGGATCTGCACGTCGGGTGCTTCCCGGCCTCCGTGATCCGCCTGCGGTCGCTGGCCGGCGACGCCTTGCTCGCCGGGGTGCGCGTGCTGCGCCAGCCCACCGGCCGCAGCGGTGCGTGCGTCGAGACGGTCGCCGACCAGGTCGGAGCGGCGCACGTCGAACAGAGCGTCGAAGGCGACGTCGTGCGCTACCGGGCGACCCTGGTCCCGCCGCGCGACGCCGGGCCGCGCACCTACCGCCTCGGCGTCCACGTCGGGTCCCAGCAGGGCCTGTACTACGGCGTGTGGAGCTTGGACTTCCCGCCCGGGCAGACGCCGCAGACGGGCGAGCTCGAGATCGACCTCGGCGACCGCCGCGCCCGCGGCCGGATCGACGGCCGGGAGGCGCCCGTCGAGGTCGTGCGGCTGGACACCGCCGCCGGCTCGTTCCAGGCGGACGTCGTGTGGTGGCAGCTCAACCCGACCGCTCAGTTGGCGGTGGAGGCGATGCTGTGGTTCGAGCGCGATGCCGCCGGTGGCCCGCCGCGGGTGCTGCGCGCGCTGCCGGGCGGAGAGCTGCGCATCCTCTACGGCTCTTGAGGGCGCGGCCCCGACGGGCGCCAGGACGCCAGCATGACGGTCTCGTTGTGCGGGAAGAGCCTGCCGACCACCCGGGGAAAGGGGAACGAGTAGCACCGCCGCGGCTGCAAGCCGCAAGCGCGGGCGACGCGGTCGAGCTCATCCGGACCGAAGAACTCGACGTGCGTCTCGTCGCAGCGAAAGCCGGCCTCTTGCGGCACGATGAAGACGGCCTTCCCTCCTGGACGCACGTACGGCAGGTATTCCCGCACGAGGGCGCAGGCGGCCTCGAAGCGCATGTGCTCGAGGACGTGGGCAAGCAGCAGCGAGTCGAAGCGCCCCGGTCGCGCGAAGGCCGAGCGCCTGAACTCCTCCGGCGTGAAGGCCTCGAGACCGCGGGCGCGGGCGCGCTCGACCGCCGGCGCCGCGTGGTCGACTCCGACTCCGGCCGCGCGGCCGCCCAGGTGCAGGAGGTTGCGGCCGACGCCGCAACCGACGTCGAGGGTCAGACCGAGATCGAGCCGGCGGATGTTCCAGCGGTAAGGTCGTTGGACGTCGAGGATCCGGCGCCACCCGCGGTCGAAGCGCTCCAGCCGGCTCGCGTAGGCGGCGCTCTTCGTCCCGGCGTCCATCAGCGGCGCGAAAGCGCCGGCAGCGCTCTCTCCCTGGACGCTGCGATCACGCGCACGATGGCCGCCTCGAACTGCTCTTCACAGCGCCGCCAGTCGAAGAGCCGGGTCGCCGCGCCGCGCGCGGCGCCCGCGAACTGCCGCCGGCGGGCCGCGTCGCCGAGCAGCTCGACGACCGCCGCCACGAAGCCTTCGCCGAGCTCGCGATAGACGATTCCCATGCTCTCGTCGCAGACCACCGACCGCAGGCCGGCGAGCGGGGTCGACACGGTCGGCAGTCCGCACGCCAGGTACTGGAGCGCCTTGCTGGGCAGGGCGGTATCGGCCTGGACCGTCCGGCGCAACGGGACGACGGCGACGTCGGCCAGTCGCAGATGCGCCGGCAGGTCGGCGTACTCCACGCGCCCCACCGCCCGCACCGCGCGCGCGACGCCCAGCGCTCCAGCAAGAGCGCGCACCCGCTCGGGCGAGGTGCCGCCGACCGCCGGCTTGCCGCCCAGCAGCAGCAGATAGACGTCCTGCTGCGAGCGCAGGTAGGGCGCCAGCGCCTCGACCAGCCATTCTACGGCCGAGAAATAGTGGAACTCGCCCATGAACACGATCACCTTGCCGCCGGGCTCGATCGCGTAGCGGTCGAGGAGCACGGGGTCCGGGTCGCCGGGCGCGAAGTGCTCGAGATTGAATCCCGGAACCTCGACGGACACCTTCTCGGGCGCCGCGCCGCGCCGGATGCAGTACTGCCGCAGCGGTTGGGTGTGGGTCGAGATGGCGTCGGCGTGCCGGTAGACGAATCCCGCCGCCAGCGCCACCAGCGGCCGAAAGGCCGTGCGGCGCATCTCGGTCGGCACGTCGATGGCCCGGAAGAGGACCGGCACCCGCCGCCGCCGCGCCAGGATCACGGTCTGCCAGCCGTTCGTCGGCACCGCGTAGAGCACGACCGCGTCGAAGCGCTCGCGGGCGAGGGCGCGCCCGACGGCCGGGACGTGGGTGAGGCTGGCGGCCAGGCGATCGGCCGGCGGCGGCAGCACCCGGCCGGGAGTCCGCAGCTCGATCGTCCCGGGAACGCCGGCCCGCCCCACGCCCCGCCGCACCTCGGTCTGGAGGTCGAGCAGCCGGCGCAGGCCGCGGCGGGGCTCGCCTTCGGGGAAATCGATGTACACGACCTCGTGCCCGCGCGCCGCCAGCCGCTCGGCGTACTCCTGGGTCTCGTAGACGACCTTGCGGAGATAGTTGACCTCGTGGACGAAGAGCAGCCTCATCGTCAGGGAGCGGCCGGTCGCCGCGCCGGATCGGAGGTCTCCGCCAGCAGCGCCTCGACGATGGCGAGGCGCTGCGCCAGCCGGCGGTTGTGCCCCTCCAGGCGGTTGAGGACGACCGAGAAGTGCAGGCTCAGGGCGAGCAGCAGGAAGAGGATCGTCCCGAGCACGAGGAGGGGCGGGTAGTAGAGCCCGACCAGCCGCGCCAGCACGAACTGCAGCGGCCGGAAGAAGGCGAACGCCGCGACGGCGCCGCCGATCGCCAGCCAGACCAGCGAGTACCACTCGTTGAGCCGCCGCCGCCGCACGAGATCGATGACGAAGGCCGAGAACAGCACGGCCGCGACAATGGCGATGATCTGCACGCGCAGGTAGTAGTCGGTCATGGTCGGTCATCCTCCAGCGGCGTGGGCCGGCGCAGCAGCTCGACGCCGAGAGCGAACGTCACCTTGAAGATGTAGTAGAGCCCGCGCAGCGGGCCGAGCGAGGTCGTGCCTCCTTGCCGCTCGCGCATGCTCACCGGCACCTCGCAGAGGCGGAAGCCGTGCCGCGCCAGGAGCAGGACGCTCTCCGGCTCCGGGTACTCCTCGGGATAGAGCCGGCCGCAGAACGACATCGCGCGGCGGTCGAAGGCGCGCAGCCCCGACGTCGGATCGGTGACGCGTTGGCCCGCGATCCGCGACAGCAGCCACGACAGCCAGGCGATGCCCAGGCGCCGCGCCAGCGAAGCGGGCGGCCGCGGCGGCGCCAGATACCGCGAGCCGATGGCGACGTCGGCCTCCCCGTCGCGCACGCGGGCAAGCACGCGCGCCGCCTCCGCTGGCACGTGCTGGCCGTCGCCGTCGAGACGGACGACGTAGTGATAGCCACGCTCGAGGGCGTAGAGGAAGCCGACCTGCTCGGCGGTGGCGACCCCGGCGTTGTACGGCAGATCGAGGACAGCGACGCCCTCGGCGCGGGCCACGGCGCTCGTGCGATCGGTCGAGCCGTCGTTGATCACCAGCACGTCCCAGACAGGCAGCGTGGCGCGGAGCTCCCGCAAGAGCCCGGGCAGGCCGCTCTCCTCGTTGAACGCCGGGACGATCGCCAGGACGTCGCTCACCGCACGCGGGGGCCGACAGGGCCGTGAACCCGATGATACCCTCCCGCCCGATGCCCGGCCTCACGCTCTCGGTCATCGTCCCGATCTACAACGAGCGCTACCTGGTCGGGGAGTTGGTCTCCCGCGTCCTGGCGGTCGAGGTGCCCGAGGTCCGGGCGATCGAGGTGCTGCTGGTCGACGACGGCTCGACCGACGGCAGCGTCGAGGTCCTGCGCCGCATCGCCGCCGAGCACCCGGATCGCGTGCGCCTGCTCGAGCAGGGGCGCAACCAGGGCAAGGGGAGCGCCATCCGCCGCGGCATCGCCGAGGCGAGCGGCGACCTCATCGTCTTCCAGGACGCCGATCTCGAGTACGACCCGCGGGACTACGCCCGTCTGGTGCGGCCGTTCCTCGAGGACGGCGCCGACGTCGTCTACGGCTCGCGCTTCCTGCCCAGCGAGCGGCGGCGGGTGCTCTACCACCGCCACGCCCTCGGCAACCGGCTGCTCACCGCCCTCTCCAACTGGGCGACCGACTTGAACCTCACCGACATGGAGACCTGCTACAAGATGTTCCGGGCGCCGCTGCTCAAGTCGATCCCGATCCGCTCGAACGACTTCGCGATGGAGCCCGAGATCACCGCCAAGATCGCCAAGCGCGACCTGCGCATCTTCGAGGTGCCGATCAGCTACCTCGGCCGCACCTATCGCGAGGGGAAGAAGATCGGCTGGCGCGACGGCCTCAAGGCGGTGCGCGCGATCCTCAGGTACTGGCTGATCGACGACCTCTACGCCGAGGACGAGTACGGGTCGCACATCCTGCACAGCCTGGAGCGGGCGCAGCGCTTCAACCGCTGGATGGCGACCGCGATCGCGCCCTGGGTGGGGGCGCGCGTCCTCGAGATCGGCGCCGGCATCGGCAACATCACCACCTGGCTGCTGCCGCGGGACCTCTACGTCGCGAGCGACATCAACCCGCACTACCTCGCCTACCTCCGGAACCTGGCGCTCGGCAAGCCCTACCTGGACGTCGACCGTGTGGACCTCGAGGCGGCGGCGGACTTCGAGCGCTGGCGCGGCCGCTTCGACACCGTCGTCTGCCTCAACGTCCTCGAGCACGTCTGCGATCCGCTCGCCGCGCTGCGCAACATGCACGCCGCGCTGGAGCCCGGCGGGCGGCTGGTGCTCTACGTGCCGCAGGGTCAGCGCCTCTATTCGAGCCTCGACGAGGTGCTCGGCCACCGCTGCCGGTATGACCGCGCGATGCTGGCGCGCGAGCTCGAAGCGACCGGTTTCAGCCTCGAACACCTGCGCGATTTCAACCGCGCCGGCGTGCCGGGGTGGTACGTCAACGGCAGACTGCTGGCGCGCCGCCGCTTCGATCGCCTGCAGCTCAAGCTGTTCAACATGCTGGTGCCGCTCGTCCGCCGCGCCGATCGCCTGCTCCCCTGGCCCGGGCTGGGGATGATTGCGATCGCGCGGCGAGAATAGCGCCGCGCGGCCCCTACCCGGTCAGCTCGCCATAGAGCGCCCGATACGCCGCCGCCGCGGCCGCGACGGGCGGTGAGACGACGGCGGGCAGCGCGACCCGGCCTGCCACGACGCCGGCGAGCACATCGGCGACGCCCGCCGCCCCCGCGCAGGCCGATACGAGGATGCCGCCACCCTCGGCGCGGATCCTGTCGCCGAGCGCGCCGTGATCGAAGGCCACGACGGGAATGCCGGCGGCCCGGCACTCGGAGAGCGTCAGGCCGTACGCCTCGGGCCAGATCGAGAGCAGCAGCGCGACGTCGGGACGGGCGCGCCGGAGCAGGCGCGGCAGCGAGCCGTTCCGGTAGTAGCCGCGCACTTGGACGCGCGGCAGGCGGTTGAGCTCCACCAGGAGATCTGCATCGCCGCCGCCGTAGACCGACCAGCGCACTCGCCCCGGGATCGCCGCCGCCAGCCGCGTGACGAGGTCCGCGAAGACGAGGGCGCCCTTGTGCGGCTTGACGCTGCCCACGTAGGCCGCGTGCAGCGGCGCCCCCGGCGAGGTGCGGTCGACCGGCGCCGCGTCGTAGGCCGGTGGGGGCTCGAGCCGGTCGCTCTCGGGAGCGATCACCCGGTGGCGTGCCGGATCGACGCCGGGGAAGAGCTCCAGATGCGCCCGGCGGAGGAACTCCGAAGGATAGACCACCGCGTCGGCGGCGGCCAACAGCTCCTCGGCGAGCCGCCGCCGCTCTTGCCAGCCGGCCTCGATGCGCCAGTCCTCGTTTCGGCACGCCGTGCAGCGCCGCGCGTCGCGCGAGTAGTGGCAGGAGCGGAGGGTGAAGCTATCGAGCAGGTGCGGCCGCGGACAGAAGGCGGCCATGTCGTGGAGCGAGAGCAACAGGCGAAGGCCGCCCCGCCGCAGGGCGGCGAGCGAGGCGAGCGGCAGGCCGGCAAGACCTTCGACGTGGAGCAGGCGCGCGCCGGCCGCCGCGACGGACTGGGTGACGGCGGCTTCGAGAGCCGCGTCGGCGATCGCCAGCTCGTGGTAGAGCGCGGGCGTCGCGAGCGTCCAGGCCTGGCGGCCGCCGGGCGCGGCCACCTCGAGACGCCAGCGTCCGGCGCGCGGATAGAGCAGCGCGACGGCGCGCTCCCGCGCCTCGCGCTCGATGCGCGCGAGGAGCTGCACCTGCACGCCACCGAGGCTCGGGACCGGCGGCGTCGCGGCCAGGTGGAGCACCGGCGTGGGCGGGACCGCGGAAGCATCGATCGGCGAGGCAGCGGTGCGGAAAGCCCGCCGCCGCCGTGCCGCGGCCAGGCGGTCCAGGGCACGGTCGCGGAACCCGAGGAGTCCCTCTCCTTGGAGGACCCGCAGAGCGGTGGCGGCTCCGCTCGCCCCGCGTGTCCGCACCGGCAGCGCGCCCTCGTCCGCCGAGGCAGCCGCGCGCCTCACGGCCTCACCCGCCGCGTACGCCCGCGCGCGAGCACCTGCTCGTAGACCGCCTCGACCTCCTCGGCATGCTCGTCCATGCCCTTGACCGCCGGTAGTCGCGCCTGCCAGCCGGCAAGGATGCCTGGGTCCGCCGCCAGCCGCTCGATCCACCCGCGCAGCTCCTCGGGACCCTCGGGATCGAACAGCGCGCCGGCGGGCTCGGCCTCCGCCGCGAACAGCTCGACCAGCGCCCCGCGCCGGCTGGCCAGCACCGGCACGCCGTGGTGCAGCGCCTCGCGCGCCACGAGCCCGAACGACTCGAGGCCGAGCGAGGGCACGATCAACAGGTCCAGCCCGGCGAAGATCGCCGCCTTCTCCTCTTCGGCGAAGCGCCCGCGCAGCTCGACCCGCCCCGCGCCCGCCGCCTCCACCTCGCGCGCATAGGTGGGGTCGACCTCCCGGTCCCCCCAGACCACCAGCCGCGCGCGTCCGGGATCGATGCCGGCGAAGGCGGCGGCCGCCACGTGCACCCCCTTGTGCGGCATGAGCGAGCCGATGACGCCGCAGCGGAGCGGCGCTTCCGGCGGGCGCGGCCGCCGTGGCGCCGCCGGCGCCAGCTCGACGCCGTAGGACAGGACCTGCGCCGCATCGCGCGGCCGGAGCAGCCCGAGCCGGCGGTAGCTGTCGTGGATCGCCCGCGAGCCGAGCAGCCAGGCGTCGGCGCGGCGGAAGGCGCGCCGTGCCGCGCAGCCGCGGTAGAGGTAGAGCAGGCGGTTCAGCAACGGCGCCGGCGGCAGCCGGGTGAGCGGCAGACAGGCGGCGCACTTGGCGGCGCCGGGGCCGCTGCACAGGCGGCGGTTGCGGTCGAGAAGGTTGGTCCGCGCGCAAGGGGTCCACCAGTCCTGCACCTGGTAGACGAGCGGCAGGCCGCGGCGTGTCACCTGGCCGAGCAGCGAGAACGCGTGCCCCGCCAGGTGGTGGACGTGCACGAGCTCGGGTCGGACCTCGTCGAGGAAGGCCCCGAAGTCGGCAGCGAGAGCGCGATCGCGCAGCGCGTTGCGCGACAGCGGGTCGCGCTGCGTGAAGTTGTTGGCCACCAACCGCACCCGCACGCCGCCGTCGAGGAGCTCGACCGCCTCGCCCTTGCGGCGCAATGCCAGCCCCGCGCTGCCGTGCGGGGCTGTGTCGCGGCGGGCGTAGACCGCGACCTCGCGCCACCGGGCCTGCCGCACGGCGAGGCCGCGGGCGTAGGTCTCGGTGCCGGCGCGGTTCCAGGGCGGCCAGCCGTGCACCAGGTGGACGATGCGCCGCGGTCCGCGCGGCGGCCGCGGGCGCGGCTGCAGTGCGCCGGTGACCCGCGCACGTGCCGCCGCCAGCGGGTCCTCGGCGATGAAGCGCGCGACGGTCGGAAGGTACTCGGGATGGAGACGGCGCAGCGCGCGGTGGGCGGCGCGCACCCGCGGCCGGCGGCTGTCGCCGAAGCTACTCTGGCCGGCGTGCCAGATGAAGGTGGCGTCGTCGAGCAGATGCAGCCACCCGGCCTTCGACGCGCGGACACAGAACTCGCTCTCCTCGCCGTAGCCGAGGCCGAAGGTCCGCTCGTCGAAGAGGCCGAGTCGGTCGAGCGCCGCGCGCCGGATGTAGAGGCAAACGCCGACCCCGGTCGGCAGGCGCGGCCGTTCGCGCGCCGCGGCCCGCTCGACCAGATCGGCGAAGCGGTCGAGACCCCAGCCCGCGGGCAGCGCGTTGACCTCCAGGAACCGCGGCAGCGAGCAGATCGTGGCGTGGTTCGAGAACGGAGTGACGGTGGCGACGGTCGGGTCGGAGAGCGCGGCCTGCTGCAGCTTCTCGAGCCAGCCGCGGGTCACCACGGTGTCGCTGTTGAGGAGGACGACGTCGCGCCGCGACAGCGCCATGCCGCGGTTGACGCTGCCGACGAAGCCGCGGCGCGCGGCGTTGTGGAGGACCAGGGCGCGGCAGCGCGCGGCGACCTCTTCGAGAGCGGCGGCGGCCGCGAGCGCCGGGTCGCCGTCGACGACGACGACGAGGCGGTGGCGCGTGAGATCGGTGTGGCGCTCGAGGCTGGCGAGACAGGCGGCCAGCTCCTCGACGGCGCCGTAGACCGGCACGATGACGTCGACCGGCCCGGGTGCCGAGACCGCCGCGGGAGGGTGGAGGGCGGCCGGCCCCGCCGCGCGGGGGCGCCGCCAGTCCAGGGGTGTGCGCGGCACTAGACGGTTCCGCAGGCGCCCGCGTCGCCACCGCGCTTCTTGACCAGGATGCAGCGCTCGAACGCCGCCGCCGTCGCCGCCGCGAGGCGCTGCATGCCGTCGAGGTCGATGCGCCCGCCGCCGGCCTCGACGTAGAGCACCATCACCAGCCGGTCGCGGAGGCGCACCGGCAGCAGCAGGCACGCGCGCGGCAGGTCTCCTCCCCAGCAGGCTGCCAGCTCGCGGTGCGCCGCCATCGGCGGCAGTGGTCCGAGGTGGACGCCGCTCCCTTGGCGGAGGTTGAGGAAGACCGAAGGCTCGGTGAAGCCGACGGTAAAGCGCGCGAAGCGGTCCGCATCGACCCCTTCGCCCCGGGCCATCCAGCCCTTGACCCGCTCGCGCGTCACCTGGAAGAGCGCCGCCCGCCTGGTGCGGTGCGCCAGGTGCGCGAGGAGCAGGCGCCCGACCTCGTCGCTGTCCGCGGCGGCGACGAAGGCCGTCTCGAGCTCGGCGAGCGTGGCGACCGCGGGCGCCGGCGGCGGACCGCCACCGAGGGCGGCACGTTCTTCGGCCGTCAGGGCGACGACCGGCCGGGCGGGGGCGGCGGGCTTGACGACCGCTGCCGGCTTCGGCGGTGCGGGAGCGGGCCCCGCCGCCGCGGCGGACGGCGCCGGCACGGGCCGCGGGCGGGACCCGATCACCGGCGCCGGGATCGGGCGGGTGCGCAGGGACGACAGCGCCAGCGCCGGATCGCTCGGCGGCGCGGACGGCGCCGGCACGACCGCCAGGATGCCGCCCGGAGGCGTGACGAGCGTCGACACGGCCGAGGGGCGCTCGGCCTCGCGCTCCCAGAGATAGCGGGCGCGGTTCAGGCGCTCGAGCAGGTGTTCGAGGCGTGACGGCGCCTCCTCGCCGTAGAAACGGTCGAGGGCCTCGAAGACGCGCACCTCGTGCAGCACGTGCACCTTGATCCGTTTGCCCGAGGCGAAGGCAAGCTCGTCCTGGGCGGTCAGGTTGTGCGGCTCGAACATCGCGATGTCGACGCGGCCGCCGGCGAGGCGGAAGGGAACCGCGCGGCAGCGCCGCGCGACCTTCGGCGACAGCGTCGCGAGCACGTCCTCCGGCACGCTGCGGAGGTCGTCGATCACGGCCGCCGGGACGCCGAGCTGCTCGGAGAGACCCTTCAACAGCAGGTCCTCGCTCAGCGCGTCCATCTCCAGCAGGCAGGTGCCCAGCCGCCCGCCGACCGTCTGTTGGTTCTTGAGCGCCCGGGTGAGCTGCTGGACGGTGATCCAGCCGCGCGTCACGAGGAGCTGTCCGAGCTTGTTCATCGGGGAAGGCTAAGCTATTGGAAGGCAGCGACTTACAAATTGAGGCGAGATTATACGGGTGGCATCCTCGCCTTGGCAAGCGCCGGCCCGCGCGGTATCCTCTCGCCGTGAAGCGGGTCTGCGCGTCGCTGCTCGTCCTCCTCTCCGGTCCCGTGCTGGCGCAGCAAACGTCCGCCCCGTCCGTGGCGGTGCCGGGACGCGACGTCGCCGGCGCGGCCTTTCACTTCGCCGTCGCCAAGGCGCTCTTCGGCGAAGGGGAGTACGAAGCCGCACTCGCCGCCTTCGGCGACGCCGAGCGGCTCGACCCCCTCGATCCATTCATCCACCTCGAGCGCGCTCAGCTCCTGGTGCGCGTGGCGCAGCTCTTACGGGCGCCGGAGGAGCGCACCGAGCGGCTGACCGAGGCGACGCGCGAGGTGGCGAGGGCCCGCGTCCTGGCGCCGCAGAGCGCCGACGTGCTGCGCGGCGCGGCCGAGGTCTACCTCGACCTCGCCCCCAACAGCCCCGATGCCGCGACGGCGCTACGCGAGGTGCTCGAAGCGCTGCGCGCGCTCGACGGCGACGACGTGCAGGTGCTCTTCGGGCTCGGCCGCCTGTACCTCGAGCGCGGCGAGGCCGACAAGGCGGCCGAGGCCTTCCGGCGGGTGACCAGTCTGACGCCCGAGAACCGGATGGCGACAACGCTGCTGATCGAGGCGCTGCTCAAGGGCGACAAGGCCGCCGAGGCGGAGGGGTTGCTGCGCGATGTGCTGGCGGGCGATCCCGCGGCGCTCGAAGCGCGCCTCACTCTCGCGGAGCTCGAGGAGAGCCGCGGCGACCACGCCGCCGCCCTGGCGACGCTGCGCGGCGCGCCCGAGGAGCAGCGCGGCGATCCGCGGCTGCAGCGGCAGGTGGCCTCCTCCCTCTACCGCGCCGGCGACCTCGAAGGGGCGCTGGCCGCGACCGAGGCGCTGCTCGCCCGCTTCCCCGACGAGCGCCAGCCGCTGATCCTCAAGGTGCTGGTGCTCGCCGCGCAGGGCAAGAACGCCGAGGCCGAGGCGCTGCTCGGCCGGGTGCGGCGCGAGGACCCGACGAACCTGGCGCTCGCCGGCATGCAGGCGCGGCTGCTGGTGCGCGAAGGGCGCCCGGAAGAAGCCGCCCGGCTCATCGCCGGCCTGCAGGCGGAGCTCGCCGGCCGCGGGCAGCCCAAGGAGGCCGAGCAGGCGGGGCTCGAGCTGGTGCACGTGCGCGTCACCGCCGAGCAGTGGGCCGAGGCGGAGGCGGCCGCCGCGGCGCTGGCCGAAGCCGCCGACCCGGAGGTGCGCGCGGCGGCCCTGGCGTTGCGCGTCGACGCCCTGACCGAGCTCGAGCGCTACGCCGAAGGGCTGGCGCTGCTCGACGCGCAGGCGGCGAGCGACGGCGATCCCGCGGCGACCACCAAGCGCGCCGAGCTGCTGCTGCGGCTGGGCCGCCAGGCGGAGGGCAACGAGGTGTTGGCGCGTCTCGGCGCCTCCGACAACGCGCAGCAGGTGCTGGCCGCCGCCCAGACCTACCAGCGCCTGGAGCGGTACGGCGACTCGATCCCCATCCTCGAGCAGCTCCTGGCGCGCGACCGCGGCAATGCCGCCGCGGCCTTCCTCCTCGGCGCGGCGCGCGAGCGCGCCGGGCAGCCGGAGGCCGCTGAGACCGCCTTCCGGCGCGCGCTCGAGATCGAGCCCACGTTCCATCCGGCGCTCAACTACCTCGGCTACATGTGGGCCGAGAAGGGGGAGAAACTCCCCGAGGCGCTGGACCTGGTGCGCCGCGCGGTGGCGCTCGAGCCGGACAACGGCGCCTATGTCGACTCGCTCGGCTGGGCGCACTTCCAGCTCGGCGAGTACCAGGAGGCGATCCGCCTGCTCGAGCGGGCGACGCGGCTCGAGCCGGGCGACGCCACGATCTACGAGCACCTGGGCGACGCCTACCGCGCCCTCGGCCGCCCCGATGAAGCGCGTCAGGTCTATCGCCGGGCCCTCGACCTGGGCGACGACAACGCCGAGCAGGTGCGGCGCAAGCTGGACGAGCTCGAGACCGCCTCCCCCTAGCGCGCCCGCTCCTGTGCCTTCACGCTCCCCCCTCCGCCGCGTCGTCGCGGCGGCCGCGCTGGCCCTCGCCGCCGGGTGCTCCAGTGTCCGCACCGCCGCTCCCGGCGACGTCCCTGCCTGGCAGATCCCGGCCTCCGCCGTCGGCTCGCAGCGCCTCTACCGGGTCGCCTACTCCGGCACCGAAGGCGAGGGTGGGTTTCGGCTGACGCTCGTCCTCGTCGCCCCCGACCGTTACCAGGTGCGCGCCGTCGATCCGGTGGGGCGGGCGCTCTGGACGCTCGACGCCGAGGGGGAGCGCGGGCTCTTTCTCGACCATCGCAGCCGCGCCTACTGCGTCTTCGCGGGACGCTTCGACATCTCCGGCGTGCCCCTCGCGCCCTTCCCCTTGATGTCGCTGCCGGCGCTCCTGCTCGGGCGGTTGCCGGCCGAGCCCGCGGCGCCGCCGCGCCAGAGCGGGAACGAGATCGTCTTCGAGGACGCCGCGGGCCGCCGCTGGCAGGCCACGGTCGCCGGCGGGTCGGTCGAGCGGTGGACGGCGTGGGAGGGGGAGGAGCCCGCGTACTGGTGGGCCCGCCGCGACAGTTGGTCGATCCTCTCCGACCGCCGCCAGGCGGTCCAGGTGCGGTGGCGCGAAGTGCTGAGCGAGCCGCTCGTCACGCCTCCGCCGCCACTCGTCCCGCCGGAAGGCTATCGTGCGGGCGAGTGCCATGCGCCCGACTCGAGCTCCGGCGCCGCCATGCCGATGCGCAGCCACCGTGTATATAATGCGTGGCAGATGCCAGCGCGCGAGTAGCACGGCGGCACCTTTATCGGTCGGTGGGTGCCGCGGCAACCTCCAGGCTGCTCCCTCCTACTGGCAGTCGCCGGGAGTGAGTCCAGGCCAGACGCGCCGGCGCGACGCGCGCCGCAGGTTCGGTCAGGGATGACGGAGAGGACGACAGCATGGAGATCACAGAAGTCAAAGTCTTTCCGGTCCAGGAGGAGAAGCTCAAGGCGTTCGTCTCGGTGGTCTTCGACCACTGCTTTATGGTCAACGACATCAAGATCATCCTCGGCAGGGAAGGCCTGTTCATCAGCATGCCGAGCCGTAAGAAGAAGAACGGCGAGTTCAAGGACGTGGCCCATCCCTTGAACAACGAGACGCGGCGGGTCATCGAGACCCGGATCCTGGCCGAGTACGAGCGGGTGCTCACCGAGCGCGGCGAGCGGCCGGCGGAGGGCCTCCAGCGACGCGTCGACCTCGAGGCCGACGCGCCGCCGCCCATCCAACCTCCGGACAAGAGCCTGGAGGAGATCCAGGAGATGCACCTGCGCGACTCGTTCTGGACGATCACCTGAGGGCGCCGCGGCGCCCTGACCCGGACGGGCCGCCAGCGAACGCTCCGGACGCGGTAGGCTCTTGCCCCCGCGTCCCGGGCGAGCGGCGCCGGGACGTCAGGGACTGGGGCGTCGCCAAGTGGTAAGGCACCAGACTTTGGATCTGGCACCGGAGGTTCGAATCCTCCCGCCCCAACCCTTTTTCCGCCGCAGCACTCCGTAAGAGGGACCATGCCTGGAGAGATCAAGATCTTCGGCGGGCGCTCCCACCCCGCCCTGGTGCAGGAGATTTGCGAATACCTCAACGTCGAGGCCGGCAACGTCGTCGCCTACAACTTCTCCGACGGCGAGACGTTCTGCCAGATCGACGAGAACGTGCGCGGCTCCGACGTGTTCGTGGTGCAGCCGACCTCGTCGCCGGTCAACGAGAACCTGATGGAGCTGCTGATCATGCTGGACACGTTCAAACGCTCCTCGGCCTCGCGGATCACCGCGGTCGTGCCGTACTACGGCTACGCGCGCCAGGACAAGAAGGACCGGCCGCGAGTGCCGATCACGGCCAAGCTGGTGGCGGACCTGATCTCCCGCGCCGGCGCCGACCGCGTGCTCACCATGGATCTCCATGCCGACCAGATCCAGGGCTTTTTCGACGTGCCGGTGGACCACCTCTTCGCCGCCCCCGTGCTGCTCGAGGCGATGCGCGAGCTGAACATCCCCGACCTGGTCATCGTCTCGCCGGACACCGGCGGGGTGGAACGAGCGCGGGCCATCGCCAAGCGCCTGGAGGTGGGGCTCGCCATCGTCGACAAGCGCCGCATCGCCCCGAACGAGGCCGAGATCATGCACGTCATCGGCGACGTCGACGGCTGCAACACCCTGATCGTCGACGACATCATCGACACCGCCGGCACCCTGACCAAGACCGTCGATGCGCTCAAGAAGAAGGGCGCCCGACGCGTGCTCGCCGCCGGCGTGCACGGGGTCCTCTCCGGCCCGGCGCTGGAGCGCATCCAGGCCTCGCCTCTCGAGGCCGTACTCATCACCAACACCACGCCGCTCGACGAGAAGCTCTCCCGCTGCTGCAAGCTGCGGCCGCTATCGGTCGCGCCGCTGCTCGGCGAGGCCATCCGGCGCATCCACGAGAACAGCTCGGTGAGCTCTCTGTTCGTCTAAGGCGCGACAACGCGAGGAATCCACAGCAATGAGCGAGATGACCATCGAAGTCCAGAAGCGCGAGGCCACCGGCAAGAACGCCAACCGGCAGCTCCGGTCGCGCGGCAAGATCCCGGCGGTGCTCTACGGCGGCGGCCGCGAGTCGCTGCCCATCGAGGTGGACCGCAAGACCGTGCTCGACCTGCTCAAGAAATCGGGCAGCGAGAACGCGGTGTTCCTGCTCAAGCTGGCCGGCAGCGACAAGGAGCGGCACGCCATGATCCGCGACCTGCAGCTCGACCCGGTGCAGCGGGCGATCGTGCACATCGACTTCCAGCGCATCGAGATGTCGCAGAAGGTGCGGGTCGAGGTGCAGATCGAGGTCGTGGGCACGGCCTACGGCGTCAAGAACGAGGCCGGCATACTCGACTTCGTGACCCGTGCGGTCCACGTCGAATGCCTGCCGGGCGACATCCCGAGCCACCTCACCGTCGACGTCTCGGACCTGCACGTTGGCCAGCACGTCGAGGCCGGCCAGCTCGACATTCCGCCGGGCGTGACGCTGCTCGACGACCCGCACCGCGTCGTCGTCTCGTTGTCGCACGCCCGCACCGAGGCGGCGCCGGTCGAGGAGGCGGCGGCCGAGCCGGTGGAGCCGGAGGTCATCAAGAAGGGCGGCAAGGAGGAGGAGGCCTAGGGCCCTGGCGTCCCGAGCCAACCGCCTGTCGTCCCGAGCGCAGCTCGACCGCGTGACCCGGAGCTGCGCCCGCGGGTGAAAGTCATCGTCGGGCTCGGCAACCCGGGCGAGCGCTATCGGGCGACCCGGCACAACGTCGGCTTCTGGGTGGTGGAGGAACTGGCCCGGCGGCGGCGGCTGCGGCTCGATCGTCTGGAGTGCAGCGCCCTGGTGGCCGGCGCGGGCGCCGAGGTGGCGCTCGCCCAGCCCCAGACCTACATGAATCGGAGCGGCTACGCCACACGCTGCCTGGTCGAGCGCTGGGGTGTGGCGTCGGAGGAGCTGCTGGTCGTCTACGACGAGGTCAGCCTACCGCTCGGGCGGCTGCGCCTGCGGCGGGCGGGGAGCCCCGGCGGGCACCGCGGCATGGAGTCGATCCTCGAGAGCCTGCAGACCGATCAGGTGCCGCGGCTGCGCTGCGGCATCGCCGGCCCGGACGGTCCGCCGGACGGCGAGGCGATCGTCGACTACGTGCTCGAGCCCTTCGCCGCCGGCGAGCGCGAGGCGGTCGGGGAGATGATCGCCCGCGCCGCCGACGCCTGTGAAGCGTGGGCGGAAGCCGGGATCGAGGCGGCGATGAATCGGTTCAACGGCTGAAGGGACACTGTCCGGAGTTGCGCCGGAGCCGCGGCCGTGTACAATACGCCGTTCGTTCACGGGCAGGCCCTCGAGGCTGTGGCCCGTTACCCGTTCCTCTCTGTTCCGCGCTAGGCGCGGGACCTTACGGCCATAGGGAGGTGCCGTAGTCTCCATGCGTACCTACGAGCTGATTTTCGTCGTCGATCCCCGTGTGCCCGACGAGGACGTCGTGGCGCTGACCGGGGAGTACAAGCAGATGCTCTCGACCGGCGGCCTCGACGTCGTCCGCGAGGAGAGCTGGGGCCGGCGCAAGCTCGCCTTCCCCATCCAGAAGCTCACCGAGGGCAAGTACGTGGTCCTCTACCTGACCAGCGAGAACGGCCGCAACGCCCTCGCCGAGGTCGAGCACCGTATGCGCCAGAACGACAAGGTGCTGCGCTTCCTCGCGGTGCGCACGGACCTCGACCTCAAGCGCGCCGGCAAGCCGCTCATCACCGGGCCGCTGCCCGAGATCGAGGCCGGCGCGGCCGAGCCGCCGGCCGCCGCCGAGCCCAGCCGCGGCGGGAGGGAAGCGTGAGACGGACACCGCCCAAGGGCAAGAAGGTCTTCTATCGCCGGCGCAAGGTCTGTAAGTTCTGCGCCGACAAGATCGACTACGTCGATTACAAGGACGTCAAGATGCTCCAGGGGTTCATCCCCGAGCGCTCGAAGATCCTGCCGCGGCGGATCTCCGGCACCTGCGCCCGGCACCAGCGGCTGCTGCAGCAGGCCATCAAGAGGGCGCGCCACCTGGCGCTGATCCCGTTCACCACGGACTGAGGAAGGCGTCATGCGAGTCATCCTGATGAGCGACCAGCGCCACCTCGGCCGGCGCGGCCAGGTGGTGGAAGTCAAGCCGGGCTTCGCCCGCAACTACCTCATCCCGCAGGGCCTGGCCCTCGAGGCCACGACCGCCAACATCGCCTACTTCGAGCAGCAGCGGCACAAGATCGAGGCCCGCCACGCGCGCGAGCGCGACTCGGCGGCCGAGGTGGCCGCGAAGCTGACCGGCCTGCAGCTCACCGTCCCCAAGCGGGTGGGGGAGACCGACACCCTCTACGGCTCCGTCACCGCCGGCGAGATCGCCGAGCTGCTGGCCGCCAAGGGCTTCGAGGTGGACCGCCGGCGCATCGACCTCGAGGGCGGCATCAAGACGCTCGGCGACCACCCGGTACGCGTCGAGCTCCACCCCGACGTGGTGGCCGAGATCACCGTCAGCGTCGTGCGGGCCGAGTAGCCCGCGCGAGCGCTGCGAGAGCCGGCATGGGCGCGAGCGGAGCGGACGACCGCGAGCCCCGCGCGCCCACGCTGGCCGACTTCCTCACCGAGCCGACCCGCGACGTCGACGCCTGGCGGTGGCTGTGGCGGGAGGACCGCGAGTTCCCGATCCGCAGCCACCGCGGCTTCCTCGGCCGCTTCCTCGTCGCCTGGAAGCGACTCGTGCGGCCGCTGGTCAAGGTGCCGCAGAACGACCTCTGGGAGCGCCAGCGGGTCTACAACCTGATCCTGCTCGACCATCTCGAGCGCGCCGCGGCGGCCGAGGGCCGTCACCACGAGCGCCTCTGCTACCTCGAAGGCCTCAACGCCGACGGCATCACCGAGCTGATGCGGCACAACGATGCGCTGTTCGCCCGCGTCGACCAGAAGCTCGACGGCTACCGCCGCGAGACTCGCGACCTGCTCGGCAGCTTGGGGGCCGCGCTCGCTGCGTTCGAAGGAGCGCAGAAAGGAAAAGGATCTGGGTGGCGGGAAGAGGAGGTCGTAGGGCTGGCGCGCGCCGTCGAAGAGCACGCCTACTTCGAGCTCGAGCGCCGCTACCGCGGCACGCAAGGGGAGATCGCCGAGCGCATCTCCCGCTACCTGCCTTACTTGGAAGGGAAGCGGGACGTGCTCGACCTAGGCTGCGGCCGGGGCGAGGCGCTTGTCCTTTTAGATGAGCACGGGGTCGCGGCCCGCGGCGTCGACTCGAGCGCCCGCATGGTCGCCCTCTGCCGTGAGCGCGGTCTGGAGGCGGAAGAGGGAGACCTCTTCGAGTACCTGGCAGGCGTGGAAGAGGGCAGCCTCGGAGGCGTCGTCTCCTTCCACGTCATCGAGCACTTGCCGGCCGAGGCGCTCGATCAGCTTGTGCGCCTGGCCTGGCGGGCTCTGCGCCCCGGCGGCGTGCTGATCCTCGAGACGCCGAACCCGCTCTCGATCGTGGTGGCGGCGCGGAACTTCTGGCTCGACCCCACCCACCGCCGCCCCATCCACCCGGAGTCGCTGAAGCTCCTCTTCCAGCTCGCCGGCTTCGCCACAGTCGAGCACCTCGAGCTCCGCCCATTCCCCGCGGCCGAGCGCCTGCCGGAGATCGATCTCGCGACCCTCCCCGAGGCGCAGCGCGAGCTCGCCGACCGCGTCAACCGCCTGCGCGACCGTCTCGACGAGCTGCTGTTCGGCGATCAAGACTACGCGGTGATCGGCACGAAGGCTGGCGCTGGAGGCTAGCGCGGCGGCGGCGGCTCGTCCGGCGGCGGCTCCTCCCCGCCCGCTGGCGGCACCGCCTCGCCCTCCTCGACGACCGCGCCTTCCGCCTGCGGCTCCGCGGTCTCCGCGCCTGTCCCGCCCTCTCCGGCCACGCCGCCCTCCTCCGCGGGCTTCGTCTCCTCCCCTTCCTTCGGGATGTAGAACGACTTCTGCTGGTACCAGGGGAGGTTGAGGACCGTGCCCCAGCGCGGGCCGTACTCGCCGCTCGGCTCGGTGCCGGCGACGAAGGCCTCCTTCTGGGTGCGGTAGCTGCCGGTGCCGGGGAGGAGGCCGGTGTAGAACTCGACGTCGCGCACCACGACGCCGGGGGGCACCTGGAAGGTCTCGCCTTTCTTCAGCCAGCCGTTTACGAGGCCGTCGTCGGCGATCGTCCGCCACATCGGGAGCGCCGCCACCGTGCCGCTCATGCCTTCGCCGAGCGACTTCTTGAGGTCGTAGCCGACCCAGGTGAGGATTGTGTAGCGCGGCGTGAAGCCGACGAACCAGGCGTCGGAGAAGTCGTCAGTGGTGCCGGTCTTGCCGGCGACGTCGAACGGCAAGTCGCGGATCGGCGTCGCGGTGCCGTGGTCGACGACCCCCTCGAGCATGTGGGTGAGGACGTAGGCCACCGAGGCGTCGGTGGCGGTGCGGGTGTTGGGAACGCGGCGCTCGAGGACCTGTCCCTCGGTGCCGGTCACGCGCTCGATGATGTACGGCTCGATCCACGTCCCCTGGTTGGCGATCGTCGCGTAGGCGGCGGCGAAGGAGAGCGGCGTCAGGTCGGCGGTGCCGAGCGCCAGGCTGGGGTAGGGAGGCAGCGGCTCGGAGACGCCGCAGCGGCGCGCGAAGTCGATCACCCGCTGCACGCCGATGACGTCGAGGAGCTTGACCGTCGCCACGTTGAGCGACAGCGCCAGCGAGCGCCGCAGCGTCACGATGCCGTAGTACTTCCGGTAGTAGTTCTGCGGCCGATAGGAGAGCCGGCCGTCGGCGCCGACGAACACCGTCGGCGCGTCGAGGATCGTGTCGGCGGGCGTCCAGCCGGCCTCGAGCGCCGCGCCGTAGACGAAGACCTTGAACGCCGAGCCGGTCTGGCGCTTGGCCTGCGTCACACGGTTGAACTTGTTGCGCTCGAAGTCCCAGCCGCCGACCATCGCCC
Organism: Thermoanaerobaculia bacterium; assembly: GCA_044866775.1. GTDB lineage: Bacteria > Acidobacteriota > Thermoanaerobaculia > Multivoradales > UBA5704 > DASUNQ01. The sequence continues at coordinate 38,661 of JBIOUG010000167.1, read as the reverse complement.
GCACCGCGCCGGTCGCGGTCTCGATGACCACCGCCGCCCCTTCCATCGGCGGCTCTTGCTCGAGGAACAGGCGCAGCTCCGGCGCCTTGACCTCCTCTGCCTTCGCTGCGGCCTTCGCCTTCCCGTCCTTCCCCGCATCCGGCGCCTCGAGACGGAACCAGGCCACCGCCCCCGGCTTCAGCAGGTCGTCGGGCTGCGAGCGGCCGGTCCAGCGGATGCCGCCGGCGTCGAGGGCGTAGGTCCCCTTGCCGATCTTGACCGTCGCCGTCGCCGGGCCGGCGGCGAGCACGATCCCCTGGTACCAACGCCCGGGCACCGGCTCGGCGTCGGTCCAGGTGGGAAGGGTCTGCTCCTCGAGCCCTGCCGGATCGAGCGTCGTGATCGGCCCGCGCCAGCCGCGGCGATGCGCGAGACGCACGAGGCCCTCGCGGACGCCTTTCTCGGCCGAGCGCTGGATGCGCTGGTCGAGCGTCGTCTGGACCTGGAGGCCGCCTTCGTAGAGCGAGTCGGCGCCGTAGGCCGCCTCGAGGTGCTTGCGCACGTCCTCGGCGAAGTAGGGGGCGAAGAACTCGGGCGCCCGCTGGCGCGCCACCAGCAGGGGCTGGGAGGCCGCACGGTCGTGCTGCGCGCGGGTGATCATCCCTTCGTCGAGCATCCGGCGCAGCACGCGCTGGCGCTGGCGGAGCACGCGCTGGGGCTGGCGGTAGGGGCTGTAGCGGCTGGGCGCGGGCAGGATGCCGGCCAGCGTCGCGGCCTCGGCGAGCGTGAGCTTGGCGGCGGGCTTGCTGAAGTAGTAGCGCGAGGCCGCCTCGACGCCGTAGTTGCCGTGGCCGAGGTTCACCAGGTTGAGGTACATGGTGAGGATCTGCTGCTTGCTGAAGGTCTTCTCCAGCTCGACCGCCAGGAAGGCCTCCTCGACCTTCCGCCGCCAGGTCTGCTCGCGCGACAGGAAGAGGCTGCGCGCAAGCTGCATGGTGATCGTCGACGCTCCCTCGACCACCTCGCCGGCGCGCAGGTCGGCGAGGGCGGCGCGCGCGACGCCGAGGGCGTCGACCCCGCCGTGGCGGAAGAAGTTGCTGTCCTCGGAGGCCAGCACCGCCTGCTCGAGGACCTTCGGGATCTCGCCTTCGCGCAGCATCACCCGCCGCTCACGGGCGAAGGTGGCGAAGACCTTGCCCTCGCGGTCGTAGAGCTGGGTCACCAGGCTGGGCGTGAAATCGACCAGCGCGTCCACCCGCGGCATGTGGATGGCAGCGGCGAAGACCACGCCGCCGAGGGCGCCGAAGAGCAGCGCGGCGAGGAGAGGCCACATCCAGCGCACCGCGCGGCCGGAGGGCTCCAGGCGGCGGGGCGGCTGCGCGATCGGCGGACCGGCGGTGCGCGGGGCGGGCGCGTCGTACCTCACGCGCGCATTATAGAGATGCTTGTCCCCCCTCCGGCACGATGGTAGAAAGAGTCCTCCATGGCCGAGCCCAGCGACGCCCCCTCCGGCGCCTCGACGCCTCCGGCGCCCTTCGCGCCCATCACCCCCGGCCGCGAGGCCCAGGGCTCGGGCTGCGCCAAGCTCGCGGTCATCGGCTGCCTGGGACTGCTCGTCGTCCTCGGCATCGGCATGGTGGTCCTGGTCACCCAGGCCCCAAAGCTCATGCGCTGGGTCTTCGACACCACGGCCGCCCAGCTCGAGAGCCGCTACGCCGCGGACGTGACCCCCGCCGACCGCGAGCGGGTACGCGCCGCCTTCACCGCCGCCGGCAAGGCGGTCGACGAGAAGCGCATGGACCCGGTGGCGATGCAGAAGGTCCAGTCGCAGATCATGGAGCTGATGGCCTCGCAAGGCCAGGTCGACCGCGAGCACGCGCTGCGCCTGGCCGAGGCGCTCGAGGAGCTGGCGGCGAGCAAACCGCCGCAGGGCGGAGGAGGGTAGCGCTTCCGGTAAATGTCGTCCCGCGTCCGTCTCTAGATCCAAGGCGACGGAAGCGCGAGCAGGTGCTCGGAGGGGCGGGCATCGCCTTCCTGGTGGGGATGTTCAGCGAGCAGGCGGTGCTCAAGCTGCGGCAGATCGCGGAGGCGGTCCTCACGGGCGCGCAGCAGGGCCGCAACCGCACCGCGGCAGGCGCAACGGCCGCGGCACCGAAGACCAACCCGGTCTCGCCGGCCACCGGCCCCCTGGCGGGCGGCACGGAGATCACCATCAAGGCGAGCGGCTTCACGGGCAAGCCGGAGGTGCTGCTCGGCGGCGTTGCCGCGACCGAAGTCAAGGTCCAGGACGAGACCACGCTCACCGCCAAGACGCCGCGGGGCCCGAGCGCGGGCCCCGTCGACCTCGTGGTCAAGGTCGCCGACAAGGTGGTGCTCGAGGCGAAGGGGGCGTTCACCTATACGAGTTGACGTTTACAATCGCGGCGCCATGCCCGACTTCCGGCTCGTCTCGCCCTTTACGCCGCAAGGGGATCAGCCCGAGGCCATCCAGCAGCTCGTCGGCGGGGTGCTCGACGGGACCCGGGAGCAGGTGCTCCTGGGAGTGACCGGCTCCGGCAAGACCTTCACCATCGCCAAGGTGATCGAGGAGGTCAACCGCCCGACGCTCGTCCTGTCGCACAACAAGACCCTCGCCGCCCAGCTCTTCCAGGAGTTCCGGAGCTTCTTCCCCGACAACGCCGTCGAGTACTTCGTCTCCTACTACGACTACTACCAGCCCGAGGCCTACGTCCCGCAGACCGACACCTACATCGAGAAGGAGACGACGATCAACGAGGAGATCGAGCGCCTCCGCCTGCGGGCGACGAAGGCCCTCTTCGAGCGGCGCGACGTCATCATTGTGGCCTCGGTCTCCTGCATCTACGGCCTCGGCTCGCCCGAGGCCTTCTTCGGCATGCTCCAGTTCTTCCGCCGCGGCGAGCTGCTGGGGATGGATCAGGCGCTCCGGCGCCTGGTCGAGATGCAGTACGAGCGGACGCAGTTCGACCTCTACCACGGCAGCTTCCGGGTGCGCGGCGACGTGCTCGAGATCCTCACCCCCTACGAGGAGGCGGGGCTGCGCATCGAGTACTGGGGGGACGAGATCGAGCGGATCTCGCGCTTCGACCCGCTGCGCGGCGACGTGCTCCAGGAGTTCGACCAGGCCGCCGTCTACCCCAAGACCCACTACGTCACGCCGCGCGACCGCATGGAGCGGGCGATCGAGGGCATCGAGGCGGAGCTGCCCGAGCGCCTGGCGGTGCTCGAAGCCGAGGGCAAGCTCCTCGAGCGCCAGCGGCTCGAGCAGCGCACGCGCTTCGACCTCGAGATGCTGCGCGAGATCGGCTACTGCCACGGCATCGAGAACTACTCGCGCCACCTCTCGGGGCGCGCCCCGGGCGAGCCGCCGCCGACCCTCCTCGACTACTTCCCCGAGGACTTCCTGCTGGTCGTCGACGAGAGCCACCAGACGATCCCGCAGGTGCGCGGCATGTTCCACGGCGACCGCTCGCGCAAGCAGACGCTCGTCGACTTCGGCTTCCGCCTCCCCTCGGCCCTCGACAACCGGCCGCTCACCTTCGAGGAGTTCGACGCCCGGGTGGGGCAGCGCATCTACGTCTCGGCGACGCCGGCGCCCTGGGAGCTCGAGCGCGCCGGCGGCATCGTCGCCGAGCAGGTGATCCGCCCGACCGGCCTGCTCGACCCGCAGATCGACGTGCGGCCGGCGCGCGGGCAGGTGGACGACCTGGTCGGCGAGATCCGGCGCGTCGTCGCGGCGCGCGAGCGGGTGCTGGTGACGACGCTCACCAAGCGCATGGCCGAGGAGCTGACCCATTACCTGGCCGAGCTCGGCTTCAAGGTGCGCTACATGCACAGCGACGTCGAGACGCTCGAGCGGGTGGAGATCGTCACCGCCCTCCGCCGCGGCGACTTCGACGTCCTGGTCGGCATCAACCTGCTGCGCGAGGGGCTCGACCTGCCCGAGGTCTCGCTCGTCGCCGTCCTCGACGCCGACAAGGAGGGCTTCCTGCGCAGCGGCACCTCGCTCATCCAGACCGCCGGCCGCGCCGCCCGCAATCTCAACGGCCGGGTGCTCTTCTACGCCGACGCGCAGACCGACTCGATGCGCCGGGCCATGGACGAGACGCAGCGGCGGCGGGCGCGGCAGGAGGCCTACAACACGGAGATGGGCATCGAGCCGCGCAGCATCCTCAAGGACATCCACAACCCGTTGCTGCAGATGAGCAGCTTGGACTACTACACGCCGGGCGGCCCCACCCGCCTCTCCGAGCTCGCCGACCGCGACGAGCTGCCGCTCAGCGAGCGCATCGCCCGCCTCGAGAAGGAGATGCGCGCCGCCGCCAAGCGCCTCGAGTTCGAGGAAGCCGCCGCGCTGCGCGACAAGCTCAAGGAGCTGCGCGAGATCCAGATCTACGCCGGGTAGGCCGCGCGCGAGCTGCCGCCCCGCAGGGCTAACTAACTCTCCCACTGTCGCCCTCCTCCGCTGCTGCGGTCCCATGGCCGCTTTTACGGCGGTTCTGCGTGTGATCCCTGTAAAGGAGGTCGCACATGAAAAACGAGAGAGCCTTTTTCCAGGCCGTCCTGACGGTCGCCGCGTTGTGCTTGCTTTCGCTGCTGCAGGCGAGGGCCGCCCTCGCCGTCGAGCCGGCCGGAGCGTGGGTGGCGAGCAAGCACCTGAACGTTCGGCAGCCGCAGCCGGCCACGCTGCCGGGAGTCGCCGATGACCTGCACCACGGCGTCTATCAGACCATTCCGTACTTTGGCTTCACCCGCGATCCCGGCGGCAATTTCGTCTTGCTCTGCGAGCGGGCGGATCCCTTGCGCCTGGTCGCTGAAGGTGAGCACACCTTCGCCATTCAGGATGCGGGCGCCAAGCTCGTCTTCGACGCCGTAGGCCGCAGCTTCACCCCGACGTCCGCCGTGCCCGCCTGCGGTCTCGAGGCGACCAGGTACGTCCAGGCGGCCCGCGCCAGGTCCTGCGCCGACACCGACGATCCCTCCTGCCTGCCCGTGGGCGATCAGGACTGGAACTCCGCCTTCGGCAACCGCGCCGACTGCGCCGACCTCGCCAACGACGGCTGGAACGTCCTCACCATGGACCTTCCGCCGCACATCGAGAACTCCGGCGCCACGTCGGCAGTCTTCGGCTTCCCCGACGGCGGCACGAAGGAGTGGCGGCCGTCGCCCTCCAATCGGGCGATCCCGTGGGGCCAGGTCTGGACCCGCAAGGACCTCACTGAGACCTCGGCCCGGCACGCGATGGTGACCTCGGAAGCGGAGTTACGGGCCAACCTGACCAGCGGGCAGTCGTTCGGCGTTCACGACGCCGGCTTCTCATTCAGCCAGAACAGCACGTTCCATTCGATGACAGAAAAGCTCTACAGCCGGGAGCTGTCGTACATGACCAGCGACATCGTCGCAACCACCTACGCGCTGGTGCAGGACAAGAGGAACGCGAAGCTCTCCGTCGGGTTCACGCGAGCGCTTGACCTGCTGCGCGACGGCATCACCGACGCCGAATGGGCGGACTTCCTCGAGGAATTCGGGACTCACTACTCCTACGCTCTTTCCTGTGGCGGCCGCGGCCAGCAGCGGATCGAGATCCGCGGCGACAAGGCCGCCGCGCTGCTCGATCAGGGCGTCGACTTCGAGAGCGGCCTGGAAGCCGGAGTGAAAGGCTCGATCGAAGGGGTCGAGTTCGATGTCGGCGGCTCGTTGGGGGCGCAGAAGGCGCAGTCGGACCTGCAGCGGATACTGGACGCCTCCGAGCGGGAAGAGAAGACGTCCCAGTGCTTCGGCAGCGTCAACTGCCTCGGCGACTCGGCCTCCGACGCCGCCAATGAGGACATCCCGGTCTGGCTCGACCTGCGTCCGCTCTGGGAGCTCCTGGGTCCTCCCTTTTTCACCGACTTCGAGACGGCGGTGACGCTGCGCAATGCGGTGAGGAAGCGGATCGACGGCACGCTCGCCGGCGCCAAGCAGAGGACGGATCCAGCGGTTCGCTTCGTGAGATGGACCTTCGACAAGCTCGGCCTCTTCGTCGACGACCAGGAGTTTCACGGCGCGGGAGATCCTGACGCCGAGCAGAAGATGTTCGGCGCGCTGCTCAAGATCTCGGTCGCTTGCCCCGCCGGCGGCGGGAGCTGCACTGGGTCGGTGCTTGATCAAGGCGTACTGCTGTCGCAGCTCCCTGGCATGGCCGAGGTGTGGGGAAGCTTTGCCGGCTCGCTCGAGTCCGTCGACGTGACGATGTCCAGCGCGGTAGCGCCGGAGCAGCAATTTGTGTTCGGCGCCCGTCTGCCGGTGAGCGTGACCATCCCAGTCAAGGATCTCGAAGCAGGTGGCCGTCACGACTTCCTGATCAAAGCTCAGGAAGTACTGATCGGCCGGGCCGCCCCCGAGCAGATCGGGCTCGCGTTCCACCTCGAGGTCGTGGATCCGCAGGCTGTCCTGTCCACCCAGTAGCGACAACGACCAACAAAGCTCAAACGGGAGATGATCATGCCTCTGAGAATGAGTCAGTTCCAGCGCTGGCAGCGGGAGCATGGGGGCACCGTCAACAAGGCGCTGCTCGAGTCCGTCGGCCGTGACCAGTTCGCCGCGCTCGACCGGTTCGTCAACGCGTCGTTTCGGTCACCGCAGGGTGGCGAGATGACAGGAGGTCTCGACGAGCTATGGTCGCTGATCGACCTGGCACGAGGCCGCAGCGGCGCGGCGAGTCTGCGCCAGTTGGCGCGGAAGGTGCTGCCCGACGCCAACTCGGAGCAGCAGGTCTCCGAGTCTCTGGCTGCGGTGTTCCAGGTCGCCGACGCGGCCCGGGACGGACGGCTCGCGACGGTGAGCAGACTGATGCTGGCACAAGACTTCATCCGCCGCGAGGACAGCGACGTCCTGAGGCCGTTGCGGGGACAGGCGCCGAGCCAGGTCAACGACACGCTGCAGACCGCGCTCGAGGCCAACGAGGCTCCTGCCGACGACGTGCCGCCGCCGGCCGGGGACGAGCGCCGGCTGCTCGAGCAGGCGGGGCGTCATGGTGGGCTCGACGGCAATGCCCTCCTGCCGCCGGCGAACGGTGATGGCCGGGAGAGCGCAGTGGCGGCGGCGGCCGTCGAGGCGATCATCACGGTGAACGCGGGTGAGGGAGCCATCGAGCCCGACGCGCCCGATCCCATCGGCGCCTCGAACGGGATCTATGAGACCATCGATTCACTATTGCCGCCCTACAACGCGGTGCTACCCGAGGAGCTGGCAGAGGAGAGCTCACGGGAGTCGGTGTACGAGCAGACGGGCGATATGTTGGGTCATGCCAGCGACATGGAGGTGGAGACTGGGGAACCTGAGGACCGGCCGGTCACGGTCGCCGTCGAAGACATGATCGTGGACCTCGACAGCCTGAGCCCGGAGAAGACCGTGAGGTTCCTGAAGGAAAGCACGCTCGACGAGGCGGCCCGCGAGCAGGTGCAGGAGGCGCGGGCGAGCAGACGCAGTCAGGAGAATCACGACCGCGACGACCACTCGAGCGACGAAGCGCCGCCCACGGGCACTGAGGACGGCGCCGAGCGCGAAGCGCTGAAGGTCGCCGAGGCATGAGCGGGCCCGAATTGCCAACCAGGGAGGAGGAGCGGCGAATGAGCCAGAGCCACGACATCGACCTGACGCTGAACGACAGCGGAGGCGTCACCAGCGTGCGGGCCGACAAGAACCCGTTGGCCGGGATCGAGCCGGGCGACACCGTCACCTGGCACCTCTCCGCCAACGCTGTGGGCAGGGAGCTGCACGTCGTGTTCAAGGAGTTCCAGCCTCTCGACGGCTCGGTGCACAGGTCGGTGCCCAAGAACGGCCCCTTTTCCGCGCTCGCGGCGAGCGCGGACCGGATCGTCGGGACCGTCGGCAGGGCAGCCGATCAGGGCCGCTACATCTACGAAGTGTTCGCTGGCCAGACCCTGGTCGGCTGGGCCAACCCTCTTCCCGGGGGAGGGAACTTCGGCGGCCTCGACGTCCCTCAGCCTCCCGGAGGGTAGGGCGCCACTAACCGCCCGCCGTACGCGAGGCGGAGGATGCGAGGAGGGCCCGGAAATCCGGATCCTCGGCGAGCGCGCCGAACTCGGGGATCGCAAACCACTCCCGGCGCAAACCCTTCTTGAGTGCCCGTTCGGCGTAGTAGAGGGCCGACAGGCGCTCGCCGAGAAGGGCGTAGAGCTGGGCGGCCTGGTGGACGACCTGGACGTCCTCGGGCGCCTGTTTGAGGACCTGCTCGACGAGAGCGAGCGCCTCACCGCGCCGGCCCAGGCGCACGAGGCACTGGGCGTGCAGCATGCGGGTTCGCGCATCGAGCGGGCCGGCGGCCGCCGCGAGCTCTTGTTGCAGCACCCGGTACAGGGCTCGCGCCCCCGCGAGGTCGCCCTCGGCCTCGAGAGCCGTCCCGAGGTTGAACCGGGTCAGGACATGATCGGGCTCCAGCGCCAGCGCTCGGCGGTGGGCGGCGGCGGCCGCGGCGTAGTCGCCAAGGAGGAAGCGCACGAAGCCGAGGTTCGAGAAGTAGGGGCGCGCCGGCCGGTCGGCGATCAGCTCCTCGTAGAGTGCGGCGGCGCGGACGAGCTCCCCGAATGCCGCCTCCAGCGCCGCGAGGTTCTCCCGCACGTACTGGTTATCGGGCTGCGCCTGCAGCAGCTCGACGAGACGGCCGCGGGCGCTTGCGGCCGCACCGAGGCGAAACTCCAGCGTCGCGAGCTCCAGCACGTTGCGCCAGGTGGGGCGCCGGCGGGCCACCTCGTGCCGCAGCCGTCGGGCAGCCTCCAGCTCGCCGCGGGCCTCCAGGACATCCGCTTCGGAGCTTTGTACGCGGGCGTCGGCGGGGGCCACCTCGGCGAGCCGGGCGAGGGTCCTCCGGGCTGCCTCGAGGCGCCCCGCGGCCATCTCGACGCGAAAGCGGCTGAACAGAGGCAGCGGGTCGTGCGGCGCCAGCTCTTGGGCGCGTGCTGCGTAGGCCAGAGCCCGATCGAAATCCCCGAGGCCGCGGGCGACGGTCGCCGCCAGGCGATGAGCACCGACGAGGCCGGGCGAGGTCCGCAGCAGGGCGTCGAGCAAATTCAGCTCCTCGCGCCCGAGTCGCTCCCCGCTGTCGGCGCGGCGCTCGAGCACGACGTACGCCGCATAGTCCCGGGGCCGCGCGTCACCCCCCGACGACCCGCTGCGAAGGCGGCGCTCGGGGTAGACCTGCCGCAGATGCACCCGTACGGCCTCCGCCAGCCGCTGCGCGTGCTCGGCGCCGGCCAGCACTTCGAACGGCCCCACGGTCGCGAGCACGACGCCGCCGCGCCCGCGCAGCCGGCGGAGGGTCACTCGACACGACGCGCTCCGGCAGTCGACGACGGGCAACAGCGCCTCGTCCGCCTCGGCGGCGCGCATCCGCTCCGCGGCGGAGCCGCTCTCCTCGTCCCGCTGTGGCGGGTCGAGGGGCTGCACGCCGTCGAGTGCCGCGAGGGCCGCGAGAGCCGCCTCCATGACCTCGGCGTCGACGAAGGAGACTTCCGGATCCTCGCCCGCCGCCGAGTTCACGGCCGGGTTGAGGATCGCGACCCGCAGCGGCGGTGCGGCCGCGAAGGGCAGCGGCAGCCAGCGGACGGCGACGGCGAGCAGCCCGGCGGTGGCCGCCGCGAGGAGCCCGGCGCGCAGCGCCGCCACCTGCCGTCGCGACCGCGGCCGCGACGTCCCGGCAGGCGCCATCCCCGCTTCGAGGTCGGCGAGCAGCTCCGCCACGCTCGCATACCGCTCCGCGCGATCCTTGGCCAGCGCTTTGGTCACCGTCCGAGTCAGCTCCGGCGGCACCTCCGGGCACAGGCGGTCGAGCGGCTGGGGCTCTTGGGTCAGGATCGAGGAGAGCACCGCCTGCGCGCCATCGCCGCCGAACGGCCGCCGGCCGGCGACCATCTCGTAGAGCATCACCGCGAGCGACCAGACGTCCGTGCGGGCGTCCACCCGCTCGCCCCGCGCTTGCTCCGGCGACATGTAGGCCGGCGTTCCCACCGACCCTCCGGTACGGGTGAGGGAGGCGTCATCCCCCAGCTTGGCGATTCCGAAATCGAGGATCTTGGCCTCGCCGCGCGCGGTCAGCATCACGTTCGCCGGCTTGATGTCGCGATGGACGATCCCGGCCTCGTGCGCGGACGCCAGCCCGCGCGCCACCTGGACCGCCACGTCGAGCGCCGCGCCAAGCGGCAGCGCGCCGCGCTCGAGCCTGTCGCGCAACGTCTCGCCATCGTAGAAGGCCAGGACGATGTAGAGCCAGCCGTCACTCTCGCCGACGTCGTGGACGGTGCAGAGGTTCGGATGGTCGAGGCGGGAGGCGGCCCGCGCCTCGCGAAGGAAGCGTTCCTTCGCCTTCCGGTCGCGGCCGATCTCGGCCGGCAGGAGCTTGACCGCGACGCGCCGGCCGAGTCGTGTGTCCTCGGCCTCGTAGACCACCCCCATGCCGCCGCTCCCAACCGCGCGGAGGAGCAGGTACGGCCCCACCCGGAGCCCCGCGAGCTGGGCCTCGGGCTCCGCCTCGGGATCTGCCGCGAGGAGATTCGCGGCGTACTCGTCCGCCGGGGCCGCCAGGAAGCCGCCGGCCTGCTGATCGGCCGCGAGCAGGGCCTCGACCGCCGCGCGCAAGACCGCGTCCCCGGCGCACGCGCGTTCGAGCAGAGCGCTCCATTCGGCCGGGGGTAGCTCGAGCGCCCGATCGAGGACCGGCTCGATGCGGCGCCAGAGCGCCGGGTTGGCCGCCGGGATCATCCCGCGGCCTGGCCGCCGAGCGCCTGGAAGAGGAAGGCGCGGGCCTTGCGCCAGTCACGCCGCACGGTTCGCTCGGAGGTCCCCAGCGCCTCGGCGGTCTCCTCCTCGGTCAGGCCGCCGAAGAACCGCAGCTCGACGAGCCTGCTCAGCCGCTCGTCGACCGTCTCGAGAGAGGCCAGGGCGCGGTCGATGGCGAGGATCTCGACGGCGCGCTCCTCGACGCTGCTCGCCATCCCGCCCGAGCGCAGCTCGTCGAACGTGATCCGCGCCTGCTCACCGCCGCGCTTCTTCGCCGCGTGGCGGCGTGCCGCGTCCACCAAGACGTGGCGCATGGCGAGTGCCGCCACGGCGAGGAAGTGCGAGCGGTTTTGGAACCTGGCGTCGTCCTGGTCCACCAGCCTGAGGTAGGCCTCGTGCACGAGGGCGGTGGTGCTGATCGTCTGCCCGGGCCGGCGGCGCCGGAGCTGACGACGGGCCATGGCGCGCAGCTCGTCGTACACCAGCGCCACCAGCCGCTCCATGGCGCTGCCGTCGCCTTCGCGCGCCGCGACGAGGAGGCGGGTGATCTCCCCCGTCGCGGCAGGACGGGGACACTGTTCGGACACGTGCGCTCAGTGTATCAAGGGTGCCCGGCCGCGGACGGCGGGCGGAGCGGCGGCCCGCTTACGCGGCCGTGTAGTGATGGCGCGCAGAACCGCCCGGCGGGCTTAGAGCGACCGCTTGCGCGCCCGGATGTTGCGGCGGCTTCCCTTGGGCTTGCCGGGGAAGCGGTTGCCGCCGGCGCCGCCGCCGGAGTAACCGCCCGGCGAGAAGGAAGGACGGTTGCCGGTCGGGGCGGGACGGTCCTCGGCGGAGTTGACGCGCAGCGGCCGCCCGCCGAGCTCGTGGCCGTTGAAGCGCTCGATCGCCTGCGCCGCCTCGTCGTCCGATTCGAACTCGACGAAGGCGAAGCCGCGCGGCCGGCCGGTGTTGCGGTCCGTGGGCAGGACGATGTCGCGGATGGTGCCCGCCTGCGAGAAGAGGTTCTCGAGCTCCTCCCGGGTGGTTCGGAACTCGAGGTTGCCGACGAAGACCTTGGAACTCATGGGCCGATGCCTCTCTGCGGGTGTGACACGTGAACCCGCATGGTTCCCGGCCCGCTTCCGCGTCGCCGAGTTTACCGCGATCCGGCCTTCGCGAGCAGCCGGGCCGCGTTGCCCCCCAGGATCCCCGCCCGCTCGGCCTCGCCGACCGGCAGGCCGGCGAGGCTCGCGAGCATCTTCGGGATGCTGCCGATCTGGTGCGGGTAGTCGCTCCCGGCGAGGATGCGATCGGCACCCGCGAACTCGATCGCCAGGCACAACGCCGCCGGGTCGAAGTTGACGGTGTCGTAATAGAAGCGCCGGAGGTAGGCGCTCGGCGGCTGCTCGATGTGCTCCCGGCACTCGACGAAGGCCTCGTGGCCGCGATCCAGCCGCTCGGCGAGGTAGGGGATGGCGCCGCCCAGGTGGCAGAGCGCCCAGGTGATGCGCGGGAAGCGCTCGACGACGCCGCTGAAGACGAGCTTCGCCGCCGCCAGCGTCGTGTCCATGAGGAAGCCGACGAGCGGCATCAGCCACCACTCGGCCATCGCCTCGGCGCCGACCGGGTGGGCGGGATGGATGTAGATGATCGCGCCGAGCGCGTCGGCCGCCTCCCAGAGCGGCAGGTAGCACGGGTCGCTGAGCGCCGCGCCGTTGACGTTGCTGAAGACCATCGCGCCGCGCATGCCGAGCGTGCGCATCGCGCGCTCGAGCTCGCGCGCCGACGCCGCCGGATCGTTGAGCGGCAGCGTCGCGAGCGCGGCGAAGCGCGGCCGGCGCGCCACCTCGGCGGCGAAGGCGTCGTTGACCAGCCGCGCCAGCTCGACCGCCCGCACCGGCTCCTCGTAGTGCGTCCCCGGTGTCGTGAAGGTGAGCACCTGGAGGTCGACGCCGTGCTCCTCGAGCACTCGCTCGCGCAGGTCGAGGTCGCGGTGCCCGGGCACCAGGACGTTGTAGTCGCCGGGGTAGTGGAGCCGCGGATTGCCCTCGGCGTCGTGGTCCATCCGAACGCGGAGGCCACCAGCGCGCACCGCGTCGAGGTAGGCGGCGGGGAAGTAGTGGTTGTGGAAGTCGACGATCACTTGGCGATGGGTCCCAGGCGCGGCCTTCGCGCCGTTCAGGGTACTTTGATCGACACCGGCCCGTTGACCGTCGCCAGACGCACGCGGACCGGCCTTCGCCGAGCGAGAGACTCAGCGGCCCGTTGACCGCCTCGGCGTCGAGCCCCTCCCCTTGCCAGCCGCCGTCGCCGAGCTGCACCGAGATCGGGCCGTTCGTGGCGCGTGGCGGCTGTTGGCTGACCGGCCTCTCCGGCCGGCGCCGCGGGCCGCCACGGCGCTCATGCGCTTAACGGCCGACGAACGCCTCCTCCCGCGCCCCCTGCTTCCTCCCGTGCACGCCCTCGCGGAACTCCTCGATCATCTTGCGGTTGAACGCCGGGATGTCGTCGGGCTTGCGGCTGGTGACCAGGCCGTTGTCGACGACGACCTCCTGGTCCACCCAGCGCGCGCCGGCGTTCTTGAGGTCGGTCTGGATCGACGGGTAGGACGTCACGGTCCTCCCGCGCACCACGTCGGCCTCGACCAGCAGCCACGGCCCGTGGCAGATCGCCGCCACCGGCTTGCCGGCGGCGAAGAAGCTCTTCACGAAGTCGACCGCCTTGCGGTTCATGCGCAGACGATCGGGGTTCATCACGCCGCCGGGCAGGAGCAGGGCGTCGAAGTCCTCGGCGCGCGCCTTCTCGAGCGGCAGGTCGACCGCGACCTCCTGCCCCCACTCGGTGTGGTTCCATCCCTTGACGCGGCCCTTCTGCGGCGAGACCACGACCGTCTTGGCGCCGGCCTGGTCGAGGGCCTTCCGCGGCTCGAGCAGCTCCACCTGCTCGAACCCGTTGTCGACGAGGATCGCGACCTTCTTCCCTTGCAGGTCGTTCATGGGGTCCTCCTGTGTAAAAAGGAGAGACTGCCTGGAGGCCGCCACGCCGCCCCAGCGGCGGGCGCAGCGGGGTCCGGCGTACAGCCTCGACAACCGCCGGACCAAGGGCGCGTATCGCCGCAAGTGGAGTGCCGGCGAGCGGTGCAAACGCAATGCCGCCGAGCGGGGTGGGGCGCGTGCAGCGCTCGCCGGCGCGGGCCTGGGCGCTACGAACCGTCCGCCACGCAGCGGCAGCAGTCCGGCGGCGTCAACGCCGTGCGAGCTTCGCGCCATGGCGCGGCTTCCTACGCCGCCGTGCCGGGCGGCCCGTGGGCGCGCACACCGCGGGCCATGAGCCCGATGCCGCCGACGAGGAGGACGAGCATGAGCAAGGTGTTGAAGAGGCTGGTGTGCTGGAAGTAGATGTCCAGGTTCATCAGGATGCCCGCGAAGATGACGACCGTCCCGGCGAGGAGCAGGAGCCAGCCGACGATAGAGCGGCCGTTGAAGAACAGGATGCCGACCCCGAAGAGCAGCGGGATGAGCGAAAGGCCGAAGCCGCCGTCGTAGCCCCAGAGCCGCCAGAACCCGCCGGTGACGATGACGCGGCTGGTGAGCAGGTATCCCCCGGCCACGGCCATCACCAGGCCGATGAGGAACTCGCCCAGCCCGCCGGGCGTGCCCCCGGCGCCTCGGAACTCCGCCATCGGTGGCCTCCTTGCCCTCTCGCGCCGTTGCCGTCTGCGCCGGAGTCTATGTCAGCCAGGAGCCCCAGCCGGCGGACCAACGCTCCGATCGCCCTCGTCCATGACCTCCCGCACCTTCGCTAGCACCGCCTCGCCGTAGCGGGCGAGCTTGGTCTCGCCAATGCCGCCGATCTGCGCCAGCTCGTGGAGCGAGCGGGGGGCGCGGATGGCGATGGCGCGGAGGGTGGCGTCGTGGAAGACGACGTAGGCGGGAACGCTCTGCGCCTGGGCGAGGTCGCGCCGGAGGGCGCGCAGGGCCTCGAAGAGGCGCTCGGCGGCGGCCGAGGGCGCGCCGGCGGGACCTCGCGCTGCGGTCCCGGGGTTCGCGCCGGGCTCGGCGGCCCACGAATCGCCCCACAGGTCACCGCCCCGCGGCGGCGCACGCCGGCGAGCACGCGCCGTCGGCTTCCGCTCCTCGCGCAGGTGCAGTTGCCGTTCGCCACGGAGGATCGGCCAGGCGTCGCGCTCGAGGCGGAGGACCTGCAGGCCGTCGATGTCCGAGGCGAGGAGGCCGCGGACGAGAAGCTGGCGGAGGAGCGTGCGCCAAGTCTTCGGGTCGAGATCGGCGCCGACGCCGAAGGTCGGCAGCCGGTCGTGGCCATTGCGCAGCACCTTGTCGGTCCGCTCGCCGCGCAGGACGTCGATGACGTGCATCATGCCGAACCGCTGGCCCGTGCGATACACCGCGGAGAGCGCCTTCTGCGCCGGGACCGTCGCGTCCCAGGTAGCGACCGGCTCGAGGCAGGTGTCGCAGTTGCCGCAGGGGCCGGGCGGCTCCTCGCCGAAGTAGCGCAGCAAGGCCCGCCGCCGGCACTCGGTCGTCTCGCAGTAGCCGAGGAGCGAGTCGAGCTTGCGGCGCTCGACCTGCTTGCGCGAGTCCTCGGCCTCGCCGGCGTCGATCCGCCGCCGCAGCGCCAGCACGTCCCCCAGACCGTAGGCCATCCAGGCGTCGGCCGGCTCGCCGTCGCGGCCGGCGCGGCCGGTCTCCTGGTGGTAGGCCTCGAGGCTGCTCGGCAGGTCGAGGTGGGCGACGAAGCGGACATCGGGGCGGTCGATGCCGAGGCCGAAGGCGACGGTGGCGACGACCACCAGCCCCTCGCCGGCGCGGAAGCGATTGAGGGTGGCGAGGCGGGCGCGCGAGTCCATCCCGGCGTGGTAGGGGAGCGCCGGGATGCCGTGCTCGACGAGCCAGGCCGCCGTCGTTTCGACCTTGACGCGCGACAGGCGGTAGACGATGCCGCAGGCGCCGGGCCGCTGCTCGCGCAGAAAGTCGAGGAGCTGCCGGCTCGGGTCCTCGCGCTTGTCGACGACGCGGTAGCGGAGATTCGGGCGGTCGAAGCTGGCGAGGAAGAGCCGCGCCCGCGGCAGCTCCAGGCGCTCGACGATCTCGCGGCGCGTCGGCGGGTCGGCGGTGGCGGTGAGCGCGAGCCGTGGCACGCCCGGGAAGCGCCGGCCGAGGACGCCGAGGCCGAGGTACTCGGGCCGGAAGTCGTGCCCCCACTGCGAGACGCAGTGCGCCTCGTCGATGGCGAGGAGCGCCAGCGGCGCCTGGTCGAGGAGCCCGAGGAAGCGCTCAGTGAGCAGGCGCTCGGGCGCGACGTAGAGGAGGTCGAGATCGCCCGCCAGGAGCCGCCGCTCGACGGCGTAGATCTCACCCGACCCGAGCCCCGAGTGGCAGGCCGCCGCCGCGACGCCGAGCTGCTGCAGCGCCGCCACCTGGTCCTGCATCAGCGCCACGAGCGGCGAGACGACGACCCCGGTCCCCGGGCGCAGGATGGCCGGGAGCTGATAGCAGAGCGACTTGCCGCCCCCGGTCGGCCAGACGACGAAGGCGTCCTCGCCCCCGAGGAGGGCGGAAACGACCTCCTCTTGGGCGCCGCGGAAGGCGTCGAAGCCGAAGACGCGGCGGAGGGTGGCGCGGGCGTCCGGAAAGGCAGGGGAATCGACGGCGGTCATCATAAAGAGAATGACGGAAAACGGGCGGTCCGGCTACCGGCAACAGTGCCCGCGGAAGCCGCACAAAAAAGATCCAGGTAGAGAGAGTACAGCGTGAGCGGAGTCTACGGGCAGACTCGCGGGTGACTGCTAGAGTCGAGGCGGGAGAACTACCGGAGTGATCTACGCCTACGAGCTCGAGCCGTACTGCACCGAGATGGCGGTGCGCGTGGTGTCGGCGGGGGAGGAGGGGGGACGGGCGTTTGCGGTGCTCGACGACACCATCCTCTACCCGGAAGGCGGCGGGCAGCCGGCGGATCGCGGGCGGCTCGGGGAGACGGCCGTGGTCGACGTGCAGAAGCGGGACGGCGCGGTGCGCCATTACCTGGAGGACGCGGCGGCCGCGGCGCCGGCGGCTCAGCCGGCGGTCCTCACGCTCGACTGGCAGCGGCGGTTCGACCACATGCAGCAGCACACGGCCCAGCACCTACTCTCGGCGATCGCCGCCGACCGCTTCGGATGGGCGACGACCTCGTTCCATCTCGGCGAGCGGGCGAGCGACGTCGAGCTCGACGCGGCGGCGCTCTCGGCGGCGCAGCTCGGGGAGCTGGAGGAGGCGGTGGCGGTAGAGGTGCGGGCGGCGCGGCCGGTGACCGCGCGGCGCGTGACGACGGAGGAGTACGCCGGGCTCGCGGTGCGCACGCGCGGCCTCCCCGAAGGGCATACCGGCGACGTGCGGCTGGTGGAGATCGCCGGCATCGACGTCACGACCTGCGGCGGCACGCACCTCGCCTCCACGGCGGAGATCGAGGCCGTGGCGCTCCTCGGCGCCGAGCCGATGCGCGGCGGTACGCGGCTCTACTTCGCGGCCGGCGGGCGGCTCCGCCGCCGCCTCGGCGAGCACGAGGCGCGGGCCGCCGAGCTGCGCCGCATCCTCGAGGCGCCGGAGGAGGAGCTGGCGGCCGCCGCCAAGGCCAAGCTCGACCAGCTCCGCGACACGCAGCGTCGCGGGCGCGATCTCGAAGGGCGCCTGGCCGAGGCGCTGGCCGACGCCCTGGCGGCGGGCGGCCGACCGCTGGCCGACCTCCACGTCGACGACGCCGACGGCGGCTTCCTGCAGCGGCTGGCGGCGCTCTTCCAGGAGCGCGCGCCCGCCGGCGCGGCGCTGCTCACTACCGCCGGCGCCAAGGGCGCATTTTTCGCCCTCGCGGCGGGCGCGGAGTCGCCGCTTGACGTCCGCGCCGCCGGCGCGCGGGTGGCGGAGCTGCTGGACGGGCGTGGCGGTGGCTCCGGGCGGCTGTTTCAGGGCAAGGCGGGATCGCTCGCGGGGCGTGCGGACGCCTTGGCGGCCACGGCGGCGGCGCTCGGGGCGTAGTCGTCCCCTCGGCCCGAGGGCGAGGAGCCGCTTCCGTGGTCCGCTGGACCCCGCGAGCGAACGGTGGCGCTGCGGCGGTCCTCGCACGGCCCTCCTCGGTCCCTCACGGGGCTGCGTTGCCGCAACTCACCGGCAGACTTGCCGCTCGGTCACGTGCCGCGCCTCGACGCGGCAGATGGCCTTGCCGTCGAAGCCGCAGGCCACGCCGCCGGGGCCCCGGATGGGAGCGAGCCACCCGCGCGTCCAGCAGCGCCATTCCTGCGCCTCGGCTGCGGCGCTGACCAGCCGGTACTCGCCGGCGTTGAATCCCTCACAGAGGTCCCGCGCGTCGCTCGCGCCGCGCGCCAGGGCATCGGCGCGCGCCGCCTCCTCACTCGCCAGCGGATCGAGGTCGTCACGCACCGTCAGCGGCAGGCGGTGCTCCTCGGGCGTCCAGGTCTCGTCGGTCACCATCGCCGCCGCTTGGAGCCGCCGCGCGGCCTCCTCGGCGTAGGCGCCGTGCGGGAACCGCGCGAGGTACGCGCCGAGGGCCGCGCAGTCGCCGGGGGTCCGTGCCGTCCACAGGGCTTCCTCCACCGCGCTCGGCACGCCGCCCAGGCCCCAGGCCCCGCAGGCCGTGCGCACGCCGGGGACGCGGCAGATCTGCGCCTGCAAACCGACGACGTCCGCCGCGAACCCCAGCAGCGCCACCACCATGGCGACGCCGCTCGACCATGCGGCCACCAGCCGCGCCCGCCGCGCCGGCGTCATCGGCCGCGGCCGCGGCTGGCCCGCGACCAGCGCTTTGACCGCCGCCACGACGTTCTGGAAGCGCCGGTCGCGCGGATTGCCGCGCCAGCCCACGAGGTCGAGCGACTGCACCTCGCCGAAGCCGATCGGCTCGGCGACGGCGTCGATCCGCACCGGCAGGAGCACGCCGCGCGCCTTGGCGCGGCCGGCCTCGTCGTGCACGAACTCCCCCTGCGCGCCGGCCGAGGCGGCACTCCAGACGACCACCACGCAGCGCGCCGCTGCCAGGCGCTCGGCGAGCGTCTGCCGCCAACTGTCGCCGCCGGGAATGTCGCGGTCCCACCAGACGGCGAGCCCGGCGCCGCGCAGGCCGTCGACCAGCGGCGCGACCCGCGCCTCGTCCTCGCGCTTGTAGGAGACGAAGACGTCGCTCATGGCGGCCCCGGGGCGGCGGCCGCCGCGCTTCGGCGCAGGAAGTCGAGCAGCGGCGCGTCGCTCGGCTCGAGCAGCCCCTCGCGTTCCAGCTCGAGCGCCACCGCCAGCGCCGCCCGCCAGTGCTCGTCGCCCCCGGGCAGCGTGCCGAGCCGCGCGTGAGCGAAGATGAGATCGCGCCGCGCTCCGCTCGCCGAGCTCGCCGCCGCCAGCTCGCGGGCGATCTCGAGGCTTCTCTCGTAGCGCGCCCGCGCCCCCGCCTCGTCCCCCGCCATCGACAGGACGTCGCCGATCCGGCCGAGGCTCGCCGCGAGGTCCTGCTGCGCCTCGGCGCTCGCCGGGTTCGCCGCCGCCAGCCGCGCGACGATCGCCAGGCTCTCTTCGAGGCGCGCCTGCGCTCGCGCGAGATCGCCGGCGGTCGCCAGCAGGCCGCCGATCCGGCTGAGGCTCACCGCGAGGTCGCGCTGGGCCTCGGCGCGCGCGGGGTCGGCGGCGGCGAGGCGCCGGTCGATCTCCAGGCTCTCCTCGAAGCGTGCGAGCGCCGCCGCCGATTCCCCGCCGGCCTCGAGCAGGCCGGCGAGCCTGGTCAGGGCGACGGCGAGGTCGCGCTGCGCCGTCGCGCTCGCCGGGCTGCTCGCCGCGAGGCGGCGATGGATCTCCAGTCCCTCCGCGAAGCGGGCGCGCGCCCCCGCCAGGTCGCCCGCCGCCAGCAGGCTGTCGCCGAGCTCAGTCAGGCCGATGCCGAGCTCGCGCTGCCGCACCGCGTTCGTCGGGTCCGCGGCGGCCAGCCGCGAGCGGATCGCGAGCGCCTCTTCCAGCCGCCGCCGCGCGCCGTCGCCGTCACCCGCCGCCGTCAGCTCGGCGAGGGGGAGGGCGGCGAGGGCGGCGCCGCGAAAGGCCGCGAGAAAGGGCCGGGCGGCGCGCTCGTAGCGAGCGACGCGCGCGGCGTCCGCCTGCTGCCAGGCGTCGATCTCCGCGGCGAGGGCGGTGACCACTTGCTCGCGCGGCGCTCCGCCGCGAGCCGCGCGCACCGAAGGTCGTTGGGAGTCGGAGCCGGAGAGCGGCGCCAGCTCCAGGATGCGGTCGGGGTCCGTGGTCAGCTCGATCTCCCGCGCCGGCGGCAGTAGCCGCGCCAGCCCGTACTCGGAGGAGATCTCGTGGCCCGGCACGCCCTCGAGGCGCGCCAGGCGCTCGCGGTAGAGGGTCTCCGCGCGCGCGTACTCGCCGCACTCGATGGCCTCTTGGGCGAGCGCGTCGACCTCGTCCCGCGGCCGCGGCTCGACGGCTGCCGGCTCCGTGATCGGCGCGGGCGCGGCGAGGGGGACTCGGGAGCCGGCGGTTCGCCGGCGAGCGCGTGCGACGCGGGCGCGCCGAGGGTCACGGCGCACAACAGAAGAGCCGCGAGCCGCTGCGCCGCGCCGCGCGCGCGGCGACCACCGCCAGGCTGTATGACCTCGAGTGCCATCGCCCCTCCGGAAAGCGCGTCCTGGGAGATCTCGATGGAGTGGCTTCGGGCCTCGCTCTACTGGAAGCCGCTACTGGATCCGAAGACCGAATCCACTGGGTTCCCCCATCGATGGACCGGACCGGCACCGGGCCTCGCTGTACTGGGTTGCGGCCCCGGGCTACTGGCTCCGCGCCTTGTTGTACTGAATCCGCGCCTCGCGCGACTGAATTCTGACTTCGACGGACCGGATTCGGCCGCCAAACCGGCGCCGACGGGCTCCGAATTCGCCCTGGCGTCTGCCGCCACGGCCCCTGCGTGCGCCGCTTCAGGCCTCTCGGCCGTCGCTCGGCTCGATTCCGCCGTCCGCTCGGCCATCCGGGCGAACGCCGGCGCCGCGGAGGTCTTCACCGGCGCCTCGCGCCCATCACCGAGGTCCGGAAGCCGCCTGCGCCGCAGGCTGTTGTGGCATCCTGAGCGCGGACGCCCGCCGCCGGGCGCCCGCCGGCGCCCAGATCAGCCATGTCGAACCACGAAGCGCTCGCCGAGCGCATCCGCCTGCTGCCCGACCGTCCGGGGATCTACGTCTTCAAGGACGCCCAGGGCAAGGTCCTCTACGTCGGCAAGGCGAAGTCGCTGCGCAAGCGCGCCGGCTCCTACCTGGCGCGCGAGCACGAGCCGCGGCTCGCGGCGATGGTCGAGGAGGCGGTGGACGTGGAGTTCGTGACCACGGACACCAACGCCGAGGCGCTGCTCCTCGAGAACACCTGGATCAAGCGGCGGAAGCCGCGCTACAACATCCTGCTCCGCGACGACAAGACCTATCCGTACCTCAAGCTCACCATGCGCGACGCCTACCCGCGCCTCGCCTTCACCCGGCGGGTGCGCGACGACGGCGCCGAGTACTTCGGCCCCTTCCTCCCCGGCGGCCTGGCGCGCAAGGCGATCAAGCTGGTGCAGAAGCTCTTCCAGGTGCGGGTCTGCGATCTCGAGATCGACGGCACCCTGCCGCGCCCCTGCCTCTACTACGACATGCACCGCTGCCTCGGCCCCTGCGTCGCCGGGCTCACCACCAAGGACGCCTACGACGAGGCGGTCGAGCAGGCGCGCCTCTTCCTGGCCGGCCGCAGCGACCAGCTCCTCCGGCGTCTCAAGCGCGAGATGTGGGAGGCCGCCGAGGCGATGGACTACGAGCGCGCCGCCCGCCTGCGGGACGCCGTCACGCAGGTCGAGGCGATCTCGCAGCGGCGCAAGCTCTCCTCGGTCGACGGGGACGACGTCGACGTCTACGGCGTCTGGGTGGCTGGCGGCAACGCCGCCGTGGTCGTCCTCATCATGCGCGGCGGCCAGGTGCTCGACCGCCGCGAGCTGTTCTGGGAGGGCGTCGGGCCGATCGCCCCCGAGCGTCTCCTCTCCGAGATCCTGCCGCAGATCTACGACCGCACGACCTTCATCCCCAAGGAGATCCACCTGCCGCTGCCGATCGAGGGCGAGGAGGCGCTCGTCGAGTGGCTGGCCGAGAAGAAGGGCGAGAAGGTCTACCTGCGCCTGCCGGCCCGCGGCCCCAAAGCCGAGCGGGTGGCGCTCGCCATGCGCAACGCCGAGCTGGCGCACCGCCGGCGCTTCCGCGGCGGCGATACGCTCGGCCCCGGCGCCGAGGGGCTGGCCCGCCACCTCGACATGGAGGAGCCGCCGCGCCGCATCGAGGGCTTCGATATCTCCAACTTCCAGGGCAGCGAGACCGTCGCCTCGCTGGTCGTCTGGGAGGAGGGGAAGATGCGCAAGGGCGAGTACCGGAGCTTCAACGTGCGCGGCGTCCAGGGGATCGACGACTTCGCCTCGATGAAGGAGGCGGTCGAGCGGCGCTACCGGCGGCGGCTCGAGGAGGTCGGGGCGATGCCGGATCTCATCCTGATCGACGGCGGCCGCGGCCAGCTCAACGCCGCGATGGCGGCGCTCGCCTCCCTCGGCGTCGAGGAGACGCCGGTCGTCTCGCTCGCCAAGCGCGAGGAGGAGGTCTACGTCCCCGGCCGCCCGGAGCCGCTCCGGCTGCGCCGCGACGACGCCGGCCTGCGCCTCCTCCAGGAGGTCCGCGACGAGGCCCACCGCTTCGCCGTCTCCCGCCACCGCCGCCGCCGCGCGGCGCGCACCCTGACCAGCCGCCTCGACGCCCTCGCCGGCATCGGCCCGCGCCGCCGCAAGCTCCTGCTGACGACCTTCGGCAGCGTCGACGGCGTGCGCCAGGCGACGGTGGAGGAGCTGCAGGCGGCGCTCGGGCCGCTTACCGGCAGGAAGGTCTACGAGCAGATCCGGGCGGCGGAGGCGCCCGACGGTCCCGCCGCACCGCCGCCGGCCGTCGAGCCACCGTCACCTTCGTAAGGCGGGGCGGGCGAAGGCGGCGTCGCAGGTAGAGGGCTACGCCGCGAACCGCTTCCGTAGCCAGCTCTCGACGTCCTCGGGCCGGAAGCCGTAGGGCCCGGGCTCGCCCTTGAAGACGATCGTGCGCCGCTCGTCGACGACGTAGAAACGCTCCGGCCAGCCGGCGTAGACGGCGTCGGCGGTGTTCTCGATCGAGTCGACGAGGAGTGGGATCGGGTAGTCGAAGCGGCGGGAGAAGTCCCTGGCGATCGCCACGCGCTGGCGCGTCGTCTTCGGCTGCGCGTAGCAGACGTTTTCCTTCTCGTTGTCCTCGACCTGCCACTCGTCGGTCGGGTGCGCCTCCTTGATGTAGACGGTCACGAACTCGGCGCGGTCGCCCCACGTGCGGTGCATCTCGGCCAGGCGCTCGACCGAGCGCCGGAAGGGCGGTCAAGTGTAGCTGCCGAAGATCAGCACGACCGGGCGCTTGCCGAAGCGCTCAGCCAGGTGGACCGGCTTGCCGTCGAGGGCGGTCACGACGACGTCCGGCGCTTGATCGCCGACCGCGAGGTCGCCGTCCTCGCGCTGGTCGTAGCGCAGCAGGCCGAAGTAGTCGTTCGGGCCCATCTGCACGAGCTTCACGACCTCACGGCCGAGGAAGACGAGGACGACGAGCGCGCCGGCGAGGATGAGCCACTTGCGGGCGGTCATAGCGGACATTCTAGCCCCAGCGGCGATGAATGATCGACGAACGGCGCTCCAAGCAGGGCGGTCCGCATTCTCCCGGCAGCATGCCAGGACAAAAAGGTCCGTTACGCTAGAATACGTCCTGCCGATGGAAGAATTCGAGGAGCTTCCGGGCGAGGTGCTGACCCTCCTGCGGGACCGCATCGGCAGCGGTCTCGACGAGCGGCCGCTGCGTCTCGATCCCGCGACCCACCGCCAGCGGGTCGCGACGCTGCTGGCCCGCCTGGGCGGCGCGAGCTTCTACGAGCTGCTCGGCGTCGACGTCGCCGCCTCGCCCGAGGAGGTCCACGCCGCCTACGACGAAGTGGCCCGCATGGTCCACCCGCGCCATGCGGCGCGCGTGGGGCTCGACGGACGGCAGGCGGCGCTCGAGCTGCTGTTCGAGCGCGCCACCCGCGCTTACCTGACGCTCAGCCTGCCCGAGCGGCGGAAGCACTACGACGCCGAGATGCTGCCGACGGTCGCACGCCCCGGCGCGGCGGCGGCGGGCGCCGCCGGGGCCGCCGACCGCGCCCGCGAGCAGCACGAGCTGGCGCGCCAGTACTTCGAGCGTGCGACGCAGCTCGCGCAGAGCGGCGAGGTCCACACCGCGATCGAGCTGCTCGAGCTGGCGGTGCGCGCCGAGAGCCGCCCCGAGTACTTTCACCTTCTCGGCGACCTCCAAGCCAAGAACCCCTACTGGTTGCGCGAGGCGGCGGCGAGCTATCGCCGGGCGCAGCAGCTCGGCTCCAAGGATCCGGCGCTGGCGGCGGCGCTCCAGGCCGTCGAGGCGCGGCTGGCGCAGGGTGCCGTGGGGCCGGTCGAGGAGGAAGTCGAGGCGCCGGCGGCGCGCCCGCTCAAGTTCTCGTCCGGCGTCCGGCGGCGGACGAGTTGAAGACGGACCGTCGTTCTGGCGTGCGGCAGTGATCGTGGGCACGAGATGATGCTGCTTCCACCTTTACTGCGTTGACCCGATCTCCCTCAGGTTTGAAGTGGGCACCCTTCTCGCTCGCCGCGGCCGTTGAAGCCGAGGAGGCGTTCGGGCTGTCTCCGACCTTACTGCATTGACCCGATTTCCCTCACCCCTGGCCCCTCTCCCACATGGGAGAGGGGAACGCAGGCGGGGGGCCGCCGCCGATCCCCATCCCGGTTAGAATCGCGGCACCCCTTCGGGGTCCGCCCGCATGCTCGACGTCCTACCGCAACAGAAGGCCCTGCCGCACAGCGAGGAGTCGGAGCGGGCGGTGCTCGCCGCGGCGCTGCTCGACCCGCGGCTCCTGCCGACGCTCTCGGCGCGGCTGCGCGCCGACGACTTCTACCTCGAGCGCCACCAGCACCTCTACCAGGCGATGGTCGATCTGGCGCAGGAAGGCGCCGGCGTCGACCTGCGCACGCTCCAGGCCAAGCTCGAGCAGCAGGGGCGCTTCGACGGCGCCGGCGGCATCGCCTACCTGGCGACGCTCGACATCGACCTGCCGGACCTCGGGCGCGTCGACGCCTACGTCGAGATCGTCAAGGAGCGCTCGATCCGCCGCCGCCTCATCCAGGCCTCGGCCGGCATCATGCGCGACTGCCTGGACGGCGGGCTCGAAGCCCAGGCGGCCCTCGACCGCGCCGAGCAAGCGATCCTGGGCCTGGGCGAGGAGGCGATCCAGCGCGGCTTCGTGCCGCTGGCGCAGGTCCTCCACACCACCCTCGAGGACCTCGAGGAGCGCCCCGGCACGACGCTCATCGGCGTGCCGACCGGCTTCATCGACTTCGACCGGATGACGCACGGGCTCAATCGCAGCAATTTGATCATCATCGCAGGCAGACCCGGCATGGGAAAAACGAGCTTCGCGCTGAATATCGCCCAGCACGTGGCGATCCGCGAGAAGCGGCCGGTGGGGGTCTTCTCGCTCGAGATGAGCCAGCAGGAGCTGGCGCTGCGCATCCTCTGCTCGGAGTCAGACATCTCGTTCAGCCGGCTGCGCTCGGGCGACCTGTCGCGCAACCAGTGGACGAAGGTCATCCAGACCGTGCGCGCGACGGCCGAGACGCCGCTCTTCATCGACGACTCGCCCAACCCGTCGCTGCTCGAGGTGGCGTCGAAGGCGCGGCGGCTCAAGGCCGAGCGCGGCCTCGAGCTGGTGATCCTCGACTACCTGCAGCTCATGCAGGCCGGCGGCAAGTACGAGAACCGCAACCTCGAGATCGCCGCCATCAGCCGCGGCCTGAAGCAGCTCGCCAAGGAGCTGGAGATGCCGGTCATCGCGCTCTCGCAGCTCTCCCGCCAGCCCGAGCGCCGTGGGGCGGACCATCGACCACAACTTGCTGATCTTCGTGAGAGCGGTTCGATCGAGCAGGACGCCGATCTCGTCGTCTTCATCTACCGCGATGAGCTGTACAACACCGACGATCCCGACAACAAGGGCGTCGCCGAGCTGATCATCGCCAAGCACCGCAACGGGCAGACCGGCACCGTGCCGCTCGTCTTCATCGGCGAGAACACCAGCTTCCGCAACCATTACCGTGACGGCCAAGCTCCCGCCGCCCCTTTCTGAGGCGCCCGCGGCGGCCGCGGAGCCGGCGGCGCCCGCGGCGGCGCTGGCCGAGGAGCTGGCCGCGGCGCTGCGCCCGGCCTGGGTGCACGTCGACCTCGACGCGCTCGAGGCCAACCTCCGCCACCTCCGGCGCACCACCGGCACGCGTATCGCGGCGGTGGTCAAGGCCGACGCCTACGGGCACGGCGCGGTGGGGGTGGGGCGGGCGCTCGACGCGGCGGGGGTGGACATCCTCGCCGTCGCGCTCGCCGAGGAGGGAATCGAGCTGCGGCGGGCCGGGGTCGAGGCGCCGGTGCTGGTGCTGGGCGGCGCCCGCCGCGCCCAGGTGCCCCTCTACCGCCGCTACGCGCTGACGCCGACCGTCTCGAGCCTCGACGAGCTGGCGCTCTGGCGGGAGGCGAGCGGCGGCCTGCCGGCGCCGCAGCCGATCCACTTGAAGGTCGACACCGGCATGGCCCGCCTCGGCGTCGCGATGGCCGACGTCGCGCAGGCCCTCGACGCCGTCCGCCACACGCCGTCGCTCCGCCTGGCCGGCTTCCTCTCGCACTTCGCCGAGGCGGACAACCCGGCGAGCCCGCGCAACCCGCTGCAGGAGGAGCGCTTCGCTGCGGTGCTGGCGCTGCTCACCGCGGCGGAGCGCGCGTCGGCCCTCCTCCACATGGCGAACAGCGCCGCCGCCCTGCACCGGCCGCAGAGCCGCCTCGACCTGGTGCGGATGGGAATCGGGCTCTACGGCGTCGATCCGCTCGGCCGCGATGGCGCGCTGCGCCCCGTGATGTCGGTCTCCGCCCGCGTCGTCCAGCTCCGCGACGTGCCGGCCGGCACCCCGCTCTCCTACGGCGGCCGCACGGTGACCGAGCGGCCGAGCCGCATCGCGGTCATCCCGGTGGGCTACGCCGACGGCTACACCTGGCGCCTCACCGGCCGCGCCCAGGCGCTGGTCGGCGGCCGGCGCGTGCCGGTCGTCGGCTCGGTGACCATGGACATGACCCTCCTCGACGTCACCGGCGCTGGCGTCGAGCTGGGCGACGAGGCGGTGCTCCTCGGGCGCCAGGGCGAGGACGAGATCACCGCCGGCGAGCTCGCCGCGCAGTCCGACACCATCGCCTGGGAGGTCCTGTGCAGCCTCGGCCAGCGGCTGCCGCGCCGTTTCCACCGCGGCGGGCGCGCCGAGGACATCGTCTCGCGCTTCCGCCGGGAGGGCACGTGAGGAGCCCGTTGCGCTGGGCGCGCAACGGAAAGCGCTCCTCGACACTGATTGGAGCCCGGCGCGAAAGCTTTCGCGCCTCGACCTTCGCGCTGCCGCGCCCGTTCGAGAGCTTCTTCCTCGAGATTGGGCGCTTCTTCGTCATGCTCTGGCGGGTCTTCGTCTGGACCTTCCGCCGGCCCTACGACTGGCGCGAGCTGCTGCGGCAGATGGTGCGGGTCGGCGTCGACTCGATCCCGGTGGTGCTGCTGACGGCGATGTTCACCGGCATGGTGATGGCGCTCCAGATCTTCAACGTCTTGCAGCGCTTCAACGCCGAGGGCTACGTCGGGTCGATCGTGGCGCTGGCGATGGTGCGCGAGCTCTCGGCGGTGCTCTCGGCGCTCATCCTCGCCGGTCGCGCCGGCTCGGCGATGGGGGCCGAGCTGGGCAGCATGCGGGTGACCGAGCAGATCGACGCGCTCGAGGTGATGGCGACCGACCCCATTCACTTCCTGGTGGTGCCGCGGGTCTGGGCGGCGTTCATCACGCTGCCGCTCCTCGTGGTGCTGGCCGATGCGGTGGGGATCTACGGCGGCTATCTCGTGTCGGTGGTGCTGATGGGCGCCAATCCGGTCACCTACATGGAGAACACCTTCCAGTACATGGACCTCAAGGACTTCCTCTCGGGGTTCATCAAGGCGGCGGTCTTCGGCCTCCTGGTGGCGGTCATCGGCTGCCAGAAGGGGTACTTCACGACCGGCGGTGCCGAGGGGGTGGGGCGCTCGACGACGCGCGCGGTGGTCCTCGCTTCGATCGCCATCCTGATCTCCGACTTCTTCTTGACCAAGATCCTCTTTTAGATGGACCCGGCCGCCGACCCGATCAAGATCCGCATCCGCGGGCTGCGCAGGTCGTTCGGCCCCAAGCTCGTGCTCGACGGGGTGGACCTCGACGTGCGGACGGCGGAGTCGACGGTCATCATCGGCGCCTCCGGCAGCGGCAAGAGCGTGCTCTTGAAGCACGTCATCGGCCTGCTGCGGCCCGACGCCGGCCGCGTCGAGGTGGACGGGGTGGACATCCACGCCCTCGACTACCGCGAGATCACCGAGTTCCGCCGCCGTTTCGGGATGGCCTTCCAGGAGGGGGCGCTCTTCGACTCGATGACGGTCGCCGGCAACGTGGCGTTCCCGCTCAAGCGGCTGACCGCCCTGACGCGCGCCGAGATCGACGAGCGGGTGGAGGAGTGCCTGGCGCTGGTGCGGCTCGAGGGGGTCGGAAAGAAGCTCCCCGCGGAGCTGTCGGGCGGCATGCGGCGGCGCGTGGGGTTCGCGCGCGCGGTGGCGCTCGAGCCGCAGATCCTGCTCTTCGACGAGCCGACGAGCGGCCTCGACCCGGTGACGACTGCGCTCATCGACGAGGTGATCGCCGACCTCTCGAACCGCCTCCACTCGACGACGGTGACCATCACCCACGACATGGACAGCGCCTACCGCATCGCCGACCGCATCGGCATGCTCCACGGCGGCAAGCTGATCGCCCTCGCCACGCCCGACGAGCTGCAGCGGCTCCCCGACCCGCGGGTGCGGCAGTTCATCCGCGGCGAGGCGCGCGGGCCGCTGTCGGACGAGGTCGGCGCCCTCCCCGGCGGCTAGGAGCCCGTCGCGCTGGTCGCGCGACGGAAGGCGCTCCTAGCATTGATCGGAGCCCGGCGCGAAAGCCTTCGCGCCTAGGGCTCGGGCCGCAGGACCACGGTCATCCCGTCGTGCGCGATGGCCACCGCGATTCCCAGCTCCGTCGCGGCGCCGCGAATCCACGTATTGATCCGGCGTGCGTCTCCCTTGACGATCTGCGAGCCACAAGCGCCCGCGCCAGTCGGCCCCGCAGTCGATCATGATCCGCGCCCGGCCGCGAGCGACCGCGAGCGCGCTGTGCCGGAAGTGTCGCCGCGTTCGCGCGTCGATCTCACCGCGGGTGCCGACGAATTTGAGTCTCATCGCGGGATGCGCCGGGCGCGCGCAGAAGACTACGGCAACGCAGGGCGGGCGGCAGGGAGCCGCGGCACGCCGCTTGCTGAATCAGACTCGACGGTGGGAGGGGTAACAGGAGGTCGGACCATGCCCGAGCAAGAGACCCGCGGGGAGCGCTGGTCGGCGCACGTGACCAAGACCAGCAACGCGCTCGACCTGCGCCGGGGCGTCTTCTCGCTCGCCGACCCCAAGGCGATCGCGGGCTCGCTCAAGCGCTCCGCCGAGCGCAGCCGGCGCCGGAAGAGCGATCCCTACCGCTCGGCGATGTCGATGCTGACCTTCTACATCAACCGCGCCGGCAAGAGCCTGCCGGCGCGCCGGCGCAAGGTGCTCGAGCAGGCGAAGGAGGAGCTGCGGGAGCTCTTCCATCGCGCGTGATCGTGCCACCGCAGCCGGAGGAGGCATCATGAACAGGGGCCTCTTTGCCGACCGCCGCCAGGCCGGTCAGGAGCTGGCCGGCACGCTGCGGCACTACGCCCATCGCGACGACGTGACCGGCTGAGCCGGTAGAGGGATGACCATGCCGAGCAGCGCGGCGATGCAATGCAGGGCTCGCCGCGGCGGGACGGCGGACTCACGAGATCCGGCGCCGATCGGCACGTGTCATGCACCAGCGAGCGCGTGGGCGGGGTGCGGGCGACGCTCGTGAGGAAGGAGGCACGTGAGCAGCGAGAACGACGTGATCATCGTCACCGGCAGCAGCGGATTCATCGGCCGCGCCGTCTGTGCCGCGCTGGTGGAGGGCGGCTATCGGGTCGCAGGCCTCGACCGGCCGGGTGAGCCGCCGCCACCTCCGGAGGTCGAGAACGTGCCCTGCGACGTCACCTCCGACGCCAGCGTGTCCGCGGCGCTGGCGCGGGTGCGCAGCAGCTTCGGCGACCGCATCGCGTCTGTCATCCACCTCGCGGCGTACTACGACTTCTCCGGTGAGCCGAGCCCGTTGTACGAGGAGGTCACGGTGCGCGGCACCGAGCGCTTGCTGCGCGGGCTGCGCGACTTCCGGGTCGGGCAGCTCGTCTTCTCGAGCACGATGCTGGTCCGGGCGCCGTGCCAGCCGGGGCAGCACATCGACGAGCAGTGGCCGCTCGAGCCGAAATGGGACTACCCGGAATCGAAGCTCCGCACCGAGCGTCTTCTCCAGGCCGAGCGGGCGGGCATCCCGGTCGTGCTCCTGCGCATCGCTGGCGTCTATACCGACCGCTGTCAGTCGCTCCCCCTGGCGCACCAGATCCAGCGCATCTACGAGCGGCGACTCACCGCCCACGTGTTTCCCGGCGACACCTCGACCGGGCAATCGTTCGTGCACCTGGACGACGTCCTCGCCGCGCTCGCGGCGGTAGTCGCGCGCCGCGCCGAGCTGCCCGCCGAAGCGGTGATGCTGATCGGCGAGCCGGAGCCCTTGAGCTACGAAGAGCTGCAGCGCAGCCTGGCGAAGTTGCTCCATGGCGAGGCGGAATGGGGGACGCGACAGATTCCCAAGGCCGTCGCCAAGGCCGGCGCCTGGGTGCAGGACAAGATCCCGGGCATCGAAGAGCCCTTCATCAAGCCGTGGATGATCGACCTCGCGGACGACCATTACGCGCTGGACGTCACGCGCGCCCGCACGCTCCTCGGCTGGCAGCCGCGGCGCAACCTGCGCGACACGCTGCCGACGATGGTCGCCGCGCTCACCGCCGGTCCGGCGGGCTGGTATCACCTGAACAAGCTCGAAGGCGAGCCGCCCGTGCCCGAGCCGGCCGCGCTCGCCGGACGCACCAGCGGCTGGTGACCGATCACTCCGCGATGCTGCGCCAGTGGATCTGGCGTGACTTCGGCAACATCGTTCTCGGCGTCTGGCTGCTCGCCAGCCCCGCCACGCTCGGCTACCGCGACGCGGCGATGATCTGGAGCGACGTCGCCACCGGCGCCCTTATCGTCATCCTCGGCATCCTGACGCTCTTCCCCCGCTTCGACCTGGCCCGCTGGGCCCTCTGCTTGGCCGGCATCTGGCTACTGTTCGCCCCGCTCGTCTTCTGGACCCGCGACGCCGGCGCCTATGCCAACGACACCCTCGTCGGGGCGCTGGTCATCGCCTTCTCGGTGCTCATCCCGATGATGCCCAGCCGCGCGCACCACGAAGTCATGATGGCGCCGGGGCCCGACACGCCGCCAGGGTGGTCGTACAACCCCTCGGACTGGCTGCAGCGCGGGCCGATCATCGCGATGGCGCTCGTCGGGTTCTTCCTGTCGCGATACCTGGCCGCCTACCAGCTCGGGCACGTCGCGTGGCCGTCGGACCCGTTCTTCGGCGACGGTACGCGGCGGGTGCTCGACTCGGAGGTGTCGAAGGCCTGGCCGATCTCCGACGCCGGGCTCGGCGCCGTCTCCTACCTGCTCGAAGCGCTGTCCGGCTTCATGGGCGATCGCAAGCGCTGGCGCACGATGCCGTGGATGGTCCTGATGTTCGGCTTCCTGGTCGTGCCGCTGGGCATCGTCAGCATCGTGCTGGTGATCCTCCAGCCCATCGCCGTCGGCGCCTGGTGCACGCTCTGCCTGGTGACGGCGGCGGCGATGCTGATCATGATCGCGCCGGCCCTCGACGAAGTCGTGGCCATGGGCCAGTTCCTCGCCGGCGCGCGGCGTGAGGGCAAGCCCCTGTGGCGGACTTTCTGGATCGGCGGCACGCTGGAGCAGTACCGGACGGCGGCGCCGGCCGCGTCACCGGCCAGCGAGCAGCGGCCTCACCGGTCGACGGCTGTCCGCATCGTCGCCGCGATGGAGCTGACCAACGTCCCCTGGAACCTGCTGGCTGGCGCGCTGCTGGGCCTCTGGCTGATGGCCAGCCCGGCGGTGCTCGGTATCACGGGGGCCGCCGCCGACAGCGACCATCTGGCGGGCGCGCTGGTGGTCACCTGGGCGGTGATCGCCTTCGGCGAGGTCGCCCGCCCCGCACGCTTGCTCAACGTCCCCATCGGCCTGTGGATCGTGGTGGCGCCCTGGCTGCTCTCCGGGCACACCGGCGCGTCACGCTGGAACGACGTCCTGATCGGCGCCGCCGTGGTCGCCCTCAGCGTTCGCCGCGGGCGAATCGCCCAGCGCTTCGGCGGCTGGAACCGGTATCTGGTCTGAGGTGCGCCGCGATGAGCCCCACCAGCGTGACAGCGGAGAGGAGCGCCCCCGCCGTGCGGTCCCAGGTACCGCCGAAGCGGAAGCGCGCCTCACGCTGGCCGGCGGCGGCCGCGGTCTGTAGCAGCCCGGCGCGGGTGGGTTGGATGTCACGCCAACCTTCCGGCGTCCACACGCGCCAGCCGGGATAGTCCTGCTCGAGGACGACGAGCGTTCCCGGCCGGCCGTCGAGCGCGACCGTGATCTCACCGCGCGCGCGGTGGGCGGGGCGGGGGCGAAGACGACCGCCGCCGGCCGGGCGCCAGAAGGCGTAGGGGCGCGGGCGCAGGCGCTCGAGCGGCCCGGTCTCCCAGGCGGCGAGGCCGACGCCGGCACGGGCGAGGACGCTGCGGTCGCGCGGCGGGAAGAACGCCTGCCGCACGGCCGGCGTCACGTACTCCGGATAGGCGCAGCAGAAGAGAGAGACGGCGGCGCCGGGCTCCGGCGGCGGCAGGAAGTAGCCGGCGACACGGGCGGGGTAGGGAGGAGCGACCGGCTCGAGCCGCGCGCGGCCCTCGGGGTGCCAGGGCCGCCCGGCCGGCCAGCGGATGCGGACGAGGCCCGCGTAGGGCGGCAGCCACTCGGCGGCGCCGGTGTAGGGGGCGGCGTCGAGGATCAGCAGCGCGGCGAGGGCACCGGGCACAAGCGCCGCCAGCCAACGGCGGTGGCGCCACCGCGCGAGGAGGTGCGCGGCGGCGAAGCCGGCCGCGGCGGCGGCGGCGAAGGTGGCGAGGCCGAGGAAGCGCCACGGGAACTGCAAGACCGCGAGGGGCGGCGCGACGGGCGAGACCGCCGCGGCGACCGGCCGCAGCGAGAGGGCGAGCGCGACGGCGAGCAGGGCGAGGAGACCGAAAGGCGCGCGTGGCGGCGGCCCCCCGGCCGCGGCCGGCGGGAGAGCGTGTCGGGCGGCGGTTTCAGGCGACCGTCGCAGGGCGGCGAGCGGCGCCAGCGAGAGCAGGACGAGACCCAGGTAGAACGGCATCTCCTCGCCGCTGGTGGCTGCGGCGGTCCCCGCGTGCTCGCTCAGGTAGAGGCGCGACCACAGCCGCCGCTGCCACAGCTCCCGCGGCGCGAGGCCGTGCGCCACGAAGAGCTGCCGCTGCTCGCCGCGCGCCACGCCCGCTACCTCGACGTTCCGGAGCTCGACCGCGAACGGCACGACGAAGAACGCGGCCAGCGCCGCGCCGAGCGCCCAGACGCCGGCGAGTCGCATGAGCCCGCGGACGAGAGCGCGCCCAGCAAGGCTCGGCCAATGGTGCCCCGTCCGCTGAGCTGAACTTCCAGAATTTCCAGGTAGGGACGGAGCTGGTCTCCGCCCAGAGTGCAGACCAGCCGCCTCCCCACCTGGAGACGTTAGTTGCTCCACGCCCATCCAGAGCAGTAGCCCTAACGCCGCGAGGAGCGCGCTCAGCGGATGCGTGACGAGGGCTAGCGCCCACGTGACCGCGGCAGCAGCCAACCGGCGGCCGCCTCCCTGACGCGCGGCTTCCAGGCAGAACACGAAGACCAGCGGCAGCAGCGCGAGCCCCGCGCACTCGCCGAGCGCGGCGCGGTAGTGGCTGTCGAGCAGGCGGTACGGGGCGAAGGCGTAGGCCGCGGCGGCGACCAGGGCGGCACGGCGGTCGCCGGTCCAGCGCGCGGCGGCGACGTACATGCTGATCGCCGCCAGCGCGCCGAGGATCGCGAGACCGCCCGAGAGCGCGGCCGCCGGGCCGGCGCCGGCGAGGGACAGAGCCAACGGCGCGAGAAAGCTCCCCGGGCCGTAGAACTGGAGGAGCGGAATGCCCAGGCCGAGCCCGTGCACCCAGCGCGGCAGCAGCTCGCCGGCCGCGACCTCCCGCGCCACCGCCGCAATGCCCCAGAGATGGGTAATCGTGTCGTGGGCCCGCGGCAGCCCCGGCGCCAACAGGATGTGCCCGGCGGCGAGTCCCAGGACGGCGGCGAGCGGCAGGTCCAGCCAAGGGCGGGGGCGCGGGCCGCCCCTGCCCGCGAGCGCCGCGAAGACGAGTACAGCCGCGAGGAGGACGGGTACCCTCGGCGGGACTGCGACCTCATCCGAGGTCGAGGCGAGGAGCGCCGGCACGGCGAGCAGCGGCAGCGCCGGCGCGAGACCGGCGAGAGCACGGCGCAGGCGGACAAGGCGCGGCAAGACGGCCGGAGAGCTGGCGAGCGGGCTCATGTCGGAGTCCGCGGAGTCTACGCAACTCCTCCGCCAGCCGGTGGGCGGCGACGAGCTCCGCCCTGCACGATCGCCCGCCGAGGCCCTGATAGGCTCCGAAGCCATGTGGGGGACGGAGTTCGCCTCCGCCCCGGGGGACAAGTACGCCGCCCCCTTACCTGAATTTCTTTGTCTTTGTCTCTTTACCTCGACCGACCGGCGCCAACGACGCGCGGAGCCAGGGCATGAGTCAAGCCGTCAAGGTGGGGATCTTCGCGACCGTCTGTCTGCTCGTGATCGCGTTCTTCATCCTCAAGGTGGAGGACCTCTCGCTCTTCGGCGGCGAGGAGGCGCGGCTGGCGGCGCAGTTCCGCAACGTCGCCGGCCTCGACGACCAGGCGGCGGTGCGGGTGGCCGGCGTGCGGGTGGGGCGGGTCGACGGCATCGAGCTTGCGGGGCGGCAGGCGCGCGTCGGAATCCTGCTCGAGAAGCCGCTCGCGCTCACCGCCGGCACGCGGGCGCGCGTCGCCAACATGGGCCTCCTCGGCGACAAGTACGTCGAGATCATCCCCGGCCCCGCCGGCGCGCCGCCGCTGCCTGAGGGCGCCGTGCTGCCGGGCGAGACGCCGGTCACCTTCGACGAGGCGCTCGCCAAGATCAACCGCATCGGCGACTCGATCCAGGGGCTCACCGGGTCGCTCGCCGGCGAGGACCTCGGCAGCGCGCTCCACGAGGTGCTCCGCGAGATGCAGGCGACGAGCGCCGAGATCCGCCTCCTGGTCGAGAGCAATCAGGCCGTGGTGGCGGCCACGGTGCGCAACTTCGAGAGCTTCTCGGGGACGCTGGCGCGCGAGCTGCCGCGGCTCGCCGGCGACATGGAGCGGGCCGTCAACCAGATCGCCGAGCTGGTGGCCGAGAACCGGCAGGACGTCGGCGCCAGCATCGACAACGTGCGGGCGCTGACCGAGCGGCTGCAGGTCTCGGCCGAGAACTTGAACGAGATCACCGGCCGCATCGCCCGCGGCGAGGGGACGATCGGCAAGCTGGTGAGCGACCAGACCGCGCACGACCAGTTGATCTCGACGCTCGACAGCATCCAGGGCGGGGTGGAGACGCTGAGCAACACGCTCGGCGCCATCCAGCGCTTCCAAGTGGACGTCGGGATGGAGGGCTTCTACCTCGCCGACCTCGAGGAATCGCAGTCGGCGGTCCGGCTGGAGATCGCGCCCAAGGACGAGCGGCGGTTCTATCGCGTCGGCATCGCCAACAGCCCGCGCGGCAACACCAAGACGAAGACCCAGCGCATCACCACCACCAACCCCGACGGCACGACCGCCACCGAGACCGTCGAGACCTTGACGCGGGAGGACGAGCTGGCGATCTCGGCGCTCTTCGGCTGGCGGGCGCCGCACGACCTCCAGCTCGCGGCCGGGCTGATCGAGGGCAGCGGCGGCGCGCAGGCCGAGTACCCGCTCTTCGACCGCCGCCTCTGGCTCGCGCTCGAGGCCTTCGACTTCGACCGCGAGGACGACCGCGCCCCGCATCTGCGCTTCACCACCCGCTGGAGCTTCCACCCCAACCTCTTCCTGACCGGCGGCTACGACGACTTCCTCGAAGACGACGACTCCCTCTTCTTCGGCGGCGGCATCCGCTGGCGCGACGACTACCTCAAGTACCTGCTGGGCAGCGTGCCGACGCGGTAGTCAAAACCGGCAGCGCCGCCAGCGCGTCGACCACCTCCTGCGCCGTCTGGAAGCGGCGGTGGGTCTTCTTGGCGAGGAGGCGGCCGAGGAGGCGGATCCACTCGACGGGGGTCTCGGGGCGGAGCTGACGGATGTCCGGCGGCGCCTCGCGGAGCTGCTTGAGGACCAGGACGTTGGGGTCCTCGGCCTGGAAGGGCTCGCGGCCGGCGATCAGCGTGTAGGCGAGGATGCCCAGGGAGTAGAGGTCGGAGCGGCCGTCGAGCTCGCGGCCGAGGATCTGCTCGGGCGACATGTACATCGGCGAGCCCATGACGAAGCCCGTCTGGGTGAGCCGCGCCGCGAGGCCGGCCATCGAGGCGATGCCGAAGTCGAGGATCTTGACCCGGCTGGCGGTGACGATGACGTTGCCGGGCTTGAGGTCGCGGTGCACGACGCCTTGGGTGTGCGCCTCGTGCAGCCCGGCGGCGATCTCGGCCAGCAGCGCGCGGATGCGCGCGAAGCCGAGCGGCGACTCCTTGGCGGCCAGCTCCTCGAGGCTCTGCCCCTCGAGGTACTCCATGGTGACGAAGAGGCCGCCGGCGAAGCGCCCGATGTCGTACACGCGGACGACGTTCGGGTGGCTGATCCGGCGGCAGATCTGGACCTCGCGCAGCAGGCGCGCCTCCTCGGCGGCGTTGCCCCCCGCCGGCGCCAGCACCGTCTTGATCGCCACGATCTCGCCGAGCGCCAGGTCGTTCGCCTTGTACACCCGCCCCATGCCGCCGCGCCCGAGCTCGGCGAGGATCTCGTAGCGGTCGGCGAGCCGCGCGCCGACCGCTGGCGCATCGGCCGCCGCCGGGGCCTCGGCCGCGGCCGGGGCCTCGGCCGCGCCTGGCGCCGCGGCGGTCGCCGGCGCCGTGCTCGCCGCGGGGTGGAGGGCCCCCCACAGCGTGTCGAGTCGCGCCCGCGCATCGCGATAGGTCCCGTCGCGGGTCAGCACGCGCTCGAAGCAGGTCATCGCCGCCTCGCTCCGCGCCATGGCCTCGAGCGCACGGCCCTCCCAGTAGTCGCGCTCGATCTCGACCTGCGGCGGCATGCCGGCCGGGATGCGGCGCAGGCGCTCGAGCGCCTCGTCGCCGAAGCCTTCGTCGATGAGCAGCGGCGCGAGCATGAAGACGGCCGCGCCGTAGCCGGGATCGTCCGGCCGCACCGCCATCAGCAGCGCGGCGGCGCGCGCCGTGTCGCCCGCCGCGAGGTGGGTCTGCGCCACCTCGACCGGGTGGCCGCGCCGCAGGTGCAGGTCCGCCGCCTGCGGCATGCCGCCGGGGGTGCGGGCACGGGCCTCCGCCGCCCGCTGCGGCAAGCCCGCCGCCTCGTAGCAGCGGGCGGCGTCGCGCGGCCGGCCGGCTTTCTCGTAGGCCTCGGCGGCGCGCGCCGGCTCGTTGGCGGCCTCCCACCGCGAGGCGGCCCAGGCCCACTCCTCGGCCGCCGCGTACGCCTCGGCGGCCTCGCGCGCCAGGCCGAGCTTGCCGAACACGTGGCCGGCCTCGGCGGGGCGGCCGGTCTTGAGATACATCTCCGCCAGCAGTCGCTGGCGGTTGGGCGACCGCGCCGCCACCCGCGAAGCTTCCTCGGTCAGGCCGAGCTCGAGGTAGAACTGGAACGCCTCGGTGTAGCGTCCGGAGCGCTCGAGCAGCGCTGCGGCGCGGGCGCTCGGCGGGATCGACCGCAGCAGCGCGACCGCCGCGTCGCTGCGGCCGAGCCGCATGAGGAGGTCCGAGCGCACGAGGTTGAGCTCCTCGATGCGCGCCGCCCCCGCCGCGGTCCCGCTCACCGTCCGCTCGAGGCTCAGCACCCCCTCCTCGACGGTGTGCAGCGCCTCGCTCAGCTTGCCGGCCTCCTCGAGGCAGTGCGCCGCCTGCAGCCAGGCGCCCGCGCGCTTGAAGTAGTCGGCGGCGCGGAGGGGCTGCTTGAGCGCCACGGCGAACTGCCCGGCCTGGAGGAACGCCCGGGCGCGCTCGAAGAGGGGGAGCGCCTCGGCGTGATGGCCGCCGGCGGCGAGGAGCTCGGCCGCCTGCAGCGGGCCGGCGCCGGCGCCTTCGGGGATCCGGCCGAAGACCGCCATGAGGGAGTACTTGACCAGCTTGGCCTCGTCGCCCAGCTCGC
Organism: Thermoanaerobaculia bacterium; assembly: GCA_044866775.1. Lineage (GTDB taxonomy): Bacteria > Acidobacteriota > Thermoanaerobaculia > Multivoradales > UBA5704 > DASUNQ01. The sequence goes on along the minus strand of JBIOUG010000167.1, from coordinate 277 downwards.
TCGCCAGGCGCGCCGCCTTCCCCCACTCCCCGGCGCGCGCGAACAGCTCCATCGCCCGCGCTCGGTCCCCGCCGCCCAGGGCCTCCTCCGCCGCCTGCCGCTTCTGGCGCGCACGGAAGAGCTGGGGCCGCTTCGAAAGGGGCATCATCCGCTCTGTATACGCCGTCCCGCGGGGTCGTGTCCCCACCCGAAAGGATTGGCTCTCCTACCCGAAAGGAGGAACCGGCTCCCCTCGCCCGAGCGGCGGCCGGCGTCCCGGCGCTCGGGGCCGGGCCGC
>JBIOUG010000166.1:0-30585 GCA_044866775.1 Thermoanaerobaculia bacterium | reverse complement strand
TTGTTTGGAATCAGTGGTTTGGCAACCCGATTCTACGACAACCCACTGGCACAACGCTAGCCCAGCGTGCGCGTTAACTCCTTCTCTCTCCTACCACTTAGCGGCGTCAGGACGAGAACTAGCTAGCGGCCTGACGCGGAATTGAAGTCCCGCCGCCCGGGCGTCCGGCGGGCCCCGTGCTACCATCCGCCCGCTTCTGCACACTTCAGGGAGAGCTATGAGCCAGGCGACCAAGGCCCCCGCCGCGAGGCAGCAGCCCGTCGAGAGCGCCGCCGCGCCGGCCGAGGACCTCAATCCCTACCACATCGCCCAGCAGCAGTTCGACCGCGCCGCGCAGTTCGTGCCGCAGCTCCGCAACGGGCTGCTCGACTACCTGCGGCGCACCAACCGCGTCCTCGCCGTCGAGTTCCCGGTCGAGATGGACGACGGCGCCGTCCGCACCTTCGTCGGCTACCGCGCCGTCCACAGCCGCGTCCGCGGCCCGGGCAAGGGCGGCATCCGCTATCACCCCGACGTCACCGAGGACGAGGTGCGGGCGCTCGCCTCCTGGATGACCTGGAAGTGCGCCGTGGCCGACGTGCCGTTCGGCGGCGCCAAGGGCGGCATCGTCTGCGACCCCAAACGCCTGTCGCGCACCGAGCTGCGCAAGCTCACCCGCCGCTTCATCGCCGAGCTCGGCGAGAGCATCGGCCCCCACACCGACATCCCGGCCCCCGACGTCAATACCGACGCCGGCACCATGGCCTGGATCTACGACACCTACCAGATGATGCACGCCGGCGCCAACAACCTGCCGGTGGTGACCGGCAAGCCGGTCGAGATGGGCGGCTCGCTCGGGCGCCACGAGGCGACGGCGCAGGGCGCGATGTTCGTCACCACGCGCGTCCTGGTGCGCGGCCAGGTGCCGGGCCTCACCAGCCTGCGCGGCGCGACCGTCGTCATCCAGGGGTTTGGCAACGCCGGCGCCATCGCCGCCGAGCTCTACACCGCGGCGGGAGCGCGGGTCGTCGCCGTGTCGGACTCGACCGGCGGCATCTTCGCCGAGGCGGGGCTCGACCCCGCCACCGTCGCCGCCCACAAGCGCGCCACCCGCTCGGTCGCCGGCCTGCCGGGCACGACCGCGATCGACAACGCCGAGCTCCTCACCCTGCCCTGCGACATCCTCTTTCCGGCCGCTCTCGAGAACCAGCTCCACGAAGGCAACGCGGGCGAGGTGCAGGCGCGGGTGGTGGTCGAGGCGGCGAACGGCCCGACGACGCCGGGCGCCGACCGCATCCTCTTCGCGCGCGGCATCCCGGTGGTGCCGGACATCCTCGCCAACTCGGGGGGCGTCACGGTCTCCTACTTCGAGTGGGTGCAGAACATCGAGCACGAGCAGTGGGCGCTCGAGGTGGTCAACGAGAAGCTGGCGGCGCGCATGGAGCGGGCGACCGACGCGGTCATCGACACGCAGCAGGAGCTGGCGGCGAGCGGCGAGCCGATCGACCTGCGCACAGCAGCCTACGTGCTGGCGATCCGCCGCGTGGCGGACGTCGCCTTATCGCGCGGCATCTGGCCCTAGGGGTGAGTCTCCTCGTTCTGGCGCATCGCGGGCGGCACGCCGACTGCCCGGAGAACACGCTCGACGCCTTCGCCGTGGCCGCCACGCAGGGCGCGGACGGCATCGAGACCGACCTCCGCCTCTCGGCGGCCGGTGAGGTGGTCCTCTTCCACGACCGCAACGCCCCCGACGGCCGGCCGGTCGCCGCGCTCAGCCGCGCCGAGCTGGCCGCCGCCGCCGGCTACCCGGTGCCGACACTCGACGAGGCGCTCGACGCCTTCCCGCACCTGCTCTGGAACCTCGAGCTCAAGACGCCGACGGCGGTCGAGCGCACCGCGGCGGCGGTCGCCGCGCGCCTCGCCACCCACCGCTTCCTGATCACCTCGTTCTGGCACCCGTTGGTCGACCGCTTCGCACACTTCGCGGGGGTCGAGTGCGGCCTGCTCCTCGCCAGCCGCCCGGCGAGCTTCGAGGCCTTCGCCGGCCTCTTCCCGCACGACGGGCGCATATGGACCGCGGTCTGGCACTACGAGGCGCTCGATCCGGCGCTCCTCGATCAGGCCGTGGCGCTCGGCTTCCGCAGCTTCGCCTATGCCATGGAGACGCCGGAGGAGCACCGACGGTGCGTCGATCTCGGGTTGACCGGCGTCATCACCGACCGCGTCGACCTGCTGCGCTGACGACCTGACTGGCGACCTCGCTCGCCGAGCTCTCGTCCTCGAGGATGCGCGCCGTCCAGAGCTCGATCTCCTCCGCGCTCATCGCGCCGGTGGGCGCCAGGCGGGCATCGCGATAGCCCCAGCACTCGACGTCCGGCAGGTACTGGCCGCGCGACAGCAGCGTGCCGTAGCAGATGCGCTCGCCGCCCGCCGGGCCGTCGAGCTCGCCCTGCAGGCGATCGAGGAGCCGGCGCATCACCCAGGCGGGAATGGCGTCGCGCTCGGTCGGGTAGATGAAGCCGAAGAGCACGAGGTGCGCGAAGAGGACGCGCCAGTCCTCGCCGAAGCGCTCGAGGAGCCGCTCCCAGTCGAGCGTGCCGGCGCCGGCGCGCAGCAGGTGGACGACGTCGGCGCCGTCGAAGCGCTCGCGCTCCATGATGAAGGCCTTCGACCAGATCATCTCCTCGGGCGGGCAGAGCCGCACCGGCAGGCCGAGCGCCTCGCCCGCCGGCGCGTGCTCGAACCAGCGCTCGTCGACGCGCGCCACGCCGTTGCCGGCGCCGAAGATCAAGTCCACGTAGTCCTCGCCGCAGAACGCCTTGCCCAGCCAGTGCGGCGAGTGGACGGAGACCTCGTAGCCGGCGCGGCGCAGCGCCCGCAGCGCGCGCGGGAAGTCGTCGCCGGTCAGGAAGACGTCGAAGTCCTTGGTGTGGCGGACGATGCCGGTGTGGCGCGCGAAGGCGTAGGCGCCGCCGACCAGGAACGGCACGCGCGCGCGCTCCAGGACCTCGAGGGCGTGGCGATAGAAGGCCTGCGTCGGAGCGGGCAGCTCGGCTTCGGGATTCAGGGCGCCGGCGGCGTTCATGGGCCCGTAGGTGAGCAAGAGACGTACCAGTCGCGCAAAGCGTTTCTGGCACATGACTTGCCTTGGCTCGAGGGCATGGACCCGCACGCTCAGGGAAACGGCAACGGCAGACTGCGCATCGCCGCCACCGGCGACCTCCACTACACCAAGAACCCGGCGCCGGCGCCGATCATCCAGGAGCTCTTCGCCCAGGTCGGCCATCACGCCGAAGTGCTGCTGCTGTGCGGCGACCTGACCGACCGCGGCCTCCCCGAGGAGGCGCACCTGCTGGCGCGGGCGCTCGCCGGCACGGTCAAGATCCCGGTGGTGGCGGTGCTCGGCAACCACGATTACGAGTCGGGCCATCCGGAGGAGGTCAAGCAGATCCTGATCGACGCCGGTGTCGCGGTGCTCGACGGCGACGCGCAGGTGGTCGAGGGCGTCGGCTTCGCCGGCGTCAAGGGGTTCGCCGGCGGCTTCGGCAAGCGCGCGCTGGGGCCCTGGGGCGAGACGATCATCAAGGACTTCGTGCGCGAGGCGGTCGACGAGGCGCTGAAGCTCGAGTCGGCCCTGGCGCGGCTGCGGCGCGTGCCGCGCGTCGCGGCGCTCCACTACTCGCCGATCCAGGAGACAGTCGAGGGCGAGCCCTGCGAGATCTATCCCTTCTTGGGCTGCAGCCGGCTCGAGGAGCCGCTGTCGCGCTACCCGGTCTCCGCGGTCTTCCACGGCCACGCCCATCGCGGCCGGCCGGAGGGGCGCACGGCGGCCGGGACGGCGGTCTACAACGTCGCCATGGGCGTGCTGCAGCGGACCTATCCCGACCAGCTCCCCTTCCGCGTCGTCGAGATCCCCCTGGACGGCGCGTAGCGCCCGGCCCACGTGCCGGGCGTTTTCGGAACCGCCCCCAGCTTCCGCTCCCACCCCCTGTAGCGCCCGGGCCACGTCCCGGGCGTTTTCGGAAGCTCCTCCAGCTTCCGCTCCCACTCCCTGTAGTACACTCGCGCCCTCTCGCGCCGCAACGCGGCGGACCCTCCGATGCACACCAGCGACGGCTTCGTGTTCGTGCGGCCGGGACTCAACCTCTACTACCGCACGGTCGGGCTACCCTTGCGCCAGAGCCCCGAGGTGGTCGTGGTGCCGAACGCGAGCTGGCTCGGCGAGCTGCTCGACCCGCTGGCCGCAGGGCGGACGCTCCTCTTCTTCGACCCGCGCAGCCGCGGCCGCTCGAGCGTCGTCAGCGACCGCCGGCAGCTCTCGCTCGAGGCCGACGTCGCCGACCTCGAGGTCGTGCGCCGCTACTTCGGCCTGCGGCGGATGTCGCTCCTCGGCACCTCCTACCACGCCGCGATCACCGCCCTCTACGCCCTTGACAACCCCGAGCGCGTCGAGCGCCTGCTCCTCGTCTGCCCGATCACGCCGCGGCGCCCGGGCGAGTGGCTCCAGGAGCTGCCGAGCGCCGAGGCGCTGGTCTACCCGCCGGGCGTGGCCTCGATCGAGGAGATGCGCCGCGCCGGCCTCGACCGCACCGACCCGGTCGCCTTCTGCCGCGCCTGGTTCACCGATTTCGTCTTGCCGGCGCAGATCATGGACCCCGAGCGCGTCGCCCGCTTCCCGGTCGCCGACGTCTGCGGCTTCCCCAACGAGTGGCCGGCCCACGCCATGCCGATCTACTTCGACCACATCCTGCCCAAGATGCGCGACTGGGACTTCCGCCCCCGCCTACCGCAGCTCGCGCCCCCGCTCCTGGTCATCCAGGGCACCGACGACCTGGTTCCCCTCCAGGCCTCCCGCGAGTGGGCCGCCCACGCCCGCGACGCCCGCTTCCTGATGATCGAGGACTGCGGCCATCACCCCTACCTCGAGCGGCCGGAGGAGTTCTTCCCGGCGGCGGGCGATTTCCTGGCGGGCGAGTGGCCGCGCGGGGCGGAGATCGTCAGGCGGGCGGCGTAGGCTGGTGCGGCGCGTCACCGCCATGCCACAGAAACTGTCGAGATAGGATGACGGCTGGCGGAAGGCAGGCCGTAAGGGAAGCGGGGCGGGCCCGCGTACAACGAGCCCGCCCCTGGTTGAGGTGTTACCGGTGGTCCCCTGCGATCAGCCTTCCGCCTTCACCGTTCCGGCGACGGGCGCCGGGGTGGGTGCGGGCTCGGGCTGTAGAGCCTTTTTCCCGTTGCGCCGCCGGCGGTTCGTCGAACGGGGCCGGAAGCCGTAGCGGATCAACGCCTCGCTCGCGAAGCCGAACTTCCCATGCAAGCTGGCGCCGATGCGGCCGCGGATGCCGTCGCCCTGGCTGACGAGCTGCGCCAGCTCTGCGTTGATCTGCCGCGCCTGGGCGCGGAAGTGCTCGTAGCGGTCCTGGAGCGCGCGGGCCTGAGGCAGCAGCACCTCGAGCTGCGCCAGCTCTTCGGCGACGTGCGCCAAGCCCGAAGGCTCCTCCTTGAGGTTCGAGATCAGCACTTGCCAGCGGCTGATCCGCTCTGAAAGGGAATGACCTAAGACTGGCATGTTGCCCTCCTTCGAGTCCTGAAGCGGGACTCCTTTCTGGTCGTTGATGGATCCCCGGCTGCGCCGAGGAGGCGAAAGCGAACCGCAGTTGTGCGCCTCGGCCAGGGCGGCCCGCGGGGCAGCGGCAACGGGCCACCTGGAGAGCCCGACCTCCGGATGCTCCATCGCACGCCCCTCATGTGCCCATCCCTCCTCCTCTGTTCAGCGTTTGCCAGCGGATTGTGCTCCTATCATGTAGAGTTTGTCAAGACTCCGCTCTCGGGAGGGCGTTAGCATCTTTTGGAAGCACGAGCCGGGGCCATGATAGGGGACGGCGGGAAGAATGGAAGCGCTTTGCTGTTTAAGATTCATCCTCTCGTCCGCCAGCGCGAGCCGCAGGAGCTCCAAGGATCCCCCATGAGCCTCGTGTGATTCTCAGTGCCGTCTTGGCGATCCCTGGAGGCTCAGGGGATCTCCAGGACCCTCGCGCAGCCTCCAGACCTTCACCCTGGCTTCCAGGACCTTCATGGAAATCCCAGGACCTTTACCTGGCTCCCAGGACCTTCAGGAAATCTCCAGGACCTTCACAGGGCCTCCAGGACCTCCAGGAGATCTCCAGGACCTTCACGGAGCCTCGCGGAGGCTCCGGCCATGGCGGACGGCTCAGGCCACGCGCTGCGCGGCGTCTTCGGCGGGCGGCCGCGCCGGCGCCGCGGCCCGCCGCCGCGCGCGCACCGCCTGCACGAGGTCGTCGAGGTAGGAGTAGGCGACCGGGGTCGCCAGGAGGGTCAGCAGCAGGCACAGCGTCTGGCCGCCGATGACGACGACCGCCACCGCGCGCCGCTCCTCGGCGCCGGGACCCGAGCCCAGGGCGAGCGGGGTCATGCCGGCGACGAGCGCCAGGGTGGTCATCAAGATCGGCCGCAGGCGGTCGCGGTTGGCTTGGAGGATCGCCGGCAGGCGCTCCAGGCCGGCCTCGCGGCGGAGGCGGTTGGTGTGGTCGACCTGGAGGATGGCGTTCTTCTTGACGACGCCGAAGAGGACCAGGATGCCGAGCGCCGAGTAGAGGTTGAGGGTATTGCCGGTCGCCCAGAGGGAGAAGAGCGCGAAGGGCACCGAGAGCGGCAGCGAGAGCAGGATCGTCAGCGGGTGGACGAAGCTCTCGTACTGCGCCGCCAGGATCATGTACATGAAGACGACCGAGAGCGCGAAGGCCCAGAGGAACTCCTTGAAGGTGCGCTCGAGCTCGCGCGCCCGGCCCGAGACGGCGGTCGAGTAGGCCGCGGGCAGGCTCATCTCGGCCGTCGCCTCGCGCAGCGCCTGCAGGCGGTCGGCGAGCGCGTAGCCGGGGGCGACCTGGGCGCGCAGGCTGACCTGGCGCTGGCGGTCGAGGCGGTCGATGCGCGACGCCGTCTGCGCGGGCTCGATCGTCACCAGGCTGTCGAGCCGCACCAGGCCGCCGCTCCGGCGCGGCACGTAGAGGCGCGAGATGGTCGCCGGGTCGCCGCGGTCGGCGCCGACCAAGCGGAGCTGGACGTCGTAGTCCTCGTTGACCGCCGGGTCGCGGAAGCGCGAGACCTCCTGGTCGCCGCCGACCATGAGGCGCAGCGCCTGCGCGATCTCCTCGGTGTCGACGTCCAAGTCGGCGGCGCGGGCGCGGTCGATGACGACGCGCAGCTCCGGCTTGTTGAGCTTGAGCGTGGTGTCGGCGTCGACGATTCCCAGCTCGTCGGCGCGCAGGCGCAGCCGGTCGGCGTACTCGGCGAGCGCCTCGAGCTCCGGACCGCGCAGCACGAAGTCGATCTCGAAGCCGCCGCCGCCCAGGTTGAACGACTGCGCGTTGCGCACCGCCGTGCGCAGGTCGGGGAACTTGCGCAGGCGCCCGCGCAGCTCCTGCATGACGTCGCTCTGCGCATAGCTCTCGGTGAAGGCGGCGAGCGGGCGGCCGTGGACGAGCTCGCGCACGAGGCGTCCGAGCGAGAAGGCGCGCTCGCCGTGCGGCGCCAGCAGCACGTAGGCGCTCCCCTGGTTGACGGCGCCCAGGAAGCTGCCGCCGGCCGTCGCCAGCACGGTGCGCACGCCGCGGGTCGCGCGGATCTCGGCCTCGACGGCGCGCATCATCTCGTCCATCGCCGCCAGGCTCGTGCCCTCGGGGGCGGTGACGTTGACGTCGAACTCCGCCTCGTCGACGTCGGTCGGCGTGTACTCCTGCCGCACCAGCTTGTAGAGCGGCACCGACGAGAGGACGACCGCGAGAGCGCCCCACGCCACCGCGCGCCGGTGGGCCATCGCCCAGGCGAGGAGGCGGGCGTAGGTTGCGTCGATGCGGGCGTAGAAGCCCTGCCGGGACGCTGCGGCGCCCCGGGCGCCTTCGGCGCCTCCGGATCGATCGCCGCCGAGCGTCCCGCCGGCGCCGCTCGCTCGATCCGCGCCGCCGTGGTGGGCCGCGACGTCGGCGGCGCGCAGCAGGCGCGCGCTCATCATCGGCGTCAGCGTGAACGAGACGAGGAGGCTCACCAGGACCGCCACCGCGGCGGTGATCCCGAACTGATAGAGGAACCGCCCGGAGATGCTCGACATGAACGACACCGGCACGAAGATGACCACGAGACTCAGCGTCGTCGCCAGCACCGCCGTGCCGATCTCCGCCGTCGCCGCCCGCGCCGCGGCGAAAGGCGCCATGCCCTTCTCCTCGACGAAGCGGAAGATGTTCTCGAGCACCACGATGGCGTCGTCGATGACGACGCCGACCATGAGGACGAGCGCCAGCATGGTGACGCTGTTCAGCGTGAAATCGAGCGCCCACATGACGCCGAAGGTCGACACCACCGAGGCCGGGATGGCGACCGCCGCGATCAGCGTCGTGCGCCAGCTCCGCATGAAGGCGAAGACGACGAGCGAGGCGAAGATCGCGCCCAAGATCAGGTGGCGGTCGATCTCGTGCAGCGCGCTGTAGATGTAGCGCGACTGGTCGCGGATGACCTGGAGCTCGACGTCGGCCGGGAGCTGGCCGGCGATCTTCTCGAGGTTGGCCTTCGCCGCCTCGATGACCGCCACGGTGTTGGCGCCGGCCTGGCGGCGGACCTCGAGGGTCACCGTCGGCACGCCGTCGAGGCGCGCCAGCGAGCGCTGCTCCTTGGTGCCGTCCTCGGCGCGGCCGACGTCGCGCACCCGGATCGGCGCGCCGCCGACGTTGGCGATCACCAGCTCGTCGAAGCCGCGCGCGTCGGCGATGCGCCCCATCGTGCGCAGCACCTCCTCGCGCGCGCCGGCGGTGACGTTGCCGCCGGGCGCGTCGGCGTTCTGGCGGCGGACGGCGTCGCGCACAGCGCCGATCGGGATCCGGTAGGCGGCCAGGCGGTCGGCCTCGACCCAGACGTTGATCGCCCGCTCGAGGCCGCCGACCATGCGCACCTCGCCCACGCCCGCCGCGCGCTCGAGCTGCACCTTGACCAGCTTGTCGGCGATCTCGGTCAGCTCGCGCAGCGGGCGGTCGGCCGAGACCGCCACGGTCAAGACCGGCGTCGAGTCGTTGTCGGACTTGCTGACGACCGGCGGATCGGCGTCCGGCGGCAGGTCGCGCACGACGGTGGCGACGCGGTCGCGCACGTCCTGCGCCGCGACTTCGATGTCGCGGTCGAGGCCGAAGGTGGCGATGACGATCGAGCTGCCGTGGCCGGAGACCGAGCGCAGCTCGGAGAGCCCCTCGACGGTGTTGACCACCTCCTCGATGCGCCGCGAGAGCTCCGACTCGACCTCCTCGGGCGAGGCGCCGGGGAGGGTGGTGCGCACCATGACCGTCGGCAGATCGACCGAGGGGAAGCGGTCCACGCCGAGCCGGAAGAAGGCCGCCGCGCCCACGACGACGAGCGCCAGGACGAGCATGATCGCGAAGACCGGACGGCGGATCGAGACCTCGGCGAGCTTCTGCATGACCTTCGGCGTTCTCCTCTACGGGCAGCGGCTCATGCCACTCGTTTCCGGGCGGCATGGCGTCAAGGTGACGGCAGGATAGGGCAACCCGGTCGCCGGTCCAAGGTGGCCGTCGCGCATCGCCGCGCTAAGCCAGGCAGCAGTGCGGCGAGGCAGCCGCTGTCGAGGCCGGAAGGTGAGATCGGCGGGGTTGAGGCACGCGAGGCGCCCTAAGTCATTGAAAACAAGACCCCGACCTCTTGTATACCGCGGCGAGGTCCCTTCTGGCGGCACCTGCTGTCCAAGAGCGGCGAGATCAGCGCCGGGCCGCCCTCTGCCCCCGTCGTCACGCGGAAACAGCCGTGTGGCGCCAGTTCGCGGCTCTACGAGGAGAGCGAAGGAGCCGCTGGCCCCCGAAGGCTACCCTTGGGCGATCGCTCAGATTTCCGATCTTGGGACAGGTGTGGGAGAGGATAGAGGGGGCGAAAAGATAGGCATAACCGCACGAAGCTGCCATCCGAAACGCCGAAAGGGTGTTCTCGCGTACAATGGGAGAGCTATGGCCTCCGGTCCCATGCTCATCTTCGACAAGTCAACGCTCCAAAGCCTCAATCCTGATGAGGCCGTGTGGCTCGACAATTTTTTTATGACAAACATAACGCCGCTTTTCTTTGTCGAGACCTTGGCGGACTTGGAGAAGGAAGTGCGTGCCGGTCGCACGCCGGAGGAGGTCGTTGGTAATCTGGCTTACAAGACGCCGGACCTTCAGTCGCGGCCGAATGCTCACCATTTGACTCTTCTTGGGGGTGAACTTGTAGGGGTAGATAGACTCGATTTGGTCAACGGGCGACCTCATATCGTTGGGGGCACGAAAGTGCACCTGGAAGGCAGGGCGGGCGTGATCTTTAGGCAGGCACCGGAGGAGGAAGCATTTCACCGCTGGCAAAAGGGCGATTTCCTTGACGTCGAGCGGCTGATCGCCAAGCGGTGGCGGAGTGCGCTGATAACTGCAGACTTCAGAGGTGACTGCGGTCCATTCGCGGCCGCATTCGCGGCACACGGCAAGCCCAAGGATCTGCCTGCAGTGAAGGCGCTCGCCGAGTCCGTCATAGATGACCCCGATACGGAGAACGTACTGATCGGCGCTTTGGGCATCGCTGGAGTCCCGCGGCCGGTAGGCGAACGGGCACTTGAGCGGTGGCGGCAAGCAGGTCGGCCGCCGATCAGGGACTTTGCGCCGTACCTGCGGCATATAGCGGTCATAGAATTTTTCTTCTATCTCGCAGTGGCTGCGGACCTGATCTCGCGAGAGCGGCCAAGCAACAAGGTTGACCTTGCATACCTGTACTACCTGCCCTTTTGCATGATCTTTGTATCGAGCGACAAGCTCCATCGCCGAGTTGTGCCGCTGTTTCTTCGCCCTAACCAGAGCTTTATTGAGGGCAAGGAGCTGAAAGCAGACCTTGCACGTCTGGATGCCTATTACTCATCGCTTCCAGAGGAGGCTAAGGCGCAGGGTCTTTTTGAGCTGGCGCCCCATCCGCCGGCTGATGACTCCTACTTGGTGACTCGACTCTGGGACAGACACTTGCCCGGCTGGCGACAATCTCGACGTCCTTCACAGAGCGAGGAGGTGGGCGAGGCAATTCTCGAGCAGGTACGACGCCTACGGGAGGAAGCGACACCTGCAGCTGAATCTGGCGCTCGTGGATCGGACGACGTAGATCACATGCTCATCGAGCGGAGGGTCTTTGCCCGAAAGGGTAAGTGGAGACGCTTCCCAAAGGAGGTTTAGGAAGCTGAGGACCACGATGACTGACTCGGGGCGTGTGGTCCTTCTGAGAATGGGGGGCAAGTCAACAAGGCTTCACGCACGCGGCGGAGGCTGCTCACCAGCGGCCACCAGGATCTGCCGCTTCAACGCCGGCGACGCCCAGGCACCGTGTTCGACGAGGGCGTCAAGAAGAGGGCCGACCTGGGCCAGGTGCCCTTCGCGCTTCGCCGCGACCAGGATGCCGAGAGTGCCCTTGACGGCGAGCCCGAGGCTCGCGGCGGCGAGGCGGCCCTGCCGGTCATCGATGAGAACCAAGTCGGCGCGGCGGGCCTTGGCCAGAGCGAGGGTGGCCGCTTCTCCCAGGTCGAGATCCCGGCGGAGGTTGGCGAACAGCGCGTCATTGAGATCGGTCTCGACTACATCCATCCACGGCGCGGCTTGCAGCTCGCGGCTCCCGGGCCGCTCAGCGCCCGCCACGACCACCTCCTGGAACACCGGTGCCGGCACGACGACCTTGCCGTAAAGAGCCGGCAGGAGATCTAGCCGACCGACCCGGCTGAGCAGGATGATGGGGCTGGCATCGGCGATGACCAGCACGCGGTCTAGCTCAGCTCGCGCTCCAGCTCGTCCGGGTCGTAGTCGAAGGGGGTGATCTGGTGCTCGTGCATCAGGTCCAGGAAGCGGGCGAGAGGGAGGCCGGCGAGCTCGGCGGCCTTGCCGAAGCCCAGGCGGCGGTGGCGGACCTGCTCGAGGAGCCAGAGCAGTCGCATCTCCTCAGCGACGCGAGCCGGCTCCCAGGGCGCCTGGTTGAAGGCTTCCTCTGGGAGCTCGACCTCGATCGTGCGTTTATTGGCTGTGCCGGCGCTCACCGGGCCAGTATAGCTCCGGCACATCGCGGCCTCCATCGTCCGTCTCCGCGATCAGGGCAGGTCGAAGACGCCGCGCCAGAGCCCGCCACGCGTGGGTGCCACGAGCAGGCGGTCGGGGTTCTCGCGATCCTGGGCGAAGTCGGCGATGCCGACCTCGTTCTCGTGCGGCAGCCCCGGGAGCTGCTTCCAGGCGCGGCCGCGGTCGCTGCTGCGCCAGACGCCGTGGCTCCAGGTCGTGGCGTAGAGGACGCCGGCGCGCTCGCGGTCGGCGACCAGCGTCGCCACGCCGTCGCTCGGCAGGCTGCCCATCGTCTCGAAGCTCCGCCCGCCGTTGCGCGTGCGGAAGACCGTCGAGTTCAGCGCCACGTAGACGACCCCGGGCTCGTTGGGGTCGAGCGCGACGGTGCGATAGCCGTCGGCCCAGAGGCTCCAGCGGCGGCCCCCGTCGGTGCTGCGGTAGATCCGCGGCGGCAGGCCCGAGTGCGGGATGATGACGTCGGCCTGCGCATAGAAGGTTTCCGGGCGGGAGGGATCGGCCACCAGGCGGCGGAACCAGACGACGCCCTCGTGCCCGTTCTCGCTGCAGCGGCAGGTCGCCTGGAGCGCCCGCTTCCACGGCTCGCCGTTCGCGCTGCGCCAGATGGTGCTGCCGGTGACGGTCATGAGGACGTCCGGCGCCGCGAACAGGAGCCCCGTGGCATCGGCGGGCGGCCGCGGGCCGATGCTCTGCCAGGTGGCGCCGCCGTCTGTGCTCTCGAGCAGCTCGAAGCGGGAGAACGCGACGCGGCCCCAGGCCACGGCCAGCAGGCGGCCGGGGGTGAAGGGGTCGAACTCGAGCGCGTTGATGGTGCGGCCGCGCAGCGCCTCGGCGGTCGGCGTGAAGGTGCAGCCGCCGTCGCGGGTTGCGTAGAAGTCGTTGAAACTGCGCAGCAGATAGTGCGCCGGGTCGTGCGGGTCGAGGCGGAGGAGGGTCACTCGGTTGTCGCGCAGGCCGCGGCCGGGCGTGTGGGCCCAGTGGTAGCCGGTATCGCCGCTCCGCAGCAGGCCCTGGTCGGTGGCGACGAGGACGTCGCCGGTCGGCGCGCTGGCGAGCGCCGCGACGCCGTAGAAGTCGGTCTCCTCGATGCCGAGCGGCGGTAGCCCGCGGCGCGCCTTGTGGAAGGTCTCGGCGCCGTCGCGGCTGACGTAGAGGCCGAAGTAGCTGCGGCCGTAGACCACGTCCGGGTTTCGCGGGTCCACGAGCAGCCGGTCGCCGGCGAAGCGGAAGGGGCCCTCCCAGGTCGCGCCGCCGTCGCGCGAGCGCCAGGTGGCGAAGCCCGAGACGTTCCATCCGGTCTCGTAGAGGAGGTGCGGGTCGCTCGGCGCCACGGCGAGGGCGTTGACCTGCGGCGGCCCCTCGGACAGCTCGATCCAGGTCAGGCCGCCGTCGTCGCTGCGCAGCCGGAGGTCGAGCGCGCCCGCGTAGACGGTCGCCGGCGCGGCCGGGCTCCAGACGAGGCTGTGGAACTGCCGGTCGTGGGTGGAGTCGAAGACCACGGCCCAGCTCGTCCCCTGGTCGGTGGCGCGCCAGAGCTTGAGGCCGGTGCCGACGAGCACCACTCCATCGGGCAGCACGGTGATCGACTGCGTCCAATAGAGGTCCTCGTCGCCGAAGAGCGGCTTCCAATGGGCGCCCGCGTCGTCGCTGCGGAAGACGCCGCCGTGGACCGCGCTGCGGACGACCGCGTAGAGGCGCGAGGGCGCCGCCGGGTCAATCGCCACCAGCGTCTCCTGCACCGCTTCGAGCCCGGCGGCGGCGGCCTGCCAGGACTGTCCGCCGTCGACGCTCTTGACGACGCCGGAACCGGCGATCGCATAGAGGATGCGGGCGTCGTGCGGATGGACGGCGAGGCCGAAGAGCCCGCCGCCCTCCGGACCGAATGGCGTCCAGAGGTTGCGGCCGGCTGCGGCCGGCCGCGGCGCGGCGAGAACGCCGAGGGCCAGCAGGAGCGCCACCGCCCCGGCGGCGGTGCGCCGCGTGTGGATGCTCGACCGGATGCTCGACGACCTACCGCTCACGACTCATCTCCTCACGGCCACCACCTGGCCGCCGACCAGATTTCCGGGCGCGACGACCACGTCCTCGCCGGCCGCGAGCCCCTCGACCACCTCCACCCGCTCGCCCACCCGGCGGCCGGTGCGCACGCGCTTCTCGACCGACTTGCCGTCCGCGACGGTCAGGACCTTCTCGATGCCGGCGAAGTTGACGATGGCGGACGCCGGCACGAAGACCACCGGCCGGCCGCCGGAGGTCAGGATCTCGGCGGCGGCGAAGGCGCCCGGCCGCAGCGCGCCGTCGCGGTTCGGCACCTCGGCCTCGACGAGGAGCGTGCGGTTGGTCTCCTCGATCGCCGGCGAGAGGCGCGCCACCCGGCCCGAGTAGGTGCGCGGATCGCCCTCGACGCCGACCCGCACCTGCTGCCCGATCCGCACGTTGGCGGCGGCGCGCTCGGGCACCGCGAGGCGCAGGCGGAGCGGGTGGATGCGCACCAGGGTCACCACCGGCTGGCCGGCGCTGACGAATTGCCCCGGCACGGCCTGGCGCTCGCGCACGGCGCCCGCGAACGGCGCCAGCAGCACCGAGTCGGCGAGCTGCTGCCGCGCCAGGTCGACCTCCGAGCGCCGCTGGGCGAGGAGCGCGCGGCGGTTGAGCACCTCGTCGCTCGCGTCCTGATAGCGGCCCTGCGCCACCTGAAACGAGGCCTCGGCCTCGTCGAGGTCGGCGCGCGGCAGGAGCTGCTCGGCGAAGAGCGCCCGCGCCCGGTCGCGCCGCGCCTGCGCCTCGGCGAGCACGGCGCGGGCCTGGACCACGAGCGCCGTCTGCTCGGCGTCCACCTGGTCGCCGGCGTCCTCCGGCCCGAGGCCGAGACGGGCGCGCGCCTGCTCGAGCGCCGCCTCGGCCTGGCGCACCCGCAGCATGAAGTCGGTCGGGACCAGACGGGCGAGGAGCTGCCCGCGGCCCACCCGGCTGCCGAGGTCGACGGTGACCTGCCCGATGCGGCCGGCCACCTTCATGCCGAGCACCACCTCCTCCTCGGCGGCGAGCGTGCCGGCGACGGCGACGACCTCGGGCAGCTCGCCGCGGACGGCCGGCACGACGCGGACGGTGCGCGGCGCCTCGCCCTCGCCGCGCTCGGCGGCGCGGGAGGCAGGCTCGCCGTCGCAGCCGGCGGCCACGACCGCCACCGCCGCGGCGAGCGCGGCGGTGGCGAGGAGGGTCGGGCGTCGAGTCGGATCCATCGGCGGGTAAGGCTCCGTGGTCTACGGGTGATGCGCTCGGAGGTTGCGCCGGCGAGGCTACTCGATCATCCCCTCGACCGGCGAGGAGGCGGTGGCGTAGAGGCGGCGCGGGATGCGGCCGGCGCCGGCGGCGAGCCAGCCGGCTTCGACCGCCAGCTTCATCGCCCGCGCCATGCGCACCGGGTCGGCGGCCCCGGCGACCGCGGTGTTCATCAGCACGCCGTCGGCGCCGAGCTCCATCGCGATCGCGGCGTCGCTCGCCGTGCCGACGCCGGCGTCGACGATGACCGGCACCTGCGCCTGCTCGACGATGATCTGCAGGTTGGCGCGATTGCGCACCCCCATGCCGGAGCCGATCGGCGCCCCGAGCGGCATGACGGCGGCCGCCCCCAGCTCCGCGAGCCGCTGGCACACCACCGGATCGTCGTTGGTGTAGGGCAGGACGACGAAGCCCTCGGCCACCAGCGTCTCGGTGGCGCGCAGCAGCGCGACGTTGTCGGGGAAGAGCGTGCGCTGGTCGCCGATCACCTCGAGCTTCACCCAGTTCCAGCCGCCGGCCTCGCGCGCCAGCCGCGCCGTGCGCACCGCCTCCTCGGCGGTGTAGCAACCCGCGGTGTTGGGCAGCAGCAGGTAGCGCTCGGGGTCGATCCAGTCGAGCAGCGACCCGTGCCCGCGCTCGTCGAGGTTCACCCGCCGCAGCGCGACGGTCACCATCTCGGTCCCCGAGGCCGCGAGCGCGGCGGCCATGGTCGGGAAGTCCGGATACTTCCCGGTCCCCAGGATCAGGCGCGAGCGGAAGGTGCGGCCGGCCAGGGTGAGCGGGGCGACCTCGGGAGCGGCGGACGAGACGGGCGGCGTGGCGAGCATGCGACCTCCGGCGGGCATTGTAGCGGGTAGCGGCCCGGCGGCGCGGCCCTGCTCGCGGCCGAAAGAAACACCCGGTGCACGCCTACGGCAAGTGGGGCGCGCATCCTACAGCGGCGGGCCGGGCGCCGTTGGTACAGTGCCTCATTCTGATGGGCAAGAACCTCAGGGGGCGCTCCCCTATGCGTCGTGCCGCTGCGGCCCTGTGCCTCCTCGCCGCCGCCGCCGCGCTGCCGCCGGCGGCGCGGGCGCTCGATCCCTCCTACGCGCTCGGCCAGTACAGCTCCGCGCACTGGGACGAGGACGAGGGGCTGCCGCAGAACTCGGTCGGCGCGATGGTGCAGACGCGCGACGGCTATCTCTGGCTCGGCACGCAGGAGGGCCTCGCCCGTTTCGACGGCGTCTGCTTCACCGTCTTCGACAGCGCCGTCGTGCCGGAGCTGGTGGTGAACGACATCTCGGCGCTGCTCGAGGCGCCCGACGGCGGCCTCTGGATCGGCACCGTCGGCGGCGGGCTCGTGCGCTACGCCGTGGGGCGCTTCGTCCGCTACGGAGAGGACCAGGGGCTCGCGGACGCCACGGTCACCGGGCTCGTCGCCGCGGGCGCCGGCGCGCTCTGGGTCGGAACCGACCAGGGCCTCTACAGGCTGTCGGGCGAGCGCTTCACGCCGCAAGCCCCCGCCGGCGACCGGCCGGGCGGCGAGGTGGTGAGCGCCCTGCTGCGCGACCGGAGCGGCCGCCTCTGGTGCGCGACGAAGGCCGGCCTGGCGCTGCGCACGGGAGCGACGTGGCGGCTCTTCACCACCGCCGACGGGCTGCCCCACGACAGCGTCCACGTCCTGGCCGAGGACGCGGGCGGCCTCTGGGCGGGGACCGCGGGCGGGCTGGCGCGGCTGAGCAACGGCGCCGCGGCGCGTTTCCAGGCGCCGGACGAGGACCCCACCCTGGCGGTGCGCTCCCTCCTCATCGACAAGCACGGCGCCCTCTGGGCGGGGACCGTCGAGGGGCTGCTGCGGATCCATGCCGGCGCCGGCGGCGCCCTGACCGTCGAGCGGGAGTCGTTCGGAGCGCCGGTCGTGAGCCTGCTCGAGGACCGGGAGGGAAGCCTCTGGATCGGCACCGACGGCAGCGGTCTGACGCGGCTGCGGGCGGGTCCGGCGATCACCTTCGGCGCCGCCCAGGGGCTGACCGATCTGCAGACCTATGCGGTCACCGGCGGCTCCGCCGGAGACCTTTGGGTCGGCACCTCGCCGGGCGCGGTCTTCCGCCTGCGCCAGGGGCGCCTTACCGAGATCCCCAGTCCCACGGCCCGGCGCTCGCAGCTCGTGCGCAGCTTGCTGGTGACGCGCGACCGGGCGCTCTGGATCGGCAGCGACGACGGCCTCTACCGTTGGGACGGCGCTCGCTTCACCGCCTACGGCGCGGCGCAGGGGCTGCCGCCGTTCAGCGTCCGTGTCCTCAGAGAGGACGGGGAGGGCATCCTCTGGGTGGGGACGGACGGCGGCGGGCTGGCGCGCCTGGCCGGCGGGCGGTTCGAGATCCTCACCGAGCGCGACGGCTTGGCCGGCAACCAGGTGCGGGCGATCCGTATCGCCCGCGGCGGCGGCCTCTGGATCGGCACCTACGGCGGCCTGTCGCTGCTGCGCGGCGGGCGCTTCACGAATTACACGACCGCCCAGGGCCTGCCCACACGGCTGGTGCGCACGCTCCTCGAGGACCCGGACGGCACGCTCTGGATCGGCACCTACGGCGGTGGTCTGGCGCGGCTGCGCGGCGGCCGCATCACGACCTATCGCCGCCGCGACGGGCTGCTGAGCGACGTCATCTTCGAGATCCTGGACGACCGCCACGGCCGCCTCTGGTTCAGTTGCAACCTCGGCGTCTTCCGGGTCGAGCGCCGGCAGCTCGAGGAGTTCGCCGACGGCCGGCGCGCGCAGCTCGCCTCCCGCGCCTTCGGCAAGGCGGACGGCATGGGCAGCCGCGAGTGCAGCGGCGGCAAGTCCGCCGGCTGGCGGAGCGCCGACGGCCGGCTGTGGTTCCCGACCGTGGCCGGCCTGGTGATGTTCGACCCGGCGCGCGAGCCGCGCAATGAGATACCACCGCCGGTGGTGATCGAGGCGGCCGACGTCGATGGGCGCCGGCTCGCCGCCGGTGAGCCCGCGGTCCTCGCCGCGGGCAGCCGCCGCATCGAGCTGTCCTTCACCGCCCTCTCGTTCGTGGCGCCCGAGCGCAACCGCTTCCGCTACCGGCTGGAGGGTTTCGACGAGGAGTGGCTCGAGGCCGAGCCCAACCGCGACGCCGTCTACACCCATCTCCCGCCGGGCGCCTACCGCTTCCAGGTGGTCGCCGCCAACAGCGACGGCGTATGGAACGACGAGGGGGCGAGCTTCGCCTTCCGCGTCGCGCCGTTCTCCTACCAGACGGGCACGTTTTACGTCCTGGCCGTCCTGGCGGCGGTCCTCGTGCCCTTCGGCGCCTACGCCTGGCGCACCCGCCAGCTCCGCGCCCGCGAGCGCGAGCTGCGGCGGCGGGTGGAGGAGGCGACGGCGCGCCTCAAGGTGCTCTCGGGTCTCCTCCCGATCTGCGCGAGCTGCAAGAACATCCGCGACGACGGCGGCTACTGGCAGCAGATCGAGGCCTACATCCGCGACCATACGGACGCCGACTTCAGCCACGCCATCTGCCCGGATTGCATGGCGCGTCTCTACCCCGATCTCGATCTTCCCGGCGCGGCGGAGTCCGAGCTGGCCTAAGCCGGCCTCAGGAGCCCGCCGCCAGCCGCTCCCGCTCTGCGGCGAGGATGCGGTTGCGCTCGTCGACGAAGACCAGCGCCGGCTGGTGCCGGCGGGCCTCGATCTCCTCGTACTCGGCGTAGCTCGCGAGGATGACGACGTCGCCCGCCCCCGCCTTGTGGGCGGCGGCGCCGTTGATCACCACCTCGCCGGCCCCGGCGCGGCCGGGGATGGCGTAGGTGGCGAAGCGCTCGCCGTTGCTGACGTTGTAGATCTCGACCCGCTCCCAGGGCAGGAGGTCGGCCGCCGCCATGAGCAGCGGATCGACGGTGACCGAGCCCTGGTAGTGGAGGTTGGCGTCGGTCACCGTCGCGCGGTGGATCTTCGACTTCAGCAGCGTTCGCCGCATTGGGGCTCCAGGGTGAGGTGAAGGTTGTCGATCAAGCGGGTGCCGCCGACGCGCACGGCGAGCGGCAGCACCACGCGGCCGGCCAGTCTCTCGACCGGCCGGAAGCTCTCGGCGTCGACCACCTCGGCGTAGTCGACGCGGGCCAGGACCTCGCGCGCGAGCTCCTGGCCCAGGATCTGGCGCACTGCGGCGCCGCTGCGCTCGCCGGCCGCGATCGCCTGGCGCGCCGCCGCCAGGGCGCGCCAGAGGACGGCCGCCGCCCGCCGCTCGTCGCCGGCGAGGAAAACGTTGCGCGACGACATGGCGAGGCCGTCCGGCTCGCGCACGGTCGGGCCGGGGACGATCTCGAGCGGGAAGTGGAGGTCGCGCACGAGGCGGCGCACGACGGCGAGCTGCTGCGCGTCCTTCTCGCCGAAGACCGCGACGTCGGGACGCACCAGGTTGAAGAGCTGCGCGACCACCGTGGCGACGCCGCGGAAGTGGCCCGGCCGCGCGGCGCCCTCGAGCCCCTCGGCCGGCCCCGCGGGCTCGACGAACGTGGCGTGCCCGGGCGGGTAGATGGTCTCGGCCTCGGGCAGAAACAGGAGGTCGCAGCCGGCGGCGGCGAGGAGGTCGGCGTCGCGCTCGGGGCTGCGCGGGTAGCGCGCGAAGTCCTCGTGCGGGCCGAACTGCGTCGGGTTGACGAAGATCGAGACGACGACGCGGCCGGCGCGCTCGCGCGCCAGACGCACGAGCGACAGGTGCCCGTCGTGGAGCGCGCCCATGGTCGGCACGAAGCCGACCCGGTGGCCGTCGCGGCGGTAGCCGTCGACGAGCGCGCGCAGCGCCCCGATCTCGCGAACGGTGTTCATGGCCTCACGCACAGGCGTAACGCCCGGGCCACGTCCCGGGCGTTTTCGCGCCATCGCACGATCGTCATCCTCGGCCTCCGTGAGATCAGCCGTAGAGCTTGCGCGCCGCCGCCTCGTCCGCCGGCCGCGCCGCGCCATAGCTCTCATCGGCCGCCGGGAAGCTGCCGGCGCGGACGTCCGCGGCGAAGCGCGCGACGGCCTCGCGCGAGGCGAGGCCGAGCTCCGCGTAGCGCCGCACGAAGCGCGGCGCGATCCGCTCCTCGAGCCCCAGCAGGTCGTGGTAGACGAGCACCTGGCCGTCGCAGTGCGGGCCGGCGCCGATGCCGATCGTGGGGATCGCGAGGCGTTCCGAGATCTCGGCGGCGAGGTCGACCGGGACGCACTCGAGGACCAGCGAGAAGGCGCCGGCGGCCTCCATCTCGACGGCGGCCTCGAGGATCGCCGCGGCCGCCCGCTCCTCGCGCCCCTGCACCTTGTAGCCGCCCAAACGGTGGAGCGACTGCGGCGTCAGGCCGAGATGGGCCATGACCGGCACCTCGGCGGCGACCAGGCCGGCGACGACCTCGGCGCGCCCGCCCTCGATCTTGACCGCCTGCGCGCCCCCCTCCTTGACGAAGCGGACGGCATTGGCCACCGCCTGCTTCGGCCCGAGATGGAACGAGCCGTAGGGCATGTCGGCGACGAGGAGCGCCCGCTCGACGCCGCGGCGCACGGCGCGCACGTGGTGGAGCATCTCGTCCATGGTCACCGCCAGCGTGTCGGGGTGCCCAAGCACCACCATGGCGAGCGAGTCGCCCACCAGCACCACGTCCACCCCGGCGGCGTCGGCCGTCCGTCCCTGCGGGTAGTCGTAGGCCGTCACCACCACCAGGCGCTCGCCGCGCCGGGGGGCCTCCTGCACCCAGGGAACCGTGATGCGCTTGGGAGCCGTGTTCGCCATCGCGCGCGCCTCCTCGGCGAGGCGCGAAAGCATTCGCGCCGGGCTCGAGAGATGGCCGCCCGGAAAAGCCGAACGGCCCTTCCGCCTGGGAGGACGGAAGGGCCGCGGAAAGCGATCGCGCTCGCGACACAGCGCAAGCTGGGACTCGCGGCGGCGCACGGAAGGCGCGCGCAGCGCGAGCCGATCGCTGGCGCCCGCCCGGGCTCGCCGGATCCGCGCGAGGTGCCCGTCCCGCTCTGCTGCCGGATCGGGCCCTCGACCTCCGGCCGCCCCAGGCGGCGCCGCCGAGTTCCTCCGTCTCGGTCCCGCACGCGGCGGGATCCAAGCGGCGAAGGAAATCTAGCACAGTCGCGGGCGGCTGGCCGTCCTGGGCGCGCTACCCGGCAGCAGCGGCGAGCCCCGTCTCGATCTCGGAGCTCCCGGCCGCCGCGTCCCCCGCCGCCGCCCGGCCGTGGCAGCACGGTAGAGAGCCGTGCGGAACTGGCCCGGCGTCACGGGGAGTTGGGCCGAGGCCGCAGGGAGATGAGCGCGCCGCGAAGGCCAGGTGCCGGAGAGCGAGGTGGAGAAGAGGCCCAGCGCAGTGGCGAAGTGGTACAGCGCCGTGGCCAAGTGGTACCGCGTCGTGGAGAAACGAACGAGGACCCGGTCAAATGGGGGAGCGCCGTCGGCAAAAGGCCCAGCGCCGCTCGCGGTTGGGGCAACGTCGTGCGCAGGAGTGGCGATGTCGCCGCCGCCAGGCCACCGCCCTTCGCGTCATGGTCACGGCCGCGCCCCCCGAAGTCACGGCGCATGTTTAGTGCGCACGGCGTGTGTACCACATGACCGCGGCGCTTGCGCTCGATGCCACGAGCCGCCCCTCTTCGCCACGACGCTCGGCCTCTTGTCCCCGGCGCTTGGCCAGTTGCCGCTGAGCCTGCCCCTCATGCCGAGAGCGCTTGACCATTGCTGGTATACTTTTCACGTAGACACCAAGCCGCTGATGGGCACATAGCGTAATGGCGCCGTGCGAATTGATAGATCGCCGGTGACGAGACCCGAGTCCACAGAGGAGCCGCCCAATCCCTAGAAATACGAGGTTATGCAGCTACGGAGGGTCTGTGATATCTTCGCGAAGCCTATCGTTTCTTGTCGTGATCTTATCCGTTCCGGCCCTACTAGGCCAGGCAACGCCACAGCGACAGCGAGCCTCTTCGCTGCTGGTACAGAACTTGGCTGACGACGTCATCCTGCCGCCGAGTGGACGAATGCTTCTGGCTCCGTGCGGAACAACGTTAACGTGCCCAGCCACTTTCGCGTCGATGCGCTCGTATGTGCCGACGCCCCTTACGCCCACAAAGTTCTTTCAGGTGAACTTCAATATCATCCAGAAGGGCGACGGATCGGGGAACTGGACTGGTTCACCCAACGACATTGCTGCCCTGCACACGCTCGTGACTTGGGCCAACAATAACTTCTATCAGGCTGTCTGCATTCCGTCTGATCCATGCCCGGGCATCGTGTACCCGACCAACGCGCATATTCAACTCAAGCTTCGGAATATCTATATTCTTAAGAGTGACACTCTTTGGGCGTCGTCGAATGTCAGTTCGCTGCTGGCAGCCGTGGTGGCCGCGCATCCCGATGCGCTGCAGCAGCTTAACATTTTCTGGACCGGAGGGAGTTATGGGGGTGCTTCGGCAATTGCGCTCACCCCAAGCGACGACCGTAGCTACGATCAGGCGATCGTGATGCTGCATAACACCAGTAGCGACGGGACCGGGAGCTATCTGCAGTACGCGATGACAGGGACGCTCGTACACGAGCTCGGCCACGTGTTCGGCCTGCTGCACACGTACAGCGCCGGTTGTTGCCCGGAGACCGGTACCGTCACGTCGTGCGACTACCTCGACGACGTGTTCTGTCCGCCGACGAACCCCTACCCGCAAACTGACAACTGGTCGTGCGATCCGACCTTACCGCCGTCGGTCAATAGCTGCACGAACAACATGATGGGCGGCGTACGGGACGCTTGCCTCTTCTCGCCGTTGCAGCTCGGCCGAATCGATCGTTCGCTTTCCATCATGAGCGCACAGAAGTATGTCGAGCCTACCGTCTGCCTGCCCCCGCCAGCGGGCATGACGCTCTGGCTGCCGTTTGACGAGCCGTATGGCACGACCGCCGTCAACCCGCCCGGGACAGCGGGCTGGCTGGTGGGAAATCCAGCTCGGGTCACGGGAAAGGCGAGCCGCGCGCTGCAGTTCAACGGCACATCGGACCACGTTGACGTTCCGAGTTACGCCGGCGTGAACTTCGGGACGAACAACTTCACGCTCGAAGCGTGGATCCTGCCTACCGGAAATGCGCCAATCCAAGTAATTGCAGAGAAGCGCATCCAACAGGGCGGGTCGTACTTCGGTTACTCGTTCTTTCTCTACAACGGCCGGTTGGGCGTGCAGATAGCCGACGGCCAGTACGCCAATTACCTTGCGCCAACCCCTGTGCCTACGGACGGCAACTGGCACCACGTTGCGGTCGTTGTGAGCCGCCACGCAGCGCTGGGCGGGATCTTCGTCGTCGATGGCTTCCCGGTCTCAACGTTTGATCCGCGCGCACGGCACGGGTCACTCGATAACACTGCCGGTTTCCGCGTGGGCAGCGACACCCTTTCTAGCTCTTCGTTTTTTAAAGGCGGCATCGATGAAGTGAGAGCGTATACGCGCGCGCTGTCGGCCAACGAGATCCATGCGATCTTCGTCGCACAGGGCGCCGGCCGTTGCAAGCAGTATTGCTCGACGAAGGACGTACGATTCGGTCAGAATCTGCCAGCAGTTGTTATCAACGGGCAGATCTGCAATGCCACGGCGGTCCCGCGAGCATTCATGTACTGGTACGAAGGGACGCCTGCAGCGACGTGTAGCGCGAATGCGGCCATCAACGGTCCCCCAACATTTGGGCCGTGCTCGGACTTCATCACCGTGCCGCCGGGCACGTGCGTGACGGTTCCGACGTTAGTTCCACGTCCGCCGGGTTTCAACAACACGGGCAACAGCGTTTGCTACCGCCTCGCGGTGCAGTCTCTGGGCAATGACGATGTCGCAAACGTCCGCTGCGAGGGCGTCCTCGCCGACTACGACCCATTCCCCTAATTCGGTTATCAGGTAATGTGGCGCAACGCCGGAAAGGGTCCCAAGCGAATCAGATTTTAGGAGCCGATTTGGAGTCGCAAATAGGGGATTCCGTTGACGCGCGTTTTGAGAGACCAGCCCAGACGTAGGCACTGTTATCCATAGCAGCGAGGAACCGCCAGATATTGACCTATGAAATGGTGGGCCGAGCTTGTGGAGTACCGAGAGCGGGAGTCAGTGGTTTTCTGGAACCTAGCCAGGACTACTGTCTGCAACAAGGACTTCGGCAACAAGGACTCCCGCCTCTCACGGTACTTGTGGTCGGTGAGGAATCGGGCATGCCCGGAAGCCGTTTTGATGTTGCACTGCACCAGGGAGAGATCTGACGTCGTTCGAGCGCGATCTGGCCGTCAGCGTTGCGACGCCTACTACATATTCCACAAGACGGATGTACCCCACCATGCCGGCAGGCAGTTTCGTCCTTGCTCAGCGCCGCCCTCGGAGATCAGCCGGTGGCAACTGGGACGCCAAGCCGTAGGGCGGGAGTTACCCCGCCCCGCGCGCCACGTAGTACTCGGTGCCCTTGATCGGCCGCCGGAGCTGGTGGACGAGGTCGTCGAAGTCCTCGGGGCGGCCGGGGAAGTCGAGCTGGCGGGTGTCGACGACGAGCAGCGGCGAGGCCTTGTAGTAGTGGTAGTAGTGGTTGTAGGCGTCGATCAGCTCCGACAGGTACTCGGAGGACATGCTCTTCTCGACCGGCCGCTGGCGGCGGCGGATGCGCTCCATGCAGGTGCCGACGTCGGCGACCAGGTAGATCACCAGGTCCGGCACCGGCACCTGCGGCTCGAGGAGAGCGTAAAGCTTGTCGAAGAGCATCAGCTCGTCGTCGGAGAGGTTCAGGTAGGCGAAGATGCGGTTCTTCTGGAAGGTGTAGTCGGAGACCAGCAGGCGGTCGAACAGCTCGCGCTGGGCGATGTCGCGCTGCTGCTTGTAGCGCGAGAGCAGGAAGTAGAGCTCGGTCTGGAAGGCGGCGCCCGGACGGTCTTGGTAGAAGTCGCCGAGGAAGGGGTTCTCGGGATCCTCGAGCACCTTCACCCCTTCGAAGCGGTGCACCAGCATCTCCACCAGGGTGGTCTTCCCCACGCCGATGGGGCCGTCGACCGCCAGGTAGTGGTAGCCGAGGGGCTCGCGGGTCAAAGCGCGGGGGCGATCGGGTTGTAGAGCGTGTCGCGCTCGACCGGCACGAAGCCCGCGAGGCGCACGATGCGCTCGAGCTCGCCGCGCGTCAACTGCTGCTCGGTCGCCGCGCCGGCCATGTGGTAGATGTGCTCCTCGACCACTGTGCCGTCGAGGTCGTCGGCGCCGAAGCGCAGCGCCACCTGCGCCAGCTTCGGCGTGATCATCACCCAGTACGCCTTGACGTGCGGCACGTTGTCGAGCACCAGGCGCGCCGCCGCGATGTGCCGCAGGTCGTCGAGCCCGGTCGTGTGGTACTTCAGCCCCAGGTAGTTGTTCTCGGGGTGGTAGGCGAGCGGGATGAAGGCGTTGAAGCCGCCCGTCTCGTCCTGGAGGTTGCGCAGCCGCAGCAGGTGGTCCACCTTGTGCTCCGGGCGCTCGACGTGGCCGTAGAGCATGGTGCAGTTGCTCTTGATCCCCATGCGGTGGGCGAGGCGGTGGACCTCGATCCACTCGTCGGCGTCGAGCTTGCCGTCGCAGATCACCTGCCGCACTTCGGGGTGGAAGATCTCGGCGCCGCCGCCGGGGAGCGAGCCGAGCCCCGCGTCGCGCAGCCGCCGCAGCACCTCCTCGATCGACAGCTTCTCGTGCTTGGCGAACCAGCCGACCTCGATGGCAGTGAAGGCCTTGAGATGCGCGTTCGGGAAGCGCTCGCGGAGGCCGCGCAGCATCTCGAGGTACCAGTCGAGCGAGAGGTCGGGATGGAGCCCGCCGACGATGTGGAACTCCGTCACCCGGTTGCCGCCCTGCGCCGCCGCGTGCTCGTAGACCTGCTCGTGGCTCATCTCCCAGGCGTGCTCTTCGCCGGGCAGTGCCGCGAAGCTGCAGAACTTGCAGTTGTAGGTGTAGACGCAGACGTTCGTCGGGTTGATGTGCCGGTTGACGTTGTAGTACGTGACGTCGCCGTGGAGCTGCCGGCGCACCGCGTCGGCCAGCTTGCCGAGCCCGAGGACGTGCGGCGTCGTCAGGCAGAGGAGCGCGTCGGCCTCGTCCAGCCGGACGCCGTCACGCACCTTCGCCGCCAGCTCGCGCAGCGGCGGCGGGAGCTGGTCGGGCTCGACCTCGGGGCAGGGGGGCGGGTGGTGGAGCATGGCCGGGGCGGAGTATATCAACCGCCGGCGGCTTCCCTCAGGGACAGGTGTCGAACGCATCGGTGTCCTGCACCGGCTGGAAGGGCACACCGAGGGGGTTCGCATAGACCTTCACTTCGCCGGACTTCGTGTCCCTGACGGTGATCTCGACCTTGACGTCCGTCAAGCCGGCGGCGAACACCCAGAATCTCCCGAAGGTGTCGCACGCGTCGAGCACTTTGATGACGACCTCCACGTTGTCCGGTCCGAAGAACCAGAGGTAGCCGGTGTCGTTGGTGAGCTTGACCACCGCGGCGCGGCCCACATCGGTCGCTGTCTGCCAAAAGGCCTCCACCTGGAAGCGCTCTTGATTGAGGCAGAGCACGTCCGACAAGGCCGCGCAGGTGCCGGCGACCTTGAAGACGACCCCGTCGAAGTGAGCCACCGCCGCACCCCCGGCCTCGGTTTTGGCGACGACGAGCCCGAGCCGGGCGCCTCGCGCGTCAAGCGGCGCAGTGTGTGCGCGTGTCCCCTCGTGGCTAAAATGCCAGAAGCCATCCGCGGTGTACCAGGCTTGCCCACCGGTGACGCTGAGGGGACTCCCGCAGGCCGGGTCGCTGAACCAGTTGATCTGGGCGTGCACGAAGGGGAGGACGTCGTCCGCGGATTCGAGGCGGAAGACGTAGTCGCGCACATACGACGTCCCGCCGGTGACCTCGATGCACTCGGATTGGAGGTTATTGCCTTTGTTCGCAGACGGGTGCTCGATGGAGCCGCGCATCGAGCCGGAGTTCGGGAAGCCCCAGCTATCGACCGGGCTAAAGGTGGGAGGCGAAAACAACCCTTCCCAGGGCACGACGTGAGTGTCGAAGGTGCCGTTCTGCAACAGGTTCTGCGCCGCCAAGGGAGAAGTGCCGTAGCAGAGAACCGCCGCGAGGGCCAAGGAGTAGCAGCGTTGCATCATGTCGTCGGCACCTCGAGAGCCCTAGCACCGGGTCGTTCAACTTGAGCTGCAGTATATCGCCAAGTAACGAGGCCCGCGAAGATCCGCGACACCTCACCAGCGCGACGACGCCGTTTCCTACGAGCGCGCCGGCGGGCTTCAGCCGCGCAGCAGCACGTCGACCGCCGTGGCGGCGAAGAGCCAGACCGAGAGCACGGCGTTGGCGGTGAAGAAGGCCGCGTCGAGCCGCGACAGGTCGCGCGGGCGGACGATCCAGTGCTGGCGGGCGATCATCGCCACGCACCCCGCGTAGCCCAGCCAGTAGCCCCAGCCGAGGCCGGGCGGGTAGACGCGCGGCAGGAGCGCCAGGAGGACGAGCATCGCCAGGTGGAGGCCGCCGGAGATCCAGAGCGCGGCGGCCGGGCCGACGCGGGCGGGGATCGAGAAGAGCCCGGCGCGGCGGTCGAAGTCGAGGTCCTGGAGGGCGTAGAGGACGTCGAAGCCGGCCACCCAGAGGAGGACCGCACCGGCGAGGAGGAAGGGCGTCGGCGCAACGTCGCCGCGCACCGCGATCCAGGCCCCGAGCGGCGCCCCGGCGAGGGACAGCCCGAGGATTGGGTGCGAGGCCCAGGTGAAGCGCTTGGTGTAGGAGTAGCCGATGAGGATCAGCAGCGCGAGCGGCGCGAGCGCCAGGCAGAGCGGATTGAGCCGCCAGGCGGCGAGGAGCAGGAGGGCGCAGCTCGCCAGGACGAAGAGCAGCACGAAGCGCGGCGTCACCAGGCCCGCCGGCAGCGCCCGCCCCGCGGTGCGCGGATTGGCGGCGTCGATCTCCCGGTCGGCCAGCCGGTTGAACCCCATCGCGGCGCTCCGCGCCCCGACCACCGCCACCACGATCCAGCCCACCTTCCGCCACGCCGGCCACCCCTCGGCGGCGAGCACCATGCCGAGCAGCGCGAAAGGCAGCGCGAAGAGGGTGTGCTCGAACTTGATCATCTCGAGCACGATGCGGAGCTGGCGCAGGGGATTCAAGAGGAGGTCACTAACCCGTAGCTCGCCTCTGAATTGACGATCGCTTCGAGCCAAGCCTTGTAGCGCGGGTGCTCGGGCGCGTCGACGCGGCTCGCGTAGACGAGGACGTCGACGTCAAACAGGAGCATCGCGCTTGCCCAGGAGCGCCCACACCGACGCCGAGTCGTCGAGATCCACGCCGGGCTGCAGCCCGCCGCCGCCCGAGGTCGGGAGCTTCACCGGCGTTCGTCTCGGCTGCTCTCGGCGGCGCCCGAGCGACTCGCGTAGCGCGTCCTCGATGACTGCGGTGAGCGTCCTGCCGCTCGTGGCGGCGACCCGTTTGGCCTCTCGCAGCAGAGCCTCGTCGAGCCGGACCGTCTTCCTCATGCATCAGAGCTTACGGCTCACGTATAAGTATGTCTATGCCAGCGGCCGCTAAGAAGAGCCCGCCGACGGGCAACCTCAATCGCAGCCGATGGTGCCAACATTTTCGCTAGACTCTCGGCCCAGGCGACTGGTAGGAACAGGAATACCAAGGTCCGTGACCTCTTCGACTCGATGTACCGCGGGTTCCCGGTACAACCCTGCTGGAATGGCCCGACAACTCGGACGTGAGCGATGAGTCGCCGGCTCAGTATGTGCCGCGCATCCGCGCGGCGTATTTCGCGAGGCGCGACGCCGAATGGCGTGCGATGCACGACCTTCACGCGCTGCCCCTCGGCTGGAGCACTTGACCTACGACGCATTTCTCGTCCAACGCCGGGATCTCATGGCCGCACTGATCCGCCGCGGTTTCGAGGCACTCTGATCAGACCTCGATTGTCAGTGCACGCGCACGACGCCGGGGATGCCGTCGAAGTGGCCGTCGAAGCTGAGGATCCTACCGATGCCGTGCCGCTGGAGGACGACGAGGTGAAGCGCATCGCGCGCGCTCAGCGCGGGCCAGGTGAGGAGAAGCGTGCGGGCGCGCTCGACGTCCTCTAGCTCGATCGCGTAGACCTGGTCGACGACCGCCCGCAACAGGTCGAACGCCGGCTCGATCGCCTCGCGACGACCGATCGCGGTGAAACGGTGCAGGAGCTCCTGGAACACCTCGGCACTGGTCACCAAGCGCTCACCGGCGGCCACGTTCGCCTCGAGCAGCCGCCGCGCCGTTTCCTTGTGCGGATGCTCCGCGCCGATGATGTACATCGGCACGTTGGAGTCGACGAAGATCACCGGCTCTCGTCCTCGCGGTAGCCGCGCTCGATCTCCTCGAGCATCGTATCGATGTCGCCGGTGGGGAAGGAAAAGCGGGCGGCGGCGCGAATCGCCTCGAGCTTCGAGGCCGCATCCCGTCCCGCCTCGGCGGCCTTTGCCGCGCGCAGCGCTTGGCGCACCCAATCGGCGACGGTCAGGCGGCGCCGCCGGGCGGCGCGGCGGATCTCCTTGAGCTCTGATTCTTCGAGTAGTACTTGGAGGCGCTTGCTCATCCGCATGAGTATCGACGACTCATCGGTATGAGTCAAGTTGGTATACACTCGATTATCCATGACCCGGCACCGGCGTCTTCCTCTGCCACTCCTGCTGATACTTGCGATGATCCTCCGCGGCGCAAGCACCGCTGCGGCCGACCACGTGGACCCGCTCTTCTCGACCTTCTCGCTCTGCGCCATCGACCCCGCGACCGGCGAGGCGGGCGTTGTCGTCACGACCCGGGTGCCGTTCGTCGGTCGCGCGGTGCCGTGGGCGCGCGCCGGCGTCGGCGCCGTGGCGACGCAGGCCTGGACGGCGGTCGAGTACGGCCGCCAGGGGCTCGATCTGCTGGCGCAGGGCGTGGCGCCGGAGGAGGCGATCGAGCGCCTGCTCGCGGGCGACAAGGCGCGCGAGCGGCGGCAGCTCGGGATCATCGACATGCAGGGGCGCACCGCCGCGCACACCGGGAAGGAGAACGGCGCCTGGGCGGGGAGCCGACAGGGGCGCAACTACACCGCGCAGGGGAACATCCTGGTCGGCCGCGAGGTGATCGACGCGGTCGCCGACCACTTCGAGAGCACCGCGGGCGCCGGGATGCCGCTCGCGGAGCGG
>JBIOUG010000165.1:0-14834 GCA_044866775.1 Thermoanaerobaculia bacterium | reverse complement strand
ACAGAAACCCTGCTGCGGTTGGAATGTAGGTGATGTCGGCGACCCAGAGCCGATCCGGTGCGTCGACCGTGAAGTTGCGGGCGACCAGGTCCGGCGCCGGGCGGGCTTGGCGGTCCCGCACCGTCGTGCGCGGCCACACCCGCCGGCTGACTCCCGCAAGCCCTGCCGCGCGCATCAGCCGCGCCACCCGCTTGCGCCCCACCCGCACCTCCTGCGCCGTCAGCTCCGCATGGATGCGGGGCGCCCCGTAGGTTCCCCGCGATCGCTCATGGATGGCCCGAATCTGCGCAGCCAGAGCCGCATCGGCCGTGCTCCGCTCACCCGCGCTCCGCCCAGACCATGCGTAGTATCCGCTGGGGGAGACACCCAGCAGCCGGCACATCCTCCGCACGCTGTAGCAGGCCTGGTGCGCTCTCACGAATCCGAACCCTTCCGTGGGCTCGACTCGGTCTCCCGAGCAAACCAGGCCGCGGCTTTTGCCAGGATCTCCCGATCCTCACGCAGCTGGCGATTCTCGCGCCGCAGCCGCCGCAGCTCCTCGCGCTCGGCCGTCGTCAGACCGTCGTCGCGCCGGCCTTCGTCGAGGTCGGCCCGGCGTACCCAGTTGCGGATCGACTCGGCCGAGGCCTCGAACTCCCGCCCCAGCGCCTCGGGCGTCCGCCCGGCACGGACCAGCTCCACCATCCGCCGCCGGTACTCCGGCGGGTAGGCCTTTCCGCGGTGACTCGGCATCGTGGACTCCTCCTCCCCAAGGATGATGTGTCCACGAAACCGGGGCAACTCCAAGGATGACATCTGGGAACCCTGAGGGTTTTCCCGAAAACGCCCGGGACGTGGCTCGGGCGCTACATCGGCCCTTTTAGAACGGATTCCCGAACGACAGCAGCACCACCGGCGTCGCGTCCTCGCCTGCTTCGCGGTCGAGCTTCCAGCCGACGTCGACGCGTAGGGGGCCGATCGGCGACAGGTACCGCAGGCCGACGCCGGCGCCTTCCCTGACCTCGCCCCAGTCGATCGATCGCCAATCCGCCCAGACGTTGCCGGCGTCGTAGAAGAGGGTGCCGCCGAACGAGCCGGCGATGGGGAAGCGGTACTCGAGGTTGAGCAGGAAGAGGCCGTTGCCGCCGACCTCGGCGAAGCCCTCGCCGCTCGGGCGCCGGATCAGGCTCTCGCCGCGGATGCCCAGGTCGTCGCGCTCGTAGGCGCGATGGGTGGTCTGGCCGCCGGCGAAGAAGCGCTCGTCGATGAAGATGTCGCTCGACGGCAGGTCGTCGGGGAGCTCCGGGTCGTCCTCGGGCAGGGTGCGGAAGGGCTCGATGCCGCCGCCGCGCACGCTCGCCGCCACGACGCCGGCGCGCCCGAGGCCCCAGTAGCGCGTCTGCTGGACGAAGAGCTTCAGGAAGTCGCCGTCGGTGCCGAGGGCGGGGAAGGCGTACTGGAGCTGGGCGAGCGCGCTCCAGCCGCGGGTGGCGAGCACCGGGTCGTCGCGCCGGTCCCAGACGAAGTTGGGGATCAGGCTCAGGAGCTCGTAGGGGCGGTCCTCGCGCTGGTCGACGTCGATCAGCCCGAACCCCGGGTCGATCGTCGTCTCGACGATGCGGTAGTCGGCGGCGAGGCCCACCCGCCGGTCGCGGCCGTAGCGACGGGTCGCCTCGAGGCGCGTGCCGTAGCGCTCGACCTCCCAGTGGTCCTTGGTCTCGTGGAAGAAGAAGAGCGAGCTGGCGAGCGGCACCGGGTAGCGGAAGGTGTAGGGCTGGTCGAGCAGCAGGCGCGCGCTCTGGTCGAACTCGGAGAGCCGCAGGTCGGTGCGCAGGCTGATCGCCTTGCCGTAGAGGTTGTTGTGGGTGAAGCTGACGCCGCCGCGCGGCCCGCTCTGCTCGTGGTCGTCGCCGTTGTACTCGTAGCCGAGGCCGTAGGTGATCCGCCGCGGCCGCCCCTCTTCGACCCTGACCAGCAGGTCGCGCTGCGTGCCGGCGAGGCCGGCGCGCGTCAGCTCGACGTCGACGCTCGAGAAGATACCGAGCTGGTAGAGGTCGCGCTCGAGCTCGAGCAGGCGCGTCTCGCCGAGCGGCTCGCCGCGCTCGACGCCCAGAGTGCGGCGGATGACTTCGCTCTCGGTCCTCCGGTTGCCGCGCACGATGACGCGGTCGACCACGGTTCGCGGCCCTTCGATCGCCTCGATCGTCAGGTCGACCACGGTCTCGTCCGGGTTCCAGGCCGAGCGGGCGGAGACCTGCGCTTCGGCGTAGCCGGCGTCGGCGTAGGCGGCGCGCACCGCCGCCAGCGTCTGCTCGAGGAGGAGCGGGTGGTACGGCCCCTCCTCGGCGAGGGGCAGCCGCTCGCGCAGCGGCCCGAGGTCGAGCGCCTCGACGCCCTGGAAGTCGAGCCGCCCCACCCGCCGCCGGCGCCCCTCCTCGATCGGGATCGTCACCCGCAGCGTGCGCCCGGTCTCCTCGATCCGCGGCGCCTCGATCTTGGCCTCGGCGAAGCCCTGGAGGGCGTAGAAGCGACGCAGGTTGTCGAGGTCGGCGTCGAGCTCGCTCCGGACGAGGCCGCCGCCGCCGAGCGGCAGCAGGCCGCCCAGCGAGAGCAGGCGGCCGCGCGCGGAGACCGCCATCAGCTCGGCCAGGCGCTCGTCGTCGAAGGTCTGGTTGCCGGTGAAGTCGACCGCCTCGAGGGTGTAGACGTCGCCGGGGCGGATCGAGAGCACGACTTTGAGCGTCCCGTCCTGCGGCTCCTCGCGCCAGTCGACCTCGACCTTGTAGTAGCCCTCGCGCTGGTAGTGGTCCTTGATGCGGGCGACCGCCTGCAGGACCAGCGCCTCGTCGTAGCCCTGGTCCTCCATGAACGGCAGGAGCCCCTGCTTGCGCAGGCGTTTGGCGTCGGCGCCGGTGACCTCGAGCACAACCTTCGGCCCGACCGTGATCGGGTAGGTGAGGTGGACGACACCCGCCTCCCGCTCCTCGCGCTCCGCCGGCGGATCGACGCGCGCCGTGCGGTAGCCCTGCTCGACCAGCCATCCCTGGAGGCGCTCGGCGTCGTCGCGCACGCGGCCGCGACCGTAGGGCTCCCCGGGCTTGGCCCCCAGCCGCTCGATGAGCTGGGCGGGCGTGAAGGGGTCGATCGCGCCGTCGAAGACGACCGTGCCGACGCGCGCGCGGGGGCCGCTCTCGACGAGGTAGGTGACGAGCGCCCGCCGGGTCGCCGCATCGGTGTCCACGTGCACGCGCACCTGGGCGGCGAGGTAGCCGCGCTCGCGGTAGAGGTCCTGGAGCGCGTAGACGCCGCGCAGCACCCGGTCCTCGATCAGCGGGTCGGTCTCGCGCTGCGGCAGGACCCGCCGCAGCTCCCCGAGAGGCATGTCGAGGTGGCCTTCGATCGCCACCCGCTCGACCCGCACCAGCGGCCGCAGCACGACGGCCGCCACGACGCCGTCCCCGTCGGCCGGCCGCGCGTGCAGCTCGACCTCGGAGGCGACGCCGCTCGCCTGCACGTTGCGCAGGGTGCGCCGCACCCCCTCGTCGGTCAGCGGCTCGCCCACCTCGAGCACGACCAGCCCGACCAGCTCCTCGCGGTCACGCTCCGCGAGCGCCGCCTCGCTGCGGATCTCGATGGCGCGGACGATCGGGCCGGCCTCCGCCGCCGGCGGCGGCGCCTGCGCCCGGGCGGCGCCGGCGACGAGGAGCAGCAGCACGGCGGCGCCGTGCCGGCTCAAAACCTCCGCTCCCACTCCGCGTCGACGGCGAAGGTGTCGTCGCGCCCCTCGCGGGTGAAGACCAGGACCACGTTCTCGGCCACCTGCCACTCGGCGCGCAGCACGTACTCCTCCGAGCGCGACGGGACGCTGGTGTAGGTGACGAAGAAGTCCTTCGAGATCCGCTTGCCGACCGTCAGCCGCACGCCGCCGACGCCGCCGCCGGTCTCGGTGGCGGCGAGCGGATCGATGCGGAAGCGGTCGAAGCCGAAGAGGCTCGAGACGCGGCGCGAGACGAGCGACGCCGCCTGGCCGTAGAGGAAGCCGCGCGCGGCGCTTCCCTCCTCCGGCCGTTGGCCGGGCACGAACAGGCGC
The DNA here is from genome assembly GCA_044866775.1 of Thermoanaerobaculia bacterium. Taxonomy (GTDB): domain Bacteria; phylum Acidobacteriota; class Thermoanaerobaculia; order Multivoradales; family UBA5704; genus DASUNQ01. Next base: position 10,765 of record JBIOUG010000165.1, on the reverse strand, counting down.
CCTTCGCCTTCGAGCTCCTGGCCGGTGGCGAGGAGGGCCAGCACCTCGAGGTCGGCCAGGCCCTCGTCGGAGGAGAACTTGGCGTTCAGGCGCTCGAGGGTGCCGGAGAGCGAGAGCACGACGTCGTAGTGGCGCACCTCGGTGCGCGCCACGAGATCGATCACCGGGTCGATGCGGGTGGGATTGTTGAAGGTCAAGCGGCCGCGCTCGACCTCGTACTCGTTGTCGGCGTAGACCAGCTTGCCGCCGGGAACGAGGTTCACCTCCCCCACCAGCACCGGGCTCGCCAGCGTGCCGCGCACGGCGAGCTCGATGCCGCCCGTGAGGTCCGCGACGTTGTTGCGCACCCGCAGCGCCTCGGGCCCGAGCACTTGGACGTTGACCTGCGTCGAGGCGAGGAAGGGATCGGTCTCGACCACCTCCAGCCGCTCGCGCTGGAGCATCCGCTGCAGGAGCTGGAAGGTGCCGGTCTCGACGTCCTGGAGGTAGTAGGCGCGGTCGAGCTGCACCGTGCCGCGGAGCTGGCGCGCCGCCTGGTTGCCGGTGAGCAGCAGCTCGGCGTCGCCGCGGGTCAGGAACCCCTCGGGGTAACGCACGGAGACGTCGCGCGCCTCGACCTGGAAGCGGTAGGTGGCCGGCCCGCCGCCGGGGATCCCCAGCCGGCCGGAGGCGAGGAGCGAGCCGCCGCCGAGCCGCGCGGTCAGCCGGTCGACGACGACCGCGTCGCGGTAGAAGAGGACCGTCCCGGTCAGCCCCTCGAAGGCGTGCGGGAAGTCGGGGAGGATGAGGCGCGCGTCGCGCAGCTCGCCCTGGCCGTCGAGCGCCGGATCGTCGAGCGTGCCGCGGACGGTCATCAGGAGGTCCATCGAGCCTGCCATCTCGACATCGGGGAAGAACAGCTCGGCCCAGGCCGCCGAGATCGTGGAGAGCACGCGCAGGTCGAGCGGGTTCGGCGGCTCCCCGAGCCCGATGGTGCCGCCGACGAAGAGCTCGCTTGCGGTCGCGCGCTCGGTCAGGTAGAGCTTCTCGATCGTCAGCCGCTCGGGAGTCCAGGAGACGATGACCGGCTCGAGGCTCTCGAGCGAGCGCCCCTCGGCGTGGACGGTCAGTTGCGGGACGGTCAGCCGCGCGCTCGAGGTGCCGGCGTCGAAGTCCGCCGCCACCTCGAGCGTGCCGGCGAGGGCGCCGGCGATCTCCGGCAGCGGCCGCGGCGAGACGAGGCGGGCGACGGTGCCGAGCTCCGAGGTCTGGACGGCGAACTCGAGCGCGGCGCCGCGGCGGTCGAGGCGGCCGCCGCCGGCGAGCTGCAGGAGCCCGGCGAGCGAGCCGTCGGCGGTCAGGCGCGCGCCGTCCCAGACCGCCGAGAGCTGCGTCTCCTGGCCCTCGGGCAGCGTGCGCCCGGCGAGCACCAGGTCGCCGGCGCGCAGCGACAGGCGGCCTTCGGGGCGCTCGAGGGTGCCGCCGATCGCGGCGCGCAGCGTCACCCGCCCCGCGGCGTCGCCCTGGAGGAGGCCGGCGAAGGGCTCGGCGTCGAGCGCCAGCGCGGGCGCGTCGGCGGTGAAGGAGAGGGCGCCGCTCCGGCGGTCGAGGCGGCCCTGGACGAGGAGCTCGCCGGCCGGCGCCACGACCAGCGCCTGGCGGAGCTCCACCTCGGCGCCGCTGAAGGTCACGTCCACCCGCGCCTGGCCGGCCGGATGACCGGCCACCTCGAGGTCGGCGATCGCCAGGTCCGCCGCACCGGTGAGGTCGTCGACGCGGCCGGTCAGGTCCACCCGGCCGGTCGCCGTGCCGCCGAGCGGCGGCGCGCCCGGGACCAGCTCGGCCAGGCCCGCGATCGGCCAGGCCACGGCCTGGAGCGCCAGCACGAACGGCCGCGCGCCGCCGCCGCCGGTCGGCAGCGGCACGGTGCCCCGGGCGGCGAGCGAGGCGGCGCCGCGGCGGGCGGTCAGGTCGAGGTCGCGCACGATGTCGGGCTCGAGGACGAAGGAGCCGGCCAGGCGGTCGACGGTGAGGGCCGGGCTCGTCACGCGCTCGAGGTCCAGCCGGGTGGCGAGCGCGTAGCTGCCCTCGCCCAGGGTCAGCGTGCCGCTCGCCGCGCCGGCGCCGGCCGTCGGCAGCCAGGAGGGACGCGGGCCGTCGACCGGCACCATGACCGCGAGGCGGCCGATGTCGGCGCTGGTGAGCCGGAGCTCGTAGCGGCCACGGCTGCGCGGCATGTCGTAGGAGCCGCTGGCGAGGAGCGTCTGCTCGGGGGCGGTGAGCCGGGCGTTCTTGGTGGTGACGACGCCGTTCTCGATCGTCAACGGTACGGTGCCGGCGACCGGCAGCGCGGTCGTTCCCGGCGGCGCCGCGGCGCCCATGCCGGCGCTGCCGGCGATCGTGAGGTCGGCGCGGCCGTCGCCCGCCAGCGGGTCGGAGCTGCGGAAGCGGTAGCGGAGATCGCCGCTCACCCGCCCCGCGACGCCCTCGATCGGCAGCTCCTGGTCGGCGAGGAGCTGCTGGAGGTCGAGCTTGGCGAGATCGAGGTCCAGCTCGACCGGCCGCCCCACTCCCTCCGGGACGTCGCCGGCCATGTCCACCCGCACCGTGCCGGTGACGCCGCCGTCGGCGTAGCGGGCGCGGCCGATCTCCGCCCGCACCGCCTCGGGCTCGACGGTCAGGTCGGCGGCGATCTGCCGGAACACCCGCCCCAGCGCCTCGAAGCGCGGCGATTCGGCGGTCCCCCGGTACTGCCAGCGCGGGCCCTCGGCCATCAGGCGCCCGTGCGTCGCGAAGCGGCCGGCGAGCGGCTCCTCGACGTAGCCGAGGCGGTTCGCGAGGCGGGCCAGCCCCGTGGCGCGGACGGCGAGGTCGAGCGACTTCTCCTCTCCCTGCCAGACGTAGGCGCCGTCGACGGTGGCGGTGACGTCGGGCCCGGTGAAGCGCCCGGCGCTCACCCGGATCGCCCCCGGCCGGAAGCTCCCCTTGATCGAGGCGGTGACCCGGTAGGGGACGGCGTCGGGCAGCGCCACCCGGACCTCCTGCGCCGTGACGAGGCCGCTCAAGAGGTCCGGCTCGCCGCCCACCAGGCGGCCCCAGACCGCCCGGGCGTCGAGCTCGACGTCGACGACCCGCTGGTCCACCGCCAGCCGCCCGTCCTGCACCAGGACGCGGCCGATCCGCACCTCGAAGCGCTGCTTGCCGCCCGCCCGCCGGCGGATCGAGGGGACGTTCGTCGTGCCGTCGGGGAAGAAGACGACGTTGAGGCGCGGCTGCAGCACCTCGATCTGCTCGAGCGCGAGGATCTGCTGCCGCAGCCCCTTCCAGGTGGCCTGGATGCGCAGCACCGGCACCACCGCGAACGGCGGCTCGCCGGGGTGCGCGCCGGGGATCACCAGGTCGTGGAGCTCGAAGGTGAGCGGGAAGATCTCGTACTCGACATGCCCGACCTCGACCCGGCGGCCGATGGTCTCCGAGAGCCGCGCCACGAGCATCGACGCCGCGCGGCGGTGGGCGTAGCCGCTCTCGGCGAAGTAGTAGAGCGCCGTCAGCAGGAGGACGAGGAAGAGCGCCGCCCAGATCAGCGGGCGGACCACGTAGCGGCGGAGGCGGCCGGGACGGTCGCCGACGGGACGTGGCGGGAGTTCCCAGGCGCCGGGAGGCGGAGCCCCGTCCCCGGCAGGCGGCGCCTCCGCCGGCGGCTCCGGAGGCTCGCTCATCGGCCTAGGCTCCCTCCTCCTCCGGCTCCTCGGCGGCCTCGAGGCCGCCCCAGCGGAGCTTGCCGCGCAAGGCGTCGTAGAAGCTCCGCCCGCCGGTCTTGACCAGGCGCACCTTGGCGCCGCTGCGCGTCACGCGCACCGTGTCGCCGCTGCCGAGCGAGGTCCCCTCCTGGCCGTCGAGGGTGAGATAGACCTCCTCGCGCTCGGTCTCGAGCGTCACCTCGATCGAGGCGCTGTCGGGCACCACCAGCGGGCGGAGCGAGAGGGTGTGCGGGCAGATCGGCGTCAGCACCGCCACCGGCAGCAGCGGGTGGAGGATGGGGCCGCCGGCCGAGAGGTTGTAGGCGGTCGAGCCGGTGGGGGTCGAGACGATGAGCCCGTCCGAGCGATAGCGGGCGACGACGTTGCCGTCGACGCGGATCGTCAGCTCGATGATCCGCGCCAGCGCCCCTTTGGTCACCACGGCGTCGTTGAGCACCCGGTAGGAGGGGCCGTTGCCGTTGCCGGCGCGGCGCACCTCGACGTCGAGCAGGCGCCGCTGCTCGGTCGTGAAGCGGCCGGCCAGCACCTGCACCAGAGTCGGGTACAGCTCGGTGCGGTGGATCTCGGTCAGGAACCCGAGGCTCCCCAGATTGACGCCCAGGATCGGCACCCCCTCGGCCAGCGTGCGGGCCGTTGCGAGGAGCGTGCCGTCGCCGCCGAGGGCCACCACCAGGTCGTAGTCGCCGCCGGGCTCGAAGGCGGCCGCCTGCTGCGGGCTGCCCTGGGCGCGCAGGGTCGCCTCGTCGAGCGCCACCTCGACGTCGCGGCGCCGCAGCCACTCGGCCAGCTCGTGGGCGGTGCGCACCGCGTCGCGGCTCGCGATCTTGGCGACGACGCCCACCCGCTCGAACTTTCGCTTGCGGCTCACCTGGCCACCTTCCTGAGGAGCGCGAAGGCCTCCCGGTTGCCGCCCGCCCCCGCCACCTCCGAGTCGCAGATGCCGAGCAGCTCGAGCCAAGGCGCGAAGGCTTTCGCGCCGGGCTCCGATCGACCGAGGCCGGCGAGGGCCGCGGCGGTCGAGCGCACGACCTCCGCCCGCAGCGCCTCGTCGCGCAGGATGCCGCCCTTGCCGACGGCGCCCCGGCCGGCCTCGAACTGCGGCTTGACCAGCGGCAGCAGGAGCCCGCCCGGGGCGAGGTGCGGCAGGATCGCCGGCACCACCTTCAAGAGCGAGATGAAGGAGAGGTCGAGGGTCGCGAGCCGGCAGGGCTCGGGGAGCGCTGCGGGGGCCAGGTGGCGGGCGTTGACCCGCTCCATCACGACCACCCGCGGGTCCTGCCGCAGGCGCTGGTCGAGCTGGCCGTAGCCGACGTCGATCGCGTAGACGCGGGCGGCGCCGCGCTGGAGCAGGCAGTCGGTGAAGCCGCCGGTCGAGGCGCCGACGTCCATGCAGACCCAGCCGGCGGGATCGACGCCGAAGTGGTCGAGGGCGTGGGCGAGCTTCCTCCCGGCGCGCGAGACGTAGGGCTCACGCGGCGCCAGCACGGCGAGGCGCGCGTCGCCGGCGACCGCCGTCCCGGGCTTGTCCACGCGCCGCCCCTCGACCTCCACGACACCGGCCATCACCGCCCGCCGCGCCTGCTCCCGCGAGGGATAGAGCCCGCGCTCGACGAGGAGCTGGTCGAGGCGCATGCCGCGGTCACTCGCCAGGCTCCGGCTTGTCGGCCGCCGCCAGGCAGAAGGGGATCGCTATCACGAACAGCACCACCCGCTGCACCTCGGTGTCGCCCCAGTTGTTCTCGAAGAGACCCGCCACGTTGAACGCGAGGAGAGCCAGCATGGCGCCGAGATAGAGGTCGGCGCGCGGCCCGCGGCGCCCGCCTTCGCGGCGGTAGCGCCGGTAGGCCAGGGCGACGCTGCCGCCCATCATGGCGAGGTAGGAGGCGAGCGCCGGCAGGCCGCGCTCGGCGGCGAGCTGGAGGAGGTTGTTGTGCAGGTGCGGCACCGCGTAGCGCGGCGCCGTCGGCGTGCGGTAGATCGGGTAGCGCCGCTCGACCATCTGCGGCCCGAGGCCGAAGAGCGGCCGGTCGGCGACCATGCGCAGCCCCGCCTCGGCCATGCACAGCCGATCGTAGTTCGAGGTGTCGGCGAGGTCCACGATCGAGGACATGCGGTGGAGCAGCGGCACCGGGGCGAAGAGCACGAAGAGGCCCGCCACCACCGGATAGAGCAGGAGCAGGCGGCGCTTGCGCACCAGGATGAGCACGGTGAGCGCGAGCCCGAGCGCCACCCAGGCGCTGCGCGTCAGGCTGCCGAGGAGGGCGAGGTTGACGAGGGCCAGCGCCAGCCAGCGCCAGGGATTGCGCCAGCCGCGCGGCGCGGTCACCGAGGCGAGGAGCAAGAGGTCGCAGACCAGGAGCACGCCGGCGAAGGTCATCCAGTGCGAGAAGGGGCCGCGGATGCGCTGGTCGAGGTCGCCGTAGCCGGTCAGGTACTGGGCCAGGCCCATGACGGCGAGGAGCGCGCCGAGAGCTTCGAAGGCGACGACCAGCCGGCGCACCGCCGCCTCGCCGCGGACGAGGAGGGGCGCGAGGAGGAGCGGCGCCAGGTTGAACAGCTCGCTCGCGCCGCGCAGGCTCACCGCGACGTCGTAGGAGCCGGCGATCGAAGCCAGGAGCAGGAGCGCGTAGAGCCCGAGCGGCACGGTCAGCGGCGCGAGCTCGGACCAACGCACCCGCGCCCACCGCGCCGCCCACGGCGCGGCGAGGATGGTCAGCACCAGGAAGGCGTTGGAGATGGCGAGCGTCGGGACGGTGAGGAGCTGGCCGGCGTAGAGCCAGAAGCCGGCGCTCGCGGCGAGGGGGCGGGCCCCCACCGCGGGCGTGGCAGGGGGCGCGGGCACCGCCAGCGCGCTCGGCGCGCGCGCCATGAGCTACCGTCCGAGGATCGAGGCGGGCAGCGCCTCGTCGATCAACATGATGGGGATGTCGGAGACGATCGGGTAGACGAGGCCGGACTGGGCGCAATAGAGCCCCTGCTCCACCACTGGCTCCTCGTCGCGGAAGTGCTCGCGGTACTTCTCGACCAGCGTGCCGCGCACCTCCTGCGGCAGCTCGACCAGCTCGAGCTCACCCTTGCTCTTGGGACAGACTAGGATTTCGAGCAGCTCCGGGTCCACCGCCATCGCGTTTCCCCTTCGGGCAGAAGACGATAGCACAGGGGAAAAACGCCCGGGACGTAGCCCGGCGCTACGAACAACGCGCGTGCAGGGCACCTGTAGCGCCCGGGCCACGTCGCGGGCGTTTTTTCTACCACCTCGGCGCGAACGAGTAGGTCAGGACCAGCGACTCGCTCCCCGGATTGTCGTCGTAGATCCCGGCGTTCGAGAGGTGGTAGAAGCTGAGCCCGACGGCCGAGCGTCCCCCGACCGCGAGCGCCAGGTCGAGCGCCGAGCGGAACTCGACGACCCCGCCCAGGTCCCGCCGGTCTCCTTCCTCGTAGGCGCCGAGCGCCCAATTCGGCGTGACGATGAGCCGCGCGGTCAGAGCGAAGGGCAGTCCGAACCCGGCGTAGGCGTAGAAGGCGCCGTCACCGGTCGCCATCACCCCGCCCATCGGCACCGGATCGGGCACGAAGCGCGGCAGGTGCGGCAGGCGATACGGCCGCCCGTGCAGCTCGAACCCGCCCTCGGCGACGTCCGCCGTCCGCAGCACCTCGTAAACGCCGCCGCTGACCTCCAGGCGCAGCGGCTCCTGCGCCGCGGCCGCGGCGGCGAGCAGCAACAGAACAAGTGCGGCCGGCGAGGCGGCCCTGCGCGAGCGGTGCAAACGATCTCTCCGGACTGGCGCCGAGTCTACGGCGGCGGGATTGAGCCACAGGCGCGGGCCGAACGCAAGACGTTGTCGGCCGCCCGCCATTCCTGGCATACTTACCCGTCTTCGTAACACAGCAATTTGGACTCGCCGCGCAACGCTCGCGGCAGGGAGCCAAACCTCGTCGGACGACCATGAGGAGGGATTGCCATGCGTGCCGGCATCACCGCGGTAGCTCTGCTTCTCGTCTCCGCTCGTCTCACTGCAGCCGCCGAGCCGTCCCCGCCGTTCCAGCGCACCGAGACCCGTGAGGCCTGCGCCAACTACACGCCCACCCGCCAGCCGTTCTTCGGCGAGCTCCACCTGCACACGCAGTACTCGGCCGACGCCGCCACGCTGTCGACGCGCAACACGCCGTTCGACGCCTATCGCTTCGCCCGCGGCGAGAAGGTGGGGCTGCCGCCGTTCGTCGACACGCGCAAGATCCGGCCCTCAGACGCCCAGCCTCCGGTCGGCGGCGTCTCCGCCCATCCCTACTGCCTGCCGCCGGACACCTGCCAGTACACCGCGACGCGGGTGATCCAGCTCCCGCCCGGCCGCGCGCTCGACTTCGCCGCCGTCACCGACCACGCGGAGTGGCTGGGCGAGGGCAACATCTGTTTCTTCGAGGGCATGCCGTGCCCGGCCGACGGCGACTGCGGCCAGGGACTGACCTGCGACCCGCTGGGCAACTGCGTTCCCGAAGGCTTTCTCAGCCCGAACTGCGTGCTGGCGCGGCAATCGGTCGACCGGCTGGAGAACGGCGTCGTCGCCGTCGCCTTCATCGCCATGGTGATGACGCCGACCCCGCAGCGCCTGCCGTTCTGCGCTGCCAAGGTGGACGGCACGTCGACCTGCGCCTTCCAGGCCAAGAACGTGTGGCAGCAGATCATCGCCGCCGCCGAGCAGAGCTACGACCGCACCGCCGCCTGCCGGTTCACCTCCTTCATCGGCTACGAGTACACCTCGATGCCGACGATGAGCCAGTGCCGGCAGAGCGCCCGCCCCTGCTTCGCCGACGCCGACTGCGGCGCCGGCGACCACTGCGTCCAGCGCGGCCAGTGCACGCAGCTGTTCGGCAAGACCTGCTACGTCCAGGACGGCACGCCGAGCGGCTGCGCCGCGGGCGGCACCTGCGTCGCCGACACCGGCGGCAACAACCTGCACCGCAACATCATCTTCCGCAACGCCAACGTCCCGGCCCTGCCGATCTCCTACATCGACGTGCCGACCGGCTGCGGCGCCGGCCAGGACTGCCTGCAGTACACCGGCACCGCGATACCTGCTTTGGGTTTTTGTCACCTACGGATTGTGGCCTCCAAGCCCCTGCCGCCCGAGTACCCGAAGGAACTCCGGACTATTGGAGACCTTGATCCCGAGCAGCACCCCTCCCTCGACCTGTCGCTCGAGGCATACGTGATTGCCGCCGGCGAGGCAGAGCGTCGCTGGATGAAGCGCGAGGAAGATCAGATCGACTACGGCGTTGTCGAGTGGAAGGCCGGTTGGCATTTCATCCGCCTCATGAAGCGCCACCCCGTCTTGCAGACGCTCACTGCGACGCAGGCGCTCAAGAAGGTGCGCGCGGCCGTCACTGCCGTCAGCAAGCGCTCACCCCACTACCGCACCCATCCCGGATGGGCCTTTAACCAGGTGATCGGCGAATTCCTCACCACGTCGCTCGACGAGTTCGACGCGATCTTCATCCGTCACTGGAAGGCGATCCGCTATCTCCCTGGAGAGTCCCCAATCGATGCCGCGGTGCGTCTTGCAGAGCGATACCCGCTCTCCACCATCGAGAGCAAGGACGGGTCGCTCCCGCAGTACCGTAGACTTGTCTCAATCGCCGGGTGGCTCCAGTACACGCAGCGCGATCAGAACATCATGCTCCCCACTCGTCTCTTTGCTGCTGCTCTTGCTTCAAGCAATGGCCCGCGGCGGCGCAGGGGGTGCCCGTCATTCCATAAAACCACACCTATCCCAGGCCACTGGTTCGGGATCGTCATACCAGTCTAAGCACACGAGGTAATCCCAGGTGCCATTGGGCCCACAGTCGATCATCCATGCCTTCTGCCCGGAACCGCACGCGCTATCGGCACCGCCGCCGTCATCGCCGCCGCCATCGCCGCCGTCATCGACGTCCCCTTCAGTCCAATTGACTCCGCTCCCACCGCCCTCATCAGGCGGGTCCTCCTCAGTCGGCGTGAGGTTGTTAAAATCGGCCTGCGCACATTCGCCGGGCTGGACACTCGGGCTTGCGTCATTTTCTACCGGCGGGGGCGCCATGATGTAGCCGTTGCAGTTGGAGTGTCCCAGGCCCAGGTAATGACCGAGCTCGTGCGCCACATCATCGCCAACCACCTCCGAATCGGGATAGCAGTCGAATGGGACACCGTCCAGCATGGTCCGGGCATAGAGACTGATAGTTGAGTTGGAGCCGTCGATAACGCGGCCAGGGCTCCAGTATGCGCAGATCCCGGCGTCGGGTGCCATATCATCATAGTATCGAAGTTGGATCACCGGGTTACCAGGCTGGTAGTAGGTCACAAACTCCGGGTGCGAGTTGCGGCCACTGTTGCAGGCGTTGGCGTTCCAAGCCGACATACCGAAGTAGATCCCGTCCTGTATGTGGAGCGGAATGTTGGTCATGTCGACGTCGATGCGCACGAAGCTGTAATCAGCGTGGTGGCCGTTTATCGTGACACACTGGGCGAGTACCGGGCCGCTGAGGAACACGGGGATCAAGGCTGAGGCGTACGGAGAGCATCGCATTTCAGCGGCCCTCCCGAAGAAATGGCGGCCCGGCCTCCTGCCTCGCTGCCGCGGCGAGAACAACTGTCCAGAGAGGCAGAACTACTTTACACATGCTCGTTCCTCCTCAAAACGTAGGTTTCATGACCATAAGTCATGAGCTACCTGCAATTATTGTGCCTACAAATAAACATGTTAGCGCATGGCGGACGACGGCAAGGTGTCAGCCGGAGCCGCAGAGGCGCTACCGTGCAACGGGTTGCGCGGACACGCGAGGTGATCTGGCGCAGCCCGCCGCGATCGGTCGCCAGCGCCACTCATCCGCCAGATGCTCCAGTGGGCAACTAGGGATGGCGCTAGCTAGCTAGTTCTCGTCCTGACGCCGCTAAGTGGTAGGAGAGAGAAGGAGTTAACGCGCACGCTGGGCTAGCGTTGTGCCAGTGGGTTGTCGTAGAATCGGGTTGCCAAACCACTGATTCCAAACAA
>JBIOUG010000164.1:0-3068 GCA_044866775.1 Thermoanaerobaculia bacterium | reverse complement strand
CTCCTGCCCCCCAGGACCCCCCGACGGCAGCCAAGAACCCAAGCCGTAAACTGTCCACCAAATCGGGGCAGGTCCACACCCCTGGCCCCTCTCCCACATGGGAGAGGGGAACGCCTGCCTTTCTGCGGCCACCCGTTCTCAGTCCAGGAGGACTAGCGGGGCGGCGTCGCTCCTGGACCCAGCCGAGAGGAACTCCGGATCCAACTGGAAGTTCCCGCGGATGCTGCCGCGGGCGGCGTCCGCGCCCAGGGCATAGCCGTCCGGCCCGGCCTCGTAGCGCAGGGGACGCCCCTGCGGGTCGACGAGGTCGGACGGGGCGAGGAGACCGCGGCGGCGAAGCTGGCCCAGGGTCTCGGGGAAGCGTCCCTCGAGCAGGAAGAAGGTCTTGGCCGCGCGGTCGAGCTTGGCGAAGAGGCTCGCGCGCTGCCCGGCCGCCACCAGCGCACGCTCGCCGTCCTGCCAGGGGTACGGGAGGACGAGGAGGCGCGGAGCGGCGACGGCGCCGGCGGCGAGGAGGGCGGCAAGCCCGGCGGCGAGGAGCGCCGCGGGCCAAGCCGGCGGGGCTGCCGCGACCGGCGCCTCCGGCTCGACGCGGACGTAGCGGAGCGGCGGTGTGGGCCGTACGGGCTCCTCGCGCGGCGGCGGGGGCGGGGCGGCGGCCGGGGGCGGCGGCGCGCTGTCGGCAGGAGCGGAAATGCTTGGCGGCGCGGGGCGCGGGACCGCCACCGGCCGCGGCGGCGGCGCGGGCACGGCGGCCACGGGACGCGGCTGCGGCGGCGACAGGGCGGGCGGCGGCGCCGCGGACTCGCGGTCCTCCACCGAGCGGATCAAGAGGTCCTGGACGCGGATGGGCGCGAAGCCCTCCTCGAACGACACCTCGTCGCCGCTGTAGAACTTGAAGTCACCCTCCTGCCAGAGGAGGAGCTGCTCGAGGAGCCGGAAGGTCTGGAGCCGCAGCGACTCGAGCAGCTTGGCGCGCGTGATGAGCCGCCGCTCGACCAGCAGGTCGATGAGCCGCCCCGAGCTCGCCTGCACCTCCGCGGCGGCGCGCGTGAACTCCTCGCGCCGCACCAGGCCGCCGCCGACCAGCACGCGCTCGAGCCCTTCCTCCGCCGGCTGGTTCAAGGCGTCCGCGGCCACGATGTCGCCGCGCAGGAACGAGATCGCGACGATGTCGTGCTGCCCCTGGACGGTGAGAATGCCGGTCTTCCCCTGCTGTGCGATGAGCTGCAGGATCTCCGGCAGGCGGAAGACGCCGAGGGTCCCTTCGACGGCCATGGCGGTGTGTTTCGTGCGCGGTCAGACGCGGTGCCGCAGCTCCCAGCTCAAACGGGCTCCCAGATAGACGACGAGCCCCGCGACGGCGACCATCCACGGCACGAGGTTGCCGGGATCATACCCCCACGGCACGCGGTAGCCGATGCGACCGCCGAGCGGCAGCAGGAGGAGGGTCACCGGGACGAGCAGGGCGAGGAAGGAGCGCCCTCCCTCCCCGGCTTCGGCGGCGGCCAGTCCGGGCAGGAAGACGCGCAGCCAGTGGGCGCGGCGGCCGCCGCGCACCGGACCCTCGGCGTCGTCCGTCTCCTCGGCGCTCGCGCGGCGCCGCCGCAGCGCCACGCCGGCGGCGACCGCCGCGACGGACAGGAGGAGACCGAGCCCACGGCCCAGCGGGCCGCCGCCTCGCGGCGCCGTCGGGCTCGCGCGCTGGGCCGCCAGGAGCTCGCGGCGGATCTCGGGGATGCGCAGCAGGCCGCCGTCGGCCGTCACCACGCGCTGCTGCTCGGCGCCGACCCAGCGCGCCACCTGGTCGGCGTCGATGGCGCGGGCCTGCTCGAGGGCGCTGCGCTGCTCGTCGAAGAGGTAGGACTCCGAGTAGGCCTGACTGAGATTGAAGAACGCGGTGGCGCTCCGGGGATCGGCCGTAGCCGCCTGCTGGAAGTGCTGGATGGCGCGCCCGAAGTCGCCTTTGGCGAAGTAGTACACGCCGAGGTCCAAGAGGACCGCGGTGTTCTGCTCCTCCCGCTTGAGCACCTCGGCATAGTGCGAGCGGGCGAGGTCCCACTGCCCCAGCCGGCGATGCAGGTCCGCGACCAGGTGGAGCGCTGCGGTGCTCTGGGGCAGCGTGGCCCGCAGCGCTGCGAGGTCCTCGAACAGGTCGCCGTAGAGCTGGCCCTGGGCGAGACTCTGGACGGCGCGCATCGGCGGCGAGGTCGCGACCGCGACGCGACGCGCCTGCTCGGCGAGTACGAACGGCGCCGCGCCGACGAGCACGAGCAGCGCCGCCAGCACCACGCGCTCCGAGGCCGAGACGTAAGGCCAGAGGAGCACCGTCCAGACGAGGACCAGCCAGGCGCCGCCGGGCGGCAGCGCGGCGGGGAGCGCGAGGAGGAGGAGCGCCGCGGACAGAGCGACGGCCCGCGGCAGGCGCCGCGCCAGCAGCGCCGTGGCGTCGCCGACCAGTCGCCGTCCGCGGGTCGCCATCAGCATGGCGAGGCAGAGGACGCCCGTCGCGACCAGCGCCGTCCAGGTGCAGAGCAGCAGGTGGTGCAGCCAGACGCCGCGCAACCAGGGATGGCTGAGGAGGCGGGCGTACGCCCGTACGTACCAGCCGGCGGCCTGCAGGTAGCTGCGCTCCACCGCCGCGATGCGGGCGGCGGCGAAGGCCGTCTCCGGGCGATCGGGGTCGAGGCGCTCGGCGGCGTCGATCGCCCAGTGCGCGCGCTCGAAATCGCCGTCGTCAGCCGCCTCGACCGCGGGCACCAGAGCGGCGAGGGCGAGGTCCGGCAGCCGCGACATCCCGGTCCGCAGCGCGATCGTGAGCAGGCTCGAGACCAGCGCCTCGACGGTCTTCTCTTTGTGCTGGTAGTAGGCGGTGATCCAGAGGACCCACTGCTCCTGGAGCTGGAGCAGCGTCTGCTGCACCGGAGGGGTGAGCTGGATGCGGCTCGGCGGCGGCGGCGCCGCCGCCGTTGCCCGCCGCGGCAGCGGACGTTGCGTCGTCGTCGTCCCCGCCGCAGGCGGCGAGTCCGAGGACCAGCGCGGGCAGCGCGAGCAGTACGACGAGGGAG
>JBIOUG010000163.1:0-51963 GCA_044866775.1 Thermoanaerobaculia bacterium | reverse complement strand
CACAGTAGAATGGTGAGCCAAGGCCTGGATCCTCCTTTGTTTCCATGGGTTTCTCGGCAACTCCCATTCTAACAAAGGAACTCGGATTCAGGCCTTACTCACCCCTTGTTGGTGGGACAGCAGTGGGAGCGGCGGTGCCCGTCTATGTACTCGCCCGACTAGGAAGCGTATCCAATAGAGTAATTTCATAGCGACGTGATGCTCAAGGACGGGAGGTCGAGAGGGGGGTCTATGTCCCCTCTGCCAACGTGTGATGCGAGGAGCGAGCAGGGCTCGCGCTCCTCCTCGCGGACGATGAGCATCTCCATAAAGTTGACCCGCGTCACGGCAGTTTCCTTGGTCGCACAGGAGCGAAAGGGGTGTAAGCGCGCGAGGAACTCATTCACCGCCATGCTGGCGGTGAACGCATTCACGCTCACTACCGCCGGACGATCCTCGTCGACGCCTTGAATATAGCCGGCCGCCTGATGTTCTGCGTAGGCTGCCGCATCGGTTCGACGGAGGTTCTCGGCGCGTACGCGCTCAAGCGTGTATGCCCTGCGACTGAGAAGGCTCGAGCCGCCCGGCTGTAGGTAGTGGACGACGGCGCTTGCCTCATCGATGCCCCCCTTGCCGTCAGCCGCTAGGTGCACACCAAGATCGAAGTAGGGCACGAGGTAAAAAGTTGCAAGCCGATTCAGGAGATGACGTCCCTCTGCCGTATCCACACACCCGAAGACCGCATCGCAGGCGGCGATCGCCCGAACCGCCTCGGGAGCGAAGAGGTTGAGATTAAGCGGGACGACTTCGGTGCCCAATCCCATCGACCGCACAGCCTCTGCAAGCACATCCACTTTCGGCCGGCCGACGTCGCTCCGCTTCGAGTTCGGTATCCGGGTGACGTTCCGGTCTTCCACGAGGTCGTCATCTACAAGCACGAGCGCGCCGGTGCCAAGCCGCGCCAGGAGCTCGATCACTACGCTCCCTGTGCCCGAGCATCCGACCACACCTAAGCGAAGAGTGCGGAGACGAGCAGTAGTACCCTTACCGAAGAGCTGCTCTTGGCGTTCGAAGCAGGCGGCGCCCGTGCTCGCCGGCCGCGAGTGCCAGTAGCGCAGGTCATCGCCAACCACAGTGATACCCACGAAGGGCTGCCAGGAGCCCGGCGTGATAGCTCGGCCGAAGGTCCCCCCGTCCGGGAGCATCACCAGGCTGCCGTGAGGCTCGTCCGAGTCGATCCAGTTGGCTACGGACCCGAAGGTATCCCGATCCGACTCGTCATCTTGGGAAGAGAACTGATTGTAGTACGACGGGTGAGAATGGACCTTCAGAATCCCCATACCTTTGCGTTTAGCTTCGTCCAGCAGCGGGACGATGAACTCGCTAGGCCAGGTGATCCGGTTCGACGCTCGAGCGCAACGTACGTGAGGCACGGGAACAACCCGATGGACGGTGAGCACCTGTGAGCCGGGCTGGCGAATTCTCCCGCAGAGCCCAAACGCGATCGCCTCTCGGCCGTCGCCGGGGAAGACGTGCTGGCCCAGCTCTTGGTAGTGGATGCCGGCAAGGCGGAGACTGACGTTCATCGTTGCTTTCGTAGCTCCTCTTCCAGGAATGCGGTGACGAAGAGTAGGTGCGTCTCGATATTGTCTACTCCCGCACGCCACGCGTCGGCCCCTACCCGGTGGCGCGACCAGCGCTGCCACGTCTTTCGATCCAGCGATTGGTCACCGAGCGCGCGGATGGATCTCCCATCCGCGCGCACCAAGGCTGGAAGGAAGTACGCCATGTCGATCTGAACGTCTGGGTAGGAGGCATGCAGAAGCAGTGCGACCGACACGGCGGTGTGGTTGTAACCGCGGGGGACAGCAAAGCCGTCGATGATCACCCAGCGGCTACCACCTTCGAGAACCGTCTCCCAGGGATTTCCCCGGGAGTCGAGAAACTCGCGGTCGGTTGCGGGTAGGGCGAAGTCGCGTCTCACGCTCCGACTAGCGCCCCTCGGTGTTCTCGATCTTCAGCGTCGTGAAGCGCTCGACACCCGGCGCGCTGAGGTCGACGCGATCAGCGGGCTGGACGACCGTGGTCTGCCCTCCGCGGATGTGCTGGTAGAGCTGGTGTGACTGGGGTGTCTTCTGCACCAGGGCGAGGATCTCGTGGCCGGCGATGTAGGCCTGCTTCACCACAAACCGGTCCTTGTCCACGCGGAGGCGGTACTGCTTCCCCTTGGGGACCGGCTTGCCGGCCTTGGCATACTCCTCGACGTCGATGATCTCCCCGACCGCCTCGTCAACGAGCTGACCTTCTTCGGTGTGGTGCTGGCTCATGATTCGTGTTCTCCTGTGGTCTGCGACCCCTTGATTAGTCGTCTGCTATTGCGGCGGCCGTAAGCGGACGCTGCGTACAACATAGCAAAAAAATTTAGAGCGCCAACTGACGGCCCTCCTCCGGCCAGAGACGGGCCAGACGAAGCTTGGCCACGATCGGGTTGACGTCGAACGTCTCGGAAACCAGGTGGATGGCCGCTGCCCTCTGTGAATCTGGCAGGACCAACGCGCCGACTGTGCCACGTGCTTGAAGATGGAGTTTCAGGCACTCGAGGATGAGCGCCTTCGGCAGGACAAGCGCGGCCATCGCCATGTTGGCCTGCAGCTCCCACCAGCGGCCGTCATATCCAGAGCGCGGACTGGTGTCCTCGTTACGGCAGAGGATTTTGGTCATCGTCACGTCCGGATCGCGTCCGAAAAGCACGAGATTCTTGTCAGCCTCAAACGCAAACAGGTGGGCATGGAGAAGTCCGTGGCCCGCCTCGTGAGCGAGGGTGGTCGTCACCCGCCTCTTGGCTGGCCCGGTGTCGTCCTCTAGAAGGGCACGCGAGACATAGATCGCCTGCACGCCTCTTGCGCCGAAGCTGGTGTACCCGAGAATCTGCGCCGGGAGATCCTCCGCCTCCGGCACAACCCCGAAACGCTTCTCAATGAAGCGGTCGATGCGAACTGGCTCCGGTGACAAGGGGTACAGGCTGAAGGCCCTCAGCTCTTCGGAGCAGATCCGCTCTACCTCGGCATCAGAGAAGTAGGGATGTTCCCGAACGGGACCCGCGCTCGCGCGATAAGTTCTCATGGCTTCTGGTCCTTACGGGTCTTCCTCTTCTGCAGTTCTAGGACGTCCTTCGCGGACACCTTGCCGTTGGCGAGCGACCGAAGCGCGAGCCCGAAGACAGGGTCTTCGGCCGCGCGCCGCCGGAGTTCGTCCACCGGAGGACGGGTGTCATGCGCTCGGAGCTCCTCTGGGCTGGTACCCAGGACCTTTGCGATGCTCGCGAGAACCTTCTCGGAAGGGTGGCGGCGTCCGAGCTCGATATCGGACAGGAAAGCGGGCGAGATGTCGAGCTTGCCAGCACACTCGCGGAGCGAGAGGTCCGCGGCGTCCCGAAGTTCCCGAATGCGCTGCCCGAGGGTTACCATACCGTCAGCTTACGACAGCCGACAGAGCCCGTCAAGAGGGTCTGGGGCCTGTCGCGGGCGCGCAAGTGGCGGTCGGTCCACTCAAGCGCCGCACGAGTTGGCCCTGCTGTTTTTCCTCGGCCCGTCGACGTGTTTCGCTGGGATACGCTGTGACGCGGTGCCCAAACCCCGCGTCCACCTCGTCCACTGGCGTGCCGCCGAGGCGGAGGAGCGGGCGGCGCGGCTGCGCGCGGCCGGCTACGAGGTGGAGCACGCGGGGCTCGACGGGCCGGCGGCGCGGCGGCGGCTGCGCGAGGCGCCGCCGGCGGCGGTGGTCATCGACCTCTCACGGCTCCCCTCGCACGGGCGCGAAGTGGCGGTCGCGCTGCGCCAGCACAAGGTGACCCGCGGGCTGCCGTTGGTCTTCGCCGGCGGCGACCCGGAGAAGGTGGAGCGCATCCGCGCGCTGCTGCCGGACGCCGTGTTCACCACCTGGGAGGGTGTCGCGAAGGCCCTCGCCGCGGCGATCGCCCGGCCGCCGCGCGACCCCGTGGTGCCGCCGTCGCACATGGCCGGCTACTCCGGCCGGCCGCTGGCGAAGAAGCTCGGGATCAAGCCCGGCGCGGTGGTGGGGCTGATCGACGCGCCGGAGGACTTCGCGGCGACCCTCGGCACCCTGCCCGAGGGGGCGACGCTGCGCCGCGGCGCGCGCGGCCGCTGCGACCTGCTCGTCTGGTTCGTGCGCTCGCGCGCCGCGCTGGCCGCCGGCCTCGGCCGCCTGACCGCGCGCGACGACCTGCGCGCCCTCTGGATCGCCTGGCCGAAGAAGACCTCTGCCTTCGCCGGCGACCTCTCGGAGCGCGAGGTGCGCGCGACGGGCCTCGCGGCAGGCCTCGTCGACTACAAGATCTGCGCCGTCGACGAGACCTGGTCCGGGCTGCTCTTCGCGCGGCGGCGGGCGTGAGCCCGCCGCCGCCGGCGAGGCGCTAGTGCCCCCCCGCCGCCGTCGCCGTCGCCGCCGCCGGGGCGACGTCCTGCGAGCTGATGTCGAAGGTGATCATGAAGCCGTTCGTCCCCTTGAACTCGAACGCCTTGTCACCCGCGCGGTAGGCTTCGACCTCGTTCGGCATCAGCACGAAGCCGTCGTTGCGCGGCGCCCCCCAGTAGCGGAGGTTGGAGATGACGACCGGGTCGTCGCTGTTCCCCGCGAAGCGCTTGAGCACCACCTCGGCGCGCTTGCCGCCGTCGAGCCGCGCCTCGGCGCGATCCTTGTTCGCGGTCCACTCCATCGCCGCGTCGTCGCCGACGGTCAGGGAGTTCCACTTGACCGGGTAGAGGTGCCCGGTGACGATCTTGGCGATCCCCTCGCGCTGCGCGGGTGAGACCGACGGATCGAAGTGCACCATCGCCCAGTCCATCTGCCCCTTGCTGAAGTCGCCGCCCAGGTCACCCGCCACCCAGAACCGGGCGCCCGCCAGGTCGGTGGCGCCGAAGTGCCCCTTGTTGACCCGGAAGGCGTTGTTGAAGCGGCAGAAGTGGCCGCCCCCGGCGCCGTGCTCGTGGTGCTCCGCCGGCTTGCCGCTGCCGAAGTAGCACTGGCAGAACATGGGGCAGCTACAGGCCTCGATGATGGTGGCGTTCATGTGCCAGTCGGCGGGCGCCTGCGGGTCGCCGGCGAAGCCGGTCGCCGCCAGACAGCATCCGAGCCCCGCCACGCCCAGCAGCCAGACGAGATTCCTCTTGCCCATCGGGATCTCCTTTCGAGTACCTCTCGTGCGGAAAGTGAGAACGGTATGCTACACCCATTCCCAGCCTTCGGGGAGCGGGCGGCCCGCCGCGCGGCGCCGCCGTCGCGCCGGAGCTAGACTCTCCGCCCCGTGACCGCCGCCGCGCCGCCCGCCGGGCCGCCCTCGAGCCTCGAGGTCGACGACCTCTGGAAGTCCTTCGGGCGGGTGGAGGTGCTGCGCGGGGTGAGCTTCGCCGCCCGCGCCGGCGAGCTGCTGACCGTCCTCGGGCCGTCGGGGTGCGGCAAGACGACGCTGCTGCGGATCGTCGCCGGCCTCGAGCTGGCCGACCGCGGCGGCGTGCGCATCGGCGGGCGCGCCGTCGACCATCTGCCGGCGCAGCGGCGGCCGGTCAACACCGTCTTCCAGAGCTACGCCCTCTTTCCCCACCTCGCCGTCTTCGAGAACGTCGCCTTCGGCTTGCGCTCGCTCCGGGTCGCCGAGGCGGAGCTGCGACGGCGGGTGGGCGAGGCGCTCGCGCTGCTGCAACTGGAGGCGCTCGCGGCACGCCTTCCCGAGCAGCTCTCCGGCGGCCAGAAGCAGCGGGTGGCGCTGGCGCGGGCGCTGGTCAACGAGCCCGAGGTGCTGCTGCTCGACGAGCCGCTCTCGGCCCTCGACGCCCGGCTCCGCGCGCAGCTCCGGATCGAGCTGCGGCGGCTGCAGCGCGCCCTCGGGCGCACCTTCGTCCTCGTCACTCACGACCAGGACGAGGCGATGACCGTCTCCGACCGCATCATGGTGATGCAGGACGGGGCCATCGCGCAGATCGGCCCGCCGGCCGAGGTCTACGAGCGGCCGGTGTCGCGCTTCGTCGCCGAGTTCCTGGGCGCCGCCAACCTGATCGCCGCGGAGCGGGAGGGCGCGGGCCCGGGCGGCCGGGTGACGACGCCGCTCGGCCCTCTCGAGCTGCGCGCGGCGCCGGCCTGGCAGCGCGGCACCCTCGCCATCCGCCCGGAGCGGGTGCGGCTCGCCGACGGGCCGCCGGAGCACAACGGCCTGCGGGTGACGGTGCGCGAATGGGTCTACCGCGGCGACCACCTCGACGTCTGGGTGGAGCCCGGGCCGCTCCGTCTGCGCACCGCGCCGTCGCTCGCGGTGACGCGCGACCAGCCGCTCTGGGTGGAGCTGCCGGCCGAGCACCTGGAGGCGCTGGTTGACTAGGCGCCGATCACGCCGGTGACGAAATTCGGTGCGTCCTCCGAAAACGCCCGGGACGTGGCCCGGGCGCTACGGCCAGGCCCCGGCCTGCTGCTGTGGCACGGGTATCTCACCACCCGCCGCCGCCTGCGCCTGGAGGGCGCGGCGCTGGTGGCCGGCGGCGTCGCCTGGCTCATTCTTCTCCTCGCGCTCCCCGGCGCCTTCCTGGTGGTCCTCGCGTTCCTCTCGCGCGGCCCCTACGGCCAGGTGGAATGGGACTTCACGCTGCGCAACCTGGCGCGGCTCGCCGGCTTCGGCACCTTCGGCTGGTCGGCGGACCTGCTGCGCATCCTCCTGCGCAGCGTCTGGGTGGCGCTCGCGACGACCGC
Organism: Thermoanaerobaculia bacterium; assembly: GCA_044866775.1. Lineage (GTDB taxonomy): Bacteria > Acidobacteriota > Thermoanaerobaculia > Multivoradales > UBA5704 > DASUNQ01. The sequence continues at coordinate 45,228 of JBIOUG010000163.1, read as the reverse complement.
GGCGACGATCGCCCTGGCCTACCCGCTCGCCTTCTTCATCGCCGGCCGGCCGCCGCGCCGCCGCGCCGTCTGGCTGACCCTGGTGATGGTGCCCTTCTGCACCAACCTGGTCATCCGCACCTATGCCTGGATGCTCATCCTCTCGCCCGGCCTGCCGCCGGCGCGGCTGGCGCAGGGCCTCGGCCTGGTGCCGCCGCACGCGGCGCTCTACCCGGGGGCGCTGGCGACGCTCCTCGGCATGGTGAGCGCGGCACTGCCGTTCGCCGTGCTGCCGCTCTACGCCAGCGTCGAGCGGCTCGACCCGGCGCTGGTCGAGGCGGCGCGCGATCTCTATGCCGCGCCCGGCCGCGTCTTCCTGCGTGTCGTCCTGCCGCAGACGGCGCCGGGGCTGGCGGTGGCGGTGCTCCTCACCTTCGTGCCGGCGATGGGGATGTTCGTGGTGCCGGACCTGCTGGGCGGCGCCAAGTACTGGCTGATCGGCAACGTCATCGCGCAGCAGTTCGGGGCCAGCCGCGACTGGCCGTTCGGGGCGGCCGTGGCCCTCGCCCTCATCCTGCTGACGCTCGTCGGGATCTCCCTGGTGCGGCGGCACGCCGGTCCTCACGCCGAGCCGTCCGGCGAGGCAGCGGACGGTCCAGCCGCGGTAGGGCTGCCGTGAGGCGCACGCATCCGGCCACGGTCGGCGTCGCGGCCGGCACGCTGGCTCTCCTCTACCTGCCTCTCCTCGCCGTCGCCGCCCTCTCGCTCAACCGCTCGCGCCACGGCTTCGTCTGGCGCGGCTTCACTCTTACCTGGTACGAGCGGCTGCTCGGCGACCCCTACGTCCTCGAGCTGGCGCTCAATACCTTTTTCCTCGCCGCGGCCTCGACCGCCATCGCCACCGTCCTCGGCACCGCACTGGCGCTCGGCATCGAGCGCTTCCCCTGGTCGCGGCGGGCGCGGCGCGGCTTTGCGACCCTCCTCGAGCTCCCGGTCGTCACCCCGGACCTGATCCTGGCGGCGGCGCTCGTCGTCGCCTTCGGCCTGCTGCGCGCGGTCTCGCCGCTCTTCGCGCCCGGGCTCTTCACCATGGTGCTCGGCCACGTCACCTTCCAGGTGGCGTTCGTGGCGCTGGTCGTGCGGGCGCGGCTGGCGGCGGTGGGGACGCTCTACGAGGAGGCGGCGCGCGACCTCTACGCCGGCGGCTGGCAGCTCTTCCGGCGGGTGACGCTGCCACTGCTCGCGCCGGGTGTGCTCGGCGGCGCGCTCCTCGCCTTCACCCTGTCGCTCGACGACTTCGTGGTCAGCTTCTTCACCGCCGGACCGCAGTCGACGACGCTGCCGATCTTCATCTACGCCTCGGTGCGGCGCGGCGTGACGCCGGAGGTACACGCCCTCTCGACGCTCATCGTGCTGGCAACGGTGGCGCTGGTGCTGGGGGTCGAGCGCGCCACGCGGCCGTCCGACCTGTCGAGGTCGGCCTGAGCGCCGCCCGGAGGAAGACGATGCACCAGTCCCGCCTGATCGCGTTCGCGGTGGTGATCGCAGCCTTGATGGCCGCCTGCACGCAACGGGAAGACGACGGCGAGGCGAAGAAGCCCACCCTCACCGTCTACATGTGGTCGGAGTACATCGATCCCGAGATCCCGAAGGACTTCGAGCGCGAGACCGGCATCCCGGTCCGCATCGACGTCTACGAGGCGACCGAGGACATGATGGCGAAGCTCCAGCAGGGCGGCGACCAGCAGTACGACCTGCTGGTGGTCTCCGATCACGCCGTGCCGGCGCTCGCCGGGCTCGGGCTCCTGCGGCCGCTCGACCGCGCCGCGCTCGCCAACGCCGGCAACGTCGACGCGCGGTTCGCGGCGCCGCCCTACGACCCCGACGGCAGGTGGAGCGTCCCCTACCAGTGGGGGACCGTCGGCCTCATGTACCGCAAGGACCGGCTCCCCGACTTCGAGCCCACCTGGGCCCTCGTCTTCGACCCGGCGCGGCGGCGCGGCCCCTTCGTCCTCGTCGACTCGATGCGCGACATGCTGGGCGTGGCGCTCAAGGCGGCGGGGCACTCGGTCAACGCCACCGACCCCGAGCAGGTGCGTGCCGCCGGCGAGCGGACGCTCGCCGCCAAGCGCAGCGACCTGTCGCTCGGCTTCGAAGGCGGCGTCGGCGGCAAGAACAAGGTGCTCTCGGGCGCGGCGGCGCTCGCCATCGTCTACAACGGCGACGCGCTGCGCGGCATGGAGGAGGACCCCGAGGCCGCCTTCGCGGTCCCGCGCGAGGGGTCGATCGTCTGGGTCGATGCGATGGCGATCCCCGCCCACGCGCCGCACGCCGGGGAGGCGCACCGCTTCATCGACTACATCTTGCGCCCGGAGGTCGGGGCGCGGCTTTCCAACTTCAACCGCTACGCGACGCCGAACCGCGCCGCCCTGGCGCACGTCGATCCCGAGGACCGCGCCGACCCCGCGATCTACCCGCCGCCCGAGGTCATGGCGAAGCTCGAGTACATCCAGGACCTGGGCACGGCGACGCAGCTCTACGACGAGGTCTGGACGGCGGTCAAGTCGCGCTAGGCGCGAAGGCTTTCGCGCCGGGCTCCTAGGGGACGCCGCGCCGCACGAGGAGCGCCGCGACCTCGTCGCGGTACAGCTCCTCCCAGCCGCCGGCGGCCACGAGCTCCTCGGCCATCGCCCGCCGCGCCTCGCTGTTGACCGGCCAGAGGAAGTAGTCGGCGCGCGAGCCGTCGACCACCGGCCGCCACCCCGGCTGGCCGAAGTAGACCCGGAAGTACGGCCGCTGCACCGCCTCGGGGTAGACGGTCTCCGAGCGCGGGTCCATGAAGACGCGGAGGTCGGGCGTGCGGTAGCGGACGTAGCCGCCCCAGAGGAGCTGGGTGAAGACGTTGCCGGTGAGGCGGTTCTCGGTCATGAAGTCGAGCGCCGCGACCGGCAGGGTGTCGAGACGGGTGACCGCGGCGAAGGCGCGCGGGGTGAGCGGCTGCGGGGCGAGGCGCACGACCCCGGCGAGCAGCGCCAGGGCGAGCGCCGCCAGCTCGAGCTTCGCGCCGGCGCGCCGCGACAGCAGGCGGGCCGCGCCCGCGGCGGCGGCGCGGCGCGCGCGGGCGGCGGCCATCGTGCCGACCGCCAGCGCCGCCACCAGGCTCTGCGCGATGGCGAAGAGCGGGATGAACCGCCGGCTCTGCTGCGACATCGCGAGCGTCAGCGCCGCCAGGCCGAGCGCCGCGAGCGTCTCGCGCCGGCGCGATCTGAGCCCGCCCGCCGCGAGGAGCGCCACCGCCGCCACCACGCAGACCGCGATCGCCGCCGGGTAGAGCGGCGAGCGGATGCCGCCCGGCACCGACGGCGGCAGCCATTCGACGAGCGTGGTGCGCGAGGCCGAGCCGCCCGCGAAGGCGAGCCGCAGCGGGTAGAGCCAGGCTTCCCAGCCGAACGGGTTGACGAGCGTCGCGAGAAGACAGGCGAGCCAGAGCGCGCCGGCGCGGAGCAGCACCGCACGGCGGCTCGCCGCCGGGGCGGCCGCCGGCCCCGGCGCCGCGACGGCCGCGCCGAGGCCGATCGCGAGCGCCATGAGCCCGAAGACGGCGCCGCCGTGGAGGTTGATCCAGACCACAAAGAGGAGCGGCAGCGCGCGCGACGGCTCGGGGCGGACGATCGTCTGGTGGAGGACGACGGCGAAGCCGAGCAGCGACCAGAGGTGCGGCCGGATGTCGAAGAACGGCGCCGACACGGCGAGGGCGAGGAGGAGGAGCAGGTAGGCGGCGAGCCGGCTGCCGCTCGCGCGCTCGAGGACGCGGAAGACGAGGAGGAAGGTCGCGATCAGCACCGCCCACTGCCAGTAGACGAGCGACGCGACGCCGAAGAGCCGCGACCAGAGGTGGAAGAAGAGGCCCGAGAGCCACTCGTGGTTGTGCCACGGCAGGCCGGCGGCGGTGAACGACCAGGTGTCGACGCGCGGGATCGCCTGCGCCCGCCAGATCTCCCGACCCGCCGCGAGGTGGAACCAGAGGTCGCTGTTGATCATCGCCGTGAAGCCGGAGGCCCAGACGGCGAGCGCGGCGGCGAGGTACCAGAGGGGAGCGGCCGGCGACCGAGCGGAAGGTCGCTCGCTCGGCGCTTCCGTGGCTGCCGCCCGCGCCGTGGACCGACGACGGCCGGTCTTGCGGCTGGTCATGGCAACCGCGTCTCTTTCGACATGGCTTCGTCTGGCACTCCACGAGCGCTGGCCGCAGCAGTCCGAAAGGAGCTGGGTAGAGAGAGACTTGTCATGCGCGTGGAGCCACCGGGATTGTACGCGCGAGGTCGAGGCGACGACTGCTCCGGGACGGCGGGCCGATGCGCCGCGTTACACTGCCCGGCCGTGGCCGCGTGCTCTGTCATCTCTTGGCTGGCCGCCGCCGGGCTCTCCTACCCAGCCGCTCTGTTCCGCTCTTTGCCCCGCCGGCGCCTGCGCCACCGCGCGCCGCAACGCTGCCCCTCTCCACCCAGCCGCTTTCGCGGAGCGCTGCACGACCGCCGAACCGCGCTGCGTTTCTGCGCTCCAGCGCTGGCGCTGACGCTGGCGGCGTGCGCCGCGTGCGCCCGCGAGGCGGCGGCGCCGCCGCCTCTGCCGTGGGAGCGAGTCGACCTCTGGCTGGCGAAGCCGGCCGTCGAGGTGCCGCCGCCGGGGAGCCGGTGGCTGCGCGCCTCGACGCAGGTGATCTCCTTCCTCGGCAGCGCCGAGGTGCGCGACATGGCGCAGGTGCCGGCCTCGCAGCTCGTCGCCTTCCCCCGCCGTACCGCCGGACAGGTGCGGGCGCTCGCCCAGACCGCCGGCTCGCGTGTCCGCTGGCGGCTGCGCCTCGGCGCCGAGCCCTACCTGTCGTTCGTGCCGCTCGGCAGCGAAGCGGGGTGCGCCTGCACCTATCGGGTGGCGGCGCGCGGCCCGGGCGGCGGCGAGCGCGAGCTGTTCCGCCGGCCGGTCGTGCCGGTGGCGCCGATCGCGCCGGCGGCGGTCGAGCTGCCGCTTGCCGGATGGGCCGGCGGCACCGTGGACCTCCTCTTCGAGGTGCGGCCGCTCGCCGGCGAGCCGGCGGCAGGGGTCGTCCCCGCATCTCCGGCCGCGGCGCGCGCGACGCTCCCGCCCGCTCCTCCGGCCGCCCTCTGGGGCAGCCCGGGCGTCTACTCGCGCCGGGCGCTCCCCGCGCCGGCGGCGGCCGGCACCGGTGCCGGAGCCGGCGAGGGCGCCGCCCCCGCCGTCCCCCCGACCGCCCGCGCCAACGTCCTCCTCCTCGGCCTCGACACGCTGCGCGCCGACGCTCTCGGCCCCTGGGGACGGACGCCGACGCTGTCGCCGGAGATCGACCGGCTGGCGGCGCAGAGCGACGTCTGGCTCGACGCCTACACCGCCTTCAACGTCACCAACCCGAGCTTCGCCTCGATCCTGACCGGCCTCTACGGCAAGAACCACGGCGTCTACGACCTCGCGACGCCGCTGCCGCGCGCCTACACCACCCTTCCCGAGCTGCTGCGCCGCCACGGTTACGACACCCTGGCGGTGATCGCCGCGAGCCACCTCGGCGACCACAACTCCGGCCTCGGGCAGGGCTTCCGCGACGTGACCCTGGCCGGCGAGCACTTCGCCGCCGAGCTGGCGGTGGACATGGCGATGGACTGGATCGCCTCCCCCGAGCGGCAGGCTCGCCCCTGGTTCGCCTGGGTCCATCTCTTCGACCCGCACACGCCGCACACGCCGCCGCGCCCGTACGCCACGGGCTCGCGCCCGGCCGCCCCGTACGGCCTGGCGCCGGTCGCCGCCTGGACTCCCTTCCGCGCGCCGGGCCCGCGCGCCTTCGACGACCCGATCCTCGGCGGCCAGCGCGACCTCTACGACGGCGAGGTGGCCTACCTCGACCGCCAGGTCGGGCGTCTGCTCGGCTTCCTGGCGAGCCGCCAGCTCCTCGGGCGCACCATCGTCGTCCTGGTCGCCGACCACGGCGAGAGCCTCGGCGAGCACGGCGTCCTCTACCGGCACGTCGGTCTGCACGAGACGACGACGCACGTGCCGCTGATGATTCGCTGGCCGGATGCGGCGGAGGGCAATGTCTCGACGCCGCCGCGCGGCCGCCGCCGGCGCGGTCTCGTGCAGACGATCGACCTCTTCCCCACTCTCCTCGCCGCCGTCGGCCTGCCCGCGCCGCCGCAGGACGGCGAGGACCTGCGCGAGCTGACCGCCCCGGGCCGCCGCGGCCGCCGCGCCGTCTTCGCCGAGCACGCGGCGCGGCTCGGCGTCATGGTGCGCACGCCGGAGCACAAGCTCATCCTCTCGGCAGGGAACCAGCGCTTCTTCCCCGACGGTTCGTCGCTCTACGACCTGCGCGCCGACCCGCGCGAGGAGCGGAGCCTCGCCGGGCGCGGGCTCGCGGTCGAGCGCCAGCTCGGCGAGCTGCTGCGGCGCTGGCTCGCGGCGCGCCGTCCGCCGCCGGCTGAAGCCCTGCCGCGCGTCCTCAATGACGAGGAGCGTCGCCGTCTAGAGGCCCTCGGATATCTCCGCTAAAGCCGCGACCTACCGCTCGACAGAACTGCTCAACGCGAACGGTCGCGCGGGCCGAGATCGTGGCCGCTTCCCACCCCAGCTCAAGCGCCGAGTTCATCTTCGCCGATTGCCGCGAGCGAGCGGTGCCTTCTTGACCGCCGCAGGAACACCGCCGCGGCGCCAACCCCCAGCAAGTACAACCCGAGCGTCGGCACCGCGAAGAGCATCAGGTTCACGACGTCGGGCGTCGGGGTGACGATCGCCGCCACCACGAAGATGAGGATCACCGCCCAGCGGAAGTGACGCATCAGGAAGCGCGGCGTCGTCACGCCCAGGGCGCAGAGCAGGAAGATGAGGATCGGCAGCTCGAACATGAGGCCGAGGCCGAGCATCACCGTCATCAGGAACCCGAGATAGTTCTGGGCGGTGATGAGGAGCGTGAACTGCTCGCCGCCCAGGCCGAGCAGGAAGCTGACCGCCATCGGGAAGGCGACGTAGTAGGCGAAGGCGCCGCCGGCGAGGAAGAACACCGACCCGGCGAGGATGAACGGCACGGCCAGCCGCTTCTCGCGCCGGTAGAGCCCGGGGGCGACGAAGCCCCAGAGCTGGTAGAGGATGAACGGCGAGGCGAGGAAGACGGCGGCGAAGGCCGCCACCTTGAAGTAGATCAGGAACGATTCGGTGACCGCGGTGACGGCGAGCTGCTGGTCGGGCGGCAGGAACGGCCGCACCGGCGCTTCGAGGAAGCCGTAGATCCGCTTGACGTGGTACCAGCACGGGCCGAAGGCGACCGCCAGGGCGAGGATCGACCAGAGCAGCCGCTTGCGCAGCTCGTCGAGGTGCTGGAGGAGCCCCATCGTCGGCAGCTCCTCGCCCGACGACGAGCGGCGGGCGGTCTTGGGTCGGCGCGTGGCGGGCATGCGGCGGACGGAGCGGGCGGCGGCCTACTTCGGAACCAGCGGCGAGGCGGCCGGGGGCGCCGGCGTTTCGTCGGCGACGGGCGCCTCCGGCGGCGGATAGTTCACGAGCCCGTGCTCGGTCTCCTCGACCGCCGGCTGGAGCGGCTGCTGCGCCACCGTCTCGGCGGGCGGCGCCGCGGCGGCGTCCTCGCCGCCGTCCTCGGGGTCGGTCCGCACCGGCTGGGGGCGCGGCGGCAGCGGCGGCAGCGGCCGCCGCCGGGGCGGGTCCTCGAGATCCTCGAGGGCCAGCTCGGTCTGGATCGAGCGCTTGAGCTCGTTCGAGGCGCGCCGGAACTCCCCCAGGCCCTTGCCCACCATGCGCCCCACCTCCGGCAGCCGCTTGGGGCCGAAGATCAGCAGCACCAGCACCAGGATGAACAGCATTTCGGGGACGCCCAGCGGGCCCATCGGGGGAAGCCTCCAGCGGCCGATCATCCGGTTTCGCAGCGGCGGAAGTCAAGCGCACGTCTGCTAGACTAGGCGGCTATGAAGCGCCCCTGGAAGATCGCCGCCGTCACCCTGTTCAGCCTCGCCCTCGTGCTCGGGGGGCTCTTCGGCGACCGCCTCCTCGCCCTGACCGACGAGGCGCGCGACACGCTGAAGGTCTACACCGACCTGGTCAACACCGCGCACGACCGCTACGGCTCCGAGGTCTCCTACCGCGACCTCGTCTACGCCTCGATCCAGGGGATGCTCCGCACCCTCGACCCGCACACCAGCTTCCTGACGCCGGACGCCTACTCGGGGATGCGCGAGAAGCAGCAGAGCAGCTTCTTCGGGCTCGGCATCCTGGTCGGCATCCGCGACGGGCAACTGACCGTCATCTCGCCGATCGAGGGCAGCCCGGCCTCGCGCATGGGCATCCAGGCCGGCGACGTCATCAGCACCATCGAGGGCGAGCCGACCGACGCCATGACCCTCGACGAGGCGGTGCAGCGCCTCAAGGGCCCCAAGGGGACGACCGTCAACATCACCGTCGTGCGCCGGGGACTCGCCGAGCCGCTCGAGATGACCGTCACCCGCGCCGAGATCCCGCAGACGACCGTCCGCCAGAGCTACATGCTGGACGCCACCACCGGCTACGTCCAGTTGACCGAGTTCTCGCGCGGCACCGGCCGCGAGATGGCGCAGGCCATCGCGGGCCTGCGCGAGAAGGGGATGAAGCGGCTGCTCGTCGACCTGCGCAACAACGGCGGCGGGCTGCTCGACCAGGCGATCGAGGTCTCCGACCAGTTCCTGCCCGAGGGCAGCCTGATCGTCGAGACCAAGGGGCGGACCCGCGAGTCGCGCCAGAGCTACCACGCGAGCGGCAAGTACTCCGAGCTCGACCTGCCGGTCGTGGTGCTGGTCAACGAGGGCACCGCCTCGGCGGCCGAGATCCTCTCGGGCGCCATCCAGGACCACGACGTCGGCCTGATCGTCGGCAAGCCGAGCTGGGGGAAGGGCCTGGTGCAGACCGTCTACAGCCTCTCCTACGGCTCCGGCCTGGCGCTGACGACGGCCAAGTACTACACGCCGTCCGGCCGCCTCATCCAGCGCGACTACACGTCGTTCTTCGACTACTACGCCCACAACGGCGCCGGGGCGCCGAAAGAGGGCGAGCGCGCCAAGGAGGTCTACAAGACCGACCTCGGGCGCAAGGTCTACGGCGGCGGCGGCATCACGCCCGACGTCGACGTCGAGGCCGAGGAGCTCTCGCCCTTCGAGCAGTTCCTGCTCGCCCGCAACGCCTACGTCAACTTCGCCGTCGACTACTACGGCCGCCACAAGGTGAAGTCGCTCGACTGGAAGCCCGGGCCGGAGGTGCTCGCGGAGTTCAAGGCCTGGCTGGTGAGCGAGAAGGTCGCCACCGCCGACGAGGTGCAGAAGGCCTTCGCCGAGGCCGGCGCCGGCGACTATCCGCTCCTCCAGATCCGCGCCGAGGTCCTGAACAGCGGCTTCGGCCAGGAGGCCCGCCACCGCGTGCTGTCGCAGGGCGACAAGCAGATCGCCGCCGCCCTCGGCCTCTTCGACAAGGCCGGCGACCTCCTCGCCCAGCGCAAGGCGATGGACCGCAAGGACCAGCGGGCGGCGGTCGGGAACAAGACCTAGGCCGGCAGGCCTCCTCCCTCAGGAGGGTTCTCCTCCAGTGGCCGCCGCATAGCGGCCGACGATGACCGGCAGCCCGGTCAGGATGGCGCTCGAGATCAGGGCGTGGCCGATCGAGACCTCGTCGGGCCGCAGGCGCTCGACGAGGAGGGGGAGGTTCTCGAGGTCGAGGTCGTGGCCGGCGTGGACCCGCAGGCCGAGCGCGCGCGCCCGCGCCGCCGCCCGCTCGAAGCGGGCCAGCACCTCGTCGCGGCGCGGCGTGTGGAAGGCGGCGGCGTAGTCGAAGGTGTGGAGCTCGACGCAGTCCGCGCCCGCGGCGGCCGCGAGCTCGATGCCGTCGCCCTCGGCGTCGACGAAGAGGCTGATGCGCGCCCTGCCCTTGAAGGCGGCGACGGCCCGGCGCAGCGCCGTGACGTCGTCGCCGCCGCGCCAGCCGCGGTTGGTCGTCAGCTCGCCGGGCGAGACCGGCACGACCGTGAACTGCGTCGCCCCGACCTCGCGGATGACCGCCATCAGCTCCGGCCGCGGGTCGCCCTCGACGTTGAGCTCGATCCGGCCGCTCGCCACCTCCGCCATCGCGGCGAGGCGCCGGACGTCGTCGAGGGTGGCGTGACGGCCGTCGGCGCGCGGGTGGAGCGTCAGCCCCCGGCAGCCGGCGCCGATCGCCAGCCGCGCCGCTTCGACCAGGTCCGGCGCGCCGCCGCCGCGCGCGTTGCGCACGAGACAGACCTTGTTGAGGTTGACGGAAAGCGCGGTCACGAAGCCCTCCGGCCGGGGCCGCGACGGTCCCGGCGCTCGCGGAGGATTGTATGCGGGCAGGACGGACGGCTGCTGGCTACTCGGCGACGAACCGGATGGTGAGGGTCAGCTCGACCGGCGCCACCTTGCCGTCCACGCGGCCGGGCTCGAAGCGCCAGCGGCTGACCGCGGCGCGCGCGGCCTCGGTGAAGGCGGCGTGCGCGCTCTCCTTGACCTCGATCTTCGCCACGCGGCCGCTCTCGTCGACGAGCGTGAGGAGGATGACGACGCCGTCGAGCTTCTCCGCCCTGAGCTCGGCCGGGTACTCCGGGTCGATCTTCTCGATGAGCTTGGGCCGGACGATCTCGCCTCCCTTCGCTTCCTCGGCGACGTCGGCGCGGAGGGGGAGGACGGCGATCGACAGGGCACCTGCCGCGGCGAGCCCGAGGGCGACGATCGCGGCGCTGACGACGAGCCGGCGCGGAGTCATGGGTCTCTCCTCGACGAGCAGCGCCACGCGCTGCCCGAGGTCGTTGCGGTGGAGGAAGGAGGCGGCGGGGAGCGGGCGGCGGGCCCGCGGCGCCGCGGCGGCCTGGAGCAGAGCCTCGAGATAGCCACGGCGGTCGCCGGTCAAGGCGACGGCGGCGCGGTCGACGGCCTGCTCGCGCCAGAGGCGCAGGCGCGCCACCAGGCGGCCGACCACGGGGTGGAACCAGAGGAGCGCGCGGACGGTCTCTTCGGCGACGCTGGCGAGCCAGTCGCGGCGGCGGGCGTGGAGCGCCTCGTGGCAGAGGACGGCGCGCTGCGCGGCGGGGGCGGCGGCCGCGAAGTCCGCCGGCAGCACGATCACCGGGCGGCGGAGGCCGAAGCCGACCGGGCCCGGCACGCGCGCGGAGACGAGGAGCGCGGGCGGCGCGACGCCGATCGCGGCGCACAGCGCCTCCCAGCCGGCGGGCGCGGCGCCGGGGCGGGCGGTGCGGCGGAGGCGCGCCAGCCAGGCGAGGCCGAGCGCCATCCAGCCGAGACGCGCCGCCGTGGCGCCGGCCAAGAGCCAGGCGACGCCGCGCCAGGGGACGGGGAGCGGCGCCGCGGCGGCCTCGGCCGTCTGATCCACCCAGGCGGCGGCGAAGGTGGCGCTCGCGGCCGCCGCCGGCCGCCGCGGCTGAAGCAGCGGCAGGAAGAGGATGGCGATCAGGAGCCCCTGCCCGAAGGCAAGGAGGAGCCCCGGATGGCGCAGGCCGAGGAGGCGCGGCAGGAGGAGGCCGGCACCGGCGAGGAGCGCCACCTGCGCCGCCCAGGCGAGACCGTTGCCGACCCAGAGCGGCGCCGCCATCTCCGTCATGTCTTTCCCTCCTCGCGCTCAACCAGCCGCGCGATCTCGCGCAGGTCCTCGGCGGTGAGCTTGCGGTCCTCGACCAGGTGCACCAGCAGCGGCCGAGCCGAGCCACCGAACACCCGCTCGACGAACTCGCGCACCATCTGCCGCACCACGCGCCGCCGGCTGCGCGTCGGGCGGTAGACGAAGGCGCGCCCCTGCCGCTCGCGCTCGAGGAACCCCTTCTGCTCGAGGATGTTCATCATCGTCATGACCGTCGTGTAGGCGACCGGGCGGCGGGCGCGCAGCGTCTCGTAGACCTCACGCACGGTGGCGACGCCCTGCTCCCAGACGATCGTCATGATCGCGAGCTCCTGGTCGGCGAGCGGTCGGCGTCGCGGCATCTACTAGTACGTTAGTACGAAAAGATTCGGATGTCAAGCGGTCGTGCGCGGATCGGGAGAGACACCGCGGCCCGCGACGACCGGGAGGCCGTGCGGGCCGAGGTGCGTTGCCGAGGGATCGTTCCTGACTACCTAACGGAGCAGGAACTCGGCGCGGCTGATGAAGCCGTCGTCGTTGCGGTCCAGCCGGTCGAAGACCTCCAGCCGGCCGCGCCACTCGGCGCGCGCGATGCGGCCGTCGCCGTTGGCGTCGAGGAGCGCGAAGCGGTCCGCGGGCTCGAGCGGCCGGTCCAGGAACTCCGCGCGGCTGACGAAGCCGTCGTCGTTGCGGTCGAGGGCGCTGAACAGCTCGGCCCGGAGGCGCCACTCGCTGCGCGAGAGCCGCCCGTCGTCGTTCAGGTCCATGGCCTCGAAGCGGTCGTCCCGCCGCTCGCCGCGGTCGTCGTCGCCCCGGCGAGCGCCCGGGCGCACCTCGTCGCCGGAGAGCACGCCGTCGCCGTTGCGGTCGTGCTGCCGGAAGGAGACGTCGTTGCCGCGCCACTCGGCGCGGGTGATGCGGCCGTCGCCGTTGCGGTCCATGCCGTGGAACCGCATGGGCTCGCCGGCCTCGTCGTCCCAGTCCTTGTCCTTCGACTTGTGCTTCCCGTGCCCCTCTTCGTCCGCGGCGCCGACCGGCGCCGGCGCGGCGGCGGCCACCGCCGGGGCGAGCACGAGGGCGGCGGCGAAGAGCAGGACCCAGAGGGGAAGGAAAGCTCGTGATCTGCGCATGATGTACCTCCTTTGTCGATTCAGCAGGCGCGGCCGAGGCACACCACCGTGCCCCGCCGCTACGGCAGGATCAACGCTGCGTCTGCTGCGCAGGCCCGGGGTGAGCGAGCCGCGGGCCAAGGCCGAAAACGCTGCAACGGCCGTTCCAGAGGCTCAGGGATAGGCGAAAATCGGGCGCACCGACGGCGGGTAGAGCCCCTGCTTCCCGCCCAAGGCGACGAGCCGCTCGACCGCGCCCTCGTCGAGGTCGAGGGTGTAGTCGTTGACGTAGAGGTCGATGTGACGCCGGACGACGTCCGGCGCCATCTCCTGCGCGTGGCGGCGGACGAACTCGGCGCACCCGTCGGGCTCGGCCCAGGCACGGCGGAGGCTGCCGCGAATCTCGCCGTCGATCCGGCGCGCGACCTCCGGCCCCAGCTCGCGCCGGATCGCCACCGCGCCGAGAGGCAGCGGACACCGCATCTGCGCCTCCCACACCTCGCCGAGATCGGCGAGCCGCACGAGCCCCTTGCGCTCGTAGGTGAACCGGCCCTCGTGGATCAAGACGCCGCAGTCGACCGCTCCCGCGAGGACCGCGTCCGCGATCAGGTCGAAGCGCATGGGAACGGTGGCGAAGTCGCCCAGCAGCCGCAGCAGGAGCGCGGCCGTCGTCCGCTCGCCCGGCACGGCAATCCGCCCGCCGGGCTGCCGCGGCGCCGCGGCCACGAGCAGCGGGCCGACGCCGAAGCCGGCGGCGCCCCCGGCGCGGAGCAGGGCGTACTCCTCGCGCACGCGCCCGTAGGCCGCGACCGAGAGCTTGGTGACGTCGAACTCGCCGTCCTCGGCGCGGCGGTTGAGCGACTCGACGTCGTCGAGCGCGAGCCGGTACCGCTCCGCCATTGCGCAGAAGACGAACGTGTCGTTCGGGCAAGGCGAGATGGCGAGGCTCAGCATCCGCCCCCCTCGATCCAGGCGACGAGCGCCGCCCGCGCCGCCGCCGCCGCCGCCCCCACCCGCCAGCGCGACCGGTCGCGGTCGCCGGCCAGGTTCGAGATGCCGCGCACCTCGCCCACCGGCACCCCCATGAGCCGCGCCACGTGGACGACCGCCGCCCCTTCCATCGACTCGACCGCGCCGCCGGTGCGCGCCGCAAGCTCGGCCGCCCGCGCGTCGGTCCCCGTGCAGGTGGCGCAGGTGACGAACGGCACCCGCCGCGCCGCCGGGAAGAGGTCGACCGGCAGCCGGTTGAAGAGCGGCGGCTCCCCCGCGATCACCGGGAACCCGAGCGCCCGCATGTCGAGGAACCCGGCGAGCGAGTCGGCCCCGAGGTCGCCGTAGGTCTCGCTCTCCGCGCAGACGACGTCGCCCGGCTCGAGCCCCGAGCCCGGATAGGCGCCGCCGACGCCGCAGGCGACGACGGCGCCCGCCTCCCGGTGCTCGGCGAGGAAGCGCGTCAGCGCGAAGGCCGCGTTCACCGGGCCGACGCCCGTCGTGAGGAGGGCGAGCGAGCGGCCGGCGATGGAGCACGGCAAGCCGTCGCCTTCGAGCGCGGTCGCGAAGCAGACGACGAGGTCGGTCACCACAGTACTTGGTTCCAAATGGAGCCGACGATCGGATTTGAACCGATGACCTGCTGATTACGAATCAGCTGCTCTACCGCTGAGCTACGTCGGCTCGAAGGTGGGCCTGGGGAGGGGGCTCTCCCGGAAGCGGCGGGCATTGTAGGAGATAGCGCTCATGGGCGCAACCAGCCCTCATCGGGATGCAGACCTCTCTCATCTCGGCGCGAACCTCGCTCATCCCGGCGCGAACCTCCTTCATCGGGACGACAACCTTCGTCATCGGGACGCCGACCTCCTTCATCGGGGCCCGAACCTCCTTCATCCGGCGCGAACCAGGCACATCCAGGTCTCGATGAGACCTGCGCATCGGCGGTACCGCGCCGCTCCCTACGACCGCCGGGCGCGGCAGCCAAGTGCAACGTCCGTTCCGTTGACCGATGCTCCACATCGATACTTGACAATCTGCGAAAAGTGGGATATGCACATTGTGCCCTCCCACTTGGGGCAGAAGACGCGCGTCTCGAGTCGAGGATCCGGAGCTGCCGGCTCGGAGGTGGGGAACACCTAACCTCATAGAGGAGAAGGCAATGAGAGTCTCGAACCGCGCGTCCACCGGCTGGCTCGTCGCCGGCTTCATCTTCGTGGGTCTGCTGGCGCTGGGAGGCGCCCAGCCTGCGGCTGCTTGTGGCGGCCCGGTCTGCTGCGGGCCCTGGTGGTGTCCCTGTTGCTGGGTCTGCTCGAGCGCATCGAGCGTGACGGCAGGCGTCATCCCGCCTGGAGAGACGACCGTGCACTGGCTCAGCCCACGGCGGGCTCTCCTCGAGATCAAGTTCTACGAGACGATGGAGATGGAGCAGGAATCGTTTGAATGCGCCGTCGCCTTCCCGCCGATCGAAGGCGTCGACAGGGTCAACCGTGTGAGCATGATCGACACCGTCACCGGGCAGCCCGTCGAGCAGCGGCCGTGGACGGCTCACCCGGCCCCGGGGCCGGGATTCGCGGCACTGGCGACCGAGGCGGGGCTCAATACCCCCGCCAAGGGTTGGACCGGCTTCGTCAGCAGCTTCAACGGTCCCACGAAGGGCGGCCAGATGTTCAACTTCCTCGTCGACCTCACGCTCAAGCCGGGCACCCGCGTCGAGGATTTCCTGGCGGCGCTGCATCGCAACGGCGTCGTCGCCAACGGCTCCGCCCATCCCGACGGCACGCTGGACCTGCACCACTACTTCCTGCGTCCCTTCGGGCAGGGTTCCATGGAGCTCGACGTGAGGAGCAGCAAGAACACCAAGCCGGATCGCCCGCGCAACTGATCCTCCGGCCTGGCGCTTCCTTCCCCGACGGCCGGCGCCCGCGGGTGCCGGCCGTCTCTCGTCAGGCGGTCGCCGCCTGCGGCTCGGGCTGGATGTCCTCGATCTGGACCGCCACGAGCTTCGAGACCCCCTTCTCTTCCATCGTCACGCCGTAGAGGGTGGAGGCGACTTCCATGGTGATCTTGTTGTGGGTGATCACCAGGAACTGGGTCTCAGCCGACATCTCGCGCAGCAGCTCGACGAAGCGGCGGGTGTTGATGTCGTCGAGCGGGGCGTCGACCTCGTCGAGGATGCAGAAGGGCGAGGGCTTGGTGCGGAAGAGGGCGAAGAGCAGAGCGATGGCGGTCAGCGCCTTCTCGCCGCCCGAGAGCAGCATCAGGTTCTGCAGGCGCTTGCCGGGCGGGCGGGCGACGATCTCGATGCCGCACTCGAGGACGTCCTCCTCGTCCATCAGGCGCATCTCGGCCTCGCCGCCGCGGAAGAGCTGGGTGAAGACCTCGCCGAACTGGCGGTTGACCTCGGTGAAGGTGGCGAGGAAGCGCTCGCTCGAGGCCTGGTTGATCTCGCGGATCGTGGCGCGCAGGCTCTCGACCGAGCGCGCGACGTCGGCGCGCTGGGTGGTCAGGAACTCGAGCCGCTGCTCCTGCTCGTCGTGCTCCTGGACGGCGAGGGCATTGACCGGGCCGAGGCGCTCGAGGATGGCTTTGTTCCGGGCCAAATCGGCCTCGGCCTCGGCGAGGTCGCCGAGCTCCTCGCCGCCGCCGGCCGCCATGTCCTGCTCCGCCGGCAGCTCGGCCCCGAACTCTTCGTGATAGCCGAGCCGCAGGTGCTCGGCGTCCTGCTTGAGGCCGGCCTGCTCGACCCGCAGCTCCTCGATCTCGTGCCGCACCAGATCGCGATGCTCCCGCTCCTCGACCAGCCGCGCCTCGAGGAGCTGGATCGCCTGGCGCTCGGCGTCGAGGCGCGCCTGCTCGGTGAGCACCGCCTCCTCGGCGGCGGCGCGCTGCTCGAGCGCTTCCTGGAGATCGCGCTCGGCGGTCTCGATCTCCTCTTCGAGGCGCGCCCGGCGGGCGGTCAGCCGCTCGGCCTCCTCGACCCACGCCGCCACCTGCCGCCGCCCCTCGTCGAGCTCGCCGCCGACCCGCGCCGCCTCGCGGTCGTGCGCCGCCAGGCGCTCGTCCAGCAGCTCGAGGCGTCCCTTGCGGCCGGCGCTCTCGGCGCGCAGGCTCTCGCGGCCGCCCTTGGCGGCATCCAGCTCGGCCTGGGCGGCGGTCAGCGCCGCGTCGGCCGCCCGCGCCGCCGCGTCGGCCGCGGCCAGCTCGCGCTCGAGCCCTTCGCGGCGCGCGCCGGTGCGCTCGAGCTCGCGCCCGACCACCTCGCGCTCGCTGCCCACGGACGCGCGCTCGCCGCTCAGGCGGTGGTGGCGGTGCGCCGCGTCCTCGGCGCGGGCGCTCGCCACGGCCAGCTCCTGCCGCAACTGCGCCACGGCGCCCTGCAGGCGGTTCGCGTCGCCGGCCAGCGCCGCGCGCTCGGCGACGCGCTCCGCGAGCGCTTCGCGCGTCGCCGCGAGCCCGGCCTCGAGCTCGGGGATCTCGCGCTCGAGCAGCGTCAGCTCGCGCCGGCGCTCGAGGATGCCGGGCGCGGCCGCTTCGCCTTCGACGTGGAAGGTGCCGCCCTGCACCCAGACGCCGTGGCGCGACAGCAACGCGATGCCCGGGTAGGCGCGCGCCAGGCGCTCGGCGTCGGCGGCGTCCTCGACCAGGTAGGCGGGAGGGAGAGCCGCCGCGAGATCTGCCGGCAGCGCCAGCGCCTCGCCGAGCGAAAGGATGACCGCCGGATCGTCGAGCGCCGGTGACGAGGCGCCACCGCGCGCGGCGCTGCGGGAGCTTCGCGCCACCCAACCGCCAGATCCCTCGCTCACGTTCGGGATGCCGTTCGCGGCGCCGTCCGGCGAGCCGCCTGCGGGCCGCGGCGCGACCAGGATCGCCTCCGCCCGCCCGGCGGCCAGGGCGCGCGCGAGGTCGAGCGGCGCCGCCTCCGGCGCGAGCACCACGGCGTCGGCCAGCGCGCCCAAGAAGAAGTCGAGGCTCCGCTCCCACCCCTCGACCGCCTGCGCGCGGGCGGCGAGGTAGGCCGGCGAGGTGACGCCGGCCTCGCGCAGCGCCGCGTCGAGCGCCGCCCGCCGCTCCTCGTGGGCGCGGGCCAGCTCGGAGAGGATCGCCTGCCGCTGGCGCGCGCCGGTCAGCCGGTCTTCGACCTCGCGCAGCGCTCGCCCTGCCTCGGCCTCGCGCCGCATCGCCGCCTCGAGCGCGGCGGCGACCCGCTCGTGCTCCGCCGCCTGCTCGGCGAGCGCCGCCTCGAAGTCGGCGGCCTTCTGCTGCGCCAGCGCCAGCGCCTCGGCGGCGGCCGCCAGCTCGTGGTCCTGGCGGTCCAGCTCCTGCTCGAGGTGGTGGCGGCGGAAGCTGCCGCGCTCGAGCTCGATCTCGGCCTGCTGCAGTCGCCCGCGCAGCGCCGCGGCCTCGGCGCTGCGGGCGAGGAGCGCCGCGCGCGCCGCCTCGAGCCGCGCCTGCGCCGCCCGCAGCCCGGCCTCGGCGGCGGCGATCTCGCGCTCGTCGGCGGAGACGGCCGCCGCCGCCAGCTCGCGCTCGGCCGCCAGCGCCTGCCGCCGCTCCCCGAGCTCGGCGAGCGCCGCCTCGAGCCGCGCGAGCTCGCCCTGCCGCCGCTCGGTCAGCGCCTGCGCCTGCGCCGCCCGCTCGACGATCTCCTCGACGGCGCGGCGGTGGCCCTTCAAGAGCTGCTGCCGGCCCTCGATCGTCGCCGCGAGGTCGGCCTGGCGCTGGTGGCGCTCGGCCAGCTCGCGGGCGATCGTCTCCAGCCGCTCGCGCCCGGCGGCCAGCGCCGCCTCGTCGCGGTGCAGCGCAGCGGCCTCCTCGGCGTCGCGCGCGACCGCCTCCTCGAGCCGCCCGCGCACCGCCGCCAGGCGCGCCGCGAGCGCCGCCCAGCGGCCGCGCAGCACGCGGTCGAGGAGTCCGCGGTACTCGGCCTCGGCCTGCTGGTAGCGGCGGGCGGCGCCGGCCTGGCGCTTGAGCGAGCGCAGGGCGCGCTCGACCTCGGAGATGACGTCGTCGAGGCGGAGGAGGTTGGCGGCGGCCTCCTCGAGCTTCACCTCCGCCAGGCCCTTCCTCACCTTGTAGCGGGTGATGCCGGCGGCCTCCTCGAGGAGCTTGCGCCGCTCCTGCGGCTTGCCCGAGAGGATCATGCCGATCTTGCCCTGCTCGATGACCGAGTAGGCGCGGATGCCGAGGCCGGTATCCATCAGCAGGTCGCGGACGTCCTTCAGGCGCACCGTGCGGCCGTTGACGCGGTACTGGCTCTCGCCGCCGCGGAAGACGCGCCGGCCGAGGACGATGCGGCCCTCCTCGGCCTCGACGACCGCGCGCCGCGCCCGCCGGCCGGCGGCGGTGGCCCGCGGCGCCGCGGTCGAGGGGAGGTCGCCCGCGAGGTCGCCGGGATGGGCGCGGAGCTGGAGGGTCACCTCGGCCATGCCGAGCGGCTTGCGCTGCTCGGAGCCGTTGAAGATGACGTCCTCCATCGAGCTGCCGCGCAGCGACTTGGCGCTCTGCTCGCCCAGGACCCAGGTCATGGCGTCCGAGAGGTTGCTCTTGCCGCAGCCGTTGGGGCCGACGATGGCAGTGATCCCGCCGGCGAACTCCACCCGCACGGGATCGACGAAGGACTTGAAGCCGGAGAGCTCGAGACGTTCCAGTTTCAGCATGGCGTTCGAAGGGGCGGCAGGATAGCAAAGCGCTCCCGCCGCCACAACCCATTGTACCCGGGGTTCGCCGAGGCTACAGGATGGAGGGGTCACGAGGATGCCGCCGGACCCTTCGGGCGCCATACAATCGCGGCCTTGGCGCCACAGGACATAGCGCTCGCCGCCGCCTTCGTTGCGCGACACGTCGTCTTCCTCGCGCTCCTCGCCCTGACCGCCTGGGCTTGTGGGCTGTCGCTCGCCGGCCGGCTCAGCTTCGCCGACGGGTTCGAGCGCACCGTAGCCTCGGCGGCCCTCGGTCTCGCCGCGCTCGGACACCTCGCGTTCCTCCTCGGCCTCTGCGGCTGGCTGGCGCCGGGGCCGCTGCTCGCCGGCTATGCGCTGCTCCTCCTGCCCGGCATGCCGCGGGCGGTGCGGTGGTGGCGTCACCGCGCGGCGACGCGCTGCCACCGCCGGGCCGTCCTCTGGACCGGCGCCGCCGCGCTCGTCGCGGCGCCGTGCTTCGTCCTCGCCCTCTATCCCCCCACCGCCTTCGACGCCACGACCTATCACTTGCCGATGGCGAAGGCGTTCGCCGAAAGCGGCGGTCTGCCCTTCCTCCCGACGCTGCGGGCGCCGGTCTTTCCGCCTCTCGCCGAGCTCCTCGCGGCCATCGCCCTGTTGTTCGCCGGCGACACCGCCATGTACCTCGTGCAGCTCCTCGCGGCGGGGCTCTCGGCGGGGCTGCTGCTCGCCTGGGGCTCCGCGGGAGGGGACCGCCGCGCGGGTCTCCTGGCCGCGGCCGTCTTCCTCGGCAACCCGATCGCCGTCCATCTCGCGACGTCCGGCTATGTCGACATGACGCTGACCCTCTTCGGCGCCGCGACGCTCTTCGCGATCGATCGCTGGCGCGATTCCCGGCACGCGGGCTGGCTCGCCGCGGCGGGGTTCTTCGCCGGCAGCGCGGCGGCGGTCAAGTACCTGGGGCTGTTCTTCGTCGCGGCAGTGGTCGTGACGGCGTTCGGGCTCGCCGGGCGCGGCCGGAGGAGACGGGCGGCGGCGCTCGCTGCAGCGTGCGCGCTGGCCGCCCTGCTGCCGGCCTACGCCCGGCTGGTGGCGCACACGGGCAACCCGCTGTTCCCGCTCCTGCCGCAGGTCTTCGGCGAATCCCCTTGGACCTGGGACCTGCGCAACGTGCCAGCCGTCTACCGTGGCTTCGAGGCGCCGATTGGCGAGCTGGCGCGGCGCTGGGCGCGTCTGCCGCTCCTTCCCTGGGACCTGGTCTTCGCGCGCGAGCGGACCAACCAGCAGCCGCCGTTCTCGCCGGTCTATCTGCCGGCGCTGCCGCTGCTCGCGCTCGGCGCGGTCCGCGAGCACCGCGTGCGCCGGCTGCTGGTCCCGGCCGCCGCCTGGCTGGCCCTCTTCCCACTGCTGCCGCCGGATGCGCGGTACCTCGTACCGGTCCTGCCGCCGGTGAGCCTGGCCGTCGCCGAATCGCTGGTCAGGCTCCTCGACCGCCTCCGTGCGCCGGCCCTGACCGCCAGGCGCCGCCGGCGGCTCGCCGCCGCGGTCGCGGCCGGCTGTCTGCTCCCGGGATGGCTCTACGCCGGCTGGCGCCTGCACCGCCAGGGGCCGCTACCGCACACCGCCGCAGCGCGCGAGCGCTACCTTGCCGGCGCCCTGCCCGCCTACCGGGCGCTCCGCCACCTCAACCGCAGCCGTGGCGACGGCTACACGGTGTACGCCCTCCACGCCGAGAACCTGGCCTACTTCGCGCGCGGCCGCTTCCTCGGCGATTGGTTCGGCCCGGCGGCGTTCGCCGAGGTCCAACCGCTCCTCGGCGACGCGGCGGCGCTCCACGCGAAGCTGCGGGCCCTGGGGGCCGACCACCTGCTGCTGGTGCGGGGCAAGGACTACGGCCTGGGTGACGACCCGGCCTTCCGCCGGCTCTTCCGCGAGGTCTACGCCGACTCGCGGGCGCGGGTGTTCGCGCTCGTCTCCTCGACGGGCACGGAGGGGCTGGCGCGGAGCGCTCCGAGGCGTGCCGTCTCCGGCCTGCCGTCCCGCGCCCCGCCCGCCTCGGCGGCGGGGAAGGCGGCGGTGAAGACCGTCCGCTCGCCCGGCGCGCTCTCGACCGCGACGCGCCCGCCGTGGGCCTTGACGATGCGCTCGACGATCGCCAGCCCCAGGCCGGTGCCGCCCTTGCGCGTCGAGTAGAAGAGATCGAAGACCCGGCCCTGCTCCTCCGGCGGCACGCCGATCCCGTTGTCCTCGACGGCGAGCACCACCTCGGGCCCGTGGCGCAGGGCGGTCAGGCGGACGCGCGGCCGCGGCGTCTCCTCGGTCGCCGCCAGCGCGTTGCGCCCGAGGTTCAGGAGCACTTGGTGAATCTGCTCGCGGTCGACGCGCAGGCGCGCGCCGCCGCTCGAGTCCTCGACCTCCAGCGCGACGCCGCGCCGCGCCGCCTCGGGCGCCAGCACCTCGCGCGCCCGCTCGAGCAGCTCGACCGCCGGCGCCTCCACGAGCTCGAGCGGCCGCGGCCGGGCGTAGGCGAGGAAGTCGGTCACCAGCCGTTCGAGGCGGCTGATCTCGGCGCGGGTGATGGCGAGCAGACGCGGCCCAGACGGCGGCGCGCCGTGCTCGGCGATCTCCTCCTCGAGCATCTGCATGTTGAGGTTGAGCGAGTTGAGCGGGTTGCGGATCTCGTGCGCCAGGCCGGAGGCGAGCGTCCCGACGTAGGCCATGCGCGCCGCCTCGGCCGCCCGCGCCTCGAGGCGCTGGCCGCGGTGCAGCAGCAGCCAGATGGCGCTGTAGGCGCTGACCAGGAGGACGATCGTGGCGAGGCTGATCCACGAGGCCTGGCGCACCAGCTCCTGCCGCAGCGCCTCGGTGCGGCGCCGCAGCTCCGCCTCGCTGATGCCGATCTGCAGCTCACCCAGGTCGCCGATCGGGACCTCGATGCGCGGCACCTCGTAGATCTCGACGTTGGTGGTCGTGCGCTGCTCGGCGCGCGGCTCGGGGCGGAGGCCGGGCGGCACCTCCATCGGCAGCTCGGGCGAGCGCGGCGGCGGCACCGCGGGGCGCGGCGGCTCGATCGGGATCTCCTGGTGGTGCCGGTTGCGGAAGACCAGCGTGCCGTCCTTGGCGCGGATCTCGACCGTCTGCACGATGTCGCGGTGGCGCAGCACCGAGTCGATGTAGGTCTGGGTCTCGCGCTCGAGCGCGACGGCGGTGAACAGGTCCTTGCCCTGGCGCTCGGCGCGGGCCTCGATCTGCCGCGCCAGCCCCTCGGCCTCGGTGCGGGTCTCGAGCAGCACGCGCTCGATCTCGCGCTGCGACAGGGCGCGGAAGATCAGCCAGCCGAAGAGGGCGATGTCGAAGAGAACGAAGAGGCCGAAGACCGTCAGTCCGATCAGCAGCCGCCGCGACGTGGTCGACGCCGGCGGGGTCACCATGCGGCCAGGATAACAAAGCGTTTGTTGTACCATCCCGCCGCACATGCGCCGCCCACCGTTCCCCCGTCGCACGCGGTTCCTGCCGCCCCTCCTCGCGGCCTGCGCGCTGCTCGCCGCCGGCTGCCGGCAGGGGGCCGACGAGGCGCGCGGGGCGACCGCGCCGGACGCCGCCGCCGAGCGGCCGGTGCGCGGCGGCACCGCCGTCTTGGGCGTCAGCTCCGACATCGCGGGAGTGAACGAGCTGATCTTCCCTTCGAACAGCCCGACCAACGACGCGCTCCAGGTCCTCTTCCTGCACCTCGTCGAGGAGCAGGGCGACTACGCCGAGCACCCGCCGACCTTCGCGCCCGAGCTCGCCGAGCGCTACGAGTTCTCACCCGACCACAAGGTCCTCACCTTCCACCTGCGCCCGGACGCGGTGTGGAGCGACGGCGTGCCGATCAGCGCCGAGGACGTGCGCTGGACCTGGCAGGCGCAGCGGCACCCCGACGTCGGCTGGGGGGAGGCGCCGGCCAAGGAGCGGATCACCGACGTCGAGGCGGTGGATCCGCACACCGTCCGTTTCCACTTCCGCGAGGTCTCGAGCAAGCAGCTCATGGAGGCCAACGAGGGGGTGATCCTGCCCAAGCACGCCTGGAGCAAGCTGCCCTTCAGCGAGTGGCGGCGCAGCGGCGACTGGTTCCGCGAGCACATGGTGACCAGCGGCCCGTTCCGGCTCGCCGCGTGGACGCCGCAGCAGGAGCTGGTGCTCGAGCGCAACCCGCGGTACTTCGCGGCCGGGCTCCCCTACCTCGACCGCGTGGTGCTCCGCGTCGTCCCGGAGCAGAGCAGCATGCTCACCGGGCTGCTCAACGGCGAGCTCCACTTCGCCAGCGGGCTCGCCCCGGGCGACGCGCCGGCGGTCCGCGCCGATCCCGACCTCAAGCTCGTCGCCTACTGGCACCGGCTCTTCGTGATGGTGGCATGGAACACCGAAGACCCGCGCTTCGCCGACCCCGAGGTGCGGCGGGCGCTGGCCATGGCCATCGACCGGCAGGCGCTGGTGGACGCCCTCTGGGGCGAGTTCGCGCGGGTGGGCTCCTCGGCCCTCGTGCGCGACGTCTGGGCGCACCACCCGCGGCTGCCCGAGCTGCGCTACGACCCGCAAGGCGCGCGCCGCATCCTGGCGCGGCACGGCTGGCGCGACAGCGACGGCGACGGCGTCCTCGACAAGGACGGCCAGCCCTTCGCCTTCGAGCTCACCACCAACGCCACCAACAAGCAGCGCGTCGACGCCACGGTGATGATCCAGGAGCAGCTCCGGCGCATCGGCGTCAAGGCCGAGGCGCGGGCGCTCGAGTTCCACACCTTGAACGAGCAGGTCAGCGACGGCACCTTCGACGCCACGATCGCCGGCCTCGGCATGGACACGAGCCTCGACCTCACCTCGGTCTTCCACAGCGGCGCGATCGAAAACGCCAACAACATCTCGCGCTACCGCAACCCCGAGGTGGACCGCCTCATCGAGCGCGTGCTGCGCTACCCCGAGATCGGGCAGGCGCGCGACGACCTCTACCGCCTGCAGGAGATCCTCGACCGCGACCAGCCGTTCACCTACCTCTGGGAGTCGCAGCGGATCAACGGAGCCAGCCGGCGGCTGCGCGACATCAGGTCGAACACGATCTTCGCGCTGTTCGATCTCGAGGAGTGGTGGCTGCGGCCGGCGACCTAGGCGCGCAAACATGCGCGCCGTTCTGATCAACCGCGCGCAAGCATGCGCGCCGTTCTAATCGACCGCGCAAGCATGCGCGCCGTCTAACCGATCGCGCCCTGCCGTGCTCGCCTACCTCACTCGCCGCCTCGCCGCCTCGCTGCTCCTCCTGCTGCTGGTCCTCTCCGCCACCTTCCTCCTGCTCCACGCCGCCCCCGGCGATCCCTCCGACCTGCTGATCGAGGAGCGGCTGCCGCGCGCCCAGCGCGAGCACCTGCGCCGCCTCTACGGGCTCGACCGGCCGCTCGCCGAGCAGTACCGCGACTGGCTCGGCGCGGTCGCCCTGCGCGGCGACCTCGGCGTCTCGCTGGTACAGAACCGTCCGGTGCGGCGGGTGCTCGGGGACGCGCTGCCGGCGACCCTCCTGCTCGGCACCGCCGCCTTCGTCGTCGACGCCGCGGTCGGTCTGGCGCTGGGCATGGCGGCGGCGCGCCGGCGCGGGCGGGCGGCCGACCGGGTGATCCGCTGGACGTCGCTCCTGCTCTTCTCGCTGCCGCCGTTCTGGCTGGCGCTGATGGCGGTCCTCGTCTTCAGCCACCTCTGGCCGGTGCTTCCCGCCGGCCACGTCCACACCGTGGGAGCCGAGGAGCTGCCGGCGGCGGCGCGCCTGCTCGACCTCCTCCGCCACCTCGTGCTGCCGGCCGGCGTGCTCGGGCTGTGGCTGGCGGGAGGGAGCGCCCGCTTCGTGCGCAGCGGCCTGCTCGAGGTGCTGGGACAGGACTACGTGCGCACGGTGCGCGCCCTGGGGCTCGGCGAGCGGCGGGTGCTCTGGGTGCACGCGCTGCGCAACGCCGCGGTGCCGGCGGTGCAGTGGTTTGCGGCGACGCTGCCGGGCCTGCTGAGCGGCTCGCTCGTCGTCGAGGTGGTGTTCTCCTGGCCCGGGCTCGGCCGCGCCACCTTCGACGCCTTCCTGACCCGCGACTACCCGGTGGTGCTGGCGGTGACGGCGCTCACCGCCGCCCTGGTGGTGGCGGCCAACTTCGCCGCCGACCTGCTGCACGCGGCGCTTGATCCGCGGGTGCGCGATGGTTGAGCCGGCCGCGGCCGTGACGGATGCCGCGCGCACGCCGCTCGCGCGGGTGCCGCTGGCGCGCCGGCCGCTCCGCCTGGCCGGCGCGGCGGCCGTCGTTCTCGTGGCGCTGGCGCTCGCGGCGCCGCTCCTCGCGCCCTACGATCCCGCCGAGCAGCTCGACGCGGCCGCCGGGCGGCTGCGCCCGCCGGGCACCGCGCTGGCGGCGGTCCACCTGGCGGACGGCCGCTGGCGGCTCGCCGAGCGTGTGGCGCGCACGCGCGAGGGGCTGCGCGTCGAGCGTCTGGGACGGGTGGAGACGGTCCCGGCGGGCCAGGTGGTGAATCTGACGCCGGACGGCGTCGCCGACCGCCGCGTCTTCCTCCTCGGCTCCGACCGCTTCGGGCGCGACGTCCTCTCGCGGCTCCTCCACGGCGCGCGCGTCTCGCTCGCCGTCGGCCTCCTCGCCGTGGCGCTCGCGACGACGCTCGGCATCGCGATCGGCGCCGCCGCGGCGACCGGCGGCCGCTGGCTCGACGCCCTCCTGATGCGCACGGTCGACGCCCTGCTCGCCTTCCCCTGGCTCTTTCTGCTGCTGGCGCTGTCGGCGCTGTATCGCCCGGGCACGCTGCTGCTGGTGCTGCTCCTCGGCGGCACCGGCTGGATGGACGTCAGCCGCCTGGTGCGCGCCGAGATCGTGGGCCTCGCGCGCCGCGAGTTCGTGCTGGCGGCGCGCGGCGTCGGGCAGCGGCCGGCGGCGATCCTCTGGCGGCACCTGCTGCCGGCGGCGCTGCCGCCCGTCCTGGTGCGCGGCGCGCTGCTCGCCGGGCAGGTCATCCTCGTCGAGTCGGCGCTCTCCTTTCTCGGGCTCGGCATCCAGCCGCCGCAGGCGAGCTGGGGGAACATGGTGAGCGAAGGCAGCGACGTGCTGACCCGCGCCTGGTGGCTCACGGCGTTCCCCGGCGTCGCCATCGCGCTCACCGTCATCTCCCTCAACGGCCTGGGCGACCGGCTGCGCGACGCGCTCGATCCGCGGCTGCGGCGCTGACGATCCTCCTTAGCCTCGCCGCCATCCCGTCGCGCCCAGCAGGAGCCACGCAAGTAGAGTGTCGACATGGCCCCGCCGCCGCTCCGCCTGGCCGATTTCGACTACCCGCTCCCGGCAGGAGCCATCGCCCAGCGCCCGGTGCCGCGCGGCGAGAGCCGCCTGCTGGTGCTCGACCGCGAGGGACGCGAGCGCCACCGGCGGGTGCGCGATCTCCTCGCGTTGCTCGCCCCGGGCGATCTCCTGGTAGTGAACGACACGCGGGTCATCCCGGCGCGCCTCTTCGCGCGGCGGGCCGGCGGCGGCGGGCGCGTGGAGCTGCTGCTCGTCGAGCGGGTCGGCGAGCGCGAATGGGAGGCGCTGGCCGGCCCCGGGCGGCGGGCGCGGCCGGGGGCTGTCCTGGAGCTGGCGCCGGGGCTCACCGCGGAGGTCGTCGGGACCGCGCCGACCGGCCGGCGCCGTGTTCGCTTCTCCGAGCCCGTCGAGCCGCACCTCGAGCGGCTGGGCCACGTGCCGCTGCCGCCCTACATCCAGCGCGCGGACGAGGCGGAGGACCGCGAGCGCTATCAGACGGTCTATGCCCGCCGGCCGGGAGCGGTGGCCGCGCCGACCGCCGGCCTGCATCTCTCGGCAGAGCTGCTCGCGGCCCTGGCGGCGGCGGGGATCGAGCGCGCCGAGGTGACCCTGCACGTCGGCCCCGGTACCTTCAAGCCGGTGACCGCCGAGCGGCTGGCGAGCCACCGGATGGAGAGCGAGCGCTACGAGATCGGCGAGACGGCCGCCGCGGCGATCCGGCGCGCCCGCGCCCGCGGCGGCCGCGTGGTGGCGGTCGGAACGACGGTCGTGCGGACGCTCGAGGCCGCGGCGCTGCGCCAGGGCGAGGTGACGGCTGGCTCGGGCGCCACCGACCTCTTCATCACCCCCGGCTTCCCGTTCCGCGTCGTCGACCTCCTGCTAACCAACTTCCACCTCCCTCGCTCCACGCTCCTCCTCCTCGTCGCCGCCTTCGCCGGCCGCGAGCGTGTCCTCGCGGCCTACACCGAGGCGATCGCGGCCGGCTACCGCTTCTACTCGTACGGGGATGCGATGCTGGCGGAGCGGCGGTGAGGCGCAGTTCGCAAGAAAAGATCTGGGTAGGGAAAAGCCCGGGCGGTGCAGATCATCCGCGGCCCTGGAGGGCACGAAGCTCCTGTTTCCTTACCCGGAGTCTTTTCTTGTTCTTGCTTTCAGAATCCGGTGAGCCAGCACGGCCGCGCCGTAGCCGTTGTCGATGTTCACGACGCCGAGGCCGGGGGCGCAGGCGTTGAGCATGGTGAGGAGAGCGGCGAGGCCGTGGAAGCTGGCGCCGTAGCCGACGCTGGTCGGAACGGCGATCACCGGCGCCGCGACCAGGCCGGCGACGACGGTGGGGAGCGCGCCGTCCATGCCGGCCACGGCGATGACGACGCCGGCCTGACGCAGCGCCGGCAGGCGATCGAGCAGCCGGTGGAGGCCGGCGACGCCGACGTCGAAGTGCCGCTCGACGGGATGGCCGCACCAGGCGAGGCAGACCGCGGCTTCCTCGGCGACCGGCAGGTCGGAGGTGCCGGCGGCGAGGACCGCTGCCGGCGGTCCCTCGGGCTCCGGCACCGTGCCGCAGGTCAGGACCCGCGCCCGCTCGTGGTAGGCGGCGCCCGGGAGGCGCGCCACGAGCGCCGCCGCCGGCTCCGGCGCGAGGCGCGTGACCAGCACGCGCCCGTTGGCGGCCAAGAGGCGCTCGGCGATGGCAACCAGATCCTCTGTCCGCTTGCCTTCGGCGAACATCGTCTCCGGCAGGCCGCTGCGCAGCTCGCGATGGAGGTCCAGCTTGGCGATCCCGAGATCCGCATAGGGAAGGTCGGCAAGCGCCGCGAGCGCGTCGTCGGGGGAGAGCGCGCCCGCGGCCACGCGGCCCAGCAGCTCGCGCAGCGCCGCGGGCTTCAAAGCGGGAGGTCGGCGCCGCCGCGCCGGTAGCCGCGCGCGTCGTAGGCGGCGCTCTCGAAGCCGAGTGAGCGCAGGCGCGGCTCGAGCGCCGGCCAGAGGGCGGCGAGGCGCGGCACCTCGTCGGCGCCCACCTCGACCCGCGCGGCCCGCCGGTCGTGCCGTACCCGCACGACGCGGAACCCGGCCCCGGCCAGCAGATCCTCGGCCGCCTCTACGCGGCGCAGCTTCCCGAGCGTCACCGGCTGCCCGTGCGGGATGCGCGACGAGAGGCACGCATTGGCGGGCCGGTCCCACACCGAGAGAGCGAGCGCGCGCGCGATGGCGCGCGTCGTCTCCTTGTCGACTCCGTGGGCGAGGAGCGGCGAGTACACCCCGTGCTCGCGCACCGCCGCGAGCCCCGGCCGATCGGGTCCCGGATCGGAGGCGTTCGTGCCGTCGCAGACGACCGCATAGCCGCGCTCGCGCGCCAGCCGCGTCAGCGTGCCCATCCGCTTCCCCTGGCAGACGTAGCACCGGTAGGCGGGGTTCGCCACGTACTCGGGATCGTCGAGCTCGCTATAGGTCGCCGTCTCGTGCCGGATCCCGATCTCCGCCGCCAGTCGCCGCGCGTAATCGAGCTCGCCCCCCGCCAGGGTCTCCGCCGCCGCCGTCACCGCCAGCGCCCGCGCGCCGGCGGCGCGAAACGCCAGCGCCGCCACCACGCCCGAGTCGACCCCGCCCGAGAACGCCACCAGCACCGACCCCCGCCCGGCGAGGTCGGCGACCAAGGCATCGATGCGCGACGAGAGAGAGACGACGTCCATCGAAATCGATGCTAGCACCACCTACCGCTCTCCCGCCCCGGCCGGCCGGAGCAGCGCGACGGGGACGAAGAAGAAGACCGCATAGACCCCGAAGGCGTAGAGCGGCACGAACGGCGCTGCGAGCTGTTGCGCCGTCGGGGCCATGGCCCGGAGGAGGTAGAGGAGGCCGGTGGGGCCGAGGAAGAAGATGAGGAGGAGGCGCCGGCGGAGCGGCGGCGCGAGGCCGCGGCGGCGGCGGACGTAGACGTTACCGGCCAGCCAGCCGAGCGCCGCGGCGACGCCGTAGAGGGCGTAGAGCGAGAGCGGCAGGCTGCCGGCGAGACGCACCACGCCGAGCATCGCGGTGAGGATCACGACCCAGCAGGCCAGGAAGAGGCCGAGGAGGACGATCTCGAAGCGCCTCACGCGCCATAGCTCTCCACCGGCGGGCAGGCGCAGAGGAGGTTGCGGTCCCCCCAGGCGTTGTCCACGCGCGACACCGCCGGCCAGAACTTCCGCTCCCGGACCCACGGCAGGGGGAAGACCGCCTGCTCGCGGCTGTAAGGGTGGTCCCAGGCCTCGGCGAGGGCGACCTCGGCCGTGTGAGGGGCGTTCTTGAGCGGGTTGTCGGCGCGGTCGGCGCGCCCCTCCTCGATCTCCCGGATCTCGTCGCGGATGGCGACCAGCGCCGCGCACAGCCGGTCGAGCTCGGCCTGGGTCTCGCTCTCGGTCGGCTCGATCATCAGCGTCCCGGCGACCGGGAAGGACATCGTCGGGGCGTGGAAACCGTAGTCCATGAGTCGCTTCGCCACGTCCTCCGCCTCGACGCCGGCGCTCGCCCGGAAGGGGCGGAGGTCCAAGATGAACTCGTGCGCGACCCGCCCGCGCGCCCCCTTGAAGAGCAGCGGATAGTGGTCGGCCAGGCGCGCCGCCATGTAGTTGGCGTTGAGGATCGCGATCTCGCTCGCGCGCGCCATCCCGGCGGCGCCCATGAGCGCGATGTAGACCCAGGAGATGGTCAGGATCGAGGCGCTCCCCCAGGGCGCGGCCGCCACCGGCCCGATTCCCTCGGCGCCGCTCGCCTTCGCCAGCGGGTGCCGGGGAAGGAACGGCGCGAGGTGGGCGGCGACGCAGATCGGACCCATACCTGGGCCGCCGCCGCCGTGCGGGATGCAGAAGGTCTTGTGAAGATTCAGATGGCAGACGTCCGGTCCGAAGTCCGCCGGCCGGCAGAGCCCGACCTGGGCGTTCATGTTGGCGCCGTCCATGTAGACCTGGCCGCCGTGTTGGTGGACGACCGCGCACAGCTCGCGGATCGCCTCCTCGAAGACGCCGTGCGTCGAGGGGTAGGTGACCATCAGCGCCGCCAGGCGCTCGGCGTGCTGCCGCGCCTTGACCTCGAGGTCGCCCACGTCGACGTTGCCCTGGGCGTCGCAGGCGACCGGCACCACGCGCATGCCGGCCATGACCGCCGAGGCCGGGTTGGTGCCGTGCGCCGAGACCGGGATCAGGCAGACGTCGCGGCCGTCGGTTTGACCCTGAGCTTGGGCCTGGGAGCGGTGATAGGCGCGGATCGCCAGCAGCCCCGCGAACTCCCCCTGCGAGCCGGCGTTCGGCTGCAGCGAGCAGGCGGCGAAGCCGGTGATCTCGCAGAGCCACCGCTCGAGCGAGGCGAAGAGCTCGGCGTACCCCCGCGCCTGGTCGGCCGGCGCGAACGGGTGGAGGCCGCTCCACTCCGGCCAGGAGAGCGGCGCCATCTCGACCGTGGCGTTGAGCTTCATGGTGCACGAGCCGAGCGGGATCATCGAGTGGGTGAGCGAGAGGTCGCGCCCCTCGAGCCGCTTGATGTAGCGCAGCATCTCGTGCTCGGTGTGGTAGCTGTGGAAGACCGGGTGGGTGAGAAACTCCGAGGTGCGGGGGTGCGGCGCCGGCAGGGGGGCGCCGGCCGCGGCGAGGGCCTCGAGGTCGAAGCCGGGGTCGGCGCCGCCGGCAAAGACGGCGAGGAGCGCCGCCACCTCCTCGGCGGTCGCCGTCTCGTCGAGCGCGATGCCGACCGCGTCCTCGCCGAGCGCGCGTAGGTTCATGCCGTGCTCCCGCGCCGCCTCCAGGATCTCGGCCTGCGCGCGGCCGCCGAGCTCGACGCGCAAGGTGTCGAAGAACGGCTCGGCCGGCAGCTCGTAGCCCAGGCGCCGCAGCCCGCCGGCGAGGGCCGCCGCGAGCGCATGCACCCGCCGCGCGATGGCGCGCAGCCCCTCGGGGCCGTGGTAGACGGCGTAGAAGCCGGCCATGACCGCCAGCAGCACCTGCGCGGTGCAAATGTTGCTCGTCGCCTTCTCGCGGCGGATGTGCTGCTCGCGGGTCTGGAGCGCCATGCGGTAGGCTGGTTTCCCGGCGCGGTCGCGCGAGACGCCGATGATCCGCCCCGGGATCAGCCGCTTCCACTCCTCGCGCGTCGAGAGGAAGGCGGCATGCGGCCCGCCGTAGCCGAGCGGCACGCCGAAGCGCTGGGCGCTGCCGACGGCGACGTCGGCCCCGAACTCCCCCGGCGGCCGCAGCAGCGCGAGCGCCAGGAGATCGGCCGCCACGACCAGGAGCGCGCCCGCCTGGTGCGTGCGCTCGGCGAGCGCCGCGTAGTCGAGCACCCGCCCGTCGGTCGTCGGGTACTGCACCAAGACGCCGAAGACGTCGCCGCCCGCGAGGTCGGCGGTCGCATGGTCGCCGACCCGGATCTCGACGCCGATCGCCGCCGCCCGGGTCCGGAGCACCTCGATCGTCTGTGGATGGCAGTCGGCGGCGACCAAGAAGGCGTCGCCCTCGACGCGCGAGGCGGCGCGCGCCATGTGCATCGCCTCGGCGGCGGCGGTGGCCTCGTCGAGCAGCGAGGCGTTGGCGATCGGCAGCCCGGTCAGGTCCGCGACCATCGTCTGGAAGGTGAGCAGCGCCTCGAGGCGCCCCTGCGAGATCTCGGACTGATACGGCGTGTACTGCGTGTACCAGCCCGGGTTCTCGAGCACGTTGCGCTGGACAACGCCTGGCACGACGCAGTCGTGGTAGCCCATGCCGATGAAGGAGCGCAGGACGCGGTTCTGCCGCGCCATCCTCGCGAGCAGGGCGAGGAGCTCGCGCTCGCCGAGCGGCCGGCCGGCGGGCGCGCCGGGCACCGGCGAGAGGCGGAGCGGCTCGCGCAGCCGGATCGCCGCCGGCACCGTCTCGTCGACGAGCGCCGCGAGCGAGTCGAGGCCGAGGCGGCGGAGCATCGCCGCGACCTCGGCCTCGTCGGGCCCGAGGTGGCGATGGACGAAGGTGTCGGTCGGCGCGAGGAGCGGGCCGGCGCCGGCCTCCGCGGCTCCAGGAGCGCTCGCGGCGGTGGCGGGGGCGCGCGCGACCGGCGGCGCCTCGGCGACGCCCGCCGGCGAGCCGTCCGGGCTCGCGCTCAGCTTCGACATGCGCGCCGCCTCATGCCTCGCCGCTCTTGACGTACTCCTCGTACTCGTCGGCCTTCATCAGCGACTTCAGGTCGGCCGCCGAGGAGAACCGGATCTTCACCAGCCAGCCCTCCGTATGCGGGTCCTCGTTGAGCAGCTCCGGATCGTCGACGACCGCGTCGTTGACCTCGATGATCTCGCCGGCGACCGGCGTGTACACCTCGGCCACCGCCTTGACCGACTCGATGGTGCCGATCTCGTCGTTGGTGTCGAAAACCTGCCCGGCCTCCGGCAGCTCGACGAAGACGATCTCTCCCAGCTCCTGCTGCGCGAACTCCGTGATGCCGAGCACGCAGACGTCCTCGTTCACCCGCACCCACTCGTGCTCCTTGGAATAGAGATAGTCGCTCGGATACATTCCTCTGCGGTCCTCCGGTGAAGGTCACAGGCTCCCGTCGCAAAGCCGGGCGGGCCGCCCGGCCGGGCGCGGGAGATCGGATCAGGCTCTCAACGCGGCCGCCGGTAGAAGGGCAGGCCGACGACCGCCGCCGGCAGCGGGCGGCCCCGCACGTCGATGCTCAGGCGCGCGCCGGGGGAGGCCAGCTCGACCGGCACGTAGGCCATGCCCAGGGGCTTCTCGAAGGTCGGGCTCCAGGTGCCGCTGGTGACCCGGCCGACGGCGGCGCCGCCGTCCATCACCGCGTGGCCCTGGCGGGCGATGCCGCGGCCCTCGACCTCGAACCCGACGAGCTGGCGCCGCATTCCGTCCCGCCGCTGCGCGAGCAGCGCCTCGCGCCCCACGAACTCCCCTTTGTCCAGCTTCACCACCCAGTCGAGCCCGGCTTCGAACGGCGTCGTGGTGTCGTCGATCTCGTGGCCGTAGAGCGCCATGCCCGCCTCCAGGCGGAGCGTATCGCGGGCGCCGAGCCCGGCCGGCACCAGGCCGCGATCGGCGCCGGCCGCGAGCAGCCGCCGCCAGACCGCCGGCGCGTCCTCGGGGGCGAGGTAGATCTCGAAGCCGTCCTCGCCGGTGTAGCCGGTGCGCGACAGCAGGGCCGGACGGCCGTCCACCTCGCCGCGCGCGAAACCGTAGTAGCGCAGGGCGGCGATCTCCGGCCGCGCCAGCGGCGCCAGGATCTCGAGCGCCCGCGGGCCCTGGAGGGCGAGGAGCGCCCAGCGGTCCGAGACGTCGGCGACCTCGGCATCGACACCCGCCGCGCGCCCGGCGATCCAGGCGAAGTCCTTCTCCGCATTGGACGCGTTGACGACCAGCAGGAAGTCGTCGGCCGCGAGCCGGTAGACGAGGACGTCGTCGAGGTAGGTGCCGCGCTCGGTGAGCAGGCCGCTGTAGTGGGCGCGCCCGGGAGCGAGCTTGCCGACGTCGTTCGGGGTCAGGCGCTGGAGGAGGGCCTCGGACTCAGGGCCGCGGACCGCGATCTCGCCCATGTGCGAGACGTCGAAGAGCCCGGCCGCGCCGCGCACCGCGCGGTGCTCCTCGACCAGGCCGCCGTACTGCACCGGCATCTCCCAGCCGGCGAACTCCACGAGGCGGGCGCCGGCCTCACGGTGGCAGTCGTGGAGCGGCGTCCGTTTGAGCACCGACGTGGCCACGGCCGAGGGAAGGTATCACAGGGCGTAGGATGTCCCCGCGCCGCGTGTTCCAGGCGTGAAAGGGGGCGGCGCGAGGCGCGCCGCTCGACCCGACGGATCGCCCGACCGACAGGAGACGAAAGCCCATGACCCGAGCCGCGAGATGGACCTCGGTCCTCGCCCTCCTCCTTCTCCTCGTGCCGCTCGCCGCCGAAGCGGCCGCCAAGCCGGACCCCGAGCAGCTCTTCCGCAACCCGCGGGCGCTCGCCCGGTTCTTGAAGCTCACCCCGGAGCAGACGGCCACCTTCAAGCAGCTCTACAATCAGCTCCAGCAGACCCTCAAGCCGATCCGCGAGCAGCAGAAGGCGCTCTACGAGGAGCTGCACGCCCAGCTCGACCAGGAGAACCCGGACCCCTGCGCGGTCGGGGCGACGCAGATCGCGCTCTACGAGGGGCGCGAGGACATCCGGGCGGCCTTCGAGACCTTCGACACGGCGTTCTCGGCGATCCTCACTCCCGAGCAGCTCGCCAAGTGGGAGACCTTGAAGGAAGCCCTCAAGATGCTCCGCGGCGACGAGGCCGGCTAGCCGGCCCGTCATCCTCCACGGCTCGGCCGCGTGGCCGCCTTCGCGCCGCCGCGGATTAGGATTCCGCGGCGGAGGAGGCGGCCGATGGCTTTCAGCGTCACCCAGATCGATCACGTCGAAGTGCTGGTCCGCGACCTCGACGCCGCCGCGCGCTGGTACCGCGACGCGCTCGGCCTCGTCGAGCAGCGCCGCTGGGAGCCGGAGCCGGTGATGATCGGCGCCGCCGGCGGCGGCCCGATGCTCGCGCTCTTCCGCGCCGGCGGCGGCTCAACGCCCGCCGCCGGCCCGCACTGGCATCGCGTCGCCTGGCGCGCGCCCGATCGCGAAGACTTCGCAGCCGCCCAGCGCCACCTCGCCGCCCTCGGCATCCCCTTCCGCGGTCCCGTCGACCACGACGTCGCCTGGTCGATCTACTTCCACGACCCCGACGGGAACCCGCTGGAGATCACCTATTACCTCTAGCCAGCCGGTGGTCCCGGCCACGGCCGCCCGGCGCCTGCTGCTGGACGCGCAGGGGCTGCTCGCCGACCCGCGGCGGCGGGTGACGGCGCAGGCGGTCTACGACCTCGTCGAGCGGATGGGGTTCGTGCAGGTCGACTCGATCAACGTCGTCGCGCGGGCGCATCACCTGACGCTCGCGGCGCGGCTCGACGGCTACCGGCCGGCGCTGCTCGAGCGGCTGCTGGAGCGCGAGCGGACGCTCTTCGAGCACTGGACGCACGACGCCGCGGCGGTCCCGACCGTCTGGTACCCCTATTGGCGCTATCGCTTCGCGCATGCTCGCGAGGTCGTGCTCGGCAACAAGTGGTGGATGGCGCGCCTTGGCGGCGACCCCGACGCTTCGGCGGCCGAGGTGCTGGCGCGCATCCGCGACGAGGGGCCGCTGATGGCGAAGGACTTCGAGCGCGCGCCCGGCGCCGCGTCCGCTTGGTGGGGGTGGACGCGACAGAAGGCGGCGCTCGAGTTCCTCTGGCACACCGGCGCGCTGGCGATCGCCGGGCGGGTCCAGTTCCACAAGGTCTACGACCTCGCCGAGCGGGTTCTCCCGGCTGCGGCGCTGGCCGCGCCGCACGCCTCGGCCGAGGAGTACTTCGCCTGGGCCTGCCGCACGGCGCTCGAGCGGCTCGGCGTGGCGACGCCGCAGGAGCTGGCCAACTTCTGGCGCGCCGTCCCCCCGGCCGCGGCGCGCTCCTGCTGCGCGGCCGCCGCCGAGCGCGGCGAGATCGTGCCGGTGCGGGTCGAGGCGGTGGACGGCTCGGCGCCGCGCGCCGCCTACGCCCTCCCGGATTGGGAGGCCCGCGCCGCCGCCGCCCCGCCCGCCCCGCGCCGGCTGCGCCTGCTCTCGCCGTTCGATCCCATCCTCCACGACCGCCGGCGCACCCAGCGCCTCTTCGGCTTCGACTACCGGCTGGAGGTCTTCGTCCCCGCCGGCAAGCGGCGGCACGGCTACTACGTGATGCCGATCCTCGAGGGCGAGCGCCTGGTCGGCCGCCTGGACCCCAAGCTCCACCGCGACCGCGACCTGCTCGAGGTGCGCGGCCTCTGGTGGGAGCCCGGCGTGCGCCGTTCTCGCGCCCGCCGCGCGGCGCTCGAGGCCGCCGTCGCCCGGCTCGCCCGCCTCGCCGGCGCCGAGCGCTGGACCCTGCCCCGAGCGCGCAAGTAGGGACCGGCCTTTCTTCACCTCGACGTCACGCCACCTATCCGGACCGTGCGGACGCGTGGGGTGCCTGTCCGGAGGGAGCGGAACCGGCGCGCGCCCCCCTCAGCCAGCAACACCGTTGTGATGCACTCCGCGCCAGCGGAGTGCGAACCGCAGGCCCTCACCGCCACCTACCAGCACCGCGAAGCGGCGCGCCTGTGGAGCGACCGCAGGACCGGTACCCCACGCGGCCACTATCCGTCCCGCGCGGGGCCAGCAGTAGAATCGGCGATCGTGCGACGGCTCTTCCTGCTCTCGCTCGCGGTCTTTCTCGCCGCCGGCGCGGCCCCCGCCGCCGCTGCCGCGCCCGGCGAAGCCGAGCTCACCGCCGCCCGCCGGGCGCTCGCGCAGCAGCGCTACGCCGAGGCCGCGCGCGGCTTCCGCAAGGCCGACAAGCTGGCCGGCGGCCGCTGTGGCGACTGCCAGCTCGGCCTGGCGAAGGCCCTCAAGAGCGCCGGCGACATCCCCGGCGCGCTGGCCGCCGCCACCGCCGCCGTCGAGAACGCTCCCGACGAGTTCGTGCGCGCGCACGCCGAGAACGAGCGCGGCCTCGCCCTCCTCGCCCTCGGCGAGAAGGACCCCAAGCACCTCGAGCCGGCCGCCGCCGCCTTCCGCCGCGTCCTCGAGATGACCGCCGGCAACGCCAACGTCGCCCGCGTCAACCTCGCCGAGGCCCTCCTCCGCCTCGACCGCGACGCCGAGGCCATGACGTTCCTAAAGGAGTACCTGGCGCGTGAGCCCGAGGGCCTCTCGGCCGGCCGCGCCCGCGAGCTGATCGCCGTCCCCGATCGCGCGCGCAAGCCGTTCCTGCCCGACTTCGAGCTCGCCACCCTGGCCGGCGAGGCGGTGCGCGACGAGACCTACGCCGGCAAGGTCCTGCTGCTCGACTTCTGGGCCACCTGGTGCGGCCCCCGCGTGACGGCGCTGCCGAGCCTGCGCTCGCTGGCGCAGAAGCTCGCCGGCGAGCCGTTCACGCTGCTCTCGGTCTCGACCGACCGCCAGCGCAAGCTCGTCGAGCGCTTCGTCGCCAAGCACGACATGGACTGGCCGCAGGTCTGGGACGGCGACGGCGCCTTCAGCCACCGCCTCGGCATCAACAGCTTCCCCACCTACGTCCTGGTCGACCACACCGGCGCCATCGTCTACCGGAGGAGCGGCTGGGCGCCGCAGATCGAGCGCGAGCTGACGCACCAGGTCGAGGCCGCCGTCGCGGCGGCGAAGGCGGCCGCGACACCGGCGGCGCGCTGACCGGGCCGCCAGGCGGGCGGCGCACCCGTCCCGCAGCGACGGCGCTCTCCCCCCGCCCGCCCCCGGCGTGTCACCAAGTTGCGACGGTGCCGTAACATACGGCCGGCGGCGTTTCGCTAGCCTGGTGACACCACCGCCGTCAAGGGGGCCCAATGCACCTGCTCGTCGTCCGCCACGCCATCGCCGAGGACCGTGAGGAGTTCGCCAAGACCGGCCGCAACGACGGCCTGCGCCCGCTCACCGACGAGGGGCGGAAGAAGATGCGGCGCAACGCCCGCGGGCTGCGGACGTTGGTCCCCGAGATCGACCTCCTCGCCACGAGCCCCCTGGCGCGCGCCGCCCAGACCGGCGCCGTCCTCGACGCCGTCTACGGCGACCTGCGCACCGTCGAGATCGAACAGCTCGCCCCCGAGGCGACGCCGGAGGCCTTCGCGGCCTGGCTGCGTGGACGGAAAGGGGAGACCGTGGCGATCGTCGGGCACGAGCCGTCGCTGACGCACATCGTCTCGTGGCTCCTCGCGGGCAGCGACCGGCCGCTGCTCGAGCTGCGCAAGGGGGGCGCCTGTCTCCTCGCGCTGGACGGCAAGCCGGCGGCCGACAGCGCCACGCTCGTCTGGGCGCTCACCCCGGCCCAGCTCCGCAGGCTGGCGCAGTGACAGCCGAGCCGCGGCGCGCTCTGCTCGAGCGGCCGCCGGAGGAAGCGGCGCGCGTCCTCGCCCTGGCGCTGCTCGAGGCGGCCGACGCCGCCCGCGCGCGTCTGGCGGAGCGCGCCGACGAGGAGGCTCTCCACGACTTCCGCGTCGCCGTCCGCCGCCTGCGCTCGACCCTGCGCAGCTACCGCCCCTGGCTCGCGGGCAGCCGCTCGCGCAAGCTCGAGCGACAACTGAAGCGGCTGGGACGGTCGACCGGCGGCGGGCGCGATGCCGAGGTGCAGCTCGCCTGGGTGCGCGCCGCCGCGGTCGGCCTGCGGCCCCACCAGCGCCGCGGCGGCGCCTGGCTCGCGGCGCGTCTCGAAGAGCGCTGCAACGAAGGCTACGCGCAGGCGGCCAAGCCGCTCGCCGAGACCTTCCCGGACCTGGCCGTCGACGTGCGGCGCCGGCTCGGCGTCTACCGGACGGAGGTGCGGCTCGACGCGAGCGCGCCGGCGCCACGCTTCGCCGCGGCCGCCGCCGCGGCGCTGCGCGACACGGCCGGCGACCTGCAGGCGGCGCTCGAGGAGATCGGCGCCGCCGGCGAGGAGGAGCGGATCCACGCGGCGCGCATCCGCGGCAAGCGCCTGCGCTACCTGCTCGAGCCGGTGGCCGAGGAGGTCGCGGCGGCGCGGACGCTCGTGCGCCGGCTCAAAGGCCTCCAGGACCTCCTCGGCGAGCTGCACGACGCGCACGTGATGGAGACGGAACTGGCGGAAGCTGCCGAGGCCGCGGCCGCCGAGCGCGCCGCGGCGCTGCTCCGCGCCACGCTCGACGGCGACGAGGAGGCGCAGCGGCGCCATGCCCACGGCCCGAGTCCGCAGCCCGGTTTGCTGGCGCTGGCGCGCGCCAACCGCGAGCGTCGCGACGCGCTGTTCGCGCGGCTCACCAAGGAGTGGTTGGACGGGCGCGCCGAGGCGTTCTTCGGCAAGCTCGGGGAGCTGATCGCGGTCCTGGAAGGAAAAGAGCTGGGTGAAGAAAAGCCGGGTGAAGGTGAACGCGGTGCGGACTCGGCGGAGAACGACACGGCGTCGTCATCGCAAGCTCAGCTCCCGCCGTCCTCCCGAGCGTAGCGCCCGGGCTACGTCCCGGGCGTTTTCGGAGGCCGGCCGAATTCCTTCACACGCCCCGAGCGCAGGCCTCACCCTCCCTACCCAGATCTTCTTCGCTTCTGCGCCGAGCGTGCCTATCGCCCCGCCCTCTCGAGCGCCCGCTGCATCAGCAGCTCGTGGCTGCTCCGCGCCGGCTCTCCCGACAGCGGCCGCCGGCGCAGGTAGCTGCCGTCCGGCTGCAGGTCCCAGCCGTTGACGTTGTCGGCGAGCTGGAGGTCGAGGATGACCTGCAGCTCCTCCTGCAGCCGGCGGTCGTCGACCGGCGTCACCGCCTCGACGCGGTGGTCGAGGTTGCGCGTCATCCAGTCCGCCGAGCCGATGAAGTACTCGGGGCTGCCGCCGTTGGCGAAGTGGAAGATCCGCGCGTGCTCGAGGAAGCGGCCGACGATCGACACGACGCGGATCGTCTCGCTGCGCCCCGGCAGGCCGGGGCAGAGGCGACAGAGCCCGCGCACGATCAGGTCCACCTCAACGCCCTCGGCCGACGCCGCGTAGAGGGCCTCGACGATCTCCGGGTCGTCGAGCCCGTTCATCTTCGCCACCAGGTGGCCGCCGCGGCCGGCGCGGCTGTGCTCGACCTCGCGGGAGATGAGCTCGAGGAACCGCTGGCGCATGTTGACGGGCGCCACCAGGAGCTTGGTGAAGCGCGGCTGGTGGACGTAGCCGGTCAGCAGGTTGAAGACC
The DNA here is from genome assembly GCA_044866775.1 of Thermoanaerobaculia bacterium. GTDB lineage: Bacteria > Acidobacteriota > Thermoanaerobaculia > Multivoradales > UBA5704 > DASUNQ01. The sequence goes on along the minus strand of JBIOUG010000163.1, from coordinate 4,807 downwards.
TGGGCGACGTCGGCGGCGATCTCCTCGGAGCAGGTCAGGAGCCCGAGGTCGGTGTAGAGCTTCGCGGTCTCGGCGTTGTAGTTGCCGGTCGCGACGTGACTGTAGCAGCGCAGCCCGTCGCGCTCCTGCCGCACCACCAGGCACAGTTTGGCGTGCGTCTTCAGGCCGACCACGCCGTAGGCCACATGCGCTCCTACCTTTTCGAGCGCCTCGGCCCACTCGATGTTGGCCGCCTCGTCGAAGCGCGCCTTGATCTCGATCGTCACCGCCACCTGCTTGCGGCTCTCGGCGGCGCGGATCAGCGACTCCATGATCGGCGAACCGGCCGAGGTGCGGTAGAGGGTCTGCTTGATCGCCACCACCGCCGGGTCGTACGCCGCCTGCTGGACGAACTCCTGGACGCTGGTGGCGAAGGAGTCGTAGGGATGATGGACGAGGAGGTCGCCGTCGCACAGCGCCGCGAAGACGTCGACCGCCTTGCCTGGCTCGCCGTGGAGGCGCGAGTGGGTGACCGGCGTCCAGGAACGGGCGCGCAGCGACGGTAGCGGCACTGCGGCGAGCGCCGCCAGGTCGCGCAGCGCCAGCGGGCCGGCCTCCTCGTAGACGTCCTCGGCGCCGACCTCGAGCTCCTCGCAGAGCAGCGTCCGCATCCACTCCGGACAGCCCGGCACCACCTCCAGACGCACCACCGAGGAGAAGCGGCGTACCCGCAGCTCCTCCTGGATCGCCTCGAGCAGGTCGTCGGCGGTCTCCTCGTTGCGCTGCACGTCGGCGTTGCGGGTGATGCGGAAGGGGTGGGAGTCGACGACCTCCATGCCCGGGAAGAGACGCTCGAGGTTGTGGGCGATGACCTCCTCGAGCGGCACGAAGCGCAGCCCGCTCGGGGTCTGCAGCCAGCGCGGCAGCGACGCGGGCACCTTGACGCGCGCGAAGCGCAGTTGACCCGAGCCGGGGCCCGACTCCGGATGCCGCACCGAGGCGGCGAGCGAGAGCGAGAGGTTGGAGATGAAGGGGAACGGATGCGCCGGGTCGACCGCCATCGGCGTCAGGATCGGGAAGAGGCGGCGCTCGAACTCCTGCGTCAGGTGGCGCCGCTCGGAGCCGCGCAGGTCCTCCCAGCCGAGGATCTCGAGGCCGTGGCGGGAGAGCGCCGGCAGCAGCTCGGCGTGCAGCAGGCGGCGCTGCTCGACGAGCAGCGGCCGCACCACGCGGCGGATCGCCGCGAGCTGCTCGCGCGGCGTGTGGCGGTCGGGCGGCAGCTCGCGCACGTTGCTCGCGAGCTGCTGGCGCAGGCCGCCCACCCGCTTCATGAAGAACTCGTCGAGGTTGCTGTCGAAGATCGAGACAAAGCGCAGCCGCTCGAGCAGCGGGTTGTCCGGGTTCATCGCCTCGGCGAGGACACGGTGATTGAACTCGAGCCAGGAGAGCTCGCGGTTGAGGAACGGCGTCGGCTCCTCCGCCGCCTCACGGAAGGCGCGGACAGAGGAGCGATGGTCGCTGTCAGGCGCTGGCTCGGACACGAGGGTTGGCTCCAGGGCGCGGGCGATCCTTCCAGATGGACGTGGCGACGGTGTGACAGTCGTGTGACGGCGCACCGGGGCGCCGTCCGAGCCGGCGACCGGCCCGTCACCGCCGCGCCGCGCCTCCGTCACCGCGTCGCCCAGCCACAAGTCTAGACTGTCGCGCGTGGCGCTACGCTCCACCAACCCGGCGAGCCCGCCGCCGGCCGCGCCGCCGCCGGGGCGCCTGGCGGCGATCGACGTCGGCACGAACTCGATCCACATGATCGTCGCCGAGCCGGAGGCGAGCGGCGGCTACCGCGTGCTCGGCCGCGAGCGCGAGATGGTGCGCCTCGGGCGCAGCGCCTTGGGCGACGGCGCGCTCTCCGAGACCGCGGTGCGCGACGGCCTCGAGGCGCTGGTCAAGATGACCAGCCTGGCGGCGCTCAAGGGCGCCGAGCGGGTGATGGTGGTGGCGACGAGCGCCGTGCGCGAGGCAACCAACAGCGACGAGTTCCTCGCCCGCGTCCGCGCCCAGACCGGGCTCAAGGTGCGGGTGCTCACCGGCCAGCAGGAGGGGCGGCTCGTCTACCGCGCGGTGCGCGAGGTGGTCGACCTCGGCGAGGGCGAGGCGGTCATCGCCGACGTCGGCGGCGGCAGCACCGAGTGGATCGCCACCCGTGCCGGCCGCCTGGCGCGCGTCGTCAGCCTGCCGCTCGGCTCGCTGCGCTGCGCGCTGGCGCTGCCCGGCGACCCGCCGCGCCCGCGGGCGCTCGAGCGCCTGCGGCGCGCCATCCGCCTGCAGCTCGAGGCCGAGGTGCCGGCCGGACGCGCCGAGCGCCTGGTCGCCACCTCCGGGACCGCGGTCTGCTGCGCCGACCTCGCCGACCTCTGGTCCTCGCGCGGCCTGAAGGGCGCGACCGGCGGCCTGCGCACCCTGCGCGCCCGCGACCTCGCCGCCCTCGTCGAGCGCCTCGCCGGCATGCGGCGGCGCGAGGTGGCGGCGCTGCCGCCGGTCCTCGGCCCGCGCGCCGAGTCGCTCCTCGCCGGCGCCATCCTGCTCGCAGAGCTGGCGGCGCACGCCGGCGTCGACCAGCTCCTGGTCTGCGACCGCGCGCTGCGCGAGGGGCTGGTGCTCGAAGCGCTCGGCCGGCCGCTCCCCGCCGCCCGCGACGGCCAGGAGCTGCGCCGGCGCCAGGTGCGGCAGCTCGCCGCGAGCGTGCCGAGCGTGCTGCGGCACGGCGAGCAGACGGCGCGCCTCGCGGTACGGCTCTTCGACCTCACGGCCTCGCTCCACGGTTTGGGCGCCCGCGAGCGCGAGTGGCTCGAGCACGCGGCGCTGCTCCACGACGTCGGCTACGCCGTGCACTACCGCAGCCACCACAAGCACAGCTACTACCTCATCGCCAACGCCACGCTCGACGCCTTCGACCCGCGCGAGGTCGAGATCGTCGCCCACGTCGCGCGCTACCACCGCGGCGCCGCGCCGCGCCCGCGGCACGTCACCTTCCAGGCCCTGAAGAGCTGGCAGCAGCGGACGGTCACCGTGCTCGCGGCCCTGCTGCGCCTGGCCGACGCCCTCGATCGCACCCACGCCTCGCGGGTCGAGGAGCTCTACTGCGGCATCCGCCGCCGCTCGGTGCGGCTCGAGGTGATCTCGCCCTACGACGTCGCGCTCGAGCTCGAGTCGGTGCGCGAGCACGGGCGTCTGTTCGAGCAGGTGTTCGCGCGGCGCCTCGCCGTGCGGCAGGGGCTCGAGCCGGTGCGCGGGCCGGGAGCGGTCAGGTAAGTTGCTCCGTCACATGGATTTAACACGCTGGCGGCGGGCGCGAAGCGGGCGCTGCGGAAATCCCCTGCCGAGCCCGGCGCGGCGCGGCGCGCTCGTGCCGGTGCGCCGGGCGGGAGAAATTACAAACCATTGAAAGGACAAGGCCAGATGAAATGTGCACAGCGGATTGTTCAAAGAGCATCAAAGGCCGGTGAGAAGCCGCTCCGGACGCGCTTTCCGGAGGTTTTTCCACAGGCCTTTCCACAGCAGCTGCGGAAGACTGCGTGCTAGGCTGCGACCCGATGCCCCGCGAGCGCATCCTGCTGATCGAGGACGAGCCCGACATCGCCGAAGTCCTGCAATACAACCTGGAGCGCGAGGGCTTCGCAGTCGAGAGCGCGCGCCGTGGCGACGTGGCGCTCGAGGCCGTGCGGCGGGAGCCGCCCGACCTCGTGCTGCTCGACCTCATGCTGCCCGGTCTCGACGGCCTCGAGATCACGCGCCTGCTGCGGCGCGACGGCGCCACCTCCCGCGTGCCGATCGTCATGCTCACCGCCAAGGGCGAGGAGATCGACCGTATCGTCGGCCTCGAGTTGGGCGCCGACGATTACATTTCGAAGCCTTTCTCGCCGCGCGAGACCATGCTGCGCATCAAGGCCGTCCTGCGCCGCCGCCAGACCGAGCCTCCGGTCGGCGGCAAGCCGATCGAGCTCGGCCCGATCCGCATGGACCCGGCCGCCCACCGGCTCGAGGTCAAAGGCAAGGACGTGCCGCTGACCGCCACGGAGTTCCGCCTGCTGCAGGTTCTGCTGGAGCGCCGGGGACGCGTGCAGACGCGCTCGGCGCTCCTCGCTGACGTCTGGGGTTATGCCGAGGACGTCGACAGCCGCACCGTCGATACCCATATTCACCGGTTGCGCCGCAAGCTGGGCTCGGAATCGGATCGCATCGAGACGGTGATCGGGGTCGGCTACCGCCTCAAGGCCTAGCTGCAGCAAACTGCGCTACAATCCCTCGCGTTTCAAACGCAACTGTCGTTCTGTTCTGCGGGGGGCTCATGGCCAAGGCGCGCTTGAAGGCCACGTCGGGCAATCACGATTTCGAACTGTTGGCGTCCTTCCGCTACGCGCTGCGCCAGTTCCTGCGCTTCAGCGAGCAAGCGGCGCGCAGCCAGGGGTTGACGCCGCAGCAGCATCAGGCGCTGCTCGCAGTGCGCGGCTTTCCCGGCGGCCAGATCACCATCGGAGAGCTGGCCGAGCGGCTGCAGATCCGCCACCACAGCGCCGTCGGCATGGTAGACCGCTTGACCGCGATGGGCCTGGCCACCCGCGCGCCCGCCGCGGAGGACCGCCGCAAAGTGCACATCGTGCTCTCGGCGCGCGGCGCCAAGACCCTCGACGCGCTCGCCGCCGTGCACCGCGACGAGCTGCGCCGCCTCGGCCTGCGGCTCGTAGAGGGCCACCAGGTGGCGCGCGGCCCCCAGGGCCGAGCCGTCCTCCATCAGCGCGCGCTCGAAGGCCTCGCGCGCGCGCCGGGGCTC
>JBIOUG010000162.1:0-72613 GCA_044866775.1 Thermoanaerobaculia bacterium | reverse complement strand
CACAGTAGAATGGTGAGCCAAGGCCTGGATCCTCCTTTGTTTCCATGGGTTTCTCGGCAACTCCCATTCTAACAAAGGAACTCGGATTCAGGCCTTACTCACCCCTTGTTGGTGGGACAGCAGTGGGCGACGCGCCACGACATTCGAGGAATCACCACGTGCTGCAGACGGTTGTTGGGTGGGAATGATCGCCAATTCCACGGCAGAAACGACCATGCTGGCCTGAGGCAGCTGGGTACCACACTCGCGTCTCGGGGTATCCCCAATCTGTGACCGGCGAAACCATGTCCGCGGCCCAGCCTAGAGGTCTCAAGAAGTTACAGGAAACCTTCTGCACATCGCCTCCGCCAATGAAGCGGCAGTAGTCTGGAATGCCATCCCCATCTATGTCGATCCACACCTGAGTTTTTTGAATGCCGGGATCTTGAATGTCGGAAATCAGCGTCCCACGTGTTGAGCTGAACGAGACTGCAAGGAACCAGCCGCGGTCCCGATCGCCGATGAGACGAAGTTCATCAGGGGTACCGTCGTGGTCGAAGTCGAAGGTAGTTCTAGCGTAGTCGTAGCCGTGATCGTCCACGAATGATGTCGCATATGAGGGTCCTGGTGCAAAGGCAAAAAGGATGATGACGCTGGCGGTCAACGGCACGATGAATCTGGGCATCGGGATCCTCCTTTTGGATTGAGCCGGTCATGTGAGCTTGCTCCTTGAGTGTTCAGAGTTTGGGATCCCGCGTCGCCTAACCTGTAAGCGTCTTTCCGTACTGCGCCGACAGACGGCCGCGAGATAGCGCTGGCAGCACCGCGGACCTCAAGCCTCGCTGAGGAGCGCAGTGCGGAAAGACGCTGGTTGAACGAAAGCGCGGGCCGCCAGGCACACCCTATGGACTTTGAATGGGGTGGTCGGGGGGTGTCGGCGAGCGCTCGCAGCGGGCCGACGGAGCAAGTCCGGGAGGGTGAGGAGCCCGCGCCGCAGCTCTTGAGACGCTCATGGCGATCCTTCTCTGTGTTCGCAGTTGCCGTGTCTCGGGATTATACCTCGCAAGGGCGGTGGCGGCGCGCAGTTGCCACCAGACCGAGCGGGGCGCGGTGAGACGTTCGGAAGCGCGAGCGCAGTGGGGTGTCATGGCGGGCTGCGGGCGGGGCGTGCCGGCAGGGAGCCGAGCAGGTGGAGCCGACCGGTCGTGCAGGAGGGACACTGCAGCGCGTCGAAGCCGGTCAGACGCAGGAGCCGCTCCTGCCAGGTGGCGGCGATCGGCGGGGCGGCGGGTGGGGGCACGGCGACGCCGAGGTGGTATCGGCAGAGGGCAAGCAGGCGCCGCCGGTGGCGGTGGGCGAGCAGGCCGAAGTAGCGGATGCGGACGAAGCGGTCGGGCAGGACGTGGAGCAGGAAGCGGCGGGGATGAATTCGAGAGCGGGCAGCCGCATCGTCTTCCAGCGCCCGCTGTCAGCCCGGTCCTTGTAGCGGAAGAGCACATCGTCGGCTTCGAGGCCGACGAGACGCTGGTTGGAGATCGCGATGTGGTGCGTGTAGCGGCCCAGGTAGCGGAGGACGGTTCCGGGGCCGGCGAAGGGCGGCTTGACGTAGACCACCCAGTCCTTGTGCCCTACAGGACGTTGTCCTCGTGCATCCCGCCGCAGCCGTCCTTGTGGACCGGGCGGGCGCAGCCGCCGTTGTAGCAGGCGTCACCGCGGAAGCCGCCCGGGTTGATGCCGGCGAGCCACTCGCGCATGGTGCGCTCGAGGCGCGGCGCGTCGTAGCCCTCGTGCACGATCAGGTAGGCCGAGAGGCCCCAGGCCGCCTTCGCCATGTTGCACGGGCAGCAGCAGGTGGCGAGGGTGTTCTCGCTGCAGCATGGCGCCGGGATCTTCGCCAGCGCCGCTTCCTTGACCGCCTCCTGCTCGGGGGTCAGGCCGATCGTGCGGTAGTAGTGGATGTAGGTAGCCGCCTCGGCCTGGAAGCTCGATCCCGGACGCAATGGTGCCGCGGCGGGCGAGGCCGCGGGCGCTGCTGCCGTGGCCGGCGGCGCGTGGGCGCCGGCCAGCCAGCCGTCTGCCGCCGGCGGCTCCGTGGCGGGCGGCTCGGCGGGTGCGGGCGCCGCGTAGGCGGCAGCGGGCGCGTCCGCCGCGACCCCGCCGGCGCTCTCGGCGGCCGAGGTGCTCGGTGCGGCGCAGGCGGCGAGACCGAGGGCGTAGACGGCGGACAGCAGTAGGACGGCGAGGACGGCGATGACGTTGCTTCTCATGACGTCGATCTCCCGATGCGCGGTCGCGCGGTTGTCGCCGCTCACGCGGCCTCCTGGGTGAGCGCCTCGGCCGGCGGCGCCGGCGGCGCCGGCGGCGCGGCCGCCAGCTCGCGCACCTCGGTGCGCCACTTCCAGAGAGCTTGTAGATGGCTGGGTAGACCAGCAGCTCCAACAGGAACGAGGTGGCGAGGCCGCCGATCATGGGGGCGGCGATGCGCTTCATGACGTCGGCGCCGGCGGCGGTCGACCACATGATCGGCAAGAGGCCCATGAAGGCGGCGCAGACGGTCATCATCTTCGGCCGCGCCCGCTTGACCGCGCCGTGGACGATCGCCTCGTCGAGGTCGGCGGCGGAGCGCAGCCGGCCCGCGCGCTTGGCCGCGTCGTAGGAGAGGTCGAGGAAGAGGAGCATGAAGACGCCGGTCTCGGCGTCGAGGCCGAGGAGGGCGATCATCCCCACCCAGGCGGCGATCGAGACGTTGTAGCCGAGGGCCCAGAAGAGCCAGATCGCGCCGACCGCCGAGAACGGCACCGCCAGCATCACCACCAGCGCCTTGAAGCCCGAGCGGGTGTTGGCGTAGAGCAGGGCGAAGATGAGCGCCAGGGTCACCGGCACCACCAGCTTCAGCCGCTCGCGCACCCGCAGCATGTTCTCGTACTGGCCGCTCCAGACGAGCGAGAAGCCGGCCGGCAGTTGGAGCTGCTCGCCGACGGCGCGCTTGGCCTCCGCGACGTAGCCGCCGATGTCGCGGCCGGTGACGTCGACGTAGACGTAGCCGGCGAGGAAGCCGTTCTCGTCGCGGATCATCGCCGGCCCCTGCACCACCTTGATCTCGGCGAGCTGTGCGAGCGGCACCTGCGCCCCCGCCGCCGTCGCCACCAGCACGCGCGCCAGGCGGTCGGGCTCGTCGCGCAGCTCGCGCGGATAGCGGACGTTGATCGGGTAGCGCTCGCGCCCCTCGATCGTCGTCGCGACGTTCTCGCCGCCGATCGCGCTGGCGATGACCATCTGCATCTCCTCGATCGTCAGGCCGTAGCGGGCAAGCTGGTCGCGGCGCGGCACGATGTCGACGAAGTAGCCGCCGGCCACCCGCTCGGCGTAGACGCTGCGGGTGCCCTCGATGCCGCGCAGGATCGCCTCGAGGTGCTCGCCGGTGCGCTCGATCTCGGCCAGGTCGTCGCCGAAGACCTTGATGCCGATCGGCGTCCGCACGCCGGTGGTCAGCATGTCGATGCGCGCCTTGATCGGCATCGTCCAGGCGTTGGTGACGCCCGGCGCGCGCAGCGCGCGGTCCATCTCGTCGACCAGCTCCTCGTAGGCGATGCGGTCGGGCCAGAAGGGGCGGAAGGCGGGCTCGAGCCACTCCGGCGCCCAGCCGGAATACCAGCGCGGCTTGGGCCGCCAGGCGCTCTCGGGCTTGAGGACGACCGTGGTCTCGAACATCGAGAACGGCGCCGGGTCGGTCGAGGTGTCGGCGCGGCCGGCCTTGCCGAAGACCCGCTCGACCTCGGGGAAGCCGCGCAGCACGCGGTCCTGCGCGGTCAGGAGCTCCTGCGCCTGCGCCACCGAGACGCCCGGGAGGGTGGTCGGCATGTAGAGGATGGTCCCCTCGGCGAGCGGCGGCATGAACTCCTTGCCGAGCGCGAGGTAGACCGGCACGGAGACCGCCACCAGCGCCAGCGCCGCGAGCACCACCGCCACCGGCCGCCGCAGCACGAAACGGCAGGCCGGCTCGTAGAGGCGGAAGATGCTCCGGCTGATCGGGTGCCGCTCTTCGGAGTAGTACCGGCCGACCAGCAGGCGCGTGGAGACCGCCGCCAGCCAGCGCGGCCGGAACCTGAAGGGCTGCACGCGGGTGAAGAGCATGCGCAGGGCCGGATCGAGGGTGATGGCGAGGAGGGCGGCGATGGCCATCGCCAGGTTCTTCGAGTAGGCGAGCGGCCTGAAGAGGCGCCCCTCCTGGTCGACGAGCGCGAAGACCGGCAGGAACGCCACGGCGATGACCAGCAGCGAGAAAAAGACCGCCGGCCCCACTTCCTGCATCGCCGCGACGAGCACCTCCCGGTAGCTCCCGCGCCGCCCGCCCGCATCCCAGAGGTGAAGCTTGTTGTAGGCGTTCTCCACCTCGACGATGGCGCCGTCCACCAACACGCCGATCGAGATGGCGATGCCGGCGAGCGACATGATGTTCACCGTCACGCCCATCAGGTGGAGCGGGATGAACGTCAGGAGCACCGAGACCGGGATGGTGAGGATCGGCACCAGGCTCGACGGGAAGTGCCAGAGGAAGACCATGATGACCAGCGCCACGATGAGCATCTCGATCGTCAGCTCGTGCCGCAGCGTGGAGAGCGCCCGCTCGATCAAGTCCGAGCGGTCGTAGGTGATGACGATCTCGACCCCTTCCGGGAGCGAGGGCTCGAGGTCGCGGAGCTTCTGCTGCACCCGGCGGATGACCGAGAGGGCGTTCTCGCCGTGGCGCATGACGACGATGCCGCCGACGTGGTCGCCCAGGCCGTCGAGGTCGGAGACGCCGCGGCGGATCTCGGGGCCGAGCTCGACGCGCCCCACCTCGCGCAGCAGCACCGGGACGCCCCCCGGAGCGGTCTTGAGCACCACTTGCTCGAGGTCCGCGGGCGAGGTCGCGTAGCCGCGGCCGCGCACCATGTACTCGGTGCCGCTCCACTCGATGAGCCTCCCCCCGATCTCGTTGTTCGAGCGCCGCAGCGCCGCCACGACGACGTCGAGCGGGATGCGGTAGGCGGCGAGGCGGTTGGGGTCGACGGTCACCTGGTACTGCTTGACGAAGCCGCCGATCGCCGCCACCTCCGCCACCCCCGGCACCGCCTGCAAGGCGTAGCGCAGCGTCCAGTCCTGGTAGGAGCGCAGCTCGTCGAGCGAGTGCTTGCCCGCGCGGTCGACGAGCGCGTACTGGAAGACCCAGCCGACGCCGGTGGCGTCGGGCCCGAGCTCGGTCTGCACGCCCGCCGGCAGCCGCGGCTGGATCTTCGACAGGTACTCGAGGACCCGCGAGCGCGCCCAGTAGAGGTCGGTGCCGTCCTGGAAGATGACGTAGACGTAGGAGAAGCCGAAGTCCGAATACCCGCGTACCGCCTTGACGCGCGGCGCGCCGAGCAGGGCGGTGACGATCGGGTAGGTGACCTGGTCCTCGACGATGTCGGGCGAGCGGTCCCACTTCGAATAGACGATGACCTGCGTGTCCGAGAGATCGGGCAGCGCGTCGAGGCGGATCGTGCGCAGGGTGTAGACCGACAAGGCGACCAGCGCCGCGACCGCGAGCAGAACGAGCCAGCGGTTGTGGGCCGAGAAGGCGATGAGGCGGCGGATCACGAGCCACCCCCATGCACGTGGGAGCTGCCGCTCATTCCGGCGACCGCCCCGCGCAGCCGCGACTCGGAGTCGAGCAGGAAGTTGGCGCGCGTCGCGACCCGCTCGCCGGCCTCGACTCCCGAGACGATCAGCGCCTCGCCGCCGCCGCGGCTCCCCACCCGCACCTCGCGCGGCTCGAAGCCGCCGCCGCGCGCGACGAACACCACCTGGCGCAGGCCGGTGTCGATGATCGCCGAGTCGGGGACGACCACCCCCTTCTCGGTCTCGAGCTCGGGCGAGACGTCGACGTACATCCCCGGCTTGAGCTGCAGCGACGGGTTGGCGAGCTCGATCCGCGCCTTGAGCGTGCGGCTCTCGGGGTCGAGCGTCGGGTAGACGAAGGCGACGCGGCCGGCGAAGCGGGCCTCACGGTCGTAGGGCAGCGACAGCGTGACCGGCCGCCCGACGCCGAGCGCGCGGCTCTCGAACTCGTAGAAGTCGGCCTCGACCCAGACGCGCGAGAGATCGGTGATGGTCAGGAGGTCCATTCCCGGCCCCACCTCCATGCCCTCGAAGATCTCCTTGCCGGTGACGTAGCCGGAAGCGGGGGCGAGGAGGGTCACCGTGCGCTGCGGCCGGCCGGTGCGGTCCAGCTCGGCGAGGAGGCTCCGCGGCACGTCGAACAGCTCCAGACGGCGGCGGGCGGCGGCGAAGAGGTCGCCGCCCCCCTGCCGCACCTCGGGCAGCGACGAGCCGGCGAAGCGGCCGGCGGCCTCGCGCGCCCGCAGGTACTCCTCCTGTGTCGCGAGGAGCTGCGGCGAGTAGATGGCGAGGAGGGGCTGGCCGGCGCGCACCGCCTGGCCGGTGTAGTTCACGTGCAGGTGCTCGATCCAGCCCGAGATCTTGGTGTGGACGTGGCGGACGCGCGTCTCGTCGGCGGCCACCAGGCCGACGGTACGGAAGGAGCGAGTGAGGGCGCGGCGCTCGGCCACCGCCGTCTTGACGCCAGCGAGCCGCAGCGCCGCCGCGTCCGCCTCGAACGCCGCGCGATCGGCGACCGCGCCCGCCGGAGGGCCGCTCGCGTGTTCGGCGGCCGGCGCGGCCGGCACTGCATACGGCGGCACGGCCTTCTCCACCGGCACCAGCCGCATGCCGCAGATCGGGCAGTCCCCCAGCTCGTCGGAGACGAAGTCCGGGTGCATCGGGCAGTGATACTCGACCGCCATCGGCGCCGTCCCGGGGCGCCCGCTGCGGCAGGCGGCGAGGTAGCCCAGCACCAGCTGCAGTGCGAGCAGGGACAGCAGGACGAGGACGGTCGTGCGGGTCGGACGCAGTAAAGTCATGGCGCACCTCCGGTCAGTCGCTCCAGCTCGGCCCAGGCGGCAAAGCGGTCCGCCTCGCGGCGGGCGAGCTGCACCCGGGCCTGGAGCCAGAGGTCGAAGTCTTCGATGACGGTGGAGAAGTCGCCGCGGCCGGCCAGATACGAGGCGCGGGCGGCGTCGAGCGCGGTGCTGGACTGCAGCAGGATGGCCTCGCGGTAGCGCACCATCTGCCGCTCCGCCTGCGCCCACCGGGCGCCCAGGCGAGTGGCTTCGGCGCGCGCCATCGCCTCGGCGTCGCGCAGCTCCTGGCGCGCCATCTCGAGCTCCGCCTCGGCGGCACGGATCATCGGCTCCTGCTTCTGCCGCCGCCACAACGGGAGCTCGACACCGAAGCGCAGCATCAGCACCGGCCCCAAGGAGCCGCGCGAGGCGAGGCCGGCGGCGGGCGCGAAGTCGGGCTTGAGGTCGAGGCGGGCGACGGCGAGCCGCCGCTCGGCCGCCGCGACCGCCGCCTGCGCGACGCGGATTTCGGGCGACGCGGCGACGGCCAGCTCCTCCCAGCGGCCCGCGGGCGGCGCCGGCGCCGGTAGGGCCGCGACGTCGCCGAGCGGCGCCTCGCCCGGCCGAGCCAGCCAGCGCTCCAGCTCGGCTGCCATCGCGGCGCGCTCGGCCGCGAGGTCGTCGACTTCCTCGCCGAGCCGGCTGACCTGGAGCAGCGCCTTGACCACCGCCTCCTGCTCGCTCTCGCCGCTGGCGTAGCGCGCCCGGACGGTCGCCGAGAGCATCTCCACCAGCTCCCGCGCCGCCAGCAGCGCCTCGCGCTCGCGGTCGAGGGCGTAGAGGCGGGCGTACAGCGAGCGCACGGCGGCGGCCACCCGGCGCTCCTCGGCGGCCAGCTCGGCAGAGCGCTGCGCCGTCTCGGCGGCGGCCGCCTCGCCGCGCGCGCGGCGCTTGCCGGGATAGGGCAGCGGCTGGCGCACCTCGGCGCCCGTCATCGACATGTCTTCCTCGCCCACCGTGTAGTCGGGGAAGTCGGCGTTCTGGAGCATGCCCTCGACCATCGGGTCGGGCAGGGCGGTGGCCGGGCGCTCCATCTCGCGCGCGGCGGCGAGCGCGGCGCGGCGGGCGGCGAGCGCCGGTGAGCGCTCCAGGGCCAGGGCCACCAGCTCCTCGACCGGCGGCGCCGCACGCGGTGCGGCGGGAGCGGGGGGTTGGGCCGCCAGCGGGGCCGCGAGGGCGGCCGCCAGCAGCGGCGTCCAGCGAGTGATCCAACGCGTCATGACACTCCTCTCGGCGTGCGGGTCCATGGCTCTCCGCGCCTTGGGGACGCGAAGGGTCTCAGGCGCGCGCGAGGAGGGTCAGATCAGGAAGGCGGCGTGGAGCGTGAAGAGCGAGACCGGCGGGCGCCGCCGCAGGGCGGCGCCGTCAGCGCTCGCAGAGAGCGCGGCGGGCGAGGCCGGCGCCGCCGCAGCGGCGATCGCGGTTGCATCACCCGGCACCTGCAAGTCCGGTGTGAACGGAGCGGGGCTCTTCCCGCCGCGCGCCGGCGAGGCTGGTGGCGCTGACCAGCAGCGGCAGCCGTCGCCGGCGTCGGCGAGCGAGGGAACGGCGCAGCAAGGCATCGCACTGTCTGTTCGGTGCCCGTCTGTGTAGTCGGACGGCCGGGTGACGGAGTGCCCGCTTGCGGGCGAGCACGCCGCCTCCAGGAGCCCCGGCAGCCCAGCCACCAGAGCGAGCAGGACGAAACCCGTCGTCAGAGCTTGTCCGCCGCGCCGCATGGCACGCACTGTAGAGCGCCGGCCGCAGCCGTCGCGCCATCTCGCGAGGCGGCGCGGCGCACGCGACCGGGTGGTGCGCGACCTACCCGGAAGGGGAGGTAGGCGCGAAGACTCTCGCGCCGTGTCCAGTCGATCCCAGGAGTGTAGTCCGTCCCGCGTTAGCGGGACGGGCTGTTTGGCCGCAGAAGCTTCAGATCCCCAGCGCCCCGAGCACAAGGTGACGGCGGTGCGCGGGTCCTAGTCTTCCTCGATCCGCAGCCGAACCTCCAGGCCGTCGTGCTCGGGCCGGCTGACCCAGCGGAAGGCGCGCGGCACGAACGGCAGGGCGAGGCAGGCCGAATGCGCGCCGTTCCCGCCGCCGTTCGCTCGCAGCACCAACCGGTCGCCGTCGAGCGCGATATCGAGGTTGGCACCGGCGAGGCCGTCGAGGTCGGCATGGACCACCATCTCGCCGTCCTCCTCGTGCAGGTCGAAGCTCGGCAGCCAGGAGTCGGCGCGGCGACCGGCGGTCGCCTCCGGTTCGGCCGGCCTGATGAAGGTCATTGGGCGGCCTCCCTGCCGGCGGCGGTGGCCGCAACGAGCGGCGCGCTGCCGCTGTCCACTGCCAGGACCTCGAAGATCGGCGGCTCCTGGATGTGCTCCTTCACCTTGCAGTGCTCTGCCGCGCGCACCACCGCCGCGCGGTACTTCTCCGGGAAGCCTGGCGGCAGGTTGATCTCGAGCCGCACCGCCGCCACCCGGTCGTGCCGTTCGCCCCGTTCGGTCTCCAGCGTCAGGGTCAGCCCGTCGGTGGCTAGCCCCCGCTCCCAGCAGAAGCGCAGCACGTAGTAGCCCGCGCAGGTCCCGATCGCGGCGAGGAAAAGGCCGAACGGCGAAGGCGCCGAGCCTGCGCCTCCTGCCTCGCGCGGCTGGTCCGTCCGCACCGTGTGGCCCCGGTAGGCAGCCTCGACGGCCAGCCCTCCGGGGAAACCGATCTGCATCGTCATGATCTCTCCTTCAGTCGGCGGGCACCCGCCACGCCGTAGCCACATCGCATCAGAGCGGCGCGCTCGGCGCGCCGTCACTGCGGGTGGTTCTTCGCGGGGCTCGCGAGGGCGGGTTTCCCCCACCCGGCCGCGCGCGGGAACTACCCCGCCGAGTGTGGAGCGCCTCGGGGCCGAGGGTTACGTTCTCTGCCGGAGTGGGGCCGATTCCAAGGAGCTTCACGAAGGAGGCCGGTGGTGAGCGACCTGCGAGTCCGCGACCTGATGACCCCGGGCGTGATCACGGTCCGCCCCGAAGAGAGCCTGGCGAGGGCCTACGAGCTGATGCTCGACCACCGCATCCGGCACCTCCTGGTGGTCGACGCCGACGGCGACCTGGTGGGCCTGCTCACCCATCGCGATCTGCTGCGCCACGCCTTGATCGAGCAGACCGGTCTGCCGCTCAGCGTGGCACGGGTCCTCCTGCACCGCATCCGGGTCGAGGAGGTGATGACCTCCGAGGTCGAGACCGCGGACCCCAGAGGGCTCCTGGGCGAGGCGGCGCTGACGATGTTCGACAATAAGTTCGGCTGCCTGCCGGTCACCGAGGGCTCGCGGCCGGTGGGCATCCTGACCGAGGCCGACTTCGTCCGCTTCTTCGCGCTGAAGCGCGAGCGACCGGCGGTCGCGGCCGCCCGGGGCCGGGTGGCGTGAGCGCGCCGACCCTCGGCGCCCTGCGCCGCACCCCCGCGCTGCTCAAGCTCGACCTCTACTGCCAGGGCGTGCGCCTCGACGACTCCTGCTTCGTCGAGCGCGACGGCGGCCGGCAGATCCTGCGTACCCGCGCCGGCCTCGGCAGTGGCCTCGAGCTCATCCTTCCCGGCGGCCTGTGGACGAACGTGCCGGCGACGGAGCGCTTCGTCGAGCGCTCCCCCTACACCCTGCACCAGGAGGGCGGCCGCTACCTGCTCCGCCGGCAGGGCGCCGACGTGGCGCCGGTGCGTCTCTCCCCGCGCCCGGCCTGGTACGACCGCACGACCACGAGCGGCAAGCCGATGACCCGCATCGGCACGCTCCAGGGGACCTACCTCGGCATCTACCAGGCCAAGGTCTGCGAGTACTGGACGGCCCGCCCCACCCGGGTCAACTGCAAGTTCTGCTCGGTCGGCTTGAACCTCGGGATCGACGACGCGGACGAGAAGTCCGTCAACGAGGTCCTCGAGGTCGTGCGGGCGGCGCGCCAGGAGTCGGGCATCACCTACGTCGACTTCAACACCGGCCACTACGAGGGCGACACCTACCTCGACCTGCTCGCGCCCTACATCCGGCGCATCAAGCGCGAGCTGGGCCTGCTGGTCGGCGTGCAGACGCCGCCGCACCGCGACCTCGCGCGCTACGCCGGCCTGAGAGAGATGGGTGTCAACCGCGTCTCCTTCTGCTTCGAGGTCTTCGACCGCGCGATCTTCCGCGAGCTCTGCCCGGGCAAGCATGCCGAGTACGGCCTCGACCACTACCTCGAGGCGATCCGCTACTGCGCCGCCCTCGGCAGGCGCGGGCCGGCCGCGGAGGCCTGGGTCACCAACGGCGAGATCATCGCCGGCCTCGAGCCCCCGGCCTCCTCGATCGCCGCGATCGACTGGATCACCGCGGTCGGCGCCATCCCCACGGTCTGCGTCTTCCGGCCGCTCTCCGGCACGGACCTCGCTGCCGCCCCTCCGCCGCGCACCGAAGACCTGGTGCCGGTCTTCCGCCGCCTCTACGAGGCCTGCATGGAACGCGGGTTGCCGATTGGCTGCGCCCCCAACGTCCACGTCAGCCTGGTGCTGCTGCCCGAGGAGTGCCGGAGCCTCTCCCCGCGCAGCTACCCGCTGCAGAGGCTCAAGCTGAAGGCGATGGCCCGCGTATTCGCGCGCCGCTTTGCGCGGCGTAGTGCCGCGCTCGGCCGCGCGAATGGCCACGCCGCCGAGGCCTGAGCGGCCGGCGCCCGCAAAGAGCCCCGGCCGCCCGGCCGCCAAGGTCACGCGGCGGAGGCGGCCGGCGCCGGGACGGCGAGCGCCCGCAGGTACCCCAGGAACTCGTCGATCAGCTCGCGCAGCCCCTCGCGGTCGTGCTCGACCACGCGCACGCTCATGCGTAGGCTGATGCCGCGGCAGCCGCCGAACTGCTGGTAGAACGCGCAGTAGCGGCAGTGGTTGGGGCCGCCGCCGGCGGCCTGCAGGTCCGCCTCCGCCACCTCGCAGAGCGCGAAGGCGGCGTTGAGCTCGGTCAGCAGCTCGAGCTCGTCCATCGTGTCGGCCCGCTCGCGCAGGCCCTCCCACAGCGCCACCGTCCGGTCCTTGGCCTCGTGCCATTCCATCGCCGTTCCTCCTCGGGCGTGCCGTGCCGGCCGGTCGCCGGCGGCCGCTCCTACGCCCGCCACGCTACGGCCACCCGGCGTCAAGGCGATATACCCGGCGAGGTGGCCGGCGCCGTGCGCCGCAGTATGGGGGGCGTCCCACCCGGGCGGGTGGAACCGCGGGGCGGGCCACCTGGCGCCGCCCTGCTCAGTCGAGCACGAAGGTGACCTTGAGGTGGACCCGGTAGCTGACGATCTTGTCGTCGTCCACGTCCACGAGCTGGTCCTGGACCCAGGCGCCCTTGATGTGCTTGACCGTCTTGCCGGCGCGCAGGAGGCCCTGGCGGATGGCGTCTTCGAAGCTCTCGCCTGACTCAGAGCTGATCTCGATGATCTTGGCAACGGACATACAGCCCTCCTTTCATGAAGAGGTCTATCCTCGCAGACTGGCCGCCGGGATGGGCAGGCGGCTACGGCCGGATCGCCACCTTGAGCACGCCGCCCAGGCGGGTGACCAGCGCATCATCACCACCCTCTGCCTGGGCGGAGGCGGGGCGAACAGCTAAGTGCTTTGTTTTCAGTGGTGGGCGGTCAGGGAATCGAACCCTGGACCCGCGGATTAAAAGCCCGGTCTGGGACCAACACCCCCAACAACCCTCAACACGAAAACCCTCGCTGGATCAGCCACTTACGAGGGCTACTCCGCCACCTCGGTGTTGGCTCCGATGGTGGCATGTTGGCCTCAACTGTCCCACAACTGTCCCATGGCGCGCCAGCCAGCGCCGCGGGTAGGACACCCTCTTGCTCAGGCCCGCGCCGAGC
The DNA here is from genome assembly GCA_044866775.1 of Thermoanaerobaculia bacterium. GTDB lineage: Bacteria > Acidobacteriota > Thermoanaerobaculia > Multivoradales > UBA5704 > DASUNQ01. Next base: position 59,817 of record JBIOUG010000162.1, on the reverse strand, counting down.
TTGCCCTCCGCCCTTCAGCTTCAGCTCCTCCGTGAGCTGGACCAAGCGCCGCTCAGCGTCCCTGCGGCGCGCCTTCTCCGGACCAATCCCCGTCGCCTGGCTGAGCTCTCGAAGGTGAGGAGTGCTCTCGAGCACGACTCATCTCTGTTGCTGCAGGCGAAGGCTCTCATCCTATGCAGTCTGCCATACAGGCGGATTGCGGCTCGGTCGGTCACTCGCTCCGCGCGTCTTGGCCGGGACGCCTGGCTTCACGTCACCTTCGCCAGTGTCGACGAGGGCATACCTCTCGCCTTCGGTGCTGACCGCACGCTTCTCGGCTGGATCCAGACCCACGCCTATCGGGATGGTTTCGTCAGCTTCGAGACCCTGACCGAGTTCTTCAGAGCCTTCGGCCTCAGCGACGGTGGCCGCGAGTACGCCCGGTTCCGCGAGCGGCTCCGTCGCCTCGAGAGCCTCGCCATCCGCATCCGGTATGAGACGCAGAGCGACATCGGCAGCATCCAACTGCGCCCGATCCTCGCCTCCTTCACGCCTCGCGCCGGCCGCCCCATCGAGGACAGGCCCGACCAGGACCTTCAGCTCGTCATCCTCCGCATCCCCGGCCGCTACGGATTCCAGCTGGACCCGACCTTCCACGAATACCTCAGGGAGAACAAGGTCCCACTCCCCCTCCCCCTCATGCGGTTGTTCAAGAACAGTCCTCAGGCCTGGGATTTCGCTTCCCTCGTGCTATACCGCTCGTACGCGGCGAGGACCCGTTCCATCATCCCCTGGCGAGCTCTCATCGACCAGCTCGGCACCTCGGATCGTTCCCACCGCCGGCTCAAGCTCGCCCTTGGCCAGGTACTCGAAGAGATTCGCGTCATCTATCCGAACCTCCCGGCGCGGTTCCTCTATGGAAAGAACGGACTCCAGATCGATCCCTGGCGGCCACCGCAACTGGTGATCGCCGGCGACGGTGTCAGTCGTGAGCTCGCCGGCTGATCCGCCGGAGCATTACTCTTCCATCTCGTTCGATAACGAGACGCTGACGATCTGCGCAAAGCGCCGCACCTGTCGCGTGAACGCGAAGCAGCGAAAACCGGAGCTGCTCCGACGTCGCCAAGGTCTAGGCACGGTCAAAGATCGCGCTGTCGAGTTTGACGACGGCCGGGAGCTTCTACATCCCTTCGGACCCCCGGGTCGGTCTTCCTCCTCGCCGTGGCTCGCGCACCTTCAGGAGCTGATTCACTCGGACGCCCACCAGCCGCTGAGTGACACCCGACGGCCAACGGATCAGGACCTCGTCGATCACCGAGGCGGAGCCCAGGCCGAAGGTCGGATCGATCTGCGATTGGGAGAGGTAGGTGCCCCCGCTATGGACAAACCAGGTCTGAGAACCATTCCGCGTGGTGACCTTGACGGAGGCGCCGAGGCCGTCACGATTGCTAGCGGTCCCTTCGAGAGAGAGGCGCAGCCACGTTCCATGGCCGCTGCCTCGGTTTTCGAGGATCTTTGCCGGCCCCCCGTTGGTAGTCAAGACGACCTCGAGGTCGCCGTCGTCATCGAAGTCTGCATAGGCGGCGCCTCGCGCCACGATCGGTGTGGCCAGATCGCCGCCATCGGTATTCGTCACCTCTGTGAAGTCACCCCTATGATTGTTGTGAAAGAGCTGCTGCGGCTGGGCGTAGGTGATGTTTGGCAGGATCTTCGTCACTTCGCCGTCCAGGTGCCCGTTGGCGACAAGGAAGTCGAGCCAGCCATCGAGGTCGTAATCGAAGAAGAAGCAGCCCCAGCCCAGGGTGAATCGTGTCGCCCGGCCGACCTCCAGACCCGGTGCCACATCGAGGAAGAACGCGTTGCCCTCGTTGCGATAGAGGCCGATGAGCTCGTTCGAGAAGTAGGTGATCGCCAGGCTGAGGCGACCGCTCCGGTTGTAGTCGCCGGTGGCGATACCCATTCCGCCGCGAACCCGACCCTCCGGCGAGTAAGCCATCCCAGACACCACTCCGACCTCTTCGAACGTGCCGCCTCCCTGGTTGTGGAAGAGGAGGTTCGGGTGCGTGTCCGCCGCCGCCGCGACATCGGTCCAGCCGTCATTGTCGACATCCAGCGGCACGACACCGAGCAGCTTGGCGTCGGCCTGATGGAAGCCGGCCTGCGTGGTACGGTCCTCGAAGGTGCCGTCGCCTCGGTTGCGATAGAAGCGCGGTGAAAGGCCGTCATAGAGGATCGGGGTGCAGTAGGCCTTGGTCTTGCCGTCGAACGAGCAGAACACGTCGGTCTCGGGCGTCCAGCGGACGTAGCGCGTGACGAAGATGTCGAGGAAGCCGTCGTTGTCGGCGTCGAAGAAGGCCGCCGAGGCACCGAACTCTTGTTCCCGCGACAGACCCGCCTGACGGCTGACGTCGGTGAACCGGCCCCCCTGGTTGCGCAGCAGCATGTCCTGCCCCAGGCACGACAGATACACATCCGGGTCACCGTCATTGTCGACGTCTCCCGCCACCCCACCCAGACAGTAAGCGCTGAAGGTGAGGCCCGCGTCGCGCGTAGTCTCAGTGAACCGCAGCCCTCCCTGGTTGAGATAGAGCGCTGGGTGCGTCGCCTTGCCAGGGTGGCCGGGGAAATTGCGGCCGTTGACGAACAGCAAATCGAGCCGGCCATCCCGGTTGGCGTCCAGCACGACCACCCCGGGTCCAATCGTCTCGGGAAGCCACTTCTTGCCGAAGGCTCCGTTGTTGTGTACCCAACGCACGCCGCTTTGCTCCGTCACATCGACGAAGCGGACGCCCGGGCCTTCCCCGGCCTGCGCTGCGGTCGCCGAGGACGGCTCCGCCGCCGGTTGGGCTGCGGGCGCGAGGTCGTGAGCTCCCGCGGGCCGAGGTGCTTCCTCGCCCGCGCCTGCGACCGGCGGCACATGCCGTCCGGCCGCCGTTGCCGCCGGCTTCGCGTTCCCGCCGCGGGCCCCGTTGGGCGGTTTGCTGCAGCCGCCGAGCCCGCTCCCCGCTGCGACGAGGAGCATGGCCATGGCCGCTGCCTGGAGTGCTGCCCTGGAAGGCCTGCGGTACAGCCGGCTGAGGGAGCGCCTGCAGAACTCCATCGGTTCCTCCGTTCAGGGGTGGATACCGTCGAGCGGCACCGAGCGGTGCTCGTGCAACGGTTGCCGCTCGAAGTTGGCATCGGGATCGGTCTTCAAATAGGCGCCCACTAGCCGCTGCGACAAGGGGTCGTCGCGAAAGCGGTTGAACAGGGCGTGGTGCCGTTGCGAGAGCTGCTGATTTCCCAGGGCGCGATGGACGAGCGTCAGCATGAAGTGGATCGACGCGGTCTCCGGGTTGATCGCCAGGGCCTTGTCGAACGCCTCCGCCGCTTCGCGATACTGGGCCTTGAGGAGAAGCGTGTGACCGATCTCTCCCCACACTCTCGGGTCCCTCGGGTAGCGCTGCGCCGCGGCACGCAGATGCTCAAGCGCAGGATCGTAGTGGCCCTCGGCCTGGTCAACCAGACCGAGATAATAGTGAGCCCTCGCCAAGTGTGGATCGACGCCGAGCGCGCGTTGGAGCAGGACGCGGGCCTCCGGCATGTTGCCGATGGCCCACTCCAGGTTGCCCAGAGTCGTCCAGCCGTCGGCGTAGTCGGGCTTCAGCGCGAGCACGACCTTGAACGCTTTGCGGGAGAGGATGAAGTCGGCGCGGTTCGCCAGACCGAAGGCGTAGTCGTTCCAGCGCTCGGCATCCACTTTCGGGTCCATCGTTGGACGAGTCATGTCGGGCAGCTCCGCGCCGGCATCCACCACGGGCAGCGTCATCGCGGTCTCGGCCATCGTCACAACCGGCAGCCGCGGCACTCTGCCTGAGCCCGCGAACACCCATTCCGTGAAGCGGGGACGAAACGTGCGCTGCTTCAACCGCGAGACGAGCGTTATCCGGTCGCCGGCATCGGGCCGCACGTCGAGGCGGAAGCGGACCACGAACGCCGTATGCGGCTCGATGCGCTGCGCGAACACGGCGGCGCGCGTGGCCCAGACGTCGTAGCGCTCGCTCTTTCGACCCTCGCCGTCGATCCACAGGTTGCTCACGAAGTGGGCGCCGGACTCGACCCTGCCCGACGCGTCCTCGCGGCCGCTCCAGAAGAGGACCCGGCCGCGGTCGTCGACCGCCTGGAACTCGACCCAGGCATCCTTCAACACGTACTTGCCGCCGGGAAACATGTGCCCGATGCCGCGGCTACGCAACACGACGTCAAACCGCGTCGACTCGCCGCGGCGCAGAGTGGCCGGGATGCGGTCGAGCGGCGCGTACAGGTTCTCCGCCCGCTGCTGGGGAGACTCCGATCCGCCCTCGCTCTGCGGCCGCCCCTTGCTCATGGCGAAGATCTCCATCGTGATCTTGCCCGCCTTGAGGAAGTCGGTGACGGCCTGGAGCTGCCGTTGATCGCCGCGCAGGAAGGGGCCGGCGGTGTTGGCGGCGGCGAACCGGTGCGAGCGCACTTTGCCGCCCTCGCCGCCGGCATCCGCCGACGGGACGGCGGGCATGTGGCAGTCGCTGCAGCTCTTCGGCTCGGGGAAGTAGATCGACTGGGTCATCCCCTGCCCGGAGGCGCTGGTCGACTGCCAGGGGTCGTAATCGTTCATCACCCCGAGATGCCGGTAGCGGTTGACCGGCACGTCGACATGGGCCTTGTGGCAGGCGGCGCAGAACTCGGCGCTCGCGAGAACCGGTCTCCGATAGGCGCGGCGATGCGGCTCGGGGTCGGCGCGCAAGAGCAGATCGTGGAGCCACCGGGTGACCGGACGGGGGCTGTTCGCCAGCCGGTGGAGGGCGGAGACGTCGATCTCGTAGTCGCCCTGCCCCATCGAGCTCTCGACCCGCGACACCGCATGGCAGACCATGCACGAGACCCCTGCCTTGGCCGTCGCCGACGTCGCCATCCTTCCGGCCGAGGCGTCCAAGCCGCCGGTCACGAGGAGCGCCGGGGTGTGGCAACCTGCGCACCAGCGCGCAGGGAGCTCTCCCACGACCTGCCGCACCTCCTCGAAACTGCGCCGGTACCATGGACTGTCGAGACCGGAGAAGCGATGGGCCGAGGCCGACCATTCCGCGACGATGTCGGGGTGACAGCCGGCTCGCCCGCAGCTCTCCGGTCGAGCGAACACGGTCTCCGGCAGGCGGCCGCCCCCGCGCGTGCTCAGCGCGGCGGGATAGAACGGCCCCTTCTCGCCTCCCATGGCCTGCTCCGACATGGTCAACGGAGCCTTCGGGTTCGAGAATGGCGCGGGGCGTGTCGCCGGCTCGCCTGCCCGCAGGCGGGCGAGGCTGGCGACCAGGGCGACCGCGACGAGCCCCGCGAACGCCGCTCGCCATCGCCGATGGACGGTGGTGAGGAGCACGGTGAACCCGACGATCGCCAGGCCCAGATGCGCCCAGACGAGGGGGCGCAATGCGCTGCGGTTGCCGAGAACGACCAACGCCAGCCCGGCAAGCGCCGACAGCAGCAGGAGCGCCCATCCGATCCCGGCGCGCGAGCCGCGGCGGCGCCACATCCAGATCGTGAGCGGCGCCATGAGCCCCAAGCCGAGGATCAGGTGCAGGAGCACGTTGGCGAGATACCAAGAGCCCACCGGGGCCGCCGCCGACGCCAGGTAGACGCTGTTGACGACCAACAGGCCTGCCAGCCCCCACAGCCACCACCGAGAGCGAGAGGTCACGAACACGGATCGTATCTCCCCACCGACACCCGCTCGCCCAGGCTCTGGGTCGTCATCATTCCTCGCGCAGCACCCTCAGAGGATCCACCCGGACCGCGCGATACGTCGGAACGGTGCAGGCAATCAGCGCGACGGCACAGACGATTCCGACTGCGGCGGTGAACGTCAAGGTGTCCGTTTTCGTCAGACCGTAGAGCAGGCTCTGGAGTAAGCCAGCCAGGAAGAACGCGGCGACCACTCCGATTCCGATACCGACCATCACCGGCAGCATCCCTCGCTTCACGAACCACCCGAGGACTGAGCGACGCTGAGCGCCCAGGGCGATGCGGATGCCAACGTCGCGCAGGCTCTGGGCCACCGCCTGACTGATGACCCCGTGAACACCGAGCGCCGCCAGCACCAGGCCGAGAGTGGCGAACAGGCCGATCAGGAGTGAGTTGAACCGCGGCCGGGCGATGGAGTCGGCCACGTGCTGCTCGAGGGTGGTGAGGTTGTAGACCGGCAGCTTCGGGTCCAACTGCCACACCGTCCGCCGCAGGGAGTTGGCGAACCGGCTCGGATCGGCGTTGGTCCGCAAGACCAGCGTCATCGTGCTCAGAGGGTTCTGGAGGTACGGGTAGAACACCGTCGGTCCCCCCGCTTCCGTCAAGCGCTCGGTGCGCAGCTCGGACACGACTCCGACCACGGTCGACCACTGGATCGGCTCGGTGGCTTCGCGGTCGAGGAGATTGTCGGAGGTGATCCTTTTCCCGATGGGGTTCGCGGACGGCCAGAAACGCCGGGCCGCGGACTCGCTGACGAGGACCACGGGCGCGGCCTGCGCGATGTCCTGGTCGTTGAAGCGGCGCCCGCGCCGCAGCGTGATCCCCATCGCCTCGGGGTACCCGGGGTCGATGACGTACTTCGTCACCACCGACGCCTGGTCCTCGGAGACCACCTCCCTGCCCTCGATCCAGACGGTGCCGGAAAAGCTGAAATCGCTCAGCGGCAGGACGGAAACCATGCCGGCATGCTCGACTCCGGGTAATGCCTGGAGTCTCGCGAGCAGCTCACGGAAGAACTGCGCCGGCTTCGCGGTCTCCGGAGCGTAGCGGTCGCCGGGCAGCGAGACCTCCGCGACCAGCACGCGCTCGGGATCGAAGCCCGGAGAGGTCCGCTCCAGCAGCGCGAAGCTCCTGATCAGCAGGCCGGCACAGATGACCACGACCAGCGCCAGCGCCACCTCCGTGACGACGAGGGCGTCGCGCGTCCAGCCTCTCCTGCGCGTGGTCCCGTGGGCCCTGCGTTTGAGGGTCTGCCCCGGATCCACCCGCAGGGAGTGCAAGGCCGGCAGCACGCCGAACAGAACTCCCGTGACGACCGAGACGGCGGCCGCGAAGAGCGCGACCCTGCCGTCGAGCCGGATGGCCTCGACCCTCGGAATGGCCTCGCTGTTGAGGGCGATGAAGCTGCGGACGATCCACTCCCCGGCGAGCGTCCCGAGGAACCCGCCCACCAGGGCCACCAGCACGCTCTCGGTCATGAGCTGCCCCATGATCTGCCGGCGCTCGGCACCGAGGGCCCTCTGCAGCGCGATCTCCCACTCCCTCGACGCCAGGCGGGCCAGCATCAGGTTCGCCACGTTCGCGGCCGCGATCACGAGCAGGAAGCCGACGGCGCCCCAGAGGATCAGGAGGGCCGGACGAAGGCCCTCGATCAGCCGCTCCTGCAAGCGGTCCACCGCCACGCCCCATCCCGCATTGGTCGCCGGATACTCCCGCGCCAGCCGGCCGGCGACCGCCTGCAGGTTGGCCCTCGCGTCGGCCACGCTGCTGCCTTCCCGCAGCCGGCCCAGCCCGACCAGGTAGTGGCGGCTCCTGCTCTGAGCGGCGTAGTCCATCGCCAGCGGTACCCAGAAGTCGTTCCCCGTCTCCATCTCGCTCAGCGTCCGGAACCCGGGAGGCATGACGCCGATCACGGTGTGGGGCTCGCCGTCGAGATCGATCGCTCGCCCCACCAGCCGCCGATCCCCCCCGAACAAGCGGCGCCACACGTCGTGGCTCAGGATCACGACGCGCGGCGCTCCCGGCCGGTCCTCGTCGGGAGTGAACGTCCTGCCGATCAGCGGCGGGACCGCCAGCACCTCGAAGAAGCCGTGGGAGACCATGAGGCCGGCGAGCCTCAAGGGCTCCTCCCCGTCCGTGTAGGCCGCCGTGCTGTTGACGTAGGCCGCCATCGCCTCGAACTCCGTGCCCTGACTCCGCAAGTCCTGAAAGTTCGGCGGCGAGATGCCGAACCGAGGCAGGCCGGCCTCCGGGTTGCTCTCCATGATCACCAGGATCCGCTCGGGGCGGGGATACGGCAGCGGCTGCAGCAGAACGCCGTTGATGACGCTGAACATGGCCGTGTTGGTCCCGATGCCCAGGGCCAGCGCGAAGACGATCAGGGCCGTGGTGCCCGGCTCCCGGCGCATCGAGCGCAGCGCGCGGCGCAGGTTCCTGGCCAAGCTCTCCGGCATCAGGCCCTCCTTTCTCGAGACGCCGTGGCGAGGCAGGCGCTGAGCCGCTCCGCCAGGGCCTGCACGTGCGGCTCGAGAACCATCGAATCGTGTTCGCCGGGCACCTCGTGGACCTCGACGCCTTGCCGTACCCAGCGATCCCAGCCGAGCGTCGGGTCGTCCGCGCCGGCAACTCGGAAGAGCGTCACTTTCCCCTGGTAGGGCTTGGCGGCGTAGCGCCGCATCGCCCGGTTGTGTCCTTGATGCACCGCGAGGAACCGCCGGGCCTGCTCGATGCCCACGTCCGGCGGGATCATGGCGAGCTGCTTCAGCAGCTCGAGCACGTGCTCGAGCTGCTGGTCGCGGTGGGCGAACTCGCGGAGCTTCGCCGCGGAGATGGACAAGCCCTGAGCTCGAGCCCAGGAGACCAGGTACTCGACGTCGTCGAGGTCCCTCGTCAGGCCCGGCTGCGGAGTGTCGAGCATGGCCAGCAGGCCGATCTCCTCGCCCTGCGCTGCGAGCTCACGCGCCATCTCGAAGGCCACCAGGCCGCCGAAGGACCAACCGAGCAGGGCGTAGGGACCACGCGGCTGCGCCTGCCGCACGACCTCGAGGTAGCGCGCGACCATGTCCTCGACGGTCGTCAACGGCTCTTGATCGTCTTCCAGGCCCGGCGGCTGGATGCCGTGAACGGGCTGGTCGGCTCCGAGGAGGGTTGCCAGACGATGGTACCGGAAGACGCTGCCGCCGCCAGGGTGGACGCAGAACAGCGGAACGCGGCCGGCGCTGCCGGCCTGGAGCTGCACGAGCAGGGAAGAACGGGACGGGCGGTTCAGGCTGCGCAGCAAGACCGCCAGACCCTCGATCGTGGCTTCGCGGAAGAACGCGCCCAGCGCCACCTCCTGGCGGAACTCCTTCGCGATCCTGGAGACCAAGCGGACCGCATGCATCGAGTCCCCGCCCAGCTCGAAGAAGTTGTCGCGCACGCCGATGGGCCGGCGGTCGAAGACCTTCTCCCACATCTCGACCAGCCGGATCTCGATCTGGTCGCGCGGCCGGACGAAGCGCTCCACGTCCACGACCTGGGCGCCGTCGGGCGTCGGCAGCGCGGCCCGGTCCACCTTGCCGTTTGCCGTCAACGGCAGCTCCTCGACGATCAGCATCTGCGCCGGCACCATCGGATCCGGCAGCAGCTCGCTCAGGAACGCGCGGAGGCCGTCGATCAACCGCCGGTCCTCTTCCAGGCCGGAGCGCTCGGCCTGCACCGCGGCGGCCGGCTGGCGGTGCTCGGCGGCCTCCTCCGCGATCCGCCCGCCGAGCAGGGCGTGGACGAAGACCCGCTCGCCGCCGAGCAGGCCAAACGACTGCAGCCGCTCGATGTCCAGCGTGCCGATCGGACAGAGGCCGATACGACACCGCGGGGCGACGGTCATCAGGAGCTGCCCGATATGGCCTGCCTCCAGCAGGCAGATGCTCTTCGCCCACTCGCCATAGGCGGGCCACAACGCCTTCGTGTTCGCGACCAGCACGATGGTGAACGCCGAGCGGTCGGAGAGCTCCTGGTTGTTCGCCGCATGGTCGCTGCGCTCGAGGCCAAGGCTCTTGGACAGCAGCAGCAGCCCGTGCCGCCGTGGCTCGTAGCGATAGAACCCCTCGGCGACGCCCTCGACCCTCTGCGCCTTGACGTAGAGGTAGGTCTCGACCGGATAGCGGTCGGCGAGAGAGGGGTAACGGTACTCGGGGAGAGCGGCGAGAACGGCGAGCAGCGCGCTCAGATCGCCGCCCTGGATCGGGGGTTGCTCGAGGTACTCGCGATGGCTGCGCCGGTGCCGGTAGGTCGCGACGAGGGCGTCGTCGACCTCGACCTCGGAGAACGGGACGCGGGCGCGTCCGCCCTGGCCTCGCCGCAGGCCGTGCTCCGCCAGCTTGAACTCCAGCCGGCCCATCTCGCCCCACGAGCTGGCCTGGCGCGCCAGCTCGGAATCCACGCTCCCCTGGCTGGTGGGTGGCACGGGCGGCGCACCCTTCGCGCCGGCACCGTTCCCCGCCGACTCTGTCTCGCTCCGCCGTCCGGAGGCCGACGTCCGGCTCCCGCCAACCATCGCCTGCATGAGGACGTGGCCCTCGTCCAGGCGGAAGAGCGGGCGCAGCTCCGCGAAGTACCGCGCGCAGTCGATCGGCCCGACCGGCAGCAGTCCGATCTCCTGCTCCGCCCCCACCTCGATCAGCAACTGGCTCATGTAGCCCGCCTCGAGAAGGCTGAACTCTCGCGCCAGCCGAGGATAGAGGGGGACGATGGCCTTGAGCTGCGCGATCAGATAGACCGCGAAGGCCGCTTCCTCGAACAGCGCCTGCTCGGCCGTGCCGTCGATCGCCCGGGCGATGCTCTCCCCCTCGCCCATCGCGACGAGGCTGTGATCCTGCGGGTCGTAGTAGTAGGTCCCGCCCGCGATTCCCTCAACACGTCCCGGCTTGACGTGGAGATAGGTCTGGACGGGATAGAGGTTGCCGGCGGAAGGGTACCGGTACTTGGGCAGAGGGAACTCGTCCCGCTCGAGCCGCATCAGGCACCGCAGCCAGGAGCTGAACGCGGCGAACGGGACGGGCTCGGCGGAGAACCGCACGCCGCGGCGGAAGGCGGCCTCCGTCGGCTCCGGGTCGAACAGTTGCACGAACGGGAGGCCGCCGGTCTCCGGACTCGGCTCACAGCGCAATGCGCCGCCGGCCTGGCGCGCCGCCGCGGCAGTCCGTGTCGCCGCCTCCTTTTCGGGCACCACGTAACCCACCAACATGCGGTCGCTCCGCTTGCCGCCAACCACCTTCACGGCCGCGGCGCGGACCCGCGGGTGCCGCTGCATCACGGCCTCGATTTCGCCCAGCTCGATGCGATGACCGCGGATCTTGACCTGCGCGTCCGCCCGCCCCAGGATCTCGAGCCCTCCGTCGGAGAGATAGCGGCCGAGGTCGCCGCTGCGATAGAGCCGCTCGCCGGCGGCGGGAACGGGGAGGAAGCTCGCCTGCGTCCTCTCCGCGTCGCGGAAGTAGCCCCTCGCCAGGCCCACCCCTCCGATCCACAGCTCCCCCACTGCCCACAGGGGGCGGAGCTCCTGCAGCTCGTCGAGCACGTAGATGCGGTGGTTGGCGAGAGGCCGGCCATAAGGGATGCTTCGCCATTCCGGATCCACTTCGCCGATCAGGTAGACGACCTGCCAGATCGAGGCCTCGGTCGGGCCTCCCAAGCCTACCACCTCGGCCCCCGGGACCAGCTCCCGCACCCGATCGGGCAGGCCTACCGGGATCCAATCCCCCGACAGCAGGACGAGCCGCAGGCTGCTGAGGTCCACCGCCTGATGGTGGGTGGCGTGCTCGACCAGCATCTCCATCAGGGCCGGCACCGAGTTCCAGATCGTCACGCGGTGCTCGCGGATCAGCTCGGCCCACCGCGCGGGGTTCCGCGTCGCGTCGGCCTCCGGCAGCACGATGGCGCCACCCGCGGCGAGCATGCCAAAGACGTCGTAGACCGAGAGATCGAAGCTGAGCGACGATACGCCCAGGACGCGATCCCCCGGGCCGACCTGGAACCGGCGGTTGACGTCGAGAACGGTGTTCAGCGGTCCACGATGCTCGAGCATGACCCCCTTGGGGACGCCGGTGGAGCCGGATGTGAAGAGGATGTAGGCGAGGCTCTCCGGCCCCTGGAGCCGGTCGGGAGGCGGCAGCGGCGGCCCGGCCAGGTCCGCCTCGTTCACGATCAGGGGACGCAGCTCTCCCGGCCAGTCGACGGCCCCCTCGAGCCACGGCTGGGTCAGGGCCAACTCGACGCCGCTCTGCTCGAGGAGCTGCCGGATGCGCTGCCGGGGCAGATCGGCGCCGATCGGCAGATAGGGCGCTCCGGAGCGCAGCACGGCGAGCGCCGCCACGATCTGCTCCCAACCCTTCTCCATCACGATGGCGATCGGCTCATCGGGCTTCGCCCCCAGGTCGCAGAGGCGGCGGGCCAGGACGGCGGACCAGGCTGCCAACTGGTGATAGCTCAGGCTCCCGGCCGACGACAGGACGGCCGGCGCCTGCGGCGTCGCAGCGGCATGCCTCTCGAGCGCCGAGTGGAGCAACTCGTCTTCGGGCAACGGCGCCGCGGTGGCATTGCTCTCCGCGATGCGCCGCAGGTGTTCCGCGGGCAGCCAGGGGCGACCCTGCCGGCTCCACACCTCCTCCTCCTCACTGAGGCGCCGCACCAGTGTGCAGTAGGAACCGAACATGTCGTCGATCATGCCGTCGGGGAACAGCTCCCGAATCGCGTCCCAGGTGATCATGAGCGCACCACGGTGCTCACCCAGTTGGTTGTCGAGCCATACCTGGGGCGTCTGGGTGATCGAGTAGACGAGCTCTAGCTGGAGAGCGCCTTGCAGATCGTCGGGGAGACCCGTATCCTGTCCGAGGGTGCTGGTGAGGACCACCGGCATCATGGCGCGCGGCGCGCCTCCCTGCCTCTTGGCCAGCTCCCGCAGCACGCGGATCCCGCCCATCCAGCGGTGATCCATGTCCTCCCAGAGCTGCTCCTGGAGACGCCGGCCGCGCAGCTCGAACGAGTCCTCCCGATGGCTGTAGTCCACCTCCAAGAGATTCACCGAGGTGAAGTTCCCGATGATGTCGTTGACCTGAGGGTGGAGTGGCAGGCGATTGAACACAGTCAGGTTGATGGTGAAACGCAGGCTGCGGCTCCACAGCGACAGGATCTCCGCATAGGCGGCGAGCAGAACGCCGGTCGGCGAGAGGCCCGCGCGAGCCGCACGTGCCTTGAGACGCCTCCAGCGCTCCGGATCGAGCTCGGCCGAACAACGGCTGAACCGAGGCTGGCGCAGGCTCGAAGGGTCGCGGGCCAGCGGCAGGTCCGGCGCCCGCGGCAGCGACTCCAGGCGGCGCCACCAGTACTCCTGGGAGCGCCGATAAAGATCCACCTTCTGGAGGGCCACCTCGGCGAGCACGTAGTCGCGAAACGAGATCTCGAGCTGCGGCAGCGCGGTGTCGGGGTCGGAGTAGAAGAGGAAGAACTCTCGATTCAAACGAGTCGAGCTCCAGGCGTCCTGGATCAGGGCGTCCTGGCTGAGGTGCAGGCGAGTCCGCTCGCCGTCCAGGAGGGAGAAACGGATGTCGAAGAGCGGCCAACGCTCTCCATCGAGGACCTGGTGCGACATCTCGTCGCGAATCGCCGCGATCTGGCTTTCCCGCGCCGATTCCGGCAGACCCCGCAGGTCGATCACCGGCGGACGGTAAGGAGGCGGGGCGGCGAGGATCTTCTGGTAGCCGTCCGGCAATAGGACGACGCGCAACATGTCGTGCCGAGCGATCAGCCGCCGCAGCGCTTGGATCACTCTCGTCAGGTCGAGATCCACGCTCTCGAACTCGTTGTAGCTGTGCGTGGCCACGCCTCCCAGCTCGACCGCGTTGCTTCGGCCGACCCAGTACGCCTGCTGCACGTCGTTGAGAGGGAACGGCTCGTGGCGGCGGGCCGGGTCCGGAATGATCGCGGGCAGACTCGCCGGGCGCGGCCCGGCGATGCCCTCTTCGGCCCGCTGGCGGGCGACGGCGACCGCCAGGTGGGCGATCGTAGGTGCCCGGAAGAAGGCCCGCAGCGGCAGATCGACGCCGAAGTGGCGCCGCATCAGGAACATCAACCGGATCGCCAGCAGCGAGTGGCCGCCGAGCTCGAAGAAGCTCTCGTTCACCCCGACCCGCTCGAGCCCTAGTAGCTCGGCCCAGGTCTCAGCGAGCTTCCTCTCCAGGGGGGTGCGTGGCGCGAGGAACGCCGTCCGGACCGCGTCCTCACGCTCGAGGTCTCGCGCTGCGAGGGCCCCGCGGTCCACCTTGCCGTTGCAGGTCAGCGGCAGGGTGTCGAGCCAGCAGAAGGCGGACGGAAGCATGTACTCCGGCAGGATCCGGCCCAGGAAATCACGGAGCTCCGCTGCATCCGGCTGCGGCGCGGAGGCCGCCGCGAGGTAGGCCACGAGACGCCGTTCCCCGCCGGCATCGGCATGGACCACCACCGCGCTCTCGCGCACTCCAGGATGACGGCCGAGGCCCGCCTCGATCTCTCCGAGCTCGATGCGGAACCCGCGCAGCTTGACCTGGTGGTCGAACCTCCCCAGGAACTCGATCTCGCCGTCGGCCAGCCAGCGGCCGCGATCGCCGGTGCGGAAAAGCCGCTCCCCAGGCGTTGGCGCGAAGGGATCGGGCACGAAGCACGCCGCTGTCAGGTCGGGGCGGTCGAAATAGCCGCGTGCCACGCCGGCGCCCGCCAGGAACAGCTCGCCGGGCACGCCGACCGGTACCGGCTCTCCGTCCCGGCCCAGCACATAGGCTCTGCCGTTGTCCAACGGCCGGCCGATCGTCACCCGGCCGGGATCTCGCCCTACCGCGGTAAAGGTGGAGTACGTCGTGTCTTCGGAGGGGCCGTAGAGGTTCATGACCCGTACCACCTGGGAATGCTGGTAGACCTGCCCCACCAGCTCGGGCCGGAGCGCTTCGCCCGCCAGGTTCACCGTTCGAACCTTGGGCGGCAGCTCTGCCGAGGCCAGCACCGTCATGGCGGACGGGACCGTGTTGATGAGCGTTATTTCTCCCGCGGTGTCGAGCTGCGGCAGCTCGAGTGCGCTGTCGGCCAGGACGACCTTGCCTCCCCAGCAGAGCGGCACGAACAGCTCGAAGACCGACAGATCGAATCCGAGCGACGTCGACGCGAGCACTCCGGCAAGGTCCTCGGGCGGGAAGACCGCTCTCGCCCAGCAGACGAGCTGCACGGCACCTCGATGGGGGATCGCCACCCCCTTTGGCCGTCCCGTGGAGCCCGAGGTGTAGAGCACATAGGCCAACTGGGCGGGATCGGTCGCGACCTCCTGCTCGTCCAGGGGCTCGCTGCTCTCCTCGAGAATCGCCGCCCGCTCGCCATCCAGGCTGAGCCACCGCCCCGGCAGCTCCGGCAGCAGCGGCTGCAAGTGCTCCGTACCGAGGGTGACCGACAACCCGCAATCGGCGGCGATCCACGCCAGGCGCTCGGCCGGGTAGGACGGATCGAGAGGGACATACGCGCCGCCCGCCTTGAGGACGGCCAGCAGGCCAGCCACCATCTCGGGCGAGCGATCGAGCAGGATGCCGACGCGCGCCTCGGTGGCCACGCCGAGCCGCCTCAGGCGGCGCGCCAGCCGGTTCGCCTGGCAGTCGAGCTCGCCATAGGTCAGGCGCTGCGTTCTCCAGACCACTGCCACCGCGTCCGGTGTACGCCGGGCCTGGCGTTCGAAGAGACGATGCAGGCACTCCGCGGGCTCCGCCGGCGCGGCGGTGTTGTTCCACTCACAGCAGAGCTGCTGTCGCTCGGCCGCGCTCAGCGGCGTCACCTGCCCAAGGCGCTGCCCGGGGGCCCGCGCCACACTCCCGAGCAGGGCCTTGTAGTGACCCAAGAGCCGCTGCATGGCCACGGGCTCGAAGCGGTCGCGCTCGTAGAACAGCCGCATTCGCAGGTCCGCGCCCGAGCGAACCAGCAGGGTGAGCGGGTAGTTGGTGCTCTCGGCGGAGTCGATGGCCACGACTTCCAGCGCGGCGCCGTTCACGGAGTGAGGCCGGCCGCGGGGGAAGTTCTCGAACACGAGCAGAGTGTCGAAAAGCGCCTGCCCGGCCGGCAGCTCGCTCCACGTCTGGATCGCGGCGAGCGGCGCGTACTCGTACTCGCGCAGCTCCAGTTGGTGGGCCTGGAGCTGCTGCAGCCAGGGCAGGAGCCGCTCGTCGGCGGCCAGCCGGACGCGCACCGGGAGGGTGTTGACCATCAGCCCGACCATGGTCTCGATCCCCGGCAACGCCGGCGGCCGTCCGGAGGTGACGGACCCGAACACCACGTCGCCCTCGCCGCTGTAGCAGCCGAGCAGTAAGGCCCACGCTCCCTGCACGACGGTGTTCAACGTGATCTGGTGCTGCCGGGCGAAGGCCTGCAGCGCCGCCAGGCAGCTCTGCGGAAGGAGGTCCTGCTGCTCGTCGTCATGCTCCTGCTTGACGCCGGACTTGCGTTCGATTCCCAGCCGCGTCGGAGAGGTGACGCCGCGGAGCTCCTTGCGCCAGATGGCCTCGGCCCGCGCCGGGTCTCGGCGCTGCAACCAGGCGATGAAGTCGCCATAGGGGCGGCTGGGTCTCAATTGTGGCCCGCGGCCGTTGATCAGACTCTCGTAGATCGCCGCTACCTCGTCCAGGACCAAGGCGATCGACCAGCCGTCGAGGATCAGATGGTGGTAGCTCCAGACCAGCTGCGAGCAGTCGTCGAACCGCAGCAGGGTCAGCCGCAGGACGGGCGCCTTGGAGAGGGTGAAGCCCCGCAGGCGATCGGCAGCCAGGAATGCCTCCTGCCGCTGCGCACGCTCCTCGGCGCGGAGCCCCCTCAGGTCCACTTCGTCCCAGGGCAGCGCCACCCGCCGATACACCACCTGGAGCGGCTTTTCCTGGTTTTCCCACACGAAGGCTGTCCGGAGCGGCTGATGCCGTTCGAGGACGTGACCCCAGGCCTGCTTGAGCGCCTCGTGGTCCAGCTCACCGCGGAAGGTGCAGCGGAGCTGTTGGAAGTGAAATCTGAGATCCCTGGAGTAGAGAGCGTGGAACAGCAGCCCCTCTTGCAGCGGCGCGAGAGGGTAAATGTCTTCGATGAGATCTTGGGGCGCCCTGGTCGCGGTCTGCGGCACGATCGTTCTCTCCACTGAGCCAAGTCTCCCCGGCATCACTCGGCGCTCTGCTGCAGCTCGGCGAGCAGATCGTTCAGCCCGTCGCGGGTGAGGCCGGCGTGGGGGAAGTCCGCAGGCGAGTAGCCGGGCTCGGCGTTGTGCTCGCACTGGAGGACGAGGTCGCGCAGCACGACCAGACAGGTTTCGGCGAGCCGCTCGATGGTGGCGCGGCGATGGAGGTTCTCACTGTAGATCCAAGCCATCCGCAGCTCTCCCCCGGTGATGCTCGCGATGATCTCCAGCAGGTGGCTGCGCAGCGCCCGCGGGCTCCCCTCGGCGCCCCGCGACTCCGGCGCCGCGGCGAAGATCGAAGCGCCCGTGCCCGCCGCGTCGAGCTGCCCGAGATACAGGAAGCTCACCTGGGGCGCCGGGAGTCCGGCGAGATCCTCCCTTCCCCGCGGGCTCAGATAGCGCAGCAGGGCATGGCTCAGGCCCGGGCCCGGCATCTCCCGGAGCTGCTCCTTGACCGACGCCAGCGCCGCGAGCGGCGCCGTGGTCTCCAGGCGCACGAGCGCGGGCGAGAGGGCCGTGAACCAGCCCACCGTGCGCGAGAGATCGACGTCGTCGAAGATGGGCTCCCGTCCGTGCCCTTCGAGGTCGATCAGGATTCCGGAGTCGCTCCAGCCGTGGAAGGCGAGCGCGAGCGCCGTGAGCAGCACCTCCTGGACGTTGACCCGCCGGACGCGCGGCAGCTCGTGGAGCAGGATCCGGGTCGCGGCGGTGTCGAGCGTCACGCTCACCGAGCGCGCCGAGGACACGGTGTTGGCCCCGCCCGGCAGGTCGGTCGTGAGGCCGCCCGCATGGCGGCGCCGCTCGTCGGCCCAGTACGCCAGGGACTGGCCGACGTCGGCCCCCTCCGCGTACTCCTGCAGCCGCCTCGCCCAGCGCTGGAACGACGTGGTCTTCGCCGGCAGCGACGCGCGCTCGCCACGCTCGAGCTGGCGGTAGGCGGTCTCCAGATCGGCGAGCAGGATGCGCCACGACACCGCGTCGATCACCAGGTGATGAACGATGATCAGCAGTCTCCCCGGGCTGTCGCTGCCGAAGTCGAAGGAGACCACCCGCAGCAAGGGGCCGCGGGCCAGATCGAGGCTCGCCTGCAGCTCTGCCGCGGCCCGCTCGGTCGCTTTTCCGCGCGCCGCGGCAGGAAGCTCCGAGAGCGAGACGCAGGCCACCGGGCTCGCTCCGCCCGGCGCCTCGGTCCACTGCCGCCAGCCCGTGGGCCCGTCGGGGGCGAAGCGCAGTCGCAGGGCGTCGTGGTGGAGCAGCAGCGCCTCCACCGCACGCTCGAGCACGGCCGCGGCGAGGGGCCGTTGCACGACGGCGAGCATCGACTGGTTAAAGTGATGTGGGTCGGCGGGGTTCCGCTCGAAGAACCAGCGTTGAATCGGGGTGAGCGGCACGTCGCCCGCGGCGGGGCCCGGCTCCTCGGCCGGCGCGGCGCTGCGGCCGTCCGCGGCGGCGGCCATCTCGGCGACGGTCCGCAGCTCGAAGACCTGTCTCGGCGTCAGCCGCAGCCCCGCTTCGTGCAACCTGGCGAGGATCTGCAGGCTCAGCACGGAGTCTCCGCCCAACTCGAAGAAGTCGTCGTGGACGCCGATGCCGGCGATGCCGAAGACTCCCTCCCAGATGCTGGCGACGGCGCGTTCCGCGTGGTTCCCCGGAGTCTCGTACGGAGAGCTCAGGCTGGGCCGCGGGTGCGCCCGCATGGCCGTGACCCGGGCCTGCCCGGCCGCCGGCAGTGCCGCCTGCTGCTGCAGGCGTTCGGCGGCGGCGCGGAAGTCCTCAATCGACACCACGAGCTGCGGCGTGCGCGCGGCCAGAGCCAGGCGCATGACCTCGGCGCCGTCGCTGGCGGACATTCCCACTGAGATCACCCGCCGTGGGTCCTGACCGCGCCGGAGCGCTTCATCGAACGCCATACCCGCGTCGCGCCAGGTGTCCCAGCAGACCGAGACGACGTGGGTTTTCCCCGTCCCGAAGCGGTAGTGGGCGAAGGCATCCAAGAACCCGTTCGCCGCGCAGTAGTCAACCCGCCCCACCTGCCCAAGAACCGAGGAGATCGAGGAGCAGAGGAGCATGAAGTCCAGCTCGTCGCCGAAGATCTCGTCGAGGACCCAGGTGCCGGCCACCTTCGGTGCGAGCACCGCGACCGCCGACTCCCTGGTCTTCCACTGCATCAGCCCCGAGGGCGGCGCGCCTGCGGCGTGGATGACGCCATGGATCGGGCCGAAGCGCCGGCGCGCCTCGGCCACGGACTGCCGCATCTGATCGGGATCGGCAACGTCGGCGGTGAGCACGAGCACCTTCCCTTCGTACTTCTCGAGCTCGCGCAGCCGCAGGATTCTGCGACTCGTCCGATCCACTTCCCCGTGGGTCGCGACCCACTCGTCCCACCGATCACGCTCGGGAAGGCGCGTACGCGCCACGAGCACCAAGCGAGCGCCGTAGACGGATGCCAGGTGATCTGCCAGCGCGAGCGCCATCCCGCCCAAACCGCCCGTGATGAAATAGGTGCCCCCTGGCCGCACCAGCTCCTGCCGGGTCGCCGGCGGCGCGGCCTCCACCGGCTCGAAGGCCTCGACCCAACGGTGCTTTCCGCGGTAGGCGACGACCGATTCCTCGGCGTCCGACATCAACTCGTCGACGAGCTGGCGGCCGAGCGCGTCCGGGTGCGACGGCGGCTCGACGACGACGTCGATGCTGCGGCAGGCGATGGCCGGGAACTCCTGCGGGATGGTACGGCAGGGGCCCAGGAGCGTCGCCTTGCCGGGATCGATGGCCTCCTCGCCGGTGACCGGCTGCATGCCGCTCGAGACCACCGCCAGGCGGACCCGCTCGCCCGGCATCTGCTCGCCGAGCGCCTGGGCGAGAAAGAGCAAGCTGAAGAAGCCCAGCTCCTGGACTGCCTCACACGAGGCCCGGGTCGGTGCCCCCGCCGAGGTCACGCTCCACAGGTGGACGACAGATCGCGGCAGCAGGTCACGTGACCGCAGCTCGGCCAGCAGCGCGCGATAGCCGGCCGGATCTCCGGGAGCGACCGCGAAAGCGCAGTCTTCGCGGCGCTCGAACCGCTCTCCCGCCACCACCTGCACCACCGTCGCCCCGGCCGCCCGCAGGCGCTCAATCACCAGCGCTCCCACCCCGCGGGTGTCGCAGAAGACCAGCCATGGGGAGTGCGGAGCACCGTCTTCGCGCGGCCGGGGAGGAACCGTCTTCTTCCAGCATGGCAGATAGAGCCACTCGGCAGGATTCGTTCGCGGGCGAGGTTCGGAAGCGAGCTGCGGCGGTTGCGCCGAGATCCAGTAGCGCTGGCGCTGGAAGGGGTACGTCGGCGCCGCGATCCGCCGTCGGCGCTCGTGAGCGCAGACGGCCGGCCATCGGATCTCGACCCCAGCGATCCAGAGCTTCCCCAGCGCCGCAAGGAGGTCCGCCCCGTCTCCGTGCACGGAGCCGGCGCCGGGCAACGACGTAACGATCGCGGCTCCGGCGTCCCGGTCCGGATGTCGCCCGGCCAGGGTGCTCAGGATCTTCCCCGGCCCGACCTCGAGCAGAGTGGACTCCGGATCGCGCAGTAGCTCCCGCAGGTTCTCCGCGAAGCGGACCGTGTGTCGGAGGTGCTGGGTCCAGTAGTTCGGATCCGTCGCCTCCTGCGGGCGGATCCACGTGCCCGTCAGGTTCGACAGGAACGGGATCTCCGGCGGCTGCAGGCCGATCCGTCGCAGCCTGTCGCCGAACGGCTGGAGGATCGGCTCCATCATCCGCGAGTGGAACGCGTGCGAGGTCGCGAGCGCCCGGCAGTGGACGCCAGCGGCGGAGAGCCGCTCCTCCAACTCGCCGACGGCGTCGGCCGGCCCGGATACCACGCAGAGGCTTGGCCCATTGACCGCGGCCACGGAGAGCCGCTCGCCCAAGAGCGACCGGATCTCCTCCTCCGGCAGGGCGATGCCGACCATCCTGCCGCGGGGCAAGCTCTGCATCAGCCGTCCGCGCAAGGCGACAAGGTCCAGCGCCTCCTCGAGGGAGAAGACGCCGCCCAGGCAGGCAGCCACATACTCACCGATGCTATGGCCTGCCATCGCCGCCGGCCGCACGCCCCATTCCATCCACAGCCTGGACAGGGCGTACTCGCAGACGAATAAAACCGGCTGGGCAAGCCAGGTCTCGTCGATCTCGAGCGGGCCGAGATCATCGCGAGCGCGCCCTGGATCGAAGAGGCTGCGCAGGTCGAGCCCGAGGCGCGGAAGGAGGAGCTTGGCGCAGAGATCGACGTGCCGGCGGAAGCCCGCCTCGGCCGCGTAAAGCTCGCGCCCCATGCCGGGGTGCTGGCTTCCTTGGCCCGGGAAGAGGAAACAGACCTTTCGCCTGCGGGGCTCGCCATCCCCCGTCGCGACCCGTTCCGGGTCCAGGGCCTCGAGAGCGCGGGCGGCGTCGCCGCGGTCGCGGCAGATCACTGCCCTGCGGTGCTCGAAAGCCCGCCGGCCAACCTGGAGCGTATGGGCCAGATCCGCCAGCTCGTACTCCTCGTTGCCGGCGAGGAAGGCGTGCAGGTTGGCGGTGGCCGCAGCGAGCGCCTCGGGCGACCTTGCGGAGAGCACGAGCAGCTGCCACGCACGGCAGGGCCCCGAGGGCGCGACCGGTGGAGCCTCCTCGAGGATCAGGTGGACGTTGGTGCCGCCCATTCCGAACGAGCTCACACCGGCACGGCGCGGTCTGTCGGCCGCGGCAGGCCACGGCGCCAGCTCGGTATTGACGTGGAAGCGGCCACTGAAGTCGATTTCCGGGTTTGGCCTCGTGAAGTGCAAGCTCGGAGGAATCAAGCGGTTCTCCAGGGCGAGCACTGTCTTGATCAGCCCGGCGATGCCGGCGGCGGCATCGAGATGACCGATGTTGGTCTTCACCGACCCCAGGGCGCAGCCGCTCTCCTCCGCCCGACCATAGGCCGCCAGCAGGGCAGCGGCCTCGACCGGATCGCCGAGGGCGGTCGCCGTGCCGTGGGCTTCCACGTAAGAGATCGTCTCCGGTCCCACGCCGGCTTCGGCGAGAGCGGCCCGGATCACCTCCGACTGCCCCTCGACACTGGGTGCCGTGAAGCCGATCTTGTGACCACCGTCGTTGTTGATCGCCGAGCCCAAGATCACGGCATGGATCTCATCTCCGGCCGCCAGCGCGTCCTGCAACCGCTTGAGAAGAACAATGCCGACGCCGTCGCCCGGCAGCGTGCCGCTCGCGTGGGCGTCGAAAGCCCGGCAGTGGCCGTCGGCGGAGAGGATCCCCCCTTCCTGGTAGAGGTACCCTGAGCGCTGCGCGCTGCGCACCGAGGCACCCCCTGCCAGGACCATGTCCGCTTCACCGACGCGCAGACAGCGGCAGGCCAGGTGAACGGCAACGAGAGAGGTCGAGCAGGCGGTCTGGACGCTGATGCTGGGTCCCCTGAGGCCCAGCTTGTACGACACCCGGGTTGGCAGGAAGTCCTTGTCGTTGGCGATCACCGCCTGATCCACCGAGACCGCCACCTCGGGATGCGAGAGCAGGTGGAGCCAGTAGGTGCTGGCGCTGACACCGGCCAATACCCCGATCCGGCCTGGGTAGGTCGCGGGCTCGTAGCCGGCGGACTCCAGCGCTTCCCAGGCGCACTCCAGAAACACGCGATGCTGCGGATCAATCAGCTCGGCCTCGCGGGGGCTGTAGCCGAAGAACCGGGCATCGAAGGCATCGGCCTCCTCCAGGATACCCCTCGCCCGTACGTAGTTGGGGTTCGCCAGCAGCCCGGCCGGGATGCCCGCTGAGCGCAACTCCTCGGCGGAGAAGAAGGAAATGGACTCGACGCCTCGCCGCAGGTTCTGCCAGAACTGGCGCACCGAGCTCGCGCCCGGGAAGCGGCCGCTCATTCCGACCACTGCGATGGCCGGATCTTCCAGGCGTTCGGCCGAGCCCGCTGCCCGCTCCACTTCCGGCTGGCGCATGGCGGGCGCTCCGTCCGCGGCGAGGAAGCCGGCTAGCGAGGCCACCGTGGGATAGCGGAACATCTCCGTCATCGAGATGTCGTGGCCGACCAATTCCATCAACCGACGGCGGACTTCCACCAGGGAGAGCGAATGGCCACCGAGGTCGAAGAAGTTCTCGTGCAAGCCCACCTGTTCGACGCGCAGCACCTCGCGCCAGATCGCCGCGATCTCGACGTAAGCGACCAGTCGCCGGTCGCCCGGGAGGTCCTCGCGGGCCTGCACGAGGGCCTGCGAAACCCGTGGGTGCTGTTCGAGGGCGGCTTCAGTCTCTCCCAGCTCGATGCCATAGCCGCGGATCTTGATTTGATGATCGGCGCGGCCCACGAACTCGAGCTCCCCATCCACGCGGTACCGGGCGAGATCGCCGGTGTGGTACATGCGCTCGCCCGGCGCCTGCGCGAAGGGGTCCGGCAGGAACCTCTCCGCCGTCAGGTCGGGTCGGGCCAGGTAGCCCCGCGCCAGACCGGCTCCGGCGATGAACAGCTCTCCCACCACGCCCAACGGCGCGGGCGCGCGCTGCGGGGTGAGCACGTACAGCCGGGTTTCGGCGACGGGACGCCCGATCGGCACTGGCCCCGACAGCGCCTTCCGCGGCAGCTCGTAGACGCAGCTGACAACCGTCTCGGTAGGCCCATACTCGTTGACCACCCGCGCTCCTCGCATGCCGGACAGCCAGGGTGAGACGACCTCGCCTTCCAGCGCTTCGCCTCCGACCACCAGAACCCCCAGTTTTCCGGCGACGTCCTCTGCCGGAACCAGCGCGTTGAGCATGCCGAGGTGGGCCGGAGTCACCTTGAGCAGGGCCAGGCGCGGCTCCCGCGTGAGTGTGGTCGTGAGCGCGGTCCACTCCTCCCCTTCCGGGAGCAGCGAGACCATTCCCCCCACCAGCAGTGGCGCGAACAGTCCGGTTACCGTCAGGTCGAAGCCCACGGGCGAGTGCACCGGGACCAGGCCTCCCGGTCCCAGGTCGTAGGCCCGCACGCACCAGCCCAGGTAGTGGATCAGCCCGCGGTGCGTGACCATCACTCCCTTGGGAGCGCCCGTCGAGCCCGAGGTGTAGAGCACGTAGGCGAGAGACTCTCCGGTGACCGAGTCGGCCGGCTCCTCCCCACCTAGGGCCTCGCCCGGGCCGGCAACCGGCCCATCGCTAGTCAGCAGTGCACTCGCGGTGTCCCCGCGGATCACCACCCGTGCGCCGGCCTCGGCCAGGATAAAGGAGCGCCGCGCGACGGGCCAGCTCGGGTCAAGGGGCAGGTAGGCGCCGCCCGCTTTCAGGATCCCCAGCAGGGTCGGCACGAGATCCAGGCACCGGCCCATGTCGACCGCCACGATCGCTTCGGGCCACACTCCCGAGCGCCGCAACGCGCGTGCGAGCCGCCGGGCTCGGTCGTCGAGCTCCCCGTAGCTCAACCACTCCCCGCAGCACTCCACCGCCGGCGCGCCCGGCGACGCTGCGCACTGTTCCGCGATCAGCCGGTGGAGCCAGCCTTCGCCCCTCGGCCCGGCGGTGGCTGTGTCGTTCCACTCGCGTAGGAGCTGATGCCGCTCCGCCTCGTCGAGCCATGGGAGATCGTCGAGGCCGAGCGTAGGGGACGTGGCAGCGGCACGAAGTAGGCGCTCGAAATCGGCGAGCAACCGATCGATGGTCGTGCCGTCGAACAGGTCCGTGTTGTACTCCGCGAGCAGCGCGAAGCCCCTGCCACCCTCGGCGACGCTCAGAGTGAGCTCGAATTTGGCGGTCCGATTCTCCGCCTCCAGCAGACTGGCGCTGAGCGCGGGCACCTCCAGCCGTGCGGCAGGCGCGTTCTGCAGCACCAGCATCACCTGGAACAGGGGTGAGCGGTCGAGGGCCCGCTCGACATGGAGCTCCTGAATCAACCTCTCGAAGGGCAGGCCCTGGTGGGCGTACGCGTCGAGCACCGTCCGCCGCACCCGGCCGAGCAGCTTGCGGAAACTCGGATCCCCCGCCACGTCAAGGCGCAGGGCCAGCGTGTTGACGAAGAACCCGATCAGCCGCTCGAGCTCCGCCCGCGGGCGGTTAGCCACCGGAACGCCCACCACCAGCTCTTCCTGCCGGGCGCGACGGGACAGGAGGGCGCCGAACGTGGCCAGGAGGACCATGAAGGGCGTCGCGCGCTCCCTCAGGCCGAACGTCCGCAGCTCGGCGCTGAAGGGCGCAGACAGCTCCCGGCTCCGTTGTGCGCCGCGGAACGTTTGCACCGGCGGGCGCGGGCGATCGGTGCCGAGATCGAGAGCCGACGGCGCACCCGAGAGCTGCGCACGCCAGTAGCCGAGCTGCCGCTCCAGCTCTTCGCCGCTCAGCCAGGAGCGCTGCCAGCAGGCGAAGTCGCCGTACTGGATTGGCAGCTCGGGGAGCGGCGACGGGTAGCCGCCGATCGCGGTCGCGTAGAGCGCACCCACCTCTCCGACCAGCACCTCCATCGACCAGCCGTCCGCCGCGATGTGATGGAGATTGAGCAGCAGCGCGTGGTCTTCATCTGCCAGACGGACCAGCCTCGCGCGCAGCGGTGGCTCGGCGCTGAGATTGAACGGGCGGGCAGCCTCCGCCACGGTCAGGCGCCGCAGCTCCTCCTCCCGCCGGCTCGGCGGCAGCGCAGCGAGGTCCACCTCAGGAGCCGCCCATTCCCGCGCCGGCCCGATCCTTTGCACCGGACCAGCCTCCGAGAACCCGTAGGTCGAGCGCAGCACCTCGTGCCGCCGCACGACCTCGCCCAGGGCGGCGGCGAGCGCCCGAGTGACCAGGGCGCCGCGCAGGCGGACGGCGACGGGGATGCTGTAGGCCGCGCTAGCGGGCTGCAGCAGGTGCAGGAACCAGAGCCGCTCCTGGGCGAAGGAAAGGGGCAGCGGCCGATCCCGCGGCTGCCGTCCGATGGGTGGAGTCGGCGCCCGCTGACCCGCCGCCAGCAGTGCGGTCACCTCGGCGGCGATCGCCTCCACCGTCGGCGCTTCGAAGAACCTCCGCAGGGGGACCTCGACCTCGAAGACCTCCCGCAACTGCGCCGCGACCCGGCTGGCGGCCAGCGAGTGCCCGCCCAGGGCGAAGAAGTCGTCACTCACGCCGACCCGCCCGAGAGCGAGGATCGCCGCCCAGGTGGCCGCCACCACCTCCTCCACTCCGTTGCGCGGTGCCACGTACTGGGCGCGAGGGAGGGCCGCGGCTTCGGGCGCCGGCAGCGCCTTTCGGTCCAGCTTCCCGCTCGCCGTGTACGGCAGCGCCGCCAGCTGCACGAACCAGGAGGGCACCATGAAGTCGGGCACGCGGGCGGCGACGAAGCCCCGCAGCTCCACGATGGAAAGCGCGCCCGCGGCCACGAGGTATGCCGCGAGGCGGGTATCGCCTTCCGCGCAGCGGGCCACCACCACCACCTCCCGGACCGCCGCGTGCTGGAGGAGGATGGCTTCGATCTCCCCCGGCTCGATGCGAAAGCCGCGCACCTTGACCTGCTGATCGAGGCGGCCGAGGAACTCGAGGGTCCCGTCCGGCAACCAGCGCACGAGATCGCCGGTGCGGTACAGACGCGCGCCGGGCCCCTGTCCGGCGAGGTCGAACGGATCGGGCGCGAAGCGCTCGGCCGTGAGGTCCGGTCGGGCGAGGTAGCCACGCGCGAGCTGCACGCCGCCGAGGCAGAGCTCGCCGGGCACGCCCACCGGCTGCGGGCCGCAATCCGGGTCGAGCACGTAGACCGCCGTGTTGGCGATCGGGCGTCCGATCGGCACGACGGAGAGGTCGCTCGTGCGGTCGCAGGCCCAGGCCGTGACGTCCACGGCAGCCTCGGTTGGGCCGTAGAGGTTGTGCAGCTCGGCGTTCGGGAAGAGGGCGAGGGCGCGGTCCCGGAGGTCGGACGGCAGCGCCTCGCCGCTGCAGACGATCAGGCGCAGAGACCCGCAGCGAGCGGCCCGCGGCTCGTCGACGAAGGCCCGCAGCATGGAGGGGACGAAATGGACGACCGTCGCACCCGTTGCCTGGATCAGCTCGGCCAGGTAGGAGCTGTCGCGATGCCCCCCGGGTCGCGCGACGACCAGGCGGGCGCCGCAAAGGAGCGGCCAGAAGAACTCCCACACCGAGACGTCGAAGGAGAACGGCGTCTTCTGGACGACCCGGTCGGCGGCCGTGAGCTCATAGGCCTCCTGCATCCAGAGCAGCCGGTTGCGGATGCCCAGGTGCGGGACCATGACCCCCTTCGGCCGCCCGGTCGAGCCCGAGGTATACAGCACGTAGGCGAGGTTCGCGCCACCCACGCGCCGCGGCGGGGCGTCGATCGCCTCTGCCGCGGCGGCATCGAGCGGCACCAGCCGACCGCGATGCGGCGGCAGGCGATCGAGCAGGCGCTCCTGGGCGAGCAGGACGGGGACCTGGGAGTCCTCCATCATCAAGGCCAGGCGCTCGCGCGGGTACTCGGGATCGAGCGGGAGGTAGGCGCCGCCGGCCTTGAGCACCGCGAGCAACGCGGCCACCAGCTCGGGGGAGCGCTCCGCGCAGACGCCGACGGCAACGTCCGGCCCGACGCCGAGCGTCATGAGCCGGTGCGCGAGGTGATTCGCCCGCCGGTTCAACGCACCGTAGCTCAGCTCCTCGCCTTCGTAGACCAGCGCCACCGCCTCCGGGTCCGCAGCGGCGCACGCCGCGAAGAGCTCATGGATCCAGACCTCCGGCCCATTATCACGGCTGGTGTCGTTCCACTCGGCCAGTTGCCGCTGCTCGGATTCGGTCAACAGCGGCAGGCGGGAGACCTGCCGGTCGGGATCGGCAGAGGCCCCGGCGAGGAGCCGCGCGAGGTGGCCAGCCATGCGGTCGACGGTCGCCGGATCGAAGACGTCGGCGCTGAACTCGAAGGTCCCGAAGATCTCGTCCGCCGTCTCGACCAGGTCGAGCGTGAGATCGAGCTTCGACGTCGCCATCTCGAGTGGCAGCGGGGCCAGGGTGAGCCCGGGCAGCTCGAGGGGTCCGGCGACGGCGTTCTGGAGGACGAACATCACCTGGAACAGCGGCGTGCGGGCGAGGCTACGCTCCGGCTGCAGCGCCTCGACCAGCTTCTCGAAGGGCATGTCCTGGTGTGCGAAGGCGCCGAGGGCCACCTCGCGGGAGCGCGCGATCAGCTCGCGGAAGCTGGGCGCGCCGGAGAGGTCCAGACGCAAGACCAGGGTGTTGGCGAAGAAGCCGATCAGATCCTCCACCTCGAGGTGATCGCGGTTGGCGGTCGGCGTGCCGATCAGCACGTCCGCCTCGCCGCTGTAGCGCTGGAGCAGCGCCGCGAAGCCGGCGACGAGGGCCATGAAAGGCGTCGCCCTCTGGCTCCGCGCCAGCTCGCCGAGCGAGCCCACGGTCCCCTGCGGCAGGTGGAAGCTGCGATAGCCGCCGAGCGAGCTCAGCACCGCCGGGCGCGGGCGATCCGCCGGTAGCACGAGCCCTGCCGGCGCTCCGGCCAGGCGCTCACGCCAGTAGCCGAGCAGCCCCTCGAGGGTCTCCCCCGCCAGCCAGTCGCGCTGCCAGACCGCGTAATCGGCGTACTGGATCGGGGGCTCGGCAAGCGGCGAAGGGAGTCCCTGCGCGAAGGCGGCGTAGAGGGCCGCCAGCTCGCGCACGAAGATCACACCCACCGACCAGCCGTCGGAGACGATGTGGTGGGTGTTCCAGAGCAGGGCATGGTCCTCGGGGGCGAGGCGGAGCAGGCGGGTGCGCACCAGGGGTCCACGCCGGAGGTCGAACGGCCGCGCGGCCTCCTCGCGCGCGATCCGCCGTGCCGCGCGCTCACGCGCCGACGCCGGCAGGCCCGAGAGGTCCACGAGCGGCAGCGGCAACCCGTATTGGGACGGCGGGGAGATCTCCTGCACCGGGCCCTCGCCGGCGAACGGGAACGTCGTGCGGAGCACCTCGTGCCGGCGCACGACTTCAGCCAAGCTCGCGGCCAGGGCGGCGCGGTCGAGGCGTCCGCTCAGCAGCACCGCCCCCGGCATGCTGTAGGCCGCGTTGCCCGGCTCGAGCTGGTCGAGGAACCAGAGCCGCTCCTGACCGAACGAGAGCGGCATCCTGTCGTGCCGCGGCGCCCGAGCGATCGGCGGGGGCCGCAGCGCGCTCGGCAGTCGGCCGGCCGTCTCCAGCCGCGCCGCGAGGGCGGCCACCGTGGGCGCCTCGAAGAACTGGCGCAGCGACAGCTCGACGCCGAAGGCGGCGCGCACCCGCGCCGCCACGCGCGTCGCCTGCAGGGAGTCGCCACCCAGGGCGAAGAAATCCTCCTGCACTCCCACCTGAGCGAGCCCCAGCACGTCGGCCCAGATGCCGGCGATGGTCGCCTCGGCAGGCGAGGGCGGGGCCGCGGAGCTCGTGCTCTGCGGGAGGTCCGGCGACGGCAGCGCCCGCCGGTCCACCTTGCCGTTGGGGGTCAGGGGCAGGGCATCGAGCGCGACGAAGACGGCGGGAACCATGTAGCCGGGGAGCTTCGAGCCCAGGAACCCCTCCAGCTCGTCCGCGTCGCCCACCGCGCGAGCCTGGTCGAGGACGACGTAGGCCACCAGCCGCCGCCGCTCGCGATCCGGGCCATGCGCCGTGACGACGCAGCTCTGCACCGCGGGGTGCTGGTCGAGCGCAGCCTCGATCTCCCCCAGCTCGATGCGATGGCCGCCGATCTTGACCTGGTGATCCTCGCGGCCGAGGAACTCGATCTCGCCGTTCGGCAGATACCGGCCGAGGTCCCCGGTGCGGTAGAGGCGTTCTCCCGTGCGCGGGTGCGTGACGAAGCTCGCTCCGGTCCTTTCCTCGTCGCGCCAGTAGCCCTGCGCCACGCCGATGCCTCCGATGTACAGCTCGCCGGGGACACCGGCCGGGCGGGGGTCGAGCCTGCCGTCGAGCACCTGCACGGACTGGTTCACCATGGCGCGGCCGTACGGGATGCTCTTCCAGGCCGGGTCCACCCCGTCGATCGGATGGAGAATCGACCAGATCGAGGCTTCGGTCGCGCCGCCCAGGCTCACCACGCTCGCGCGGGTCGCGAGCCCCGCGATACGGGCGGGCAGAGCCAGCGGGATCCAGTCACCGCTCAGCAGGACCAGCCGCAGCGAGCCGGGCAGGCCGCCGGCCGCGGCGCCGGGGCCCTCCACCAGGATCTCCATCAGGGCGGGGACCGAGTTCCAGATCGTGACCTGCTCGCGGGCCATGAGCTCGAGCCAGCCCTCGGGGTCGGGCGCCGGCGACGCGTCGGCCATCACCACCGTGCCGCCGGCCGCCAACAGGCCGAAGACGTCGTAGACCGACAGGTCGAAGCTCAGCGACGACACCGCCAGCACCCGATCCTCGGGCCCGACGCCGAAGCGGCGATTGACGTCGAGGATCGTGTTGACCGCTCCCCGGTGGTCGATCATGACCCCCTTGGGCAGCCCGGTGGACCCGGAGGTGAAGATCACGTAGGCCAGGTTCTCGGGCGACACCGCGCAGGCGGCCGGCTCCCCGTCTTCACTGGCGTCCTGGTCCCCGGTGACCCCCACCCGCTTGACCCACTCCGGCCAATCCAGGCTCTCCTCCAGCCAGGGCTGGGTGAGGGCCACCTCTGCCCCGCCCTGCTCCATCAACTGCCAGCGGCGCTCGCGGGGCAGCGCGGAATCCACCGGAAGGTACGCCGCGCCACACCGCAGCACGCCGAGCACGGCCGCCACCTGTTCCCACCCCTTCTCCATGACGACCGCCACCATCCGGCCGGGCCGGGCGCCGAGCCGCCGCAGCCGTGTCGCCAGCGCGGCAGAGATGCCATCCAGCTCCGCGTAGGTGATGGCTCTGCCGCGGCTCACCACCGCCGTCCGGCCGGGCCGCTCCCCGACCTGCGCGAGGAAGAGGCCATGCAGCGTCGCGCACGGCGGCGGAAAGTCCAGGGCATCGCTGGCGGTCGGAGCAGCGACGAGCGGCAGCGGCGACGGCTCGCTCCACGCCTCCTCGCCCTGCACCAAGCGCTCCACGAGCCGGCAGTAGGCAACGAAGAGATCCTCCACCAACCCCTCGGGGAATAGCTCCTCGACGACATCCCAGTTGCAGGACAGCTCGCCGTCGACCTCGGCCACCTGGTGGTCCAGCCATACCTGCGGGGTCTGGCTGATGCTGTAGATCACCTCGCCCTCGAGCCGCGCCAGCTCGTCGGGCGGCGCGGCGCTCTCGTCGCCGCGCGCCGCCAGTCCCAGGAGGCTGGTGAACACGACGGGCATCGTTCCGCCCTGCCCCTGGCCTCTGAGAACGGCGAGCTCGCGCAGCACCTGGACGCCGCTGACGTAGCGATGATCGAGGTCTTCGAAGAGCCGGCCCTGGAGCCGGCGGGCGCGGCTCACGAATGGCTCGTCGCCGGAACAGTCCACCTCGAGCAGGGTCAGCGACGTGAAGTCGCCGATCAACTGGTCGACCTGGGGATGCATCGGGAGCCGCCTGAACAGCGTCAGGGTGAGCGTGAAGCGCGGGCTCTTGCTCCACCTCGCGAGAGCCTCCGCGAATGCCGCCAGCAGGGCTCCCGACGGGGTCAGCCCGAACCTGGCGGCCCGCGCCTTGAGGCTGGCCCAGCCTGCGGCGTCGAGGCGATGGGCGCGCCGGACGAACCTGGGGCGCCGGATCTGCGCCGGGTGCCTGGCGAGCGGCAGCTCGGGCCCGGGCGGCAAGCTGGCGAGACGGCTCCGCCAGTACTCCAGGGAGCGGCGGTGGAGCTCGGAGCCCGCGAGCGCCTGTTCGGCCAGGACGTAGTCGCGGAAGGACAGCTCGAGTGGCGCCAGCTCGGCCTCCGGCTCGACGTAGAAGCGCGCCAACTCCGAGAAGAGCACGCGGAAGCTCCAGGCGTCTCCGAGGAGAAAGTCGAAGCTGAAGTGCAGTCGGATCTTCCCGCCGTCGAGGCGTGACGCACGTACCTCGAACAGGGGCCAGCGGTCGCTCGGCAGGACCTGGTGGGACATCCGCTCCCGGATGCTCGACAGCGCGTCCCGTGAGCGCTCGACCGCGCTGCCGGTCAAGTCCAGGACCTCGATCCAGTAGGGTGAGACCGAGGCGAGGATCTGCTGCCGGCCGTCCGGCAGCACGATCGCCCGCAGCATGTGCTGCCGGTCGATGACCCGCTGCAACGCTCGCTCGAGGCGCTCGAGGGCGAGGCCGACGACGTCGATCTCGGTGTAGGTGTGGGTGGCCACGTTCCCCAGCTCGAGGGCGTCGGTGCGGCCGACCCAGTAGGCCCGTTGCACGTCGGTCAAGGGGAAGCTCTCGTACAGCCGCTCGGCGTCCGGCTGCACGGTCGGCAGGAGGACGGAGGGCTCCCCGCCCGCTCTCGAGCTGCTGCGCGACCTCTCGACGACTTCCGCCTGGCCCGCCACCGTGGGGACCGCGAAGAGGGTGCGCAGCGCGACGCCGACGCCCAGGCTCCGCTCGACGTGCGCGACGACCTGGGTCATCAGCAGCGAATGGCCGCCCAGCTCGAAGAAGTTGTCGTGCGCCCCGATGGAGCGGATGCCCAGCAGAGCCTGCCAGATGCCGGCCAGGGTCTCCTCGAGCGGTGTCCGGGGCGCCACGTAGGCCGTCTCCAAGTCGGGGCGTGCGTGCGCCCGCGCGCGCATGGGCGGAGGCGGCTCGTCGGCCGCCGCCGCGCCGAGGCTCGCCGCCAGGGTCGGCGCGAGGCGGCTGTCGCTCTTCGCCGCGGGGTCGACCCAATAGCGTTCGCGCTCGAACGGATACGTCGGCAGGGCGAGCCGCCTGCGCCGCTGCCCGCCATAGAAGGCGGCTGCGTCGACCGGAGCGCCCGCCAGCCAGAGGCGTCCGAGCGCCGTAAGGATGAACTCGGCGTCGTCGGCCCGCTCGTCGGGGTGAGAGAGCGAACCGACGAGGTCGCGCGAGTGCTCCCACGCCGGGTGGCTCCTCACCAGCGTGGCCAGGGCGCGGCCCGGCCCAACCTCGAGGAGCACGACATCCGGGCTCTCGAGCAGTGTCGCGAGCGCCTCGCCGAAGCGCACCGGCTCGCGCAGGTGTCGCGCCCAGGACTCCGGGTCCGTCGCCTGCTCCGCCGAGGTCCAGGACCCGGTGAGCGTGGAGAGGTACGGGATCCGGGGCGGCGACAGGGAGACGGTGCGTACCCGCTCCCGGAACGGCTCGACGGCCGGCTCCATCATGGCCGAATGAAACGCGTGGGAGGTGTGTAGCCGGCGGCTCTCCACGCCGCGGTCGGCGAGCACCCGCTGCAGTCGTTCGACGCCGTCCCCGGGCCCCGCGACCACGCAGCGACCGGGACCGTTGATCGCCGCCAGCGACAGGCCGTCGGCGAGCAGGGGAGCGATCTCTCGCTCGTCCAGGGGCACGGCGAGCATCGCCCCCTCCGGCAGCTCCTGCATCAGCCGGCCGCGTGTCGCCACCAGGGCCAGCGTGTCCTCCAGCGTCAGGGTCTCGGCCAAGCACGCTGCCACGAACTCGCCGATGCTGTGCCCCAGCATGGCCCAGGGACGTACCCCCCAGCTCATCCACAGGCGAGCCAGGGAGTACTCGACGGCGAAGATCGCCGGCTGGGTGAGGGCCGTCCGCTCCAGGGCACGGCTTGCCTCCGCCCGCTCGGCCGGCGACGGATAGAGCACGCGCCGCAGGTCGAGGCCGAGGTGTAGCTCCAGAATCTCGGCGCAGCGGTCGAGACATCCGGCGAAGACGGGCTCACCTTGGTAAAGCCCGCGCGCCATCTCCACGTACTGCGCGCCCTGGCCGGGGAAGAGGAAGGCGACGGGGCGGTCGACAGCCTCCTGGACGCGGCTGAGGACCCGGGGGTCGCCGGAGCCGAGGGCCGCAGCCGCTTCCGCAGCATCCCGGCAGACGACGATCCGGCGGTGTCCGAGCCGCCGCCGGCCGAGATGACAGGTGAACGCGACGTCGGCCAGGCTCTCGCCCGGATGTGCCCGCAGGTGCGCGGCGAGATCACGGGTCCGGCGCTCGAGGGCGGAGGCGGTCCGCGCCGAGAGGACCAGGAGCTGCCACGGTCTGCCGGGACCGGTCGGCGCCTGCTCCGGCGGCTGCTCGACCACGACGTGGGCATTGGTGCCGCCGATCCCGAACGAGCTGACGCCGGCGCGGCGCGGTCCTTCGCTCTCCCACTTCCGCAGCGAGGTGTTGACGTAGAAGGGCGTCGCCTCGATGCCGAGCTCCGGATTGGACCGCTCGAAGTGCAGGCTTGGCGGGATGAGCCCGCGCTCGACCGCCAGCGCCGCCTTGATGAAACCGGCCACGCCGGCGGCCGCGTCGAGATGGCCGATGTTCGTCTTCACCGAACCGATCGCGCAGGTACCGTGCACGGAGAGACCAAAGGACTTGGTCAGCGCGGCGATCTCCACCGGGTCGCCCAGCTCGGTGCCGGTGCCGTGCGTCTCGACGTAGCCCACCGTCTCGGGCGCGACCTCTGCGATGGACTGGGCCATCCGGATCACAGCTACCTGGCCGTCGACGCTCGGCGCGGTGTAGCCGACCTTGGAGGAGCCGTCATTGTTGACCGCCGATCCCTTGACGACGGCGCAGATCCGGTCGCCGTCCGCGAGGGCGTCCTCGAGCCGCTTGAGCACGAGGACGCCGGCGCCGCTACCGCTGACGGTGCCCCGTGCGCGGGCATCGAACGCGCGGCAGTGCCCGTCCGGGGAGTCGATGCCGCCCTCGCGGAAGAAGTAGCCGGATCGCTCCATCGCCACGACCCGGACGCCGCCCGCCAGAGCCATCCGGCACTCTCCCGCGAGCAGGCTCTGGCAGCCCACGTGGATGGCGACCAGCGAGGTGGAACAGGCCGTCTGAACAACGATGCTCGGCCCGCTCAGTCCCAACTTGAAGGACGTGCGCGTCGCGAGGTAGTCCTTCTCACTCGCTAAGGTGAGCTGGAAGTTGCCCATCGTGGCCAGGAGATCCGGTCTCGACAAGAGCTGTATCAGGTAGGTATTCGGGCCCGCCCCAGCGTAGATCCCGATCAGATCGTCGAACTGGAGCGGGTCGTAGCCCGCGTTTTCGAGAGCCTCCCAGGCGCACTCGAGGAACAGGCGGTGCTGCGGATCGAGGATCTCGGCCTCCCGCGGGCTGAGCTCGAAGAGCCCGGCGTCGAACAGCTCGGCTCCGTCGAGCGCGCCCCGCGCGCGGACGAAGTTGGGGTGCTCGACGGTAGCGCGATCGAGTCCCGCGGCGATCAGCTCCTCAGGGGAGAAGAAGGAGATCGACTCGACGCCGCCGCAGAGATTCTTCCAGAACGCCTCGACGCCGGCGGCTCCGGGGAAGCGCCCGGCGAGCCCGATGACGGCGATCTCGAGCCCGGTCCGGTCACTCATGATCGAGACTCCTCACTCGCCGAGGGCCGACCGTCTCACTGTGCACGGCGACCTCTCTCGAGCCGCTCCTGCATCCGGCTCCTGCCTTCCCGCCGTGCCTCGAGCTGCGGCGACGGACCCTGCGCTTCGGCGGGTTCGGCGGTGGCGGACCCCGACTCGAGATTGGCGCTGAGCGAGGCGATCGTTGGATGGCGAATGACGTCGCCGAGGGCCAGCTCGTCTCCCACCAGACGGCGGAGCCCGCGGAAGAGGCGGACGAGGAGCACGGAGTTTCCCCCGAGGTCGAAGAAGTTCTCGTCGATGCCGACCCTCTCGACGCCGAGCAGCTCCTGCCAGAGGCGGGTCATCGCCCTTTCCAGCTCGTTCCTCGGCTCCCGAAAGGCCGCGCGGGCGAGCGCGCTGGCGAGCTGCGGCAGGGCGCTGCGATCCACCTTGCCGTTAGCCGTCAGCGGCAGGGCCTCGAGGGCGACGAACGACGGGGGCACCATGTGCTCCGGCAGCCGCTCCCGCACGAAGCCCCGGATCTCTTCCGCGTCGACAGCCTGACCGGGCCGGGGAACGACGTAGGCGACCAGGCGCCGCTGCGTGCCCTCGCCGAGGGCTGCCACGACGGAGGACCGCACCGCGGGGTGCTGCCCCAGCACCGCCTCGATCTCCCCCAGCTCGATGCGGTGGCCCTGCACCTTCACCTGGAAGTCCTCCCGGCCGAGGAACTCGATGTCGCCACTCGGGAGGTAGCGCCCCAGGTCACCCGTGCGGTACAGGCGCTCTCCGGTCCGGGGATGGATGACGAATCGCTGCTGCGTCTTTTCCCCGTCCCGCCAGTAGCCGCGGGCGAGGCCGAGGCCGCCGATGTAGAGCTCGCCCGGAACCCAGACCGGCCTGGGTTCTAGCGCATCGTCCAGCACGTGGAAGCGCTGGTTGCGCATCGGCCGGCCGTAGGGGATGCTCGCCCAATCCACCCCGACCTCTCCGATCGGGTAGAGGATCGACCAGATGGAGGCTTCCGTGGCTCCGCCCAGACCGATGACCTGGATTCCCCTCCACTGCGAGCGGATGCGGTCCGGCAGCCGGACGGGGATCCAGTCTCCGGAGAGGAGCGCGAGCCGCAGCGACTCGGGGGCCGACTGCGGGGACTCCTCCAGGTGCTCCACAAGGAGCTCCATCAGCGCCGGCACCGAGTTCCAGACCGTGGCGCCGCCGCGTGAGGCCATCTCCGCCCAGTGCGCCGGGTCCGGCACCTCCTGTGCCCGGGGCAGCACGATGGCCCCGCCGGCTGCCAGCGCACCGAACACGTCGTACACCGAGAGATCGAAACTCAGGGAGGACAAGGCCAAGATCCGATCGGCCTCGCCGATCCCGAAACGCTCGTTGACGTCGAGGATGGTGTTGACGGCCCCGCGGTGGTCGATCATCACCCCCTTCGGTAAGCCGGTCGAGCCGGAGGTGTAGATGACATAGGCCAGGTCCTCCGGGCGAACCGCCGGGGCGTCCTCCGGCGCGCTCACCTCGTCTTCGTCCTCCTGGCTGGAGACCACCAGACGCCGCACCTGGGGCGGCCACTCCAGCCCTTCATCCAGCCATGGCTGGGTGGCCGCCATCGTCACCCCGCCCGCCTCCAGCAGGTGCCACAACCGATTGCGTGGCAGCGCCGGGTCGACCGGCAGATAGGCCGCCCCCGATCGGACGATGCCGAGCACCGCCACCACCTGCTCCCACCCCTTCTCCATCACGACGGCCACCAGGGGACCGGCCGCCCCGGCGGCACGGATCCGCTGTGCCAGGGCCGCGGAGCGCCGCGCGAGCTCGCCGTAGGTGAGCGTCTGCGCCGGCGCCATCACCGCGATCTTGTCCTCGCCACGCCGCACCTGCTCGAGGAACAGCTCGTGCAGCACCATCTCGGGCAGCGCAGCGGCGGTCGCATTGACCTCTGCCCGCCGCGCCAACTGCTCCTCCGGGACCCAGCAGCGGGCCGGACCGGTCCACGCCTCCTCGCCCCCGGCCAGATGCTCGAGCAGCTGCAGGTAGCCGGCGAACATGTCGTCGACCAACCCCTCCGGAAAGAGCCTCTCCACGAAGTCCCAGTTGAAGCCGACGCCGTCGCCGTCGTTGTAGACCTGATGGTCGAGCCACACCTGGGGTGTCTGGGTGATGGCGCGGAGAACACGACCGACCGGGCCCTCCGCGACCGCGGGGACGACAGGCTCGCGCGGCCCCTCGCCGGGGCGAGCCAGGGTGCTGGTGAGCACGACGGGCATCCGGGCGCCCGGCCCCATGGCGTGCCGGCGGGCGAGCTCGCGCAAAACCCGGATGCCGGTCACCGTGCGATGCTCGAGATCCGCCCACAGCTGCTCCTGGAGCCGGCGCGCCCGCAGCGCGAACGTATCGTCCGGCCGGCAGTCCACCTCCAGCAACACCAGTGAGGTGAAGTCGCCTACCAGCGCGTCCACCTGTGGGTGGAGCGGCAGCCGGTTGAACAGGGTCAGGTTGATGGTGAAGTGCCGCGTTTTACTCCACTGCGCGAGGATATCGGCGAAGGCGGCGAGAAAGATCCCGGACGGCGTCAGGCCCGCGCTTGCTGCCAGGCCGCGCAAACGGCTCCAGGCCGCGCCGTCCAGGCGGGAGCTGCGCCGTGCGAAGCGCGGCACGGCAATGACTGCCGGGTCCCGGGCCAGCGGGAGCTCCGGAGCAGGTGGCAGGGTGTTCAGCCGCTCGAGCCAGTACTGCCCATCGCGCCGGTAGAGGTCAGTCTCCCGCACCCGCTCCTCGGCGAGGACGTAGTCGCGGAAGGTGATCTCGAGCGGTTCCAGCTCGGCTTCCGGTTCGCGGTAAAGCTGCAGCAGCTCGGTGCTCAATACCAGGGAGCTCCAGGCATCGAAGAGCAGCGCGTCGCGGCTCACCACGAGCCTGGTTCGCCCGCCGTCGAGCAATGCCGCGCTGATGTCGAACAGCGGCCAGCGATCCGCGGGTAGCACCTGGTGGGACTTTGTCTCCCAGAGCTCCGCCAGCCGCGCCTCCACCTGCTGCACTGGAACGCCGCGCAAGTCGAGCGTCTCGATCGCGAACGGCGGTACCCGCTCGAGGACCTGCTGCAGGCCGTCCGGCCTGACGATCATGCGCAGCATGTCGTGGCGCTCGATCAGGCGCCTCAAGACGCCGGTCAGTCGCTCGAGGTCGAGCCCTTCGGCCTCGATCTCCATCGAACCGTGGCTCGCCACACCCCCCAGCTCGAGCGCGCCACTGCGACCGATCCAGTAGGCGTACTGCACGTCGGTGAGGGCGAAGGCCTCGAAACGGCCTGCGGGGTCCGGTCTCACCGCCGGCAGCGGGCCAGCCGGAGCCTGCCCCGCGACGTCTGCGGCCCGGCTACGGGCTACCTCCGCCGCCAGTTGCTCCACAGTTGGGCCCCGGAACAGCGCCTGCAGCGGCAGAGTGACCGAGAAGGCTTTGCTCACCTGGGCCATCAACCGCGTGGCGAGCAGCGAGTGCCCCCCAAGCTCGAAGAAGTTGTCGTGCACGCCGACTGGATCGCGGCCGAGCACCCTGGCCCAGATGGCCGCCAGCTCCTCCTCGGCGGGCGTACGCGGCGCCACGAAGACGCGGGAGCGCACCAGGCCGTCAACCGCCAGCGCGGCGAGCTGCCCGCGGTCGACCTTGCCGTTGGCGGTCAGCGGCAGCTCGACCAGACGGACGAGCGCCACGGGTAGGAGAGGCTCCGGCAGTCGTTCCGCCAGCCACGCGCGGAGCTCGCCGTCAGGCGGTGCGGCGCCGTCCCGTGCTGTCCAAAAAGCCGCGAGGCGCGACTCCGCATGCTCTCCCTTCACGACCACGGCGGCCTCACGCACCGCCGGGTGGGCCGCCAGCACCGCTTCGACCTCGCCGGGCTCAATGCGGTAGCCGCGGATCTTGACCTGGCGGTCGGTCCGACCCAGGAACTCCAGCCCCCCTTCGGGGCGGTGACGGACGAGGTCCCCGGTGCGGTACATCCGCTCGCCGGCGCGCTCGGCCCAAGGGTCGGGCAGGAACCGCTCCGCGGTCAGGCGGGGGCGGGCGAGATAGCCACGGGCAAGACCGTCCCCGGCGATGAAGAGCTCTCCGGAAACGCTCGTCGGCACCGGTTCCAGGCGCTCGTCCAGCACGTAGAGACGGGTCTCGGCGATAGGACGGCCGATGGGGACCGCGCCCGCGAGGGCTCCTTGCCGGGGCAGCTCATAGACGCAGCAACCCACCACCGTCTCGGTGGGCCCGTACTCGTTGACGACACGCGCTCCTCCGGCGACCAGCCACGGTTGGATCGTCTCGGCGTGCAGGGCCTCGCCGCCGACCACGAGCGTCGCCAGCCGCGAGGAGACCTCCCCGACTGGGAGCAGTTGGTTGAGCGCACTCAGGTGAGCCGGCGTGACCTTGAGCAGGGAAAGGGGGCGCGGCCGTGCGAGCTCCGAGCACAGGGCCTCGAGTCCCCCGTCCTCGGGCAGAAGCGACACCGTGGCCCCGGCCAGCAGCGGTGCGAACAGGGCGGTGACGGTCAAATCGAAGCCGATCGGCGAGTGGATCGGAGTCCAGCCGTCTCTGGGCGGGGCGTACCGCGCGACGCACCAGGTCAGGTAGTTGGTGAGCCCGCGGTGGGAGATCATCGCCCCTTTCGGTGCGCCCGTGGAGCCCGAGGTGTAGATCACGTACGCCAGCGACTGATCGTCGATCGCCGTGGCGAGGTCGGACGCGCTCTCCGCGTCGATTTCGGCGCGCCGGGCGGTGAGATCGACGACCTCGACGCTGTCGGGAACCTCGGGCGGAACTCCCCCCGCAACCAGCGCCAGCCGGGCGCCCGAGTCAGCGAGGAGATAGGAACGCCGGATCGATGGCAGGGAGGTGTCCACCGGCAGGTAGGCCCCTCCCGCCTTGAGGATCCCGAGCAACGACGGCAGCAGATCCGGCGAGCGTCCGAGGAGCACCGCGACCACCGCGTCGGGCTCGATGCCCCGGCGCTGGAGGAAGCGGGCGAGCCGGTTGGCGCGGGCGTTGAGCTCGCCATACGACAACAGCTCCCCACCGCATTCGACGGCGCTGCGCCCGGGGTCTGCGGCGACCCGTTGCTCGAACAGGCGTTGCGCGAGTGTCCCGTGGCCGGCTCCGGAACGGGTGTCATTGAACTCGACCAGCGTTCGGTGCCGCTCCTCGGGGCCGAGCAGGTCGAGCTCGCCGAGCGTCAGGTCGGCGCCGCCGGTCACGCTGGCGAGCAGCGCTCGCAGGCGAGCGGCGAGCGGCGGGACCTCCCGCGCGTCGAGCCGTTCGGGGTCGTGCTCGAGCAGCAGGCGAAGGGACCCCGCGCCGCGGCGGCAGGAGAGCTTCAAGGCCGGGCGGGCCGACTGCGCGGTCCAGCCTTCGACTGTGAACCGGACCGGACCGGCGTTCGGCAGCTCCCACTCCTCACTCCATTCGAAGGCGATCTCCCGGTCCAGCGGGTTCGGCCCGCTCTCGGAGGGCGCGAGGTGCAGAGCGAAGGTGTCCTGCTGGCTGCGGGCCTCCGCCAGGGAGCGCCCGATCTCCGCCAGAGCCTCGCGGAACCGGAGATCGGGGTAGAGATCGACCGACACCGGCAGGGGCCGGGCGCAGGGGCCGAGCATGCCTCTGAGCTCCTCGTAGGCGCGACCGTCGCAGATCACACCGACGGTGACGCGACCACCGCAGAGGCGCCAGAGCAGCGTGTACCAGGCGACGAGAACAACGTCCGCGAGCTCGACGGACGCGTCGTCCGCCACGGCGGCGAGCCGCTCGAGGATCCCCTTGTCGAGCGCGAGCTCGACGGGGTGCACGGGCCCAGGCTCGCGCGGCGGCCCGGCCCAGGGAAAGGAGATGGGCGAGCAGCGCGCCAGCGCTTCCAGCCAGAAGCGTAGGCCAGCTTGCGCGTCGGGCTCGTCCGCGAGTTGGTTCTGCCACTCGGCGAACTGGGCGTACTGCACCGGACTCTCGCCCCGGCCGTCGCCTCCCGCGAGATCGAGCGCGATCTCGGAGGCCAGGTTGGCCAGGGTGCCGGCGTCGGCGCAAAGCGAGGGCAGGGTGAGGACGAGATGATGCCGGTCGGCTTCCAGCCGCACCAACAAGGCACGGAATGCCGGGCCCCGCTGGAGGTCCTCCGCGGCGAAGGTCTCCTCCTCGGCGAGGCGCCGTGCGCACCGCGATCGTGAACGTGGATCGAGGCCGCTGAGATCCTCCTCGCGCCAAGCGGGCAGAGACTCGGCCGCCACCGTCTGCACCGGGAGCCGGAAGCCGGAGGGGCGATCGAACGTGGTCCGCAAGGCCTCGTGCCGGAGCGAGGCTGCCGCGAGGGCCCCGCGCAGGCGCGCGGGCTCGATCGGCCCCTCGAGGCAGAGGCGGGCCTGACAGTGGAGCACGCGCCTGTCCTCCTGCAGCAGCCAGAGATGCCGCTGGAGAGGGGACAGCCTGAAGGCTTGCTGCGGTTGATCCATCGGCGCTCCTCGAGCCTTGCCGGTCTACCCTTCCCGTGTCCGGATCGCCCGGGGCCGGATCGATCGGAAGCTCGGCTGCGGTCGGCTCCCGGCCGTCGCCTGGCCGGCGCGCTCCGCGAGCGGAGTGATCTCCAACGCACCCAGCCGCGCGTCCGGGTCGGCGACGACGCTGGTGAGCAGAGTGATGTACTGGGCGGCCAGCCGCTCGATCGTCCGCCGCTCGAACAGATCCGTGCGGTAGATCCAGGCGGTCTTCAGGTCGGGTCCAATCTCGGTGGCAAACAGGGCGAGGTCGAAGCGCGCCGGCTCCTGCCGCAGGTCGAGGCTGGAGACCGCGAAGCCGGGCAGCAGAGGAGCCGCCGCGGGCACGGTCTGGTGGACGAGCTTGATCTGGAACAGCGGGGTGCGCCCGAGGTTCCGGACGGGCTGCAGGGCTTCCACCAGCAGCTCGAAGGGGAGATCCTGATGGTCGTAGGCCTCGAGCGTCCCCTCCCGCACTCGTTGCAGCAGTTGCCGGAACGGGGGGTTGCCGGTGAGGTCGGTCCGCAGCACGAGCTGGTTGACGAAGAACCCGATCAGCGGCTCGGTCTCCGGCAGGCTGCGGTTGACCGCGTCGGTGCCGATCGACACCTGGACCTGGCCAGTACGGCGGTACAGCAGCACCTTGAGAGCGGCCAGCAACACCATGAAGAGCGTCGAGTCCTCCGCGCGCCCGAGCACTCGCAAACGGGCCACCAGCTCCTGCGGCAGCAGCGCAGTCAGCTCGCCTCCGCCATAGGAGCGCAACGGACTCCGCGGCCGGTCCGGAGGCAGGTCGAGGGGAGTTGGTCCCCCTCCCAGCCGACGACGCCAGTAGCCGAGCAGCCGCTCCAGCACCTCGCCCTGCAGCCAGGACCGCTGCCAGCAGGCGAAGTCGGCGTACTGGGGTCGCAGCTCGGGCAACGGCGAAGGGTGCCCTTGGCGGAGCGCCCCGTAGAGGGCAGTCATCTCCCGCACCAGGATGCCCATTGACCAGGCGTCGCTGACGATGTGGTGAAGGGTGAGGAGCAGGGAGTGCTCCTGGTCGCCCAAGCGCAGCAGCAGAGCGCGCACCAGAGGGCCGG
This sequence comes from Thermoanaerobaculia bacterium, assembly GCA_044866775.1. GTDB lineage: Bacteria > Acidobacteriota > Thermoanaerobaculia > Multivoradales > UBA5704 > DASUNQ01. The sequence goes on along the minus strand of JBIOUG010000162.1, from coordinate 17,015 downwards.
TCTCGAGATCGAAGGGGCAATTGGCCTCGCTCTCGCCGAGCCGCCGGAGCTCCGCGGTCGCCTCCCGCACCGCCGAGAGATCCACCACCGGCAGGCGGAGGCCACCGGCCTCGTGCACCACCTGTCGGGGCCGGCCGTCCACCTGGTCGAACGTCGTGCGCAGGGATTCGTGGCGGCGAATCAGCTCGCCCAGACTGCGCTCCAGGGCGCCGCTGTCGAGCGGGCCGGAGATCCGCAGCGCGATGAACAGGTTGTACTCGGCGCTGCCGGGCTCAAGCTGGTCGAGGAACCATAGGCGCTGCTGGGCGAATGAGAGGGGGAGCGGTGCGGTGCGCGCCACGGGAAACGACGGCAGCTCGCGCCCCTGCTCCGACCACCGAGCCGTCTCGGCCCGTCGTGCCAGAGCCGCGACGGTCGGCGCCTCGAAGGCAGCGCTCAGCGGCAGGTGGACCCGCAGGGCCTGCCGCAGCCGCGCCACCACCTGAGTGGCCAGCAGTGAGTGCCCTCCGAGCTCGAAGAAGTCGTCGTGGACTCCGATCGGGTCCCGCCGCAGGACCTCAGACCAGATCCCGGCGATGACGCCCTCGGTCGGGGTGCGTGGTCCCTCCTGCGGCCGCACCGGCTCTGCGGCAGCGGCGTCGGGAGCGGGCAGTGCCTTGCGGTCGAGCTTGCCGTTGGCGGTCACCGGCATCTCCGCCAGGGTGACGTAGGCTGCCGGGACCATGTAGTCGGGCAGTCGGTTGCCGGCGTGAGCACGCAGCTCCGATGCACGAGACGCGGTCCCCGGATGCGGCACCACGTAGGCCACCAGGAACCGCTCTCCCGGCTGGTCCTCGCGGGCGAGCACCACCGCCTCGCGCACCGCCGGGTGCTGGCCGAGAACGGCCTCGATCTCGCCGAGCTCAACGCGGAAGCCGCGGATCTTGACCTGGTGGTCTCGCCGGCCACGGAACTCCAGGATCCCCTCCGGCCAGAATCGGGCGCGGTCTCCCGTGCGGTAGAGACGCGTGCCGGGGCGTCCCGAGAACGGGTCGGGCAGGAACCTCTCGGCGGTCAGCGCCGGCTCCGTCGCGTAGCCGACGGCCAGGCACTCGCCGCCGATGTAGAGGTCCCCCTCGACTCCGATCGGCAGCGGCAGGAAGCCACCGTCGAGCACGTGGTAGCTGGCGTTTTGGATGGGCCGGCCATAGGGAATGCTGGTCCACGCCGGCTGGACCTCGGCCACCGGGTAGACGTTCGACCAGACCGTGGCCTCCGTAGCGCCGCCCAGCGCGACCACGCGGGCGGTGCGGAAGGTGGTCCGGATGCGGTCGGGAAGTCCCACCGGGATCCAATCGCCGCTCAGGAACACCAGCCGCAAGCGAGCGGGCACAGGCCCTTCGGGGAGGAAGGGGACGAGCTGCTGCAGGGCGGCGGGCGCCGAATCCCAGAAGGTGACCGCCTCGGCACCGAGGATCGCGACCAGCCGCTCGGGGTCGCGGATCTCCTCCTCGGAAGCGATCCGCACGCTCCCTCCGACGGCCAGCAATCCGAAGATGTCGTAGACGGAGAGGTCGAAGCTCAGCGCCGTCACGAACAGGACCCGATCGGCGGGGCCCAGATCGAATGCCCTGCTCGCCCACTCGATCAGGTTGACGACGGCGCGGTGGCTCTCCATCACCCCCTTGGGACGCCCGGTCGAGCCGGAGGTGAAGATCACATAGGCCGGCGCCTCGGCGTCCAGCCGGATCGTCGGGTTGACCTCCGGCGCCCGCTCGATCTCCGGGAGCGCCCAGCGTAGGGGGGAGCCGGGCCCGTCGGCGGGTTGCAGCGGATCGAGCGGCACCAGATGGCGGAGCGCGGGGATTCCGACCTGCAGCTCTTGCAGCTCGGGAATCGCCTCCGACTGCAGGAGGATGCAGCGGATCCCGAGTCGGGCGAGGATGTAACGCATCCGCTCGCGCGGGAGATGTGGCTCGACGGGTACGTAGGCAGCGCCGGCCTTCAGCACGGCGAGCAATGCCGGCACCATCTCGAGCGAGCGCCGCAGGCAGACCCCGACTAGGCTTCCCGAGCCAACGCCCAGGGAGCGCAGGTGGTGGGCCAATTGGTTGGCTCGCCGGTTCAGCTCCCCGAAGGTCAGGTGCCGGTCCGCGAACGATGCCGCGACGGCATCGGGGCGCTCCCGGGCCTGAGCCTCGACCAGCTCGTGGACCAGCGCCAGGCGGTCGTACTCCGCCGCGGTGTCGTTCCAGGCAGTCACGACCTGGTGGCGCTCGGCTCTCGTGAGATAGGCGATCTCGCCGGCCGGCGCCTCGGGGTCCGCGACGAACGCTTCTAAGAGTGTCCGCAGGTGCCCCGCGAGCCGTGCCACCGCGGCTGGCGCGAACCGCGAGCCGTCGTAGAGGACGCGCACGATCAGCTCGTCGGCCGGCCCGATCAGCAGGTTCAGGGGATAGTGCGTGCTTTCGGAGCTCCGCACATTGCAGATCTCCACCCCCGCCCGATCCTCCTGGCCGGTCAAGGCATCGGGGTAGTTCTCGAAAGCGAAGACGCTTTCGAACAGGGCGGCGCCGCGCGGCAGCTCGCTCCATCCCTGCACCTGCGCCAGCGGGCTGTGCTCGTGCTCGCGCAGCTCGAGCTGCGCGGCCTGCATCTCCTCGAGCCAGTCGCCGACCGGCCGCTCGGGCTGGAGCCGCACGCGCAGCGGTAGAGTGTTGATGAACAGGCCTACCATCGACTCGACCCCGGCCAACTCAGCGGGGCGGCCGGAGACCACGATGCCAAAGACGATGTCGGTCTCGCCGCTGTAGCGGCCGAGCAGCAGAGCCCAGGCCCCCTGCACGACGGTGTTCAAGGTCAGCCGGCGTTGGCGTGCGAACGCACGCAGGGTGGCGGTCACCGGCCGCGGCAGGCGATCGAGGAGCTCCTTTTGGCTTTCGCCGCCGCCGGCCATCGCGGGCGCCGGACCGAGGTCCGGCCGGGTGGGGGAGCCGAAGCCGCTCAGATAGCCTCGCCAGAACGCCTGCGAGGCTACGGGGTCGCGTCCCTGCAGCCAGGCGATGTAGTCGCCGTAGGGCCGGTGGAGCTGCAGGCGCGGCGTGGTGCCGCCCTGGACAGCGACGTAGAGAGCCAGCACCTCCCGCAGCAGCAGACGGACGGACCAGCCGTCGAGGAGAAGGTGGTGGAAGGTCCAGAGGAAGCGGAAGCGCCGCTCCTCGACGCGGATCAGGCGCAGCCGGATGAGCGGCGCGCGTGCCAGCTCGAAAGGCCGGCGGCGCTCGGCGACCGCCTCGGCGACGAGGCGTCGCTCCCGCCGCTGCGGCGGCAGATCCCGCCAATCCGCTTCCTCCCAGGGGATCTCGACCTGCTGGCGCACGACCTGGAGGGGCGCGGCCAGTCCCTGCCAGAGGAACGCCGAGCGCAGGATCGGGTGGCGCGCGACCACCTCGCGCCAGGCCTGACGGAAGGCGTCCGGCTCGAGCTCGCCCGCGATCGTGCAGGAGAACTGGATGCCGTAGACCCCCTCCCCGCCCGCGGCGAGGCTGTGGAACAGGATTCCCTGTTGCAGGGGGGACAGCGGGTAGATGTCCTCGACGTTCTTCATCCCGCTTCGATCCCCGCCCGGTCGATCTCGTCGAGCAGCCCCGCCACCCGCTCGAGAGCGGTCTCGCTCAGTTGCGCCCTGGGGAAGTCCGACGGTGCGTATCCATCCACGCCTGGCGAGCGGCCATAGGCGATGAGCGCTCGCAGGGCATCGAGGAGGGTGTCCGCCAGCGCCTCGATGCTCTCGCGCCGGTTCAGGTTGCGGCTGTACCTGCACCGGATCTGGAGCTGGCCATCGAGCACCGCGGCGGCGAGTTCGATCGGCAACGGCCGCTCCCCGGCCGGATCGTGCAGCGGTCCCACGGACTCGCCGGCCGGCGCGAACAGGGCCGACTCCGCCAGCCCGCGATCGAGGCGTCCCAGGTAGTTGAAGCCCACAGCGGGCCGCGGCAGCGCCGCCAGGGCCGCGGCAATCTCCGGATCGCCCAGGTAGCGCAGGATCCCGAAGCCGAGGCCGTGACGCGGGATCCGCCGCAGCTGCTCCTTGATCGCACGCAGCGCCTCGCCCGGGGAGGTCTCCGCCCCGACCCGCAGCTCGGCGGGGTAGAGGCTGGTGAACCAGCCAACGGTGCGCGAGAGGTCGAACCCCTCGCCGTCCAACTCCTCGCGACCATGCCCCTCCAGCTCGAGCAGCAGCCCTTCCTCTCCAGCCCAGCGCGCGAAGGCCTGCACGAGCGCGGCGACCAGCACCTCATGCGGCTGGGCGCGGGCGACCCGCGGCAGCTCCTGGAGCAGGGCTCCGGTTGCGCCGGCATCCAGGGCGCGCTGCACCACCTCCTCCGAAGTGCGGTCGTTGGGTCCCCCGATGCCGTCGCGGGGTAGCGCCGCCGTGCTCCCGCGGCGGAGCCAGAACTCCACCTCGAACCGCACCGCCTCGCTCGCCGCCATCTCCTCCAGGCGGCGCGCCCAGGCACGGTACGAGGAGGTCTTCGGAGGCAGATCGATGGCGGCGCCGCGGGCTGCGGCCGCGCAGGCGCGCTCGAGGTCCGCGAGGAGAATGCGCCACGAGACGGCGTCGACGCACAGGTGATGAGCGACCAGCAGCAGGCGAGCCGGGCGGTCCGGCCCGAGGGTGAACCAGGCGGCGCGCAGCAGCGGTCCGCGGCCCAGGTCCAGGCTGGCCTGGAGTCGCCCCGCCTCCTCTTCGATCGCGGCTGCCTGCGCTTCGCGCGACAGGCCAGCGAGGTTCCGCCAGAGCAGCGACACCGGCTCTCCGATCTCGGTGCCGGCCTGGCTCCAGGCCGTGGCGTCCTGCTGGAACCGCAGACGCAGCGCGTCGTGGCCGGCGAGGAGCGCCTCAACGGCCGCCTGCACATGGGGCTTCGCGATCGGCTGCCGCACCTCCAGGAGCACGGCCTGGTTCCAGTGCTGCGGGCGGGCGAGCCCCAGCTCGAAGAACCAGCGCTGGATTGGAGTCAGGGGCACCGGCCCCTCGATTACTCCCTGCTCGGCCGCCGGCGTCTCTGCTCGCTCCGCCACCGCGGCGGCCAGCTCGGCGATGGTCTGATGGCGGAAGAGTTGGCCGGGCGTGAGACGCAAACCCCTGCGCTGGGCGCGCGCCACCGCCTGCACGCCGAGGATCGAATCACCACCGAGCTGGAAGAAGTTGTCGTGAACGCCGACGCGCTCCATCCCGAGCACCTGGGCCCAGATCTCCGCCAGCGTCCGCTCCTCGGGAGTGCGCGGAGGAGCGAAGCCGCGCCCGGCGCCGGCCTGCTCCTCCCCCGGTTTGGGCAAGGCGCGCCGGTCGAGCTTGCCGTTGGGAGTCAGCGGCCAGCTGCGCAGAGCCACGAACGCGGAGGGCAGCATGTGCTCGGGCAGGCTGCGGGCAAGGTAGGCGCGGAGTTCGGTGGCGTCGGGTGTCTCCTGGGCCGAGGGGATGACATAGGCCACTAGACGCCTCCGGCCGGGCTCGTCCTCATGCGCGATCACGGCGGCGTCCGCCACCCCGGGGTTGCCGCGCAGAGCCTCCGCGATCTCACCCGGCTCGACGCGGAAACCGCGGATCTTCACCTGATCGTCGAGGCGGCCCAGATACTCGAGGCTGCCGTCGGGGCGGTAGCGCACCCGATCGCCGCTGCGATACAGACGGCCTCCCACCTCCTCCCCGAACGGGTCAGGAACGAACCGCTCCGCCGTGAGGTCCGGCCGCCCGAGGTAACCGCGAGCGACCCCCACCCCGCCGATCAGCAGCTCCCCCGGTACTCCTAGCGGCACCACCTTGAGGTGCGGGTTGACGGCGTACAGCCGCAGGTTGGCGATCGGACCGCCGATCGGCACCGGCCCGCGCCCCAGCTCGTCACCTCCGAGCACTTCGTGTACGCAGCAGCCCACCACCGTTTCCGTCGGACCGTATTCGTTGACGATCCTCACTCCTGCCAGACGGTCTCCCCAGCCGGCGAGACTGCTCCCCTCCAACGCCTCACCCCCGAGCACGATCACCCGGGCCGCGCGACCCCGGCCCCCCGGCAGCCACAGCTCACGCAGCACCTCCAGGTGCGACGGCGTCAGCTTGACCAGCGCCGGCTCCTCGCCCGCGGACAGGTGGTCCGCCAGCTCTTCCAGCGCTCCCTCCTCGCTGAGCAGCCAGACCTTGCCACCGACCAGCAGGGGCCCCCACAGGCTCGTCACGGTTAGATCGAAGCCCACCGGGGAGTGCACCGGCACCGCGTCTCCCGGCGCCAGGCCGTATGCCCCCACGGCCCACAGCAGGTAGTTGCTGAGCCCGCGGTGGGTCACCATCACTCCCTTGGGCCGGCCCGTCGAACCCGAGGTATAGATCACGTAGGCCAGGTTGTCGGGATCCACCCGCACCGCAGGATCTCGCTCTGGGCCGCCCGCTCCCTCGTCGAGCCGGACCACCCGCGCCGCGGTGCCGGCCAAGCGGTCCATGAGCTCCGGCCGCGTGAGGAGGACCGCGGCGCCGCAGTCGTCCAGCAGCCACGCGATCCGCTCTGGCGGATAGGTGGCGTCGATCGGCACGTAGGCGCCTCCAGCCTTGAGCGTGGCGAGCAGGCCCACCACCATCTCGGCAGAGCGCTCACAGCAGATCGCCACCCGCACGTCCGGGCCGACGCCGAGCCCGAGCAGGTGGTGCGCCAGGCGATTCGCCCGCGCCGCGAGCTCGTGGTATGCGATGGTGCCACCCGCGGTGACGATTGCCGTGGCTTCCGGCGTGCGCGCGGCCTGCGCGGAGAACAGGACGTGCAGCGGGCGATCGAACGGCAACTCGGCACCGGTCGCGTTGAGCTCGCGGATCAGGGTACGGCTCTCGGCCGAGCTCAGCGCGTCCAGTGATCCGAGCGGCGTCTCCGGGCGGTTGGCGGCCGCGGTCGCCAGTGTGAGAAAGCGCGCCGCGAGCTGCTCCGCGTCCGCGGCTGACAGGGCGTCGGCGTCGTAGTGGATCGTCGCGTCCAGCTCCGTGCGGTGGCAACGGCAGGCGAGCTCGACCTTGAAGCGGTCGAAGCAGGCGTAGGTCCTCCAGAGCGAGAAGCGGACGCCAGCGGCGAAGCACTCCATCGGTTCCGTCTCGTGCTCGAACGCCGCTGCGAAGTAGCCGAGTCGGCCGTCGCCAGCCGGTGGCTCCGGCCAGGTGAACAGCTCTTGCCATTGCCGTCCCTTCCCGGTCTGCTCGTGGACCTGGCGTAGGACGACGTCGAACGGCGTGTCGTCGTCGCACGGGATGCACAGTGGCAGGAAGCGGGCGAACAGACCGTGTGTCTCGGCGAGCTCGTCGTACTTGCGGCCGTCGGCGAGCCATCCGATGGCGAGGCCGGAGACCGCCGTCAGGCGCCAGAGGAGCGCGCGCCAAGCCGCCAGAAGGAAGTCCTCCGGCGGCACGCCCGCGTGGCGCGCCGCCTGCTCGAGCGCTGCGGCGAGCTCGCGCGGCGCCGCGACGGACACGGACCGGAGGCGGAACTCTCCGTGATCGGCGGCGGCGCGCCCCAAGGGGAGCGGGAGTGCCGGATCCCAGGCTGCGACCTGCTGCTGCCAGTGTCGCAGACCCGGCTCTGCCTCGGGATCGCTCTGCACCTCGTGCAGCCACTCGGAGAAGTGGACGTATTGCACGGGCTCCTCGAGGTCCGGACTACCCTCGCAGCTGATCCGGTACAAGCGCCCGATCTCCCGCGGCAGTTGGCGCAACGTCCAGCGGTCGGCGCAGAAGGCCGGAAGGCGCAGCACGAGCGCATGCCGCTCTTCCTCGAGGCGCACGAGCAGCGGCTCGAGCCGCCAGCTGTTCCCCAGGTCCACGCTGCGTGCCCCCTGGCGCTCGAGGAGGTCCTCGAGCACGCCGCGGTGCTCGTCGGGGGATCGCCCCCGCAGGTCGACCTGCGTCCAGGCCGGCGGTGGAGCCGCGAACACCGACTGCAGCGGGAGGCGGACCCCGGGCTGGCGTGCGAGGGCCGTGCGCAGGATCTGGTGCCGCGCCACCAGGGCGGCGAGGGCCTTCTCGAGCGCGCGGAGCGCCAGCGGTCCTTCCAACCACAGGGCACACTGCGCGCGGTAAGCCGGACCGTCCGCCAAGTCCCAGAGGCGCCGCTGTTGCGGCGAGAGCCGGAAGCCGACGACCTCCGTCACGCCGTGGCCACCTGCGACGACTCGATGTCCGAGTAGCTGGTCATCTGGCCGAGCGCCACCAGCAGCTTGCGCTCCCCTTCGAAGGCGTTGCGTCCGTGGGCGGTCAGCAGGTTGTCGACCAGCACGACGTCTCCCTTCTCCCAGGGGAAGCAGACCTCGAGCTCGCGATAGACGCGCAAGATCTCGGTCATCACCTCATCCTCGATGGGCGAGCCATCGCCGTAATAGCAATTCCTGGGCAGGTCGGCCTCGGGGAACAGCGTAGTGATCGACTCGCGAGTGGCCGGGTCGAGACAGGAGACGTGCCAGTGCTGCGCTTGGTTGAACCAGACCATCTCGCCCGAGCGCGGATGGCGCACCGCCGCTGGGCGCGGGCTCAGGGTCCGGAGGCGGTCGCCGGCCTTCCACTCGAAGCGCATGCCTCCGGCACGGCACCTCTTCTCGACCTCTGCTTTGTCGTCGGTGCTGAACACTGTCCGCCAGTCCAGGCCGAGGCCGTCGCCGTAGTTCCGGGAATAGATCACGCCCTGGCGCAGGAACTTCTCGCGAATGGCCGGGTGGATGCGCGCGAACACCTCACGGCTGTCAACCAGCGTGGTCTCACCGCCGCGCGCGGCCGGACGGACGCAGCAAAACCAGATCTTCATCGGCCAGTGATGGTTGAAGGAATTCTCGTTGTGCCAGAGCAGCTGCTGGTCGGGCGGGAAGAACACCGGCGTGTAGACGTTGCCGGTGACCGAGTCGCGGGGGTGCTCGCTGTTCTCGTTGAAGAGATCGTCGCAGAGACCGCCAGCGAAGCGCTCGAAGGTCGCGGCATCCTCGATGTGGAAGCCGCGAAACAGCACGGCGCCGTGCTCCGCGAGCTTCTGCTCCAGCAGCTCCCGGTGGGGAGCCGCCCACTCGGCGAGGTCCACCTCCGCGATGGCCGGGCGCACCACCAGAGGCAGCCTCTCGCCCGGGCGCAGCGGCTCGAGCGTCACCAGGGTTTGGTCGGACAGCTTGACGGCTTTAGGTTGGATCGCTTTGAACTTGTTGAATACCATGGTTGTGGCCCTCTTTTCTGCAGCGGTCAGTGCTTCTCGCCTCCAGCCGTCGAGCCGCTCGGCGAGCCGGCTCAGCCGCGCCTGGGGATCCTCGGCGACAGTCTCGAGCAGGCCGGTGAGACAACCCGCGAAGAGATCGGCTGTGGCGGTATCGAACAGGTCGATGTCGTAGTGCAGCGAGCACCGCAGCTCGTCCGCGCGTGGCTGCACGAACAGGATGAGGTCGAGTTGTGTGAACTCGATCTCCGGCTCGACGGCGAGCAGCTCGAGGTGCGGCAGCCGCACGGCCGGCAGCGGTGCGTTCTGGAAGACGAGCTTCACTTGGAACAGCGGCTGCTGGTTGGCCTGGCGCGGCAGTGCCAGCTCGCCCACCAAGCGCTGGAACGGCAGGTCCTGGTGGGCGTACGCCTCGAGCGTCGTGTCGCGCACCCGGCGCAGGAGCTCCCGGAAGGTAGGGTCGCCGGACAGGTCGGTGCGCAGTACCAACTGGTTGACGAAGAAGCCGACCAGCGGCTCGGTCTGCAGGCGGTTGCGGTTGGCGATGTCGGTGCCCACGGCGACATCGTCGCGACCAGCCAGCCAGCCAATGAGCACCTGGAAGAGCGCCAGCACGGCCATGAACGGCGTCGTGCCCGCCGGCTCGGCGCAGAGGTGCTCCAGCCGACGATGGTCGAGAGAGAAGGCGCGCCGCCGGCCGCGATGGCGCGGCGTGGCCGGGCGGGGGCGGTCGGCAGGCAGCTCGAGAGGGCGGAGGCCCGCCAAGCGGGTTCGCCAGTAGCCGAGGAGCCGCTCCCCCACCGCGCCGCTCAGCCATTCGCGCTGCCAAACGGCGAAATCGGCATACTGGAGCGGCAGCTCGGGGAGCGGCGAGGGCCGGCCCTGCGAGAAGGCCTCGTAGAGGGCTGCCAGCTCACGGATCAGCACGCCGCGCGACCAACCGTCGCTGACGATGTGATGGAGGGTCAGCAACCCCAGGTGCTCCTCAGTGGCCAGCCGCAAGAGCGCCGTGCGTATGAGAGGCCCGCGCGCGAGATCGAAGGGGCGCCGCGCCTCCCCGGCGAGCCACCGCCGGCGCTCGGCGACGCGCGCCGCCAGCGGCAGCCCGCTCAGGTCAACCACGGGAACTGCGATGCACAGGTCCGCGGCGATTTCCTGCCGCGCCTGCCCGAGCTCACCCGGAAATGTCGTCCGCAGGATCTCGTGCCGTCGCACCACTTCGGCCAGGCTGCGCTTGAGCGCCCGCAGGTCGAGCGCTCCGCGCAGGGTCACCGGCGCCGGGATGTTGTAGAACGCGTTGCCCGGGTTGAGCTGGTCGAGCAGCCACAGGCGCTCCTGTGCGGGCGAGAGCGGCAGGTCGCCGTTCCGCCGCGCCCGCGCGATGTGGGGCGGAGGTTGGCCTCCCCACGTCGCGCGCACCCGGCGAGCCAACCCCTCGACTGTGGGCTCCTCGAACAGGTCGCGCAGGGCGATCTCGACGCCGAAGGCCTCGCGGAGGCGCGACACAAGCTGCGTTGCCAGCAGTGAATGTCCACCCAATTCGAAGAAGCTCTGGCGGCGACCGATCTCCGCCGCTCCGAGCAGTCGCGCCCAGAGGATGGTGAGGACCTCTTCCACCTCCCCGGGCGCGGTGTCGGCGTCGCTCGCACCGTCGCCGAACTCGGGCCGCGGCAGGGCGGCGCGGTCGACCTTGCCATTGGCTAGGCGCGGCAGCTTCTCGACCAGCACCAGTCCGGCCGGCACCATGGCGCTCGGCAACCGCGCCTTGAGCAGGATGCGCAAATCCTCCCCAAGAGCGGCGTCGCTCCGGCCGGGCATCGGCACGACGTAGGCGGCCAACCCCGTCCCGCCCGGCAGGTCGTGACGAGCAACGACCGCGGCGTCGCTCACGGCGGGGTGTTCGCGGAGCACCGCCTCCACTTCCCCAGGCTCGACGCGAAAGCCTCTGATCTTGACCTGGAAGTCGCGGCGGCCCCGGAACTCGATCCGCCCGTCCGGCAGGTGGCGAGCCAAGTCTCCGGTGCGGTAAAGGCGCCCGCCGGGGATCGCGCCCCAGGGGTCCGGCACGAACCGCTCCGCCGTGAGATCCGGTTTCCCGACGTAGCCACGCGCGATCCCGGCGCCACCGATACAGAGCTCGCCGTCGCTGCCCGGCGGCACGGGGCCGAGCATCGGGTCGAGCAGGTAGATTGCCGCGCCGGCGAGCGGCCGACCCAGCGGAAGACTCGCGCCATACCCCTGCTCTCCTGCGCCCGCGCGGCTCGTGGCCGCACCGACCGTCGCCTCGGTCGGCCCGTAGTGATTGAGCACCACCAAGTCGGGCGCGGCCGCGCGCAGGCCATCGACGAACGTCGGGTCGCTGGCCTCGCCGCCCAGCACCAGGCACCGGCGAGGCAGCACGCGGTCGGGTCGCGAGCCGGTGCGCAACGCCTTGAGATGCGAGGGCACGATCTTGAGGCAGTCGATGCGATGGCGCTCGAAGTAGTCCCCCAGGGCCTCGGGATCGGCGATGCGCTCGTCGCTCAGGACGTGCAGGCATCCGCCGCTGGCGAGTGCGCCGAACACCGAGGTGTTGCCCAAGTCGGCGGCGAGTGTCGAGACGGTGGCAAACGACGTCCCCGGGCCGAGCTCGAGCCGATCGAGGACCCCGCAGGCATAGTTGAGGAGCTGGCGGTGCTCGACCGCGACGCCCTTCGGCCGTCCACTGGAGCCGGACGTGTAGATCACGTACACCATGTTCTCGGGAGCGGCCCGGGGTCCCTCGGCGCCGGCAGCGGGGGGCGCCGGGGGGAGATCTCCGTCGAGCAGCAGCAGAGCCCGGTTCGCGGTGAGGGCCGGGAATGCTGCCGCCCAGCCGGCGCGGGTCAGCAGCACCCGCGCCCCGCAGTCGTCGAGCATGAACGCCAGCCGCTCGGGCGGGAAGGTCGAGTCGAGCGGCACGTAGGCGCCACCGGCCTTGAGCACGCCGAGGACGGCAACGATCATCTCTAGCGAGCGCTGCAAGCAGATCCCCACCGTCACGTCGGGGCCCACACCCAGTTTCCGGAGTTGCCGCGCGAGCGCCGCGGCTCGGCCGTCCAGCGCGGCGTAGGTGAGCGCCCCGTCCTCGCAGGCGACCACCCGGGAACCGGGCGTCTTCACCACCCAGGCCTCGAATACGTCGACCAGGGTGAGCCCCTCGGGACGCTCCACGCGCGTATCGTTCCAGCCGACCAGGAGCTGGTGACGTTGCGCCGCGCTGAGCAACGGCAGCTCCGACACTCGGGTCCCGGGATCCGCCGCCAGCCCGGCCGCCAACGTCACCAGCCAGCCGAGGAGCCGCTGTGGGGTGACAGCGTCGAAAAGGTCCTGGCTGTAGCGCAGCCGCAGCTGCATGCTGCCGTCGACCTCGGCCGCCGAGAGCGAGAGGTCGAAACTGGCAGTCGAGATCTCGACCTCCAGGGGCTCCAGGAGCAAGCCCGGAAGCCGGATCGCCGGCACGGGGGTGTTCTGCAGCACGAGCATCACCCAGATCAGCGGCACCGAGCTCAGGTCGCGCGCCGGCTGCAGCTCTTCTACCAGCTTCGCGAACGGCAGGTCCTGGTGATCGTAGGCGGCGAGCGCGACCTCCCGCGCCCGCGACAGAAGCTCGCGGCCGCTCGGGTCGCCGGAGAGATCCACGCGTAGCACGAGGGTGTTGACGAAGAACCCGATCAGCCCCTCGATCTCGCGCCGGTTGCGATTGGCGACCGGGGTGCCCACCGCGACATCGGTCTGGCCGCTCACGCGGCAGAGCAGCGCGTCCATGGCCGCGAGCAGCGACATGAAGAGGGTCGCCCCGCTGCGCCGCACCCAGGCGGCCAGGCCGGACATCGTCTCCCGCGGCAGCTCGGCGGCCACCACGGCGCCCCGGGAGCTGCGCCGCGCCGGCCGGGGCCGCTCGCTGGGCAGCTCGAGGGGCCCGAGGCCCGCGAGCCGCTGGCGCCAGAAGGCCATCTGGCGCTCCAGGACAGGTCCAGCCAGCCACACGCGCTGCCAGCGGGCGAAGTCGGCGTACTGGACGGGCAGCTCGAGCAGCGGCGAGGCGCGGCCCGCGGTGAAGGCCTCGTACAGGGCGGCGAGCTCGCGCACCAACACGCCGGTCGACCAGCCGTCGGTGACGAGGTGGTGGAGAACCAGCAGCAGTGCGTGCTCCTCGCCGCCGAAGCGCAGCAGCGCGGCGCGGATCAGGGGAGGGCGACTCAGGTCGAAGGGGAGACCGGCCGCGGCGGCGCCGACTTCCGCGCGGGCACGCTCCCGCGCCGTGGCCCCGAGGCCGGTGAGGTCGACCAGGATCAGCGGCATCTCCGGCGCCGCTGCGATCCGCTGCACCGGCCGGCCGCCGTGGTCCCCGAAGCTCGTGCGTAGCGACTCCTGGCGGGCCGCGAGCGCCACCAGCGCCGCAGCGAGCATCGGGACCTCCAGACGTCCGCTCAGGCGCACGGCCAACGGGCTGTTGTACGCCGACTGCCCCGGCTCGAGTTGCTCGAGGAACCAGAGCCGCTCCTGGGCGAAGGAAAGCGGCAGATCGCCGTCCCGTGGAGTTGCGCCCAGCGATGGCGCCGGCACCGCGGGTGCGGGGCGGGCTCCCCGCGCCTCGTCCACGGCCGCGGCGACGGCCGCGAGCGTGGGGGCCTCCAACATCCGGCGCAGAGGCAGCTCGACGTTGAAGACGTCGCGCGTCCGCGACGCCGCCTGGGCGGCGAGCAGCGAGTGGCCGCCGAGCTCGAAGAAGTCGTCGGTCGCGCCGATCCCCTCGACTCGCAGCACCTCGGACCAGATCGCCGCCAACACCTCCTCGGTGCCGGTCCGGGGTGGCACGAACGCCTCCTCGCGAGCCCTCCTCTCCGGCGCCGGCAGCGCCCGGCGGTCGACCTTACCGTTCGGTAACCGGGGCAAGGTCTCGAGGAACACGAAGGCTGAGGGGAGGAAGGCGCTCGGCAGGGTCCGGCCGAGCCAAGCCGCAAGCTCGGCGGGGCTGGTGCCCGCCGAACCGGTCGCGACGTACGCCACCAGCCGGCGCTCGGCACCGTCGTCGCAGGTCACGACGACGGCCTCGCGCACTGCCGGATGGGCCACCAGCCGCGCCTCGACCTCTCCCGGCTCCACCCGGTAACCGCGGACCTTGACTTGGTGGTCGAGTCGGCCCAGGAACTCGATCTCGCCGTCGGCCCGATAGCGGGCGAGATCGCCGGTGCGGTAGAGCCGCTGTCCGGCGGCCGACCCTGTCGCGCCCCCGAACGGGTCGGGCACGAACCGCTCCGCCGTCAGCGCCGGCCGCCCCAGGTACCCTCGCGCCAGCCCCGCACCGCCCAGGTAGAGCTCGCCCGGCACCCCGACCGGCACCGGTCGCAGGCCGGCGTCGAGGAGGTGCGCTTGGGTGCCGTGGATGGGCCTGCCGATCGTCGGCGCACCAGCTTCCCCGCGGCGCACCGGCGCCCATGTCGAGTAGGTCGTGTCCTCGGACGGGCCGTAGAGGTTGAGCACTCGACGGACGGAAAGCTGATCGTAGAGCGCCTCGGCAAGGACGCGCGGCAGGGGCTCGCCGGCCAGGTTGACGGTCCGCGCCGAGGCGGGCACCGCCCCGAGGCGCACCAGCTCCGCGGCGACCGAAGGCACGGTATTGATCAGGCGGACCCGCTCCCGAAGTGCCGCGGCTCCGGGCTCTGCCAAGGCGAGCGCGTTCTCGACCAGCACCACCGTCCCGCCGGCGCTCCAGGGGGCGAACAGCTCGAACACGGAAAGGTCGAAGCAGATGGACGTCGCGGCGAGCACCCCTTCGAGTTCATCCGTCGAGAACGCCTCCGCGGCCCAGCGCAAGAAGGCCACCGCGCTGCGGTGGGTGACGGCGACGCCCTTCGGCCGGCCGGTCGAGCCCGAGGTATAGATCAGGTAGGCGATGTTGTCCGCCAAGGGAGCGGGCGCGCCGGCGCCGGCTTGTCGGGCGGCGGCTCGGGTCTCGAAGGCGTCCAGACAGACCCGGGTCCATTCACCCGCGACAGGCTCCGGGAGGCGCGGCGCGAGCCGCTCCAGGGTGAGCAGGACGGCCGCCCCGCTGTCCTGCAGCATGTAGGCGAGGCGCTCCGGAGGGTAGGCGGGATCGAGCGGGACGTAGGCCCCCCCGGCCCGCAACACCGCGAGCACCGCCACCGCCAGGTCCGCCGTCCGCTCCAGGCAGACCGCCACGCGCTCCTCCGGAGCGACGCCGAGGCTCCGCAGACGCCGGGCGAGGCGGGCGGAGCGGGCCGCGAGCTCGCGGTAGGTCAGTTCCTCGCCGTCTGCCACCAGGGCTGTCCGCTCTGGCGTCTGCGCCGCTCGCAGCAGGAACAGCTCGTGCAGGAGCGCGCCGCCGCCGGCCTCGCCCGTCCGGTTCCACTCCAGGAGCTGGTGCTGCTCGCCGGGAGTGAGCAATGGCAGCTCCGACAAGGCCGTCTCCGGCCGGCCGGAGGCGCCGCGCAGCAGCGTGCGCAGGTGTCCGGCCAAGCGCACCACGGTGGCGGCATCAAAGAGGTCGCGGCTGTACTCGATCCACCCCTTCATCTCGCACCCGGTGCCGGCGAGCGAAAGGGTAAGGTCGAACTTGGAGGTGCCGTTGTCCACCTCCTCCACGTCCGCCGCCAGGCCCGGAAGCGGGGGAACGATCGGCCGCTCTCCCTGCCAGATCAACAGCGTCTGGAAGAGCGGCGAGCGGGACAGGTCTCGGGTCGGCTGCAGCACCTCGACCAGCTTCTCGAACGGCAGCTCGGAGTGGGCGAAGGCCTCGAGGGCCGCCTCGCGGGCACGGATCAGAAGCGCGCCGAACCGGGGATCGCCGTCCGCGCTGACGCGCAGCACCAGGGTGTTGACGAAGAAACCGATCAAGCCCTCGATCTCGGCGCGGTTGCGGTTTGCGATCGGAGTGCCGAGGCTCACCTCGGGCTCACCGGTATAGCGGTAGAACAGAGCGGCCGTCGCGGCGCAGAGCACCATGAAAGGGGTCGCCCCCCACTGCCCCACCAGTCGCCTGATCTCCGCCGCCAGCGCAGGCTCCAGGACGAGCGGGAGTCGCTGGCCACGGAAGGTCTGCGCCGGCGGCCGAGGCCGGTCGGCAGGGAGCTCGAGGTGCTTCGCGACCTCGGGCACCCGCTGCTTCCAAGCGCCGAGCCGTGCCGCCAGCACCTCCCCGCACAGCCAGGCGCGCTGCCAGAGGGCGTAGTCGCCGTACTGGACGCCCAACTCGGGCAACGACGAGGGGCGGCCGGCGGCGAAGGCCTCGTACAGCGCGCTGAGCTCGCGCACCAGCACGCCCATCGACCAGCCGTCCGCAACGACGTGATGCAGAGTCAGCAACGCCAGGTGGTCGTCCTCTCTGAGCCGCAGCAGCGTCGCCCGCAGCAGCGGCCCCGCCGCGAGGACGAAGGGGACCCGCGCCTCCGTCCAGGCCAGCCGCCGGGCCTCCACCTCGCGCACCGGCGCCGGGAGTTGTTGCAGGTCCACGCGGGGCAAGCGCACCGGTCCGGGAGGGTGGATGAGCTGTACCGGAGGCTCGCCGGGTCCGGCTTCGAGCGTGGTGCGCAGCGATTCGTGCCGCCGCGCCAGCTCGTCCAGCGTCGCGCCCAGCACGGCGGGGCGGAGCAAGCCGTGCAGCCGGACCGCGATCGGCACGTTGTACACGGGACTGCCGGGCTGCATCTGGTCGAGGAACCACAGGCGCTCCTGGGCGTAGGAGAGCGGCAGCCTCTCGCCTCCCCGGCGGGGCGGCTGCGCGGCGCGGATCGGGGGCACAGGCGGGTCGGCCGCGCCGCGCGCATCGCG
>JBIOUG010000161.1:0-15601 GCA_044866775.1 Thermoanaerobaculia bacterium | reverse complement strand
GCAAGCTCAAGTACCGGCCGGTCGTTTTCGAGCTCCTGCCTCCGGCCTTCACGCTGCTCCAGCTCCAGCGCGTCGTCGAGGCGCTCGCCGGGGTGCGGCTCCACAAGCAGAACTTCCGGCGGCTGGTGGAGACCGGCGGGCTGGTGGAAGGCACCGGACGCCAGGATCTCGCGACCGGCGGCCGGCCGGCCGAGCTGTTCTGCTTCCGGCGCGAGGTGCTGCGCGAGCGGCCCGCCCCCGGCGTCGGGCTGCCGCACGTGCGGCGGGCCTAAGGGCATATCCAAAGACCCGGCTCGGTTATGGAGGCTGGATGAGCACCCCCTTGACAGGCGAGTGCTCATCTGTAGCATAAGGACCGAGGCCGGCGTGGCCGGCCTTTCTTCGTCTCCCTGTTATGCTCACGATGAGCATACTAGACGGCGAGAGCGGCCGAGAGAGGAATGGGCGATGAACGGACTGGAGACCGGGCGGGGCGCGTACCAGCTCGACTACACCCCCGAGGTGGCGCTCGCCACCGCGCCGGTGTACGAGCGGGTGCGCTCGGTCATCCCCGCGATCGAGTGGCCGGTCCACGCGCCGTACGTGGCGGCGATCCAGGAATGGAAGCGCCGGCGCAACGCCGTCGTCCTGGCGCACAACTACCAGACGCCGGAGATCTTCCACGGCGTCGCGGACGTCACCGGCGACTCGCTCGCCCTGGCGCAGAAGGGGGCGGCGACCGACGCCGACGTCATCGTCCTCGCCGGCGTCCACTTCATGGCCGAGACGGCGAAGATCCTGAGCCCGGAGAAGACGGTGCTCATCCCCGACCCGCAGGCCGGGTGCTCCCTCGCCGCCTCGATCACCGGCGCCGACGTGCGCCTGCTGCGCGAGCGCTACCCGGGAGTGCCGGTCGTCACCTACGTCAACACCTCGGCCGAGGTGAAGGCCGAGTCCGACATCTGCTGCACCTCGGCCAACGCGGTCGCGGTCGTCGAGTCGCTCGGCGTGCCGCGGGTCATCTTCCTGCCCGACGAGTACCTGGGCAAGTACGTGGCCAGCCAGACCGCCGTCGAGATCATCCTCTGGCGCGGTCACTGCGAGGTGCACGAGCGGTTCACCGCCGCGGAGCTGCGCGCCTTCCGTGAGCAGTACCCCGGCGTCGAGATCATCGCCCACCCCGAGTGCCCGCCCGAGGTGCTGGCCGAGGCCGACTTCGTCGGCTCGACCGCCGGCATGATCAAGCACGTCGGCGCGACCCGGCCGCGGCGCGTCGTCATGGTCACCGAGTGCTCGATGAGCGACAACGTGGCGGTCGAGTACCCGGACGTCGAGTTCGTGCGGCCGTGCAACCTCTGCCCGCACATGAAGCGGATCACCCTGCCCAAGATCCTCCGCTCGCTGCAGACGATGCAGCACCGGGTGGAGGTCGAGCCCGAGGTGGCGGCGCGGGCGCGGCGGGCGGTCGAGCGGATGCTGGCGGTGGGGCGCCGATGACCAGCGCCGGCGGCATTGACGCGGTCGCGACGTCCGACGTCGTCGTCGTCGGCACCGGCGTGGCCGGCTTGACTGCCGCGCTCGGCTGCGCGCCGCGCCGGGTGACGCTCCTCACCAAGGCCCGGCTCGGCGACGGAGGCGCGAGCCCCTGGGCGCAGGGCGGCGTGGCGGTGGCGGTGGGGGAGGACGATGCGCCCGCGCTGCACGCCGCCGACACGATCTCCGCCGGCGCCGGCCTGAACGTGCCCGAGATCGTGGCGCTCCTGACCCGCGAGGGACCGGAGCGGATCCATGAGCTGCTGGCGCTCGGGGCCCGCTTCGACCGCGACACGGCCGGCCGCCTCGCCCTCGGCCGCGAGGCGGCGCACAGCCGCCGGCGCATCCTGCACGCCCGCGACGCGACCGGCGCCGAGATGGTGCGGACGCTCGTCGAGGCGGTGCGGCGCGCCCCCGAGATCCGCGTCGTCGAGGAGACCTTCGCGGTCGACCTGGTGGTCGAGGACGGGCGGGTGGTCGGGCTCGTCGCCGCCGACGCCGGCGGCCGCCGCGTCTTGTTCCAGGCCTCGGCGGTGGTGCTGGCGACCGGCGGCCTCGGGCGCCTCTACCTCCACACCACCAACCCCCCCGAAGCGACCGGCGATGGCCTGGCGATGGCGGCGCGGGCGGGAGCGCGGCTGGTGGACCTCGAGTTCGTGCAGTTCCATCCCACGGCGCTCGCCGCCGGCGCCGACCCGATGCCGCTGCTGACCGAAGCGCTGCGCGGCGAAGGCGCGGTGCTGGTGGACGGCGGCGGCCGGCGCTTCATGCCCGCCGAGCACCCGGACGCCGAGCTGGCGCCGCGCGACGTCGTGGCGCGCGCCATCTGGCGCCGGCTGGTGGCGGGGGACGCGGTCGTCCTCGACGCGCGCGCGGCGATCGGCGACCGCTTTCCCGAGCGCTTCCCGACCGTCTTCGCCCTCTGCCGGGCGCACGGGCTCGATCCGCGCCGCGAGCCGCTGCCCGTCTCGCCCGCCGCGCACTACCACATGGGCGGCGTGGCGGTGGACGATCACGGCCAGACCTCGCTGCCGGGGCTCTGGGCCTGCGGTGAGGTGGCATCGACGGGCGTCCACGGCGCCAACCGTCTGGCCAGCAACTCGCTCCTCGAGGCCCTGGTCTTCGGCGCCCGCGTGGCGGCCGACCTCCGCGAGCGGCGGCCGACGCTCCGGCCGGCGGCCCCCGCCGCCGGTCGCGTCCCGGGCGTAGCGCCCGGGCTACGTCCCGGGCGTTTTCGGAAGACTCCCGGGATTGCCTCAGAGGCTCCGCGCCCAGCGCAAGACCTGGGCCTGGTGGCCGTCAAGCTCGGCGCCGGCGCCGCGCGGACCGGCGATCCAGTTCTCGTCGCGGCCGTCCGGCGCCTGATGTGGGAGCGTGTAGGCCTGGTGCGCGACGCCCGCGGGCTCGAAGCGGCGCTCGCCGGGCTGGCACGGCTGCGGGAGGAACATCCCGAGGTGACCGGCGAGGCGCGCAACCTCCTCGACCTCGCGCGGCTGGTCACCGAGGCGGCACTCGCCCGCCGCGAGAGCCGCGGCGGCCACTACCGCGCCGACTTCCCAACGCCCGACCCGCGCTGGGAGCACCGGCTGTTCCTGACCGCCGGGCGAGACGGCGCGGCTCGCTTCGAGGAGGCGCTGGCGCCGGCGCACGCCGTCGCCGGAGGAGTGCGGTGAGCGCCGGCTTGGCGCTCGCGCAGCTTGGGACCGGAGGTCGCGAGCCTGCCGCAGCCGGAGCTTCCCGGTGAGCGCTCGCCCGGCGCTCGAATCCGCTGCTCGGCGTCCCGACGAACAGCCGAGCGCCCATCCTGCCGAAGCTCTCGTGCCCCCTCTCTACCCGATCCTTTACGAGCCCCTCGTCCGCCGCGCCCTCGAGGAGGACCTCGGCCGCGCCGGCGACCTGACGAGCGACGCCGTCCTCCCGGCCGACCTCCTGGCCGAAGCGCGCGTCGTCGCCCGCGCCGCCGGCCGCGTCGCCGGTCTCGAGCCGTCGCTTTCCGCCTTCCGCCTGCTCGACCCGGCGGTGGCCGTCGAGATCCACCTCGGCGACGGCAACGACGCGGTAGCCGGCGAGATCCTGGCCGTCGTGCGCGGCCAGGCGCGCGTTCTCCTTTCCGCCGAGCGCACCGCCCTCAACCTTCTCGGCCGCCTCTGCGGCATCGCCACCGCCACCCGCGAGCTCGTGTCCGCCGTCAGCCCCTACGGCGCGCGCATCGTCTGCACCCGCAAGACCACCCCTGGCCTGCGCGCGCTCGAGAAGTACGCGGTCCGCGCCGGCGGCGGCGCCAACCACCGCTTCGGCCTCGACGATGGCGTGCTGATCAAAGACAACCACCGCGCCCTGGCCGGCGGCCT
Organism: Thermoanaerobaculia bacterium; assembly: GCA_044866775.1. Taxonomy (GTDB): domain Bacteria; phylum Acidobacteriota; class Thermoanaerobaculia; order Multivoradales; family UBA5704; genus DASUNQ01. The sequence goes on along the minus strand of JBIOUG010000161.1, from coordinate 11,738 downwards.
GCGCCCGGCCGTCGAGCGCGCCCGCGCCGTCGTCGGTCACATGGTGAAGCTGGAGGTCGAGGTGGATACGCTGGAGGAGCTGGACGAGGCGCTCGCCTTGGGCGTCGACGCCGTCCTCCTCGACAACATGTCCCTCCCGATGCTCGCCGAGGCCGTCCGCCGCTGCCGCTGCCGCGCCCTCACCGAAGCCTCCGGCGGCATCACTCCCTCGACCGCCCCCGCCATCGCCGCCACCGGCGTCGACCTGCTCTCCGTCGGCTGGCTCACCCACAGCGCCCCGGCGCTCGACGTGGCGCTGGACGTCGGGTAGGGCGCAGGTGGTCGCGAGCCCGGCACCGCAAAAGCTCGGGCCGCAGGCGCGGGAATCCGTCGCCAGCGAAGCGCAGGACACACCGCTCGATGGATCATCGGCAGATCGGCGGCGCCTCCGCGGCGCCGCCCGCGGTGCCCGTTCTCTGCCGCGAAATCGCTTCGACCAGGCGTCGCGCAGAGTCACCCGGCCGCGGAATCCGCCGCCGCAGCTTCCGCGTCGAGCGGGTCCGCCGCGAATACACACTGGAACGCCGCGGAGTCCAGGCACTCCGCGGTTTTCCTTCTCTCCCCATCCGGCGCGGCGTGCCAACTGGCGGCCAGCACTAGCGTATTCGCGGCGTGAAGGCAGAGGGCGCCGGCGCGGTGCTGGGTGTCACGGCGGAATAGTTTGGATTCGCGGCAGAAACGCCGGAACGTTCCGCCGCTTCGGGCTTCACAGCCGTGAGTTGGCGAGATCCATCTCCTGGATCGAGCGACTCCGCGGCAGAGTAGATGGATCCGGCGGCGGTGACGAAGGGTTTCGCGGCAAAGTAGCCCGCGGCGGCGCCTCCGCGGCGCCCTACGGCCCGAAGTTGCAGAGGTCGTCCACCGCGATCCCCGGCTGACTGGCGCTGAAGCGCCCTTCGGCGGTCATCACCACGCCGACCCAGGCCTGGGCGTGCGTCTCGTCGGCGTGCCAGAGGTCGAGGAGAAGCCAGCCGAAGGTGTAGGGGGCGGGGAGCTCCGTGCCGCCGATCGGCACGGATTGCGTGGCGAGCGGCAGGGCGCCGGCGCCGCTGAGCATCGTCGGGTTCTCGTCCTCGTCGAAGGCCACCAGCTCGTGGGTGCCGAGCGGCAGCCAGAAGGGGCTCGTGCCGCAGGGGAGCGGGCGCGGCTGGCCGTCGCGGGTGTCGCGCCAGACGATGAGGCGGGTGCCGCCGTCGAAGGTGCCGCCGTCGACGAAGCGCGTGTAGTAGAGGCTCGCGAGGGGGATGCGGTTGTCGCGCCCGTCGAAGCCGACGTAGCGGCCGTAGAAGGTGTAGATGCCGGAGGTGAGCAGGTCGGCGTCGGCCACCAGATGGACGGCCGCGTTGCCCTCGGCGCTGTTGTTGCCCGGTCGGACGTAGTAGAAGTCGCCCCAGAGCGCGTTGTCGTTGCCCGCCAGCCCCTGGCCGCCGTTGACGAAGTACAGCGGATCGGCCGGGGTGTTGCGCATGCTCCCGACCTGGACCGGCGAGCAGCGCCGCACGACGTCGACGGTGATGTAGCCGGAGACATAGCCGGCGTCCGTCTGCGGGCTGGCGAGGCACTGGGGCGGCAGGCTCCCGGGCAGGGCATGCCCGCTGTGGGCGGCGACGAGCCACGCCTGGTCCGCCGCCGGCAGCGGCGCGTCGCCCGTCGTGCTGCCGCTGCACCCGGCGAAGCTCTCCGGCGGCTTGGAGAGGCTGCCGTGCGGGCTGACGGTGGCGCCGGTTCGCGGCAGATGACCGTGGAAGAGATCGCGGACGTTGAGGGTCTGGACGTCGTAGCCGGTCAGATAGAGGTCGAAGGCGAGCGTCGGGAGCCCCCAGTCGGTCCACAGCACGACGCGGGCGAGCGTCGAGGCCGAGCGCGCGTTGTTGACCGAGAAGAGGGTGGTGACGCCGGACGGGTCGTCGAGGTCGGCCTCGAAGAACGGCACCAGCAGGGTCGCGGCGGGCTGGCTCTGGACGCGGCAGTTGCCGGACAGGACGCCGGCCGAGGCGGCCGGCGCCAGCAGACAGCCGCAGGCGATCCCCAGGGCGATGGCTCTCCGCATCAGGCCTCCAGCCTCCCTCCGCATCCGAACCGAAGCGCGGGCTCGAAAACGCCCGGGACGTAGCCCGGGCGCTACGGCCAGCTTCTCGACCCGCTGCTACCCGCTGCGGGTCCGCTACACTACCGACCGATGAGTGAGACCCTGGTAAAGATCGGCCGCGCCGACCCGCAGGGCCCCGAAGCCCCTGGCACCCCTCCCGGGGTCCCGCACCACCCGCGGCGGGAGCCGCGCCCGGAGTGGCTGCGCGTCCGGCTCGCGACCCCGGCGGCCTATCACCGGGTGCGTGGCCTGGTCGAGCGCCTGAGCTTGCACACGGTCTGCCAGGAGGCGCGCTGCCCGAACATCTACGAGTGCTGGGGCGAGCACGGCACCGCCACGTTCATGATCCTGGGCGACGTCTGCACCCGCCGCTGCGGCTTCTGCGCCGTCACCTCGGGGCGGCCGCAGGCGGGCGTCGATCCGCTCGAGCCCGAGCACGTGGCGGAGGCGGTGCGGGTCATGGGATTGAAGCACGCCGTGGTCACCTCTGTCGACCGCGACGACCTCCCCGACGGCGGCGCGGGCCACTTCGCGCGCGTCATCGCGGCGGTGCACCGCGCCAACCCGGGAACCGCCGTCGAGGTGCTCACCCCCGACTTCCGCGGCGTCCCCGACGCCCTCGACGTGGTGCTCGGCGCCGCCCCCGAGGTCTTCTCGCACAATACCGAGACCGTGCCGCGCCTCTACCGCGCCGCCCGTCCTGGCAGCCGCTACGACCGCACGCTGGGCCTGCTGGCCGAGGCCGCGCGGCGGCGCGACGCCGGCAGCTACCGCGGCGTCGTCAAGACCGGCATCATGGTGGGCCTCGGCGAGAGGCCGGACGAGGTGCGCGCGACGCTCGGCGACATCCGCGCCGCGGGCGTCGAGATCCTGACCCTCGGCCAGTATCTCCAGCCCACCCCCAGGCACCTGCCGGTCGACCGCTGGGTGCATCCCGACGAGTTCGCCGACTACCGCCGCCACGCCCTCGCGCTCGGCTTCCGCCACTGCGAGGCGGGTCCGCTCGTGCGCAGCAGCTATCACGCCCACGAGCACGTGGCGGCCTTGCCGCTGCCGTCCAACCCCTGAGGCGGACGGTCTGTCCCGCTCGGCCGGCGGGCGGGCACCTGGGGGGGCGAGCAGCGCCCGCCTCGCCGCGCTCCCTGACTTGCCAACTTCTTCACCGCTCCCGCACTTACGTGTGTTCTGGACATGATATGCGACTGGTGCTAGGGTGATTCGCGCTCACTCGTTCGGCTCGCATCCTGACGGAGGACTTGCCAGCATGGCCGACCACCCGCGACGCGAGGATCTCGAGCGTTTCATGCTGGGTGAGCTGGCGGAGCCGGAGAGCCGTGACATCCTGCGGCACCTGCTCGAGGACTGCCCGGACTGCCGGCGGACGACCGGCCTGCTGTGGCAGATCGGCAGCGAGGGAGCCGAGGAGCTTCCTCTCGACGGCCTGTTGGGAGCGGGCAGCTACGACGGCGCCATCCGGCGCGCCGGGCGGCGCGTGCAGTCGCTCCAGGAGCGCCGCGCCGAGGAGCGGGCGGCGGCGCCGCGCCTTCTCGCCGAGCTGGCGCGCCTCCCGGCGGCGCACCGGCGCCTGCTCGTCCGCAACAGCTCCCGCTATCACTCCTGGGGCCTCTGCGAGATCCTGCTCGAGCGCGGGCAGGAGGAGCGCTTCGGCGAGCCGCGGGCCTACGAGGAGCTGGCCGAGCTCGCGATCGCCGTCGCCGAGGCCCTGCCGGCGGCAGACTACGGCGAGCAGTTGATCGCGGACCTCCTGGCGCGCGGCTGGGCCGAGCTGGCGAACGCCCGCCGCCTCCTCGCCGACTTCCGCAGCTCCGAGCGCGCCTTCCGCACCGCCGAGCAGCACCTCGCGAAGGGCGGCGGCGATCCGCTCGAGCGGGCGCGGCTGCTCGACCTCAAGGCCTCGCTCCGCTACTGCCAGGCGCGGCGGCCGGAGGCGCACGCGCTGCTCGACCGGGCGATCGGCACCTACCGCCGCTACGGCGCCGACCACGCGGCGGGGCGCGCCCTGGTCAAGAAGGCGGTGGTCCACCATTACGCCGGCGAGAACGAGACCGCCGTCGGCGTGCTCGCCCAGGCGCTGCCGCTGATCGACGTCGTGCGCGAGCCGCGGCTGGTGCTGACGGCGCACCACAACCTGGCCGTTTGGCTCCAGGCTCTGGGCCGCCTCGACGAGGCCGTCGAGCTCATCGCGCGCAGCCGCCCGCTCTATGCCGCCTTCGGCGACGAGGTCGACCTCATCCGCCTGCGCCTCGTCGAGGGGAAGATCGCGGCGGCGCGCGGCCGGGTGGAGGAGGCGGAGGCGGCGCTGCGCGAGGCGCGGGAGGGGTTCGTCGCCAAAGAGATGGGCGACGACGCGGCGCAGGCCTCGCTCGACCTCGCCGAGCTCTACGCCGCCCAGGGGCGGACCGCCGAGGTGCTGACCCTGGCCAACGAGATGCTGCGCCTCTTCGGCTCGCAAGAGCTCGAGGTGGAGGCGATGGCGGCGCTCATCCTCTTCGAGCAGGCGGCGGCGGCCGAGCAGGCCACCGCCGGCCTGGTGCACGAGATCTCGCTGCGCCTGCAGCAGGCGCGGCGCGAGCCGACGGCTCCCGAGACCTAGCCGCGAAGGTTCGCGCCGGCCTCGAATCACCGCCAGCCGCGCCGCCCTCCATCCTCGTCAGGCGACGACAGGCTTGCGCGCGCGGACGAACGCGCTCATCACCTTGCCGTCCGCCTGTGCCACCACCCTCTCGTCGACCGCGCCGGCAGGGAGCACGGCGTAGATGTCCGCGGCGTGGAACACCCGCGTCGGCTCGACCTCGACGTCCTCGAAGCCGACCTCGTCGAGCAGCCGGCGGTAGGTCTCCTCGGTCAACGCTCCCGCCACGCACCCGGTCCACGCCTCGACGCTCCGCCGCACCGGCTCCGGCAGCTCGCTCCCGAGCACGATGTCCGAGACCGCGAAGCGGCCGCCCGGACGCAGCACGCGGAACGCCTCCGTGAGCGCCCGGCGCTTGTCGGTCGAGAGGTTGATGACGCAGTTCGAGATCACGACGTCGACCGCGCCGTCGGGGAGCGGCACGTTCTCGAGCTCGCCCTTGAGGAACTCGGCGTTCGCCGCCCCGGCCCGGCGCTGGTTCTCGCGCGCCAGTTCGAGCATCTCGTCGGTCATGTCGAGGCCGTAGGCCTTGCCGGTCGGCCCGACGCGGCGGGCGGAGAGGAGGACGTCGATGCCGCCGCCGGAGCCGAGGTCGAGGACGACCTCGCCGGGAGCGAGCTGGGCGAGAGCGGTCGGGTTGCCGCAGCCGAGCGAGGCGAGGAGCGCCTGGTCGGGGATGCCGGCGGTGTCGACGGCGGCGTAGAGGTCGGCGGTGATCGGGTCGCCGGAGGACTTCGCGCCGCAGCTACAGCCGCAGCCTGCCGCGGCCTTCGCGGCCGCGCCGGGCGCGGCGCCGTCCAGCACGCTGCGGGCGGCGGCGGCGTAGCGCTCGCGCACGACCTCCTTGAGGGCGTCGCCGGTAGGGAGGGCCTGCGGGTCCGCGGTGGCGGCCGCGGTCGAGGTGGTCAGGGACTCGGTGGATGGGGTGCAGCAGCTCATGGGTTGGGTCTCCGTGAAGTTGTCAGTTGCAACTGTTGGGTCGAACAAAGAGCGGGCCCACGCGGCCCGCCCGTTGGGTGCTCTCCTGTCAGTCGCTCACTCGGCAGCAGCTCCCGCCGCCCGCTTCAACGCTCTGGGACGCGACGCGCGTCAGGCGGCCCAGGAGGCGGACCATCGCCTCGCGCACGTCGGGGGCGAAGCCGGCGAGCAGGCGGCGCTCCTCGGCGAGGATGTCGGTCTCGATCCGCGCGTGGAGGGCGTGCCCGGCGGCGGTGGGCTCGAGCTGGAGGGCCCGGCCGTCCTGCGGGTGGGGGCGGCGCGCCACGTAGCCTTTGCGCTCGAGGGCGTCGACGACGCGGCTGGCGGTGCTCTTGTCGAGGTAGAGCTGGGCGGCGAGCTCGTTGAGGGTCAGGGCGCCGCGGCGCGCCAGGGCCTCGAGGGCGTAGCACTGGGTGACCGAGACGTCGTAGCAGCAGATGCGGTCGCGGTCGCGGAATTGGTAGACGCGGATGAGGTCGGAGAGGGCGTCGTAGAAGGCGCGCGTGTCGCGGTCCAGGGTGGCGTCCGGGGGGCCGGGCGGCAACGTGGATGCGGTTCTGGTGGCGATCGGGGTCATGGTTGCGAGTAGCAACTATAGGGACACGATCGGCAGATGTCAAGTCCCCTCGTCGCGCCCGAGCCACGTCCCGGGCGTTTTTTTTTCCGCGCGGCACCGACAGTCGCCGCGTGGGGTGCCGGTCCTCCGGTCGCTCCAAGTCGCGCCGCTTCGCGGTGCTGGTAGGAGGGGGTGGAGGCCTGCGGTTCGCACGCCGCTGGCGCGGCGTGCATCACAACGGTCGTGGTGGCTGTGGGGGGCGCGCTCCGGTCGCTCCCTGCGGACCGGCGCCCCACGCGGCTCACGGTCCGTGTAGTTGGCGTGACGTCGATTGGTCCCTTTGGTTAGTCGGCGCGACGCCTGCCAAGCCGGCCTCCGGGGCTCCCTCATGGGGGCTACCAGGGTCAAGGCCGCTTGCCGACTTGGCTTCGGGTGCTAGGCTGCTGCGCTGCGAGAGGCGGACGGCAGTGGCCAGATTGTTTTTCCCTACCCGAGCTTTTTGCTTTGGCGTTTTGTGCCTGGCTTTGGATGGTTGCGCCGCTCACCGCGGGAAGGTGGCTCTTCCTGCAGATGCGGTGGCGGCTCTTGAGCGTGAGGCGCCGGGGGTGGCGTGGGATCCGGGGGCCGTGGTGAAGGGGGACTTCAACTATGACGGGGTGGCGGACGTGGCGGCGGGGGGGAGGCGCGGCGATCGGTATGTGGTGGGAATCGTCGCCGGGCCGGTGGGGGAGGGGGCGCGGGTGTGGACGCTCGAGTTCGGGGGCGGCGCGGGGGAGCAGGACGCGCTCTGCTCGTTGCAGGCTCATCTGATCGCCGAGAAGGTGACGGAGGAGGCGTTCGTAGGGGCCGAGGGGCTGCCGGCGGGGAGCCGCGGCATTGCGTTGTACGATAACCTCTGCGACTCCTTTCACATCTACTGGGATCCGCAGCAGCAACAGTTCACTTGGTGGCGGCTCTGAGCCACGAGTCATCCTGAGCGTAGCGCCCGGGCTACGTCCCGGGCGTTTTCGGAAGACGTCCCGAAGTCCTTCACACGCTCTGAGCCGGCCTCACTCCTCGCCGAACACGCGCGGCGGGCGCCGGGCGCGCTTGATCTCGCCGCGGCGGCGCTTGGCGTCGGTGCGGCGGCGCTTCGCCGCGCGCGGCATGCGGGTGGGGCGGCGGGGGGGCTCCTCGGCGAGCGCGTCGCGGAGGAGCTCGGCGAAGCGGGCGGTGGCGGCCTCGCGGTTGGCGCTCTGGGTGCGGTGCTTCTGGGCCACGACGCGCAGCACGCCTTGCTTGCTGATCCGGCTGCGCAGGCGCTCGTGCAGGCGCGCCTTCTGCTCGGCGGTCAGCGTCGGGGAGGACGCGACGCCGAAGAGCAGCGTCACTCGGGTCTCCACCTTGTTGACGTTCTGGCCGCCGGGGCCGGAGCTGCGCGAGGTCGCGAAGGCGATCTCCTCGTCCGGGATGGCGAGGGAGGGGTCGATCTCGATCATGCGGAGCGGGCGTGCCGGTACGATGCGGCCGCTTCACCGCAGCCCATCGACAGGAGGATGTCATGAGCGCCCGGCTCGCCGCCTGAGCTCGTCTTACCGCCGCCGCTGAGGCGTCCTCCCCGCCCCGCGCGGGGGATTTCCCTCATCGCTTTCGCGCGCCCGCCGCGGCAGCATGGGGCGGGGGGGAGGGCGAGGTTCGGGAAAGCAAGGAGAGCGCGATGCGGGGCACGGCGAGGCGGAGAGTGTTCGGGATGTTGGTCGCGGCCCTGGCCGCGGCGGCGGGACGCGTCGAGGGCGCGCTGCCGGCGGACGACGCCTGGCGGCAGAAGGTGGACGCGGCGGTGCTCGAGGCCGCGGCGCTCGGCGAGACCGAGTTCCTGATCTATCTCGCGCGGCAGGCAGACCTCTCGGGCGCGACTGCGCTGCGGACCAGGGAGGACAAGGGCGCCTACGTCTACGCCCAGAAGACCGCCGTGGCGCGCGAGACGCAGCCGGCGGTCGAGGGCGCGCTCGACGTCATGGGCGTCTGGCACCGCTCCTTCTGGATCGTCAACCTGATCCAGGCGCGCGGCGATCTCGCCGTCCTGCAGGTGATCGCCTCCCGCGCCGACGTGGCCGCCGTGTACGAGAACGCTGAGGGCGCGCTCGATCCGCCGCTGGGCACGTCCGCGGTCGCTGCCGCCTTAGCGCTCGACGCCGTGCAGTGGAACCTCGACAAGGTCAACGCCGACGAGGTCTGGGCGCTGGGCGTGCTGGGCCAGGGCGTGACGGTAGCCTCCGCCGACACCGGCGTCGAGTGGCGCCACCCGGCCCTCAAGGGCCACTACCGCGGCTGGGACGGGACGACCGCCGACCACGACTACAACTGGCACGACGCGATCCACGTCCCCAACACCGAGTGCCCCGCCTCCTCGCCTGAGCCGTGCGACGACGATGCGATCCTGGGCGGCGGCCACGGCAGCCACACGACCGGCACGATGGTCGGCGACGACGGCCAGGGCAACCGCATCGGCCTGGCGCCCGCGGCGACCTGGATGGCCTGCCGCAACATGATCTACGGCGCGGGCGTCATCGCCACCTACCTCGAGTGCATGGAGTGGTTCCTGGCGCCGACCGACGGCGCCGGCCAGAACCCCGACCCCGCGAAGTCGCCACACGTCATCAACAACTCCTGGGCCTGCGTCGAGATCTGCCCGCCGACGATCCTGAAGGCCGGCACCGAGGCGATCCGCGCCGCCGGCATCGTCTACGTCGCTGCGGCCGGCAACGACGGCTCGCGGTGCAGCACGATCGCCCACTCGCCGGCGATCTACCAGGCCTCCTTCACCGTCGGCGCGACCGACAGCAACGACAACGCCGCGAGCTTCAGCAGCCGCGGCCCGGTCCTGGTGCTCGACCCGCTCCACCCGCACCGCAAGCCCGACGTGGCGGCGCCGGGGGTCGGGGTGCGCTCGAGCCTGATCGGCGGCACCTACGGCAACCTGAGCGGCACCAGCATGGCCGCGCCGCACGTGGCCGGCCTGGTGGCGCTCGTCATCTCCGCCAACCCGGACCTCGCCGGCCAGGTGGACACGATCGAGGACATCATCGAGCGCACCGCCTTCCCGCGCACCACGACGCAGGCGTGCGGCGGCGACTCGGCGACGCAGGTCCCCAACAACGTCTTCGGCTGGGGGCGGATCAATGCCCTGGCTGCGGTCGAGGAGGCGCTGCGCCTGCGCCGCACCTGCCACGCGGTCGACGACTCCGACGCGGCGGTCGAGTACCGCGGCGGCTGGCACCTGGTCGCGGATCCCGACGCCTCGGCCGGCGGCTACCACCGCCGCATGGGCAACAAGAACGGCGGCGCCGCGCCCGTCGCGCGGCTGGTCTTCGACGGCGACGAAGTGAGCTACTTCTACGCCACGTCGACGGCCGGCGGCGCCGCCGACGTCTTCGTCGACGGCGTGCTGCGGCAGACCGTGTCGTTCGCCGGGACCGCGCCGGTCGGTGATCCGGCGTTCGATGGGACGGTGACCTTCTCCGGGCTGGGCGCCGGGAGCCATGAGCTGCGCATCGAGCACCGCGGCGGCGCGGCAACGGTCGACGGCTTCGAGGTCTGCGGCGGCGGCGCGAACGCGGGCGCGGCGGCCTACCGGTCGGAGACCGAGAGCGGGCCGGCGACGGCGGGTCTGAGCGGCGTGGTGGAGAAGCAGATCCAGGTAGGGGAGAACGACGAGGAGGTGTCCATCGTCGTCGAGGGCGCGCTCGCCGCCCCGACGGTCCGCCTGCTCGCCCCGAGCGGCAGCCTGCTCGCCACCGGCGGCGCGCTCCTGAGCGGTCTCACCGCCGGCGGCGTTGATTCCGCGGTGGCGACGCCGGGCACCTACCGCGTCCAGGTGCTGACCGCGCCAGGGCAGAGCGTCACGCTGAGCGCGGCGCGAACCGTTCGCGTCGAGCCCGAATAGTCGCCGATCGCGGAAGCGCTCGGGCGCCAAGGAGAGCTCGCTCGACGCTAGCCGACCTCTCGGGAGGCTTGCGGAGCTGGCACTTGCGGAGCGCCGGCCGCGCCGCCGCCCGGCGGCGGCACGTCGAAGGTCGCCACGACCGGCGCGTGGTCGCTGGTGCCGACGGCGGCGAGCACCTGGCAGGCGGTGGCGCGCGCCGCCAGCGGCTCGCTCGCCAGGACGTAGTCGATCCGCCAGCCGATGTTGCGCTGGCGCAGGTTGCGCCAGGGCGCCCACCAGGTGAAGAGCTGGTCGTTGTCGGGGTCGAGCGCCCGGGCGACGTCGACCAGGCCGTGCGCCAGCACGCTCTCGAAGAGCGCCCGCTCGTCCGGGCGCTGGCCGATGACGTTGGGCTTGCGCTCCTTGGGATGGACGTCCATGTCGGTGCGGGCGACGTTGAGGTCGCCGGCGAGCACCAGGCGGCGCCCCGCCGCGCGCTCTTCCGCGGCCCAGGCGCCGAGCGCGGCGAGGAAGTCCATCTTGGCCGCGAAATCCTTGCCGCCGTTGGGGACGTAGATCGAGGCCAGCACCAGGTCGCCGGCCGTGGCGGTGACGATCCGCGTCTCGCGGTCGAACGCCGGATGGGCGAAGCGCGGCGCCTCGGGGAAGACGTCACGGCGGAGGTTCAAGCTCACCCCCGAGTACGGCCCGGCGCCGTGCCAGTAGCACCAGTAGCCGTCGAGATTGCAGACCGTGGCGTCGATCTGGTCCGGCAGCGCCTTGATCTCCTGCAGACAGATCACGTCCGGCCGGTCGCGCCCCACCCACTCCAGGAACTGCGCCGCGCGGGCGCGGATGCCGTTGACGTTCCAGGTGGCGACGGTCAGGGGCATGCGCGGATAATACCCGCGTGCTCCCCGGGTCGCGGCTCCGAGCCATCCCGATGCTCGCTTGGCTTTGCCTTGGCTCGCCGCTCGGCGCGCAGACCCCAGCGCCGCCCGAGCCGGAGACGGCGCCGGAGGGAGAGGCCGCCTGGGAGCCGTTCTTCCTCGGCTACGCGACCGAGCCGAGCATGGACTTCGGCGGGCGCACGGTGGCGTCGGTCCAGAGCGCCGTCTCGCGCGCGATCGACGGCGCGGTGGACAGCCCGGCGATCGCGCCGGCGTGGGAGTTCCCGATCGCGGTGTTCCTCCTCTTGGTGCAGCACGAGGTCGGCGGGCACGGCGGGCGGGCGCGGGAGTTCGGGCTGTCGCCCGACTACGGCTTCGGGTTCGACGTCTCGGCCTACACCACGACCAAGCGCGATCCGCGCACCAACGAGGAGCTGGCGCTGCTGGCCGCCGGCGGGACGGAGGCGGATCAGCTCCTGGCGCAGCGGGTGCTGTGCGACCTCCTGCGGCCGGAAGGCGCGGACGCCGCCAAGGTGCCGCTGGCCTTGATGGCCAAGCTGGACCTCACGCTCTACGTCTCGCAGACCGCGGAGCCCGAGCCCGGCGAGGGGGACGACGACTTCGCGCAG
>JBIOUG010000160.1:0-5575 GCA_044866775.1 Thermoanaerobaculia bacterium | reverse complement strand
CCGGAGCCTTCCGGAAGCTGGGGGGTTTCCTGGAACAAAAACGCGAGTGGGTAGATCACGTCTATCTCCTTTTGCGCACGGATTGGACGTTCCCCGTGCCGGCGGCGGGCGCGTTCGCCGCAGGCACTGCACATCGAGTTGGATCTGAGCGGAGACAAATTACGCCCGTTTTGCCGTTGCGGCAACGGTCGGTTTCATGCCAGCCTCGGCAGCACCATGGAAGACTCGGCGAAGGGTCAGATCTCGGCCGGCGCGGCGGAGGTCTATGACCGTTTCTTCGTCCCCGCGCTGTTCCGGCAGTGGGCGGTCAAAGTCGCCGACGCTGCGCGGATCCGGCCGGGCGAGAAGGTCCTCGACGTCGCCTGCGGCACGGGCGTCCTGACCCGCGAGGCCGCCGCGCGCGGCGCGAGCGTCACCGGCCTGGACGTGAACGAGGGCATGCTCGCCGTCGCCTCGCGCGCCGCGCCGGAGATCGACTGGCGCCAGGGAATCGCCGAGGAGCTGCCGTTCGATGACGGGGCGTTCGATGCGGTGGTGAGCCAGTTCGGCCTCATGTTCTTCGCCGACCGCGTCGCCGCCATCCGGGAGATGCTGCGCGTCCTGCGCCCGGGAGGACGCCTGGTCGTTGCCGTGTGGGACGCCGCCGCCAGCAGCCCCGGCTACTCCGCGCTCATCGCCCTCATCCGCCGCCTGTTCGGCGACTCCGCCGCGGATGCCCTCCTCGCCCCCTTCGCCCTCGGCGACCGCGACGCTCTGGAGGCGCTCTTCACCTCCGCCGGCGCGGCCGACGTGCGCGTCACCAGCCACCCCGGCACGGCCGTCTTCCCGTCCCTGCGCGACTGGCTCTTCACCGAGATCCGCGGCTGGACCCTCGCGGACCGGATCGACGACATGCAGTTCGAGCTGTTGGTGAAGGAGGCCGGGCACGAGCTCGCGCAGTTCATCGCCAGCGACGGGCAGGTGGCGTTCGACGCGCCGGCGGAGATCATGACGGCGAGGAAGTGATGGAGCGCCGGCCGCTGGCCGGCCGTTCCGCGGACTGCCAGCCCGCCCCCGCCGGCGAGCCGCCGGCGAAACGGCCGGCAAGCTGCCAGCGCTCCTCCTCTGGCACGCGAAGTGCGGCGTCTCTGGCTCCATGAGCACCATCCTCTGGGTCGTCGCGGCCATCTTCGCCCTCCTGGTGCTGCTCGCCGTCGCCGCGCGCTGGCGCCGCCAGGTCGGCGGCGGCATTGGCCCCACCCAGTTCAGCGACGGCAGCATGACCACCACTCCGACCGGCTACCCGGAGGAGATGAAGGGCCACGGGAAGAAGATCAGCCCCACGGAGAACGACGCCGCGGAGATGTAGGGCGAGCGTCTCGCTCGCCTCGCGCCGCACGTCCCGCGCGGGGGCTGGGCGTAGAATCCCCGACATGGAAACCGCCAAGGAGCAGGTTCAGCAGATCCTTCAGATGCTGCCGGAAGACGCCTCGCTGGAAGACATCCAGTACCACATCTACGTGCGCCAGAAGATTCAGCAGGGACTGGACGACGCCGAAACGGGGCGTGTGCTCAGCCACGCGGAAGTACAAGAGCGGCTGGCGAAGTGGCTCACGAAATAGAGTGGGCCGAGTCGGCGGTCGCAAGTCTCGTTGAAACCATCGAGTACATCGCGCGCGATTCTCCCAGCTATGCGGCGGCTCTCGCGGTTCGTGCCGAACGTGCGGCTGCCTCGCTGAGTGAATTCCCGGACCGCGGTCGCCGTGTCGTGGAATTCGATGATCCGGCGGTGCGCGAGCTGATCGTCGACAGTTACCGCTTGATTTACCGAGTCCGGCCGCGACGTGTCTCGGTGCTCGCATTCGTGCACAAATCGCGCGACTTGGCGAGACTTGTCAGAACCGACCCGAGCTGAAAGTGATCTACCCCGCCTGCCGCCGTTTCGAGGCGGTGACGTTCTCGATGATCGCGTCCGCCCGCTGCGCGGGCAGCCTTCGCTCATACCCCCAGATCCCGTCCAGCCACTCCGTTCCGGTCGTCTTCTCCTGCGCCTCGGAGACCATGCGCAGGGCTTCGACGACGCCGGGGACGACGTAGGTGTGGCCGCGCGGGTCGCGGAGCATGGTCCAGAGCCAGTCCTGCATGGTGCCGAGGTCGGTGCGGGCCTGGGTGAGCATGCGGCTGAGGGCGCGCAGGCGGTGGAGGACGGCGATGAGGCCGCAGGTGGCGAAGAAGGAGTACGGCTCGAGCGACTCGAGGCGGCGGGCGAAGGACGCGGCGTCGCGATGGGTAGTGACGGCGCCGGGGGCGAGATCGGCGGCGAGTTTCACGCTGGAGACGATGCCGTGCGGGCGAAGGTCGATGAATCCGTTCACGGCCATCTGGAAGGCGGCGTAGTCGGGGCTCTCGTGCTGCAGGAGGCGGCGCAGCGCGTCCTCCTGGGTGACGATGTCGCCGAGGGGGGCGACCCAGTAGCCGGTGCGGGCGAGGCCCACGCCGCGCTCGTCCTCGACGAGGATGGGCGAGCCGAGAGACGTCACGGCGAAGACGGCATCGAGAGCGATCTTGAGAACGGCGAGATGGGCCTCGTCGCGCGCGCCGAACTGGCCGGGATCGATGAGGGGCTTGAGGGGGAGGAGCTGTCCCGGCTTGTCGGCCATGACCAGCGTGCGCAGGTCGCGGGCGAGCGTGCCGAGGTCCCACTGCTCGACGTCGCGGAACGTGAGCGGGCGCGAATTTTCGAGGAAGAAGCGGCGGGCGTTGAAGGACTCGTCGGGATACTCCTCGATGACCTCGATGTCGAGGGTGCGCACGCGGTGGAGGAGGATCAGCAGGCCGAGCGTGTGCAGCTCGGCCTGATGCTTCGCGGAGCCGAGGTCCTGGAGGGCCATGGGCTCGATACCGGAGAGCTGCGACGCCAGCAGCACCGGCTGGTAGAGGAAGTCGAAGACCTGCTTCGAGTTGGCGGTCTCGGTGTAGTAGCAGATGCCGTCCTCGAACCAGGGGACGTTCGGGTCGTCGCCGAGGAGGCCGACCGAGGCCAGGACGTGTCCGAGCTCGCTCACCGAGGCGACCTTCATCACCCGATAGAGGGCGTCGGCGTTGGCGACGGAGAAGAAGCCATTCTCGCCGCTGCGGATGGCGTACTCGGGGCGGAGCTCGTCGCCGATCTTGAAGTGCAGTGCCTTCGATTTTGCGTCGTCGTCGAGGCGCAGCGTGGTCGGCCGGAACACGTGGATGAACTGCCGGCGCTCGCGCGCGCCGCGGTACAGCTCGTGCGGCGCGTTGCGGAGCTTGTCCACGATCGTGGGGTGCAGGGGGATGGCCTCGCGCATGCGAACCTCGTCGATGCCGATGGCGGCGGCGGTGACGAGCATGAGCACGCCGCGCTCGGCGTACTTGCCGGTGAGGTGCTCGGCCTCGATGTGCTTGGTGCGGAGGAACTCGTCGCGGGCGGCGTGGGCGAAGCCGAGGCGGATGGCCGTGGCGCCGTTCGCCTCGTCGTACATGCCGCCGACGCCGGTGGTGTGGGCGACGAGCACGCGCGCGCCCCAGGTCTCGCGCACGGCGACGAGGTCGTCGGCGAACGTGCTCTCGAATGCGTCCTTGACCGCGGTGGTGAACTCCTCGCCGAGGCCGAGCGACTCCGCGACCAGGGCCAGGCCGCCGGTCTGGTAGGCGAGGATGCTCGGCAGGGGGAAGCCGAGGACGACCGAGCGATAGGGTTTCGGCCCGTAATCGCGCAGGCGGAGGAGGCGGTCCTCGAGGAACGACGTGATCGGGCGCGAGGCCCGGACGTAACGCATCAGCACGGCGCGGATCTCGTCGTGGGGCATGTCCCGGCGCGCGCCGGCGCGCACGAGGAACTCGTCGATGGCGGCGGGACGGGAGTGCTGGTCGGCATCCTTGACCAGCTCGATCCCGGGGATCGGCTTCATCTCGAACTTCGACACGGCGACGTAGACGCCCCCCGGGGTGAGATGCCCGTGCTCGAAGGGCCGCAGCTTCGTGCCCGCGCCCCAGCGGGTGCGGGTGAAGCGCTGCAGGCGGGCCTCGAAGGAGTGCAGCTCGTCGTCGCTGCGGCCGGTGACGATGAGGATGGGCACGTCGTCGGGCGACTCCGGCGGCCGGATGGTCATCATCTCCTCGAACATGGCCACCATCTGCAGCGCTGCCGCGCCGCCGACGGCGCCGGTGCCGCCGACGAAGACGTGCACGTCGCGGTAGTGAGCGCCGGAGCGCGCGGCCGCGGCGAGGCGCGGCCCGAAGCGCGATTTCTTGAAACCCATCGGGGGCGAAGCCTATCGCAAGCGCACGGTGCAATCCCACCGCATTCCGCTGCCGTCGTTGCAGAGGATGGTGGCGTCGAAGGGAGCGACGGAGGTGATCTCCACGCCGTCGCGCGGGACGACGCCGCGGGCGGCGATCACGGTGCGGTTCGGCCCGGCGGCCTCTTTCACCAGATGGGCGAACCCCTGACCGGTGCGGCAGCTCTGGAGCATGATCGTGGCGTCGGGTGCGAGGCGGTCGAAGAACTTCTTCAGCCGCTCGCGATCGGTGGCGTCGAGGGTGCGCTCCTTCCGGCCGGCCAAGTACATGGCGAAAGGATCGCCGTGCCCGGAGAGGACCAGCAGCTCCGCGCCGTCGACGTCGACGGCGAACAGCTGGTCGTCCGTGGCAACGTTCTCGTACACGGTGACGTCGTACGTCTCGCTCACACGGGCGATCAGCGCGTCCTGATGCGCGGTGTAGAACACGCGCCGGAACAGCACGCGCTCGCGCGGATAGATCATCACCGCCCGCTCGCGAGCCAGGGCGGCGGATGCACAAAGGGCGAGCAACGCGACGACGAGGAGGCGCCGGCACATGACCGAATTGGACCGGACTCGATTCTACGGCACCGCGGCCAAGTCCCAAAGCGCCAGGCGCTTGTCCCGGTAGATGCCGCCCGTGTGCGTGCAGTGCTCGTCGACGAGGGCGAGCGGCGGAGGGAAACGGAACGGCGGCGCCTCGAGGTTCAGCACGCGCCACTCGCCGGTGACGATGTCCTCGTTCGCGCGGCGGTCGAGGAAGGTCGTGGTCAGCAGATAGCGCGCGCCGCTGTGCCGGAAGTTGGCCAGCGCGGCGCGGATGTCGGCGTAGGAAAAGTGCACGAGGCAGTCGCGGCAGAGGATGAGATCACTCTTCGGGAGCGGATCGCGCGTCAGGTCGGCGGTCAGGAAGGTGCGGTTCGGAGCGGCGTGGCGGACGCGATTGCGATCGATGAGCTCCGGGATGATGTCCACGCCGATGTAGGCCTCGACCGCGTTCGCGACGTCATCGGCCCAGTTGAAGTCGCCGCACGGAGCGTCGAGGAGCGTGCGGATCTCCAGCTGTGACAGCAGCTCGATCAGCGCAGGAACGAACGTCGCCGCCCGCTCCCGCGTCGAGCCGATGCCCGAGGCCGATTCCTCGCTGCCCCAGAGGTGCTTGCGGTAGATGCGCGAGAACACCTTCAGGTGATGATTTCGCGTCACAGGTCGTTGAACAACTCCACGAACTCGTAGATGAAGTTTCCCGTCCCCAACGCGTCGGAGAACTCGCTGATGCGGACGCC
>JBIOUG010000159.1:0-32114 GCA_044866775.1 Thermoanaerobaculia bacterium | reverse complement strand
CACAGTAGAATGGTGAGCCAAGGCCTGGATCCTCCTTTGTTTCCATGGGTTTCTCGGCAACTCCCATTCTAACAAAGGAACTCGGATTCAGGCCTTACTCACCCCTTGTTGGTGGGACAGCAGTGGTTCCCGCCAGGAGCGTACCACAGCGAGGGCCACCAGGACGCGATGGGGCTGTGCCTCTATCTCGCACTGATGCAGCACACTCTCGGCGACGGCTTCACGTTCGCGGTTCTAGACGACGTTCTTATGTCGATCGACTCCGGCCACCGTCGCGAGGTCTGCCGGCTCCTTCGGGAAAAATTTCCTAACACCCAATTTGTGCTCACGACGCACGATGAGACATGGCGCCAGTTCATGATCACCGAAGGGCTTGTCTCGCCTCAAGCTGGCGTGACCTTCCGCAAGTGGACGGTGGAGGACGGGCCACAGGTGGGCCTCACTGAGAACGCTTGGAAGGAGATACAAGACTTCCTCGACGCCAACAACGTACCGTCTGCCGCCCATGCGCTGCGCCGGACCCTGGAATACGTCTTCACCGAGGTTGCAACTCGGCTCAAGGCGCGCGTTGAGCTTCGAGGCGACAACCGCTACGAGCTGGGTGAGCTGCTTCCCGCCGCAGTTGGAAAATGGAACGACCTGCTCGGGAAGGCGAAGTCGGCAGCTCACTCATGGGGCGACCAGGCAACCTTCGCTGCGCTCAAAGAGAGACACGAGGCGTTCAGATCCTGCCTCAATCAGTCCAAGGTCGAGCAATGGGCGATCAATGCGTCGGTGCACTACAACAATTGGGCGACCCTGCGGTCGGAGGAATTCTCCCGTGTCGTTGCTGCCTTCAGGGCTCTCGTGGGCTCACTCTGCTGCCAAGGCGCCTGCAAGGCACTGCTCTATGTTGAGCCCCGCATGGGCCAAGGACAGGCCACACAGCTCCGCTGCGCCTGCGGCGAGAACGCTATCAACCTGAACGCCCGACCGAAGGCCAAGGGCGCCGTCGAGCAAACCTCTCTCTTCTCTACCTAGCCGGCACGTTCGGCCCCCACCACGACAGACAAATGAGCTACGAGTACCTTGACGAACTGGTCCACTCCGTGGCGACCTCTCGGATGCTCTTGCGGCGTGCGCACGAGACCGGCGCCTTGATCGAGGGCTTATGCCTCTATGTGTCGGCCGTCGACGCCCTCCTCCGCTTGGCTACCATCTATACGAGGACGCAGAAGGCACCGGATCACAGCTACGGGGTGCCCAAAGCCCTGATTCGGCAAGACGAGGGCGACAGAACCTACTCCGAACGGGAAATCTATCGCCAGGCACGCGAGGAAGGCGTCATCACCCCGGAGCTATATGAGAAGCTCGAGCGCATGTACGAGTACCGAAACAAGGTCGCACACCGGTTCAATATCTCGGGTATCAAGTACGCGGAGATCGGGCCAGCGTGCATCGCCTTTGAGGAAATCTACCATGAGCTATGAGGATCGTTGATGTCTTTGAGAATGGCCCTCATGGCCCGCGACCGCAAACCGAGACTGAGAGGGAGCACAGCAGGGGGAAGCTCCTACGTAAGATTGGATCTGAGTAATCCGGGAAACGAGGTCGTCGTTGCGCTTTACGCCAATTACTTCGCGAGCCTCCGGAACCTCGTTTCAGCAAGTTCACCTGCGAATTGTACGTGACCACCGCGCTCTACTTGTGCGCCTTCACTCCAAGCCCTCTCCGACATTACACTGGCCGATCGGGAACGTGGTCTTCGATCCATTTCTCGATTCCAGTCGGAAAGTACTCGAAGTCGTGCTGTAGAACATCCGCATAGCGGCGGCAGATCCACGACTCATCGCGCGAGCGAAACGTTGGCTCGAATCCGACGACGTGAATCGTCAGTGGAGAGCCGGGGTGGTACTTCGCGCGCCGCGCGAACGCACGCTTGATCACGTTCACGGTGTCGCGATCGTATTCCGGCAGCGAGTACCCCATGAAAACCCAGAGTGAGCACGCCTGCATCATCGTCGACATCAGATCTAGAACTGCCGTCGGCTCGAAGCCGTCGGTCATTGGGACTTCGTGCTCCTTTCGGGTCTCATCGTCGATTTCATATCCGATTGAAAAGAGATGCTGCGGACGCGCTGGCGAGGGCATCACCATCATCTGCGAGAGCGGATTTCCGCAGAAACCGCAGAGAAACACGTCGGCGAGCGCCATCGGGGCCGGATTGCGGATTATCGCCTCGTAGTTCGCGAACGGCCATGGAAGAAAGCCGCCGAAGATCTTTCGGCACTGTGAGCACCACAGCCAGTCCGCCGATCCATTCATTTTGTAGAGATGGATTGGGACGTACTCAGTATCGGCATACAAGCGATCGTGCGCGTAGAGTCCGTAGTCGACGTACGAGCGGGGCGTCCGCGTTCGTGGATTTAGGTATCCCTGAAATGCGCCGTCGAGATATGTATCCCAGTTCGTGGTCACGATGAAGTTGTGATGATTGTTCGCGACGAGAAAACGGAAGAAGCGATCGAGGATCGCATTGTCGGGCTTCCATCGCTCCATCCCCTCCGGAAGGTCGAAGCACCGGCGGAGGGCCCACTGCAGTTCGGTCATCGCGGCGCGCGCAAGCGCGGCACGCGGCGCATCATCGCTTGCAGCCGCCAACTCGAGCGCGTCGAAGACATCGCTCATCGACAGCGCGGCCGCATCTTCGGCGGTGCGGCATCGAAGAACCTGCACCGCAAATCTGCGGAAGCTCCAGTCGACTTCCCATAACTCCGGTATGACGAACGCCGGCAGATCGCGCGCGAGCGGGAAGCCGTAGCAGCTCGCGAAGCCGGCGCCCAGGAAGTACGCAATGAAGTGGTAGTTGTCGATCGACGTCCCCTCGGCGGCCCGGACTAACAGACGCTCGTTATGCGTTCGCGGCGACCAGCTGAACGTCTGGAGCGCGCGGACTGCCGCCGCTCGCACCGGGAAGTCAACCATCCCGCCGCCGAGGTTCTCGCGATAGTCGTCGTGCAGGATCGGCAGGAGATCGGTGATGGACGCGCGATCGTCGACATCGATTAGCGCGTCGATCGTGCGAATCCGGTTCTCGTGGTTGGGATCGGCGAGCGCTACGCGCAGCAGTGGGATCGCGCGCCGCCCGATCGCTCGCAGCTCCCCAATGGCGGCACGCCTCACCTCACGATCATCGGACTGGAGGTCGCGGCGAAGACGACGGAGGCGGAAGAAGGTCGGCACGCGCGTCATTGATACTACAAAGGAGCGCTGCGTGTCACCTCTTCATCCACGGACGTTATGGTGAGGCTCGAGAGCTGCGCATCGGCAGAACGGCGGACGCGTTTCGGAGAGAGCGTCGCCGGCGCGGGCGGCCAGCTTCGCTTAGCCGGTAGCTACTTTGGGCGCACCGAGTACGAGGTCACTGACTCTCGGTTCACGACAAGTTTAGTTGGCCCGCACTGTAGATATAGACCATCGGTGTCAGCGTACACTAGATCACACGGTCCCAGGAGACCCGGGATGTTCTCGACCCGCAGTCCCTCGAGCCGCTCAAGATCGTGCGTCGCTAGGCGGTCCTGAGCCGTAACGCTTGCGTAGAGCCTGTACGAGAATACCAATATCGCGAGTACAAACACGGCTACGACGTACCACAACGCGTCGCGAACCCGGCGTGGCGGTTTCAATGCCTGCCGCGCAACAAGCAGCGCTAGGGCTCCAAGGACCCAACCGAGTAGGAAGGGTAACCACAGACCTTTCGCCTGAATATTGAAACCAACGGGAGTGTTTGCTTCCGACCATGTTGACAGAGACCAGCCTGCCGGTAACAGAGCGAGCGGGAAGGCAAGGAGGAGCAATGAAGACCACCACTCTCTCTTGAGCGCTGCCCGACCAAACCGCAGGGCCAGGTATGCCTGAAGAAGCCCCGCGCCCACGAAGAAGTGCTGCCCAACGAAGAATCGATGGGCGAGAACCAAGTTCGGAAGGGACAGGCTGGCCAGCTCAATCTGGAAGCCGAACACAGCCAAGTAAGTCTTGAGGTAGATGAATCCAAGAACGTACAGCGTTATCACCAAGATTGACGAGCTCGTGAGCACGCGTGCCAGACGCTTCGTCGAGTGGGCCCGGAGCGCCTCGGAGACATCTTCTAGAGCGTCAGGCATCTCCCCGGCCGTATCGAGCTGGAGTGCTGGAGCTCAATCTAGACGGGCGGCTAAGAGGCACGGTAAGCCGAATGGCGATATGAAGCTCAAGCTCGAGACGGTCGCAGACTCACCCAGTCACCTCTTCAGTGACCCTTAGAAGCAGCATTCAGGGCTCGGGCCGCCCTGCCTCACAAAGCCGGAGGTTGAATGAATACCGCGTAAAGTGCGGATAACCCGAGTCGTAGCCCTCCCAACCCCATGAATAGCGGACAAGGGCCCTTGCGCCATCGGGAGCGACTGAAAGGGGATTGCGGAACACGTTTGGACCTGCCGGCGGCTCTTCCGGAGTGAACACAAACCAGTAGGCGATGCCCGGAGCAAGGTCAACCGGCTCCGGCAGGTTGAACACCAGATAAGATGGGCCCCCCGAAGGCGGACCCCACCCCCCGTAAAGCCCGTCCGTAGGGGCGGTTACTGCCGTGCCAATACGAGTGCCGTCGTACCTATCCCGCCTCATGGTGAGCACCAGGGGTGGCGTAGGCACCTCTGGGAAAAAGGCATTGCGGTATATTTCTAGATGAACCTGATCAAAGGTAATCGAGGCTTGCTGAACGAGAAACTCGGCGATCTCGTGCCCCCACTCGCCAGCAGGCTCAACCGGATCGCCCCACGCGTCCGATGACGCATACCCCGCGGTCGAAAACCCACACTGAAGGCACGCCCCGTCACTCACGCAGTCAGCATCTTCACAGTCGACCAGCCCATCGCAATCGTCGTCGCGGCCATTACTGCAGACCTCGGGACAATCGCAGTCGCCCTCAGCGAACTTAGCGCGCTGTCGCGCGCGAACCTGGGTAGGGAAGGGATCGAGCTCGCGGGAATGAGCGCTGGTGGCGGTTGGTGCTGAGAGAACGGCGGTGCCGCCGAGAGCTATCCTCTGATCCTCATGCTGGCGGTCGGCTCGGAGATCCGGTACCGGATCGCGGCGCTGTTCGAGGAGCACTGGGGCGAGTTCGTGCGCTCGACGCGGCAGTGGATACGCCCCGTGGTGTTCGAGACGGTGCGCCGGATTCGCGCCTGCCGCACCCCGGCGCTGGGCTGTCATCTCTACCAGTGTCCGCAGTGCCAGCGCATCGAGGTCGTACCCCACTCCTGTAAGTCCCGGTTCTGTCCGACTTGTGGCAAGCACGCCACGGACCGTTGGGCGGACAACGTGCTCAACGATCTGCTCGACGTGCCGTACCACCACCTGGTGCTCGCGGTTCCGGCGCATCTGCGCGGCGTGCTCAACTTCAACCGGCCAGGGACCCTCAACCTCCTGTTCCGCGCCGCGACCGCCGCGCTCTCGCAGTGGGCGCGCGAGCAGCACGGCATGCGCCTGGGGATCGTCGCCGTGCTGCACACCTTCGGCAGCGATCTGAAGTGGCATCCACACCTGCACCTGCTGGTCACCGAGGGTGGACTCTCCGTCGACGCTGGCCGCTGGGTCCGCCCCTACGGCGAGGGCTGGCTGATGGCCCACGGTGCGCTGAAGAAGATGTGGCGCTACCACGTCATCCGCGCCCTGCGCGAGGCGCATCGCGGCGGCGCGCTGCGCTTCCCGAAGCAGGCCGCCTTCCTCGCCACGTATCCGCTGTTCAACGCCCTGCTCCGCCGGCTCTACGAGATCACCTGGTACGCGCACATCGGCGCCAGCCTGCGCGATCCCGGCTTCACGTTGCGCTACATCGGCCGCTACACCAAGCGGGCAGTGCTCGCCGAATACCGGATCACTCACTACGACCCGGAGCGCGGCCTCGTGCGGTTTGCTTTCCAAGACTACGCTCAAGGCGGCAAGACCTCCTACAAGACCCTGCCGGTGCTCGCCTTCCTCGGCCGGTTGATCCGTCACATCCCGGACAAGCACTTCAAGATGGTGCGCTACGCCGGTCTGTTTGCCACCCGCTGGCGGCAGCACTACCTGGCGCACGCGCGCGCCGTCCTCGGACAGCAAGAGCCGCAGGCGCCCGAGCCTGAGGATCGGCCGGTCTCGCTTCTCTCCTGGCGCGAGCGCCGCCAAGCCGCGGGCACGGACCCCTTGCTCTGCCCGCTCTGTCGCCTTCCCATGCAGTTTGTCCGGATGGTCTTCGGACCCCACGAGCCGATCGCCGAGCTCTTTCGTGCCGCGGGCAAAGCCGTGGCCCCGACGCACCCGCTCTGGGATCCCGGATGAGACTGCTTGCCACGTTGTTCTCCAAGGTCACCTTCTCCTGCACCATGTGTGATGCGGTGCAGAGGATTCCCCTGCGCAGGGTCCATGCCTTCGAGCGATTTCACGGCCTCGACTGCGGCGAGCCGGTGCTCATCCACTGCCCGCAATGCCGCAACGGTGTCCAATGCCCCTCTCGCTACTGCTCTCACACCGGTCATCTCATCACCGTAGACCCTCACAACCCTCCAGACAACGCCTTCGTCCACGCCCTCTACTGAAAACTCCCACCGTGCCTACAGGCCCTTTTCTTGCTGATAGTTATGGACTTTCCGAGACGTCAAGTTAGTATAGGACGCTCTCGCCGTCCCCGCAAATCCGCAGCTACATAGGCCGCGGCAGCTCATAGGCCCTTTTGCATTACCCGATATGCTCTGCGGGCCGTCGAGCCCAACTCGTGGCCCACCGCTCTCAGAAAGTAGGGGAACGGCGAACAGGATCTCGGTGGATGCGCCACGGCTGGCCACTTCCTTCTCGAGGGCATGGTCGTCTTGCCGCGGGGCAGGTCTTAAGTTCCTATAGTGTTGCTTGGACCTGCTATGCCCCCTTGTCGTTCTCGCCAGGCGCTGATTCTGTATGCCCGCACCCCATCAAGGGACCAATCTTTCCAAGCTTCTTCTTCACATTCGGGTCAGCCACAAAGGTTCGAACGTCGTGGACAAAGGCCCGCAGGTCGCCACTGGTCGGCGAAGTTGACCAGCGCCGAAACGGTTTGGCTGCGTCGATCCTGAGTTCCCGGTCCTGTAGCCTCGGGTTCGAACCGAGGATTTCGACGATGACCCGTTTTTCGTCCGGAGTCCCGGCGCGGAAGCGCGAAGCCGCGATTTTGCTGAACGCGACGAGCAGGTGAACGGGTTCGAACCGGTCTTCAGTCTCTGCGGCTCGCTCGATCTCCTGCGCCAGGCGGAGCCGTTCGCGGGTGAGCGTCTGGCGCTCGTCGAGGAACTCGGCGTCGTCCAGGATGTCGCGGATGCGGAGCTTCTTCAGGTTCGCGAGTTGGCGGTCGAGAGCCGCAGCCTGGTTCTCGAGCGTCCGCTTTCGCCTCTCCTCGAGCTCCCTGTCTTCCGCGGTCAGGCGGTCGAGCCGCTCCAGCTCGAAGCCGTGAAACTTCTCCGGCAGAGTCGTCTCGTCGACGAAACGGGCCATCTGCGCTTCCAGGCACTCGGCGGATACCGAGCGCTGGGCGCAGTCGTAATCCAGCCGCCGCCAGGAGCAGTGATAGTAGGTGTAGCGGGAGCCGTAGCGGTTCCTCTTGTGCTCGGCAGTCACGGCGAAGCCGCACTCGCCGCAGCGCAGAAGTCCCGTGTACGGAAACTCGTATTTCTTCCGCCGCGGCCTGCCCGGGCGACCGAGGAGCTCCTGGACACGCTCGAACTCCGAGAGGGTGACCATGGCCTCGTGCTTGCCCGGATAGGTCTTGCCTTCCCATTCGATCACCCCTGCGTAGAAGGGGCTTTTGAAGATTTTGTAGATGGCGCTCTTCGTGAAAGGCGAGCCGCCGATCCGCTTGCGCGTTCGCGTCAGGAGCCCCCATTCCTTCCCAGCCATCTCCCAGATGCGCTGCGGGTTCGTACCTGTAAGGACGAGCCGCCACATGCGCTGGAGCGCGTCGTAGCGCTCCGGGTCGGGCACGATCCCGCCCGTCGCCGGGTCATTGAGGTAGCCTGCCGGCGCGAAGTTCGGCAGCCAGCCGCGCTCCACCTTGGCGCGCATGCCGCGGCGGACGTTCTCGGAGAGAGAATCCACGTAATACTTGGAATAGCCGAAGATGATCGAGAGCATGAACTTACCCTGCGAGTTGTTCTCGAAGGAGAAGGTAGCGAAGCGCAGGTCCTTGAGCTTCCCTGTATCGAGGAGGTAGATGATCCGGCCGCCGTCCATCGAGTTGCGGGCTAGGCGATCCGGGTGCCAGGCGATGATGCCCTCGGCTTTGCCTTTCTCGACCTCCCGCAGCATGGCCTCGAAGACCGGGCGCCCCGGAGCCTTGGCGCTCTGGGCCTCCTCGAAGGCGCGCACGATCTTCGCGCCCCAGCCAGCCGCGTGCCGCTCCATCTCTGTCCGCTGCGAGTCGATGGAGAGGACTTGGCGATCCTCGGACTCGCTCGACTTTCGGCAGTAGAGGAAGTAATTCATCGATGTTGTGTGTCTTCTGACCTCGTAGGCGCAGGCGCCGCCTCTTTGGAGGGTCGCCGCGCCAGCAGCAGGTAGAGCGCGTCCAACCGTGCGATGTGTTCGCGCGCCGCGTCGGCGCTCAGCTCTTCCGCGAATTCCTCACGCCAGATTGCCTGAAAGCGGCGGATGTCGTCGTTCGTGATCTGCACGCGAACGAGGGTACTCCGCGATTTGGAGGCGGGGTAGGCTGCGGTAGCTGCGCCTGCTCGGAGTCAGAAGTGGGGTTTGGGTGAGTGATTCGACCTTTGTCTTGGATGGTACGAGGCGCCGGCGAATCCGTCAAAAGCCCCGAGCCGGCCGACCTCTGGGACATCGACGACATCGCAGTGTGGGCCTGCATATGAAGGCGGCGGCGGCCACAGCCTACGATTCCGCCGCCGGCGTTAGTACCTTGAAAACCTATGCCGAAAACCTCCGCTGTGCCGCAGCTTCGGATATGCCTTCCCGAAACCCGCGCCGGGCCTTGAAGCGACGTATCTTTTTGTTTCCTCCGTCGCTCCAAACCAACCAATTTCTTCTTCCATGCAACAGTCCTCGACGCGCATTCTCGCGATTGATGCCATGTCCCGAGGTTTCGGCTACGTCCTCTTCGAGCAACCTTTCCATCTTGCGGCCTGGGGCCGCGCCTACGTCGAACCCGGCAAGCCTTCCGGTCTCACCGACCGCTTCAAGGAGCTCCTCGCGGAGCACCAGCCCCAAGTCCTCGTCGTCGAGGACGTGAAGGCCCCCGGCTCGCGGCGCTGGCCGCGTCTGCGGCGCGTAACGGACGAGCTCGTGCGGGACGCCCGCGAGGGCGGCATCCCGGTGCGCAGCATCCCTCGCACCGCAGTTCTCAAGCGCTTCTCGCCGGAAGGCGAACTCGTCACGAAGCGCGCCATCGCCGAGCTACTCATAAAGCACTTCCCAGAGCTCGCCTCCGAGCTGCCGCGGCCGCGCAAGATGTGGGAGAGCGAGAGTGACCATATGACGGTCTTCGAGGCTCTGGCCCTCGCCGTGACCTACGCAAGCGAGTAGCGAAGAGGCCGGCTCTCTACGCACGGCTGCGCGAACCGCAGCCTTGTGCGTTCCGCTCGCCCCGCTACCCTGACTCCCAGACCCTCGACAATCAAAGGAGAACCCGATGCCGAACGGCTTCGTGTCGTTTGCGGAGGTGAAGCAGGCGGTCTCGATGGAAGCCGTCCTCGCCCGCTACGAGCTTCTGGATGGCCTGACGCGCAAGGGCGCGAACCTCGCTGGACCTTGCCCCTTCTGCAAGGGCGCCTCCGCGCGCCTCTTCCAGGTGAACCTCGCGAAGAATGCCTGGTACTGCTTCGGCTGCAAGGCGGGCGGGAACGTCCTGGACTTCGTCGCGAAGAAGGAGGGCCTCGGCCTCCGCGCGGCGGCCTTGAAGCTCGACGAATGGTTCGAGCTGGGGCTCGCGGAAGGCGCGCCGCAGGAGGAGCCAGCCGCTGCCCGCGTTGCACCGCCCGCCGCGCAGGAGACGCTCCCCGCCGCGAACCCGCCGCTCACCTTCACTCTCAAAACCCTCGACCCACGCCACGAGCGCCTGGCGCGCCTGAGATTCCAGCCCGAGATCCTCGAACGCTGCGGCGCCGGGTACTGCGCGAAAGGGCTCCTCAAAGGTCGGCTCGCGATCCCGATCCATAACCGCGAGGGCGAGCTCGTCGCCTATGCCGGCCTTGCGCTCAACGAGGACGAGAGCCCGCGGTATCTCTTCCCGCCAAACTTCCACCCAGAGCTCGAGGTCGTGAACCTCCACCGCCTGGAGGAGTTCGCGCTGGACGACAGCGCTCTCTGCCTTGTGCCCGAGATCGAGGGCGTGCTGCGACTCACGGAGGGCGGCATCGCCTCGGTCCTCGGCCTCTTCGACGGCTCGCTTTCGGCTCAACAGGAAGAGGCCCTCGCCGGCGCCCTGGCGCTCTACGAGCGGGTTGTCCTCGTGGGCGACGGCTTCGCGGATCGCACCGTCGCGCGCCTTGTGCGGCAGACCGCCGTGACCTGGGTCGCGGAAGTTCCGCTCGACCCTCTCGCATAGCTCGCTTTCCAAGTTCAGCCGCATTCGAAGCGCGCTCCTACGAGTGCGCCAGGCATCGCTTTGCCTTCCTCGGCGGATTTCCCGCCGCGGATTCTCGGAGCGGAGGTGAGGAGAGACCAGGACGAAGCCACGGACAGAAACGCCCGCAGGAAGGAACGAGCCGGGCCGCTCGAAGTCGAGCGGCCCGTATTCATAACGGAGAGGAGCAGAGATGCATACGACGACGGTAAATCATTGCATGCAGCACGGGTCCCTGGTGCCGATGATCCGGCTGCGCGGGGAGTGGCTCGAGCGAGTTGGCTTCGCGAAGGGCGAGAAGCTCGCGGTCGACGTCCTCCTCGGCACCTTGTCCCTCACCCTGGCCGGCCGCCCACCAAGGCCCGACTACTCGGTCCCGGAAGCCCAGGCGGTGCTCGCCGCCCTGGCCGCGAAGCTCACGGCGATCGTCGCGGGGCTCGAAGAGGTCCACGACGGCTTGCCGGCGCCTGAGCTTCAAGACGACGCACCCGAGGACCAGATCGTGCCGGACCTCGCAACCGAGCTCCTGGGCTCGTACGAGGCGATCGTCGGCGACTGCCTCGCCCCGGCCGTCGAGTCCTTGGAGGCAGTCGCGAAGCTCACCGAGGAGGAACTCGCGCGGGAGCTCCGCCGGGAGCGGACACACGTGGAGACTGTGGAGCGCTTCAGAGCCGCCTTTGCACCATCCGATCAGCTCGATCTCGCGCTCACGCCGGTGTCCGCTGCCGCCGGTTGACGGCCAGATCCCCACCATCGACAACACCGGGCCGCCGCGGCGACTGCCGCGCGCATGCGCCCGGTGGCGGCCCGGGCTTCTCTCGGAGACACGCATGAAGCGAAAGACGGCTACTGTCAGCCGCTATTGCACCACCCCGAGCGAGACCCCCTGGAAGAGCCGCCGCTCATCGAACGGCGACTCCGCCCCGCCCATGGTCCGCCTGCGCGGCTATTGGCTGGAACGGGAAGGCTTCGCCGAGGGTCAGAAGTACCAGGTCGACGCGCTCCTCGGGACCTTGACCCTCACCCTCGCCGACCGGCCGCGCAAGGAGTGCCCGCCTGAGGAGGCGCAGGTTCTCCTCGGCGGCATCGTCCGAAGACTTGCGGAGCTCAGGACCCTCCTTGAGGAGATCCGGGATGGGCTGCCGCGCTCGCCGGAGGAGGACCGCATGCTGGAGGCCGAGATCCCCTCCGACCTCGCGACCGAGCTCTACGGCACGATCGAGTGCGTCTTGGACGACGACATCGGGCCGGCGATCGAGGAGCTGACGGAGGCCTCCAACCTCACCGCCGCCAACCTCGCGCGCCAGTTCGAGGAGCGGCGTGCGGAGAAGAGTGCGAGGAAGCGGCTATTCGCCGCCGTCGCCCCACGCGTTGCCGAGATCCTGGACGGCGAGGAGAAGAAGCCTCCTCCCCGCCGTCGTCCTCCTCGCCGACCGAAAACCCACTAACGCTCTTCACCTCTACGGAGGGGAAGAGCAGTCTCAGCCCCACGGATATCCGCGGGGCTTTTCCTTTGGCGCCGCCTGCGCAGATCAGACGGGCAGTTGCGGCGGTCTCGCGCGCTCCGTCCGCTCAGCTCCGCCCGAGTGGCACCTCCTCACGCCCCGGCGCCTCAGCTCTCATCCGGCGAGAGGGAAAACCCGGGGCGACCGGACTCGCCGGGAGGCTGCCTGTAGGCTGCCGGGTCTCACCAGTTCTTGTGCAGAAGGCTATTGCAGCATAACTACAAGTGTGCGTATGCTCCACTGTCCCCGAAGCCGTCGTGGCAAGCGGGCTATCTCGAACAGGCGCGCGGCCGCCCTTGGATCGCGCGCGCTAGGACATGGAGTGTCTGGATGTCTCGACTTCGATTGCGCAGTCCTGTCCTCCTCGCAGCGGCCTTGGCCGCGAGCGTTCTTCTCGGAGGCTGCAACCTGCCCAAGAACACCGGGATCAAGATCGGCGTGCCCT
The DNA here is from genome assembly GCA_044866775.1 of Thermoanaerobaculia bacterium. GTDB lineage: Bacteria > Acidobacteriota > Thermoanaerobaculia > Multivoradales > UBA5704 > DASUNQ01. Next base: position 19,567 of record JBIOUG010000159.1, on the reverse strand, counting down.
TCCGGGCGCAGGAAACGACGCAGTGGGACCTCTGCGGCCCGGCCTCGGTCCAGATGTGGCTGCTCTACGATGAGCGCCCCTTTGCCTCCCAGACTCAGATCTACAACTTCATGGGCGGCGCCGGCTCGGGCGTAAGCCCGAGCGCCCTGGCCCAGGCGGTGGCCTGGTACACCTGGACCAACGACGCCTTCGTGGATTATGAGAGCGGGGCCAACATCGAGGAGGCGCGCCGGAAGTTCTTCGCGCGCCAGATCACCGCGATCGACAACGACGACCCGGTCATGCCCATCACCCAGGGCGGCTACCACACCGGGATCCTGAACGGCGGCAAGTGGTCCGACAGCCTGGACGGCAGCTACCGCGTCTGGGACTTCGTCTACTTCCACGATCCGGCGGTGACCTCCAACATGCGCTTCGTCGCCGACGACTGGACGTACGAAGTCTGCCCCGGCATCGCCACATGCCACCAGATCATCGCCGCGAGCATCGTCTACGCCGCGGAGCAAAACTTTGAAAACTACGGGTGGACCGTCTATCCTCGCGGTGGCGAGGGGCCGGGCGGCGAGCCGATTCCGTACTGACCCGAGGAACCCGAGATGAGAAGCGCATACCTGTTCAGCCTTGCCCTCGCCTTTGCGCAGCTCGCTGCGGCAGCGCCCTGGAACCTTGCGACCTGCAGCCCCGACCAGGCTGCCGCCCATACGGCCTTCGAGCAGAGGGTCCGCTCGGCAAAGCCGGACTCATTGCTCTACCTCCCGCACCCGTATCCGCAGACCAGGGCGGAGACGGTGGCGGACTTCGCCCAGCAGTTCCGGGCCATCTGGAGCGACGAGGAGCCTGCGGAAGTACCGGCGGACGAGCAGCGTGTCCTGACCGCCCTCGCGGATGGCCGCCTCGGCGTGGAGCTCGCCCGCGTCGAGAACTGGAGCCTCACCCGCTGCGGCGACAAGCAGCGCCGCGCCTACTACCACCTGCTGCGCCTCTTCGACCCGGAGACCGGAGCCGAGCTCGGCCGGGCGGCGCTCAATGACACCGGCCTCCTGGCCAAGTGGACCCTCTTCTCCATGGATGCCGAGGAAGCGCGGGAGCAGATGGCCCGGTTGCGGTTCTCCCGCCTGCCGGAGGCCGCCGAGCGCATCCGCGGCGCCTTCGGGCTCCCGGTGCAGGGCGCGCAGTACGTCCACAGCACCGGGGCGATCCGCTGCGAGCTCCTCTCGCCGTGCGTCGCCTTCAAGAGCGGCGGCCGCTCCTACCTCTACGGGCCGGTGCTCGAGCCGCAAGGTCTCTATCGCCTCGAGGAGGGCCGGCCGCGGCTCTCCTTCCGGCGCGACCTCGCGACCCCTGCGAAGAAGGCTGCCGTGGAGCGCACGTTGAACGTGGGGCAGAAGGTCGTCTCCCTCGGAGGAGACAGCTTCACCGTGGCGACGAGGGTGGAGCCCACGCGGTAACGGGAAGAGGGACTGGCCGGCGGAGTCTTGGGTTCTGCCGGCCAGTTCGTCCTGCTCAGCCGCCCACCACCCGCAGCTCGAACTCTGCGAGCCGCAAGACCTGGAGGACGTAAGAGACGGCCATGTCGGTCGCCATGGCGTTGTCGTAGGCCCTGACCGGGAAGACTTCCTCGTGCGAGCGGCCCTCGCGGTCGCGGTATGAGACGGTCGCAGAGTAGAGCTGGACTGTGTCCCGCTCCGGCGGTCGGGCGGGGCTCAGATCCACGCCCTTCGCTTAAGCCTCAGGGGCGCCGCTCTCAAGAGTTGCCTGCATCGCTGCGCGCTCGCTCCTCGCATCTGGAGGCGGAGGCGTGCCTCTTGTGGTGCCTTGCCCGCCAGCGAGCATAGCCCCGATCTCGCCGGCGACCCGCTCGGCCGCTGCCCGGACGGGGTCATCCCGGAGGTGCGCGTAGCGCTGGGTCGTGATGGGCTGGGTATGCCCGAGGAGCTTGCCCACGAGCGGCAAGGCGAGCCCGGCGCTTACCGCTGTTGCGGCATGGGTGTGCCGCAGGTCGTGCAGGCGCACGCCCGCCAGGCCTGCGCTGGTGCGGATGCGGCCCCAGGGGCGCTCGATGCCGATGAAGTACCCGCCGTCGCGCTCGCCGGGGCAGACATAGGAGTTGCCCGCCAGGCGCGGCGCGGCGCGCAGGAGCGTGAGGACGGGCGCGGGCAGCGGCAGGCGCTTCGGGCCGGTCTTCGACTCCGCGAGGACGAGCTCGGCCCGCTCGAGGTCGACCGCGTCCCAGGTGAGGGTGAGGATTTCGTTGCGCCGCGCGCCGGTCAAGGCCAGGAGGCGGATCGCGAGGACGGCGGAGGGGTGCTCCGCGCCCTCGGCTTCGACGGCGCGCAGCGTCTCGCCGAGTTGGGCGATCTCGGCGGGCGAGAGGAAGCGCTCCTTGGGGCGCTCCGGGTAGCGGTCCACGTGCCGCGTCGGGTTCGAGCCGTCGGGGCGCAGACCCCAGGCCTCGGCGAGGTTCATCATCTTGGAGAGGAGCGCGAGGACGCGGTTTGCCTGGACGGGGGTGGCGTGGAGCTCGTGGTGCAAGCGGGCCGCGTCGGTGCGGTCCACCTCGTGCACGTAGCGCCGGCCGAGGCGAGGCAGAATGTGGAGGCGCAGCAGGCGCTCGTCGCCCTCGGCGGAGGAGGCCTTCTTCTTGGGGCGCGCATGCTGGTCGAGGTAGCGCTCCGCGAAGGCGGCCATGATCGGCGCGCGCCGCTCCTCGCGCCGCTCGGCGAGCGGATCCTCGCCGTCGTCTACGGCCCTGAGGAGCCGGTTGGCTTTCTCGCGGGCTTTGTCGACCGTGAGCGCTCCATAGCCGCCGAGGGTGGCGAGGCGCTGCCGGCCCTTCGAGCGGTAGGAGAGGACGAAGGCCTTGCGCCCGCTTGGGAAGACCCTGAGGCCGAAGCCCTTCACGGCCTCGTCCCAGAGGACGCAGCGCCGGAAGCCCGAGCCCGCGGTGCCGCCCTCGTACCTCGCGGCCTCCACGACTTTCTTGGTAAGCTTCACCTGTGAGGCCCCTTTCCGAGTCAGCAATAAGTCAGCAGGATAACACAGATTCGGCGGGGCAGAACGAGAACGCGACGCTCGGAAGTGGCTCAGAACAAGAAATTTACAGGACTACCGCAAACTCGCGCGGAGTGGCTGCAGAAGGCTGAAAATCACGGTGTCGCTGGTTCGATTCCGGCCCTGGGCACCACGTAACTCATTCAGGAACGTGCCTCTCGGGCTCGCCGACGACGACGCCTGGGCGGCGGCGCAGAAGGTCTGCTCCGGGACGACAGAGGGCGTTCTAGAAGGGCAGTTCATGGTCACGTGGGCGACCGCGCCGCCCCGCGTTGGCATGCTCCTGGCCGAAGCCTGGGGGCTGGCGCAGCTCTGTCGCGTCCGTGCTCGCCTGGAGCGCCCGCCGAAGTACCTCGAGGGCTTGGGCATCCTCCTCTGGCTCCAGCGGCTGATGGACCTGTGCGGCGAGCCGTGGTGCCTGTCTGGCGAGGTTTTCGGCTCCTTTCTCGGCATCAAGCAGCCCCAGGCGTCGCAGTACCTCAAGCTGGCGCGCGAGGAAGGCCTGTTGGAGAAGACCTGCAACCTTACGCCCGCCGAAGCTAAGGCCAGCAAGCAGGCCTATTCCTACGTGTTCCACGTGGATCGGGGTGCTCCTCCCCCAGGCACTAACCAATACCAGTGGTTACAGTGTGACCCGTGGTGGTGGAAGAAAGAGGAGTATTGAGACCGGCACGGGATCGCCTGCGCGAGCCCGGCGCCGGTCAACCGCGGCTGCGCCGCGGCGCCGGGGGCGCCTACCCTCGCCGCGAGCCCGGGCAACTTCCAGGTCGCGCTGTCGTGGAACGCGGTCGCGGGGGCGGACCGCTACTGGGTGCTCCGCACCGAGGGGCACGCCGGGTGCGAGTTCGGGAAGACGAAGATCGCCGAGCTGCGGGAGACGACGTACACCGACCGGGAGGTCGCGAACGGTCGCGCGCACCACACAACGTGGTGGCGGTCGGGACCTCCGCGGCCTGCTACAGCCCGGTGAGCAACTGCGTCTCGGCGACGCCGCGGCCGTAGGGTTTTCCTGCCGGCGAGGCTCAACACCTGGAGATCAGGGACGGCGACGTGGCCTGAGCCGGCAAGCTCTTCGAGCCGTCACGCGGTTCTATGTCCTCATTTAAATAGGAAATTTCTGTCTCGCCTGGGCCGGCACGGGCACCTGGATTGGTAGATCGAGGCTGTCTGCTGGGAGCCCTGCGGCGCTGGTTCGGGTCGCCTCATGTCGGGGCGGCTCTGTAAGAGGAGACTTGCCGATGCGAAGGATCGCCCTGTTGTGCTGTGTCTCGTTCCTCCTGGTCGCCGGCATCGCGCGGGCCGAGTCGATCACGGCGCCGGCCGCCTGCCTCGACACGGCCGCCGCCCTGGAGCTCCCGGCGGCCGAGCCGCAGGGCCCGGGCGCCGCCGAGGCGCCGCCCCTCGAGCTGTTCGAGCCGGAGGTCGCTCCGATGTGCTGCGGCTGCACGGTGGGCGACCACCGGGCGTGCGACGCGAAGTGCGTCGAGCAAGGGTTCGCGGGCGGTGCCTGCTCGCCGTGCAGTTGCGGGCAGGTCTGTACCTGTTTCGGCAGCTGAGCCGCCGCCGATGGAAGCTGGGCCCGGGCTTCGGCTCCGTCATGAGGAGCCGAGGCCCGGTCGGCCGCTTCTAAATGCCAGACACGGACGGGTCACTCAAGGAGGAGAGCTCGAGATGAACAGAGCACGCACAATCGTGGTCATCGGCTGCGCTTTCGTAGCGGTTGCCGCGTTCGCGCAGACGCCGAGGGAGGACGCCCACCATCTCGCCGCGGTGCTGGGGCAGGCCGCGGACGCGGCGTACTGCGTCGCGCCCCTGGACATTCCGTCCGTGGACCGTGGTTCGGCCCCCGGCCAGCAGTCCACCTGCACCGCCGAGGCAAGCTGCGGGTCCGATCCGGCCGTGAGCTGTGTCGGCAGCAGCTCGTGCACGGCCGCCGATCGCGCCTGCCCGGAGGAGCGCGGACACGTCACGTGTGACGGCGTCGTCACCTGGTGCGCGATGCAGTGCCCCTCGACCTGCGTGGCGACGTGCACGAGGTTCGAGGACTGCCTCGCGCAGTGCGGCACGTACTGGTTCTGCGCGAGCGGAGGCGTCTGCATGCCGTATTGACGGACGCGCGTCAGCCGCACCTCGCCGAGTGCGGCCGACGCGCCGAGTCGGTCAGCGCTCGAGGACCGAGACCTGGCGGACGCGGAGGAACGACTCCGGTTCGTTCCGGGTGTCCTGCTGCGGGTTGCCGCGCACGAAGGTCACGGCGAGGACGTCGTCCTTCCACAGGCCCTCCGCCCGGAGCGCCGACACCTGCTCGGAGATGTCGAAGCTCCGCGACTCCTCGATCTCGTGGTGCGGCTCGCCGAAGACCGCCAGGTTGCCGATGAAGTGAGAGCTCGCCGGGTCCGCCTCGCCGCCGGTCGGGAGGTCGAGGTAGACCTCGAAGACCGCCCCCGGATGCTCGAGCCCGACGCCCTCGACGAGCAGCAGCAGGGTCCCCGACTGCGAATCGGCGACCGAGAGGATGCGCTCGTTGGCCGCGGCCGTCAGCGGGATCGTGACCGTGACGGGCTCGTTGCCCAGGTGCGTCTCCTTGAGACCGCTGGTGGCGAGCGGGACGAAGGCGCTGGCGGCGGCCGGCGTGGTGGCCGGGGCCTGCGTGGAGAGCTCGCCGCAGAGCGGCACGTTCTCGACCGGCAGGCCTTCGTACTGGTAGTCGAGCTGGGCCAGCATGTCGAGGATCTGGCACCCGGTCAGGGTGACCCTCTGCTGGTTCTCGTCGAAGAAGGTGAACACCTGGTCGCGCCAGGGATCGGATTCCAGCGGGTTCGCCCGTCCCCCGTTCTGGTTGAGCCAGACCTGCCACAGCCGGTCGACGTTGGCGTGGTGCAGCCAGAAGACCGGATCGCGCGCCGAGCAGTTCACCCAGGCCATCCAGCCCACCGTGCCACCGACGGCGACGTGCACGGGATTGTGCGGCTGCGCCTCGAGCTGTCCGGTGCCGTTGCCGATGTGCTGCGGCACGGCGGTGAACTGGCCGCCAAAGGTCTCGCCGGGGAGGAGGTTGGGCTGGCAGCCGTCGCAGCTCGTTCCCGACGGGCAGTTGCAGAAGGGGACGCGCGCCAGCGCCACGGCCGACGAGGCCTGCGCCGCCGTGACGCACTGGAGGCCGGCGTTGCACCTGGGGTCGCGCTCGGCGACGAACAGGGAGTTGCTGGGCAGCGCCGGCACGCGCAGCGGCTCGGGCAGGTCACGGTTCTGCGGGTTGCCGTAGTCCCAGTACGGCAGGGCGAACTCGTAATTGGGATCGCCGAGGGCCTCGCGCACCGCGGCGCGGAGGATGCGGTCGAAGAAGTGGAGGTACATCCGGTGCCACGGCAGGAAGAAGAACTGCCGGTGCTGGCACGTGCCCCAGGCCTCCCGGGGTGGTCCCAGCGTGACGTCGCAGGGGCCGGGATTGAGCAGGGTGGGGTAGCCGTGGATGTTGGCCTGGTAGATCCAGCTCGTCGGGTCGTCGACCGGGCGCTGCTTCATCCGCTCCACGCCCTTGCGGAACGCCTCCACCTCCGCGGGCGTGAGCAGGTTGATCTCCTTGCGGACGTGGACGACCTGCTGCGAGCTGACGCTCACGGCCGTCTTCGCCCGCTCGGCGGCGGACGCCGGCGAAACGGCGGGCGGCCCGAGACAGGCGAGCGCGGCGACGAGAGCTGCGCTACCGCATGAACGCTTGGTCATTCTGGTGCCCTCCTCGAGGCGCGCCCCACCCCCTCCTCCGGAGGCACGGCAATGGCGACGGGATCGTCTGCTTGCAGAGTGTCGCAACTGCGCTCATGTAGTGACACCTCGTGATCCGGTGTCACCCCAAAGCGCTGAAAAGCACCTACTAAAGAGTAGGGGGCACGGGAACAACGACCATGGAGGGATCAGACATGCGGCGCATGCTCGGCAGGACCAGTCTCGCGCTGTCCCTTCTCCTCATCGCCGCGACCGCGGCAGCGGCCGGAGCGCAGGCACCGGCCGAGACCGCCGCCTTGCAGGCGGCGATCTTCGGTCCCCGTTGCGGGCAGCTCGTGCAAGTTGGAGACGAGGTGCCGGCGAGCTACCGCTCGCCGGCGGTGACCGAGGCGGACATCGCAGCCGGCTTCGCCACCGTCCCCGAGCCGGTGCTGGTGTGGACGGAGGAGATCTGGGCGCGCGGTGCGAGCTACATCGCGCCGCATTTCTCGTATCTGAACCTGCCCGGCAAGAGTCGTCTCGTGGTGCGGGCGCCCGACGGATCGCGCTCCTGGTCCTACGGCGGCACGGGCAAGGGCGGGCGCGGCACGAGCGGCGGGTTCTGGGGCATCCACATCGCGGGCGATACTGCGGTCCTCGAGCTGTGGGCCGACAGCGTCATGCCGGACGGCGCCGTCGAGGTCGATCGCTTCGCCCAGGGATATCCCAGCGGGTCGGGCGTCGGCGCCGAGTCGCTCTGCGGACCCGACGACGGCCAGTGGGCGAAGTGCTACCAGATCAGCGAGCCCACAATCTACCAGCGCTCGCGCGCCGTCGCGCGCCTGTTGATGAACGGGATCCTCGCCTGCACCGGCTGGCTGGTCGGCAGCGCCGGGCACCTGATCACCAACGCGCACTGCATCACCGACCCGGTCACCGCCCTCAACACCGACTACGAGTTCATGGCCGAGGGTGCGACCTGCGCCACGAACTGCGCCGGGTGGTTCGCCTGCCCCGGCACCGTGGTCGCCAACAGCGCCTTGCTGATCAAGACCAACGCGTTGTTCGACTACACGCTGGTGCAACTGCCGACGAACCCGACGGGCACCTACGGGTACCTCCAGATGCGCACGACGCCGCCGGCGTTCGACGAACGCATCTACATCCCCGGCCACCCGGCCGCATGGGGGAAGCGCCTGGCGGTCGCCTCGACGCATCCGAGCGACGCCTCGGGCAAGTGCGAGGTGTTCTCCCGCAACGAGGGCTCCTGCCTCGGGCTGGGACCCGACATCGGCTACTTCTGCGACACCCAGGGAGGCTCGTCGGGCTCGCCGGTGATCGCCTACTCCGATCACGCGGTGGTGTCGCTCCACCACTGCGGCGGCTGCCCGAACACGGGTGTGCCGATCACGGACGTGATCACCGACCTCGGCCTCCTCCTCCCGCCCAACTCCACCCGCTGAAGACCGGAGCGGCTCACGCGGGGCGCTGCTCGACCACGGCGAGGAGCGTGATCTTCCAGAGCCTGGCCGGCTGGGGCCAGGTCTGCGGCGACCAGGTCATCGCCACGGCGATCCTCGACCGGCTGCTCCACCACTCCACGATCCTCAACATCAAGGGCGAGAGCTACCGGCTCAAGGAGAAGCGCAAGGCCGGGCTGCTCACCCGCAGCGAACCCTATACGGCAACGGCTGACGACGAGGACGGAACCGGGACAGCCCCGGCGTAGGAGGCGGCGGTGGTGGCCTGTGGATCCTGCCGGAGCTGTGGAAAACGCCAGAAGCCGCGTTTCCCACAGCTCCTTGGACGGCGCCAACAGCGCGCCGCCCACAGGCCCCACAGGCCGGCGGCGGGCCTCCAAGAGAAAAGAGAAGCAACAGACCAACACCAATCCGGAGGGGGGGACTTTTAGCTGATCGCCGGGGGGGATTTTTGGGGATCGTTGACACGGGAACGCGTCGGCTCGCCCGATTCGGCGCCGACGGCCTCCGTGATCTCGACTTGTTCATCCAGCGTGCGGGCATCGAGATCGCCGCCATCGACGCCGAGCAGGCCCACGTGGCGCGCCAAGCGTTCAGCCAGTTCGGCAAGGGCCGCCCTGGTTCGCCGGCTACTTCGTGAGATGGCCGCAGCGCCAGCTCTGAGCTCCCCGCCCCGCCCCGCGCTCCCGGGTCACGGCGGCGTGTCGCGCGAGGAGGTCGTGACGCCCCCCGCGGACGTCGTGTAGCCCACGGTCGGGATGCCGTTGCCGTCGATGGTGATCTGCATGAAATCGAGCCGCACCGTGCTGCCGACGGTGTTGATCAGCTCCTCCGCCCACGCCGGGCTCGCGGTGTCGACGTTCTGCCCGCGCAGGTAGTAGATCTTGCCGGCGCTCTTGAGGCCGACGTGGATGGTCCCGCCGTTGACGACGAAGAACTCGGCGGCGCGGTCGGCGACCGAGGCGTCGTCCCCCCAGCGCGGCAAGGTATGGACGAACTTGATGCTCTCCCCCTGGTCGAAGCTGACGTAGAGCTTGTTGGCGTGCAGGACGAAGAGCGTGCCGCGGTCGTCGAAGCCGAGGGTGGTGACCGGGTGGCCGTTGGGCGTGCCGCCAGCGAGATTGTGCCGGATGCCCTCCCACGTCGCGCCGAAGTTGTCGCTCTTGCAGACATAGAGCTTGCCGCCGTCGATCTGCGACCAGTAGAACTTGCCGTCCGTCCCCCATCCGCCGTGTCGTCCCGCCTTCATGTTGGCGAAGTTCGCATCCGGCACGCGCGTGTCTCCCTTGGGGGCGGGATCGTGCGCCGTCTGGATGCAGACGACGTGGATGGGGCCGTTGCCGTCGAAGCCGACGAGCGGCGTCTGGAGCGGCCAGGTCAGGCCGCCGTCGCAACTGAACAGCGCCACCGAGCCGATCCGGTACCAGCCCGTCAACACGTAAGGCTCCGTCTGCACGGGACAGACCTGCAGCGGGCCCATGTAGAGCCAGGCCTGATCGTTCGCCGGGAAGGCGACCGGGATCTGGACGATCGTCCAGTTGTTCCCCTGGTCGTCGCTGTGCGCGGCGACGCCGTGGCTCACCTCGGTACCGAAATAGACGATGTCGTTGCCCCAGGCGCGCAGGTCGCCCTCGATGCCGAAGGGGACGGAGACGTCGAGCGGCGGGTACACCTTCTGCCAGAGCAGCCCGCCATTGGTGCTGCGCTTGATGTCGTTGCCGGTGAGCAGCTCGGGAAGCAGGACGAAGGTGCCGTTCCCCGCCGCGGCGAGGTTGCCCTCGCAGCAGGCGCCGTGGGTCACGACGTTCCAGGTGCCCGCCGGCAGCGGCGCCGGGCTGATGCTGGTGGCGGCCACGGGTTGCGCCGCAATGAGCGCCGCCGCGACGCTCGAGAGGGCGGCGCTCGCAAGTCGGTAGGTCATGCGTTCCTCCCATGCAAGTGATGCCGATTTGAGTTGAAGGGCGGCCAGGGCCGCCCGCCGTTGGGAGACCGGAGCGGCGCGATGAGGAGGAGCGCGCGGCGGGAAGTGAGAGCGGCGCCGCCGTGCCAGCGGCAGCCGACAAGAGATCCCAGGGAGAGGAGCGTTGCGCACGGCTACCTCCGCGCGGCGTGCCCACCCCCCTTCCGCGGCACGTGTCCTGGCAAATGTCTACTTAGAGGGTGCCGCAACTGCGCTATATAGTGACACCTGGGAGTTCTGGCCCCTCCCGCCGCGGCCCGCGGGATCGCGCTCAGGCATCGATCAGCTCCGGCTCGATCCGCTCCCACAGCGAAGGCTTGATGGCGCGCCGGGAGACCAGGTCCACGCGGCGACCCAGGGCCTGCTCGAGCTCGTCTCCCAGATCTACGAAGCGTAGGCCGATCGAAGGGTCCACCTCGACCAGCACGTCCACGTCGTTGTCCTCCCGCGCCTCGCCGCGCGCCCAGGAGCCGAAGAGGGCGAGCCGCCGAATGGGATAGCGCCGGCTGAGGAGCGCGCGTTGCTCACGGAGTGTCGCTAGGATGTCCTCGAGAGTCGGCATGGCGATGAACCCGCCGTGCTCGTTGACTGCCGCCACCCACTCGGCCATGAAGTCGCGCTTCGTGCGGTCCTTCGCGGTGTCCTGCCCCTTGGTCTCGAGCACGAGCTGCAGGCCGTTGGTCAGCCGCACGAGGAAGTCGGGGCGGTACTTGTGGACGCCGCCTTCAAAGAGGTAGTGCACCTCGAAGCCCAGGTGGTCGTTCTTGGCCCAGGCGGCGACGTGGGGGTCGTGGTCGAGGGCGAAGGCCTCGCTCGCTTCCCACGTGCTGTCGTAGACGCAGAAGTTGACGTGCGAGCGGGCGGTCGGCGCGCAGGGCAGGCGGATGGCGTCGAAGAGGTGCTGGACGATGCGGCTCATGTTGAGGGTGAGCATGATGCGCCGCCGTAGCGCATCCTCGGCGTAGACGCGCGGCGCGATGGCGATGCGGTCCGAGGCGAGGAAACGGTCGACGATCCGCACGAGCTGCCCGAGCAGCACCTCGCGGCTCCCCGGCCAGCCGGGCCTCACCTGGTCGAAGACCTCGGCCGCGGTCTTGAACGCGATCGTCTGCAGGCGGTTGCGCCGGCCCAGCTCCTCGAGCTCGATCTCGGCGATCCGCGTCGGATCGGCCTTGCCCTCGACGGTGGGTGCGATCTCGGCGAGCTGGATCGTGTCGTGCGCCGCAAGATGGAGCGGCGGGACGCCTGCGAGGTCCAGCGCCAGCCGCGTGCCGTAGACCTGATCGATCCGCACCATGTTCGGCCAGTCGATCTCGTACGGCTTCCTCTCCGGCACCGCTTCGATGCGCGTGCGCGGCTTCGGTGGAGGAGGCGGCGTCCCTTCCGTCGCCTCGTGTGGCAGGAAGGTGAACGGGACGCCGAAGATGTTCACGTACTCGGGCCGGAACCGGTGTCGCCTTGCGGTTCAAGTCGTCGGCGACGTGCGGGCGAGCTGCACCTGACCGATGCCGCTCAGCGCGCAATCGGGGGCGTACTTGCCATAGAGGATCGGGGTCCAGATCTCGCCGGGAGGAGCGTTCCAGTTGTAAACGCTCCAGGTGGCGCCGTCGTTCGACACCGCCCAATAGACCTTGCCTTTGATGCAGTCGGCATTGCCGCCGCCGAACGCCATGAAGTAGCGGCTGTCTCCCGGCACCTGGACGACGCTCGGGCTGGCGACGGGGCCGGGGCTCGTGGGCGAGTAGCCACAGCGGCCGTAGCCGCCGGGGAGTACCGGGCAGCTCGTGTTGGTGGGCAGCGTCCACGCGCCGGTGAACTGGTTGCGGGGAGCGTCGAAGATCGAATCGAGATAGGCGGAGACGCTGCCGCAGACCGCGTCAGGGTTGCCGCCTTGCGCGAGGAGCCTGGGGTCGCCATTGGGCGACAGCAAGATCTCCGGGTCGTACCAGGTGCGCCGGCACGGGCTGCCGTCGCCGAGGGCGAGCACGTTGTAGGAAGCTCCAATCCGATAGGTCTGGGCCGCGGCCGGCCGAGCCGTGTCGATGGCCAGTGCCAGCGCGAGCCCGAGGAGCGTGCGGGTGACGATTCGTGTGTGCATGCTCTGCGCTCCTTACTGCTTGATCGTTCTTGATGGCTGCCGCGTTCGAACAGCCAAGCGTTTGCGCTTGTGCAATGCCCATGCCTCGGCATCGCCTGAGGGCGCTGTCGGGCTCGCCAGCCTCCAGACAGTTGATCGCGCAGGGAGCGGAAATCGTGGAGCCAGCGGCGTGCGTGGTGAGCTGCCTCGTTGTTGTATCATTGCGCCAAAGCTGGATCTCAGCCGTGCCGCAGCCTGCCCGCTCGCGAGCCCCGTTCGGCGTCCTCGCCCTGGCGCTGCTCCCCTGTGCTCTCCGCGGGCAGGAGGCGGCGCCGGCGCGGGGTGGCCCGCCGATCGAGATCCGCCGCGCCGCCGGACCGATCGAGGTCGATGGCGTGCTCGAAGACCCCGGCTGGCAAGGAGCGGCCAGGGTCGAGACCTGGTTCGAGAACGATCCGGGAGACAACACGCCGCCCGGCGTGGCCAACGTCGCGTGGCTTGCCTATGACGACCGCTTCCTCTATGCCGCCTTCGAGTTCGCCGACCCGGAGCCGGCGAGGATTCGCGCCCCCTATGCCGAGCGCGACAACGTGCCGGCCTCGACCGACTACGGCGGGGTGATCCTCGATACCAGGAACGATCGCCGGACGGCGCAGATGTTTTTCGCCAACCCGCGCGGTGTCCAGTACGACGCGGTGGCCAACGACGCCGTGGGCGTGGATGACGCCGCGCCCGACTTCTATTGGGACGCGGCGGCGCGCCTCGGCGCGGCGGGGTGGCGGCTCGAGATGCGCATCCCGTTCTCGTCGCTGCGCTACGGCGCCGGCGACCCGCAGACCTGGGGCATCCTGCTCTACCGCAACCACCCCCGCGACTACCGCTACCAGTACTCCTCGGCGCGGCGGCCGCGCGGCGAGTTCTGCCTGGTCTGTGCCGCCAACCAGCTCACCGGTCTCGCGGGGCTGCCGGGGGCCGGCCACGTGGTGGCGGCGCCGTTCCTGGCCGCCAGCCAGGCGGCACGGCCGGCCGGCGCGCTCGGCAGCGCGCTCGCCTCGGACGACCCCGAGGCGGAGCCGGGCCTCGACGTCAAGTGGACCCCCGACCCGGACCTGGCGCTCGACGCCACGCTCAACCCCGACTTCTCGCAGGTCGAGTCCGATCAGGCGCAGATCGCGGCCAACGAGCGCTTCGCCCTCTTCTTCCCCGAGAAGCGCCCCTTCTTCATCGAGGGCATCGATCTCTTCGCGACGCCGCTGCGCGCCGTCTACACGCGCTCGATCACCGCGCCGCGCTGGGGTGCGCGCGCCACCGGCAAGCTGCGACGCACCGCCTACACGGCGCTGGTGGCCGAGGACCGCGGCGGCGGCCTCGCCATCCTGCCCGGGCCGCAGGGGTCGAGCTTCGCCCTGCAGGACTTCGCGTCGAGCGTGGCGATCGCCCGCCTGCGCCACGACCTGGGGCGGTCGTTCGTGAGCTTCCTCGGCACGGCGCGCGAGATCGAGGGCGGCGGCGGGAACCGCGTCTTCGGTCCCGACTTCCAGTGGCGGCCGACGGCGAGCGACACCGTCACCGGCCAGCTCCTGTGGAGCGAGAGCCGGATGCCGGAGCGCCCCAACCTCGCCGGCGAGTGGACCGGCCAGCGGCTCTCGTCCCATGCCGGGATGCTCTGGTGGTTCCACTCGACGAGCCGCGTCAACTCGTACGTCGAGTACGTCGACGTCGGCCGCGACTTCCGCGCCGACAGCGGTTTCATGCCGCAGGTCGGCTACCGCGCCGGCTTCACGGAGACGGGCTACACCTTCCGCCCCACTGGCTTCCTCCGCCAGCTCCGCCCCTTCTTCGTCGGCGACTATCGACAGGACGCCGACGGCAACCTCCTGTTCTCCCAGGTCTCGGCCGGCATTCAGATGAACGGCGGCTGGAGCTCCTACCTGCGCGTCCGCTACGCCTTCGACGAGCTGGCGAGCGGCGCCGAGACCTTCGAGCGCGGGCAGGTGCGCTGTCACTTCGAGGCGAGCCCCACGGGCGCCGTCTCCCACCTCCTGTTGATGGGCTTCGCCGGCGGCGAGGTGGACTTCGCCAACTCACGCCTCGGTGACGGCGGCACCCTGATCCTGGCGGCGACCATACGTCCCACCGATCACCTCGAGCTGCGCCTCAACGCCGACCGGCGCTGGCTCGACGTGCGCGCCGAGGACGGCCGCCGCGGCCGGCTCTTCACCGCCCGCGTCGAGCGCCTGCGCGCCACCTACACCTTCACCGCCCGCTCCTTTCTGCGCCTGATCGGCCAGTGGGTCGAGACCGAGCGCGACCCCTCGCTCTACACCTTCGAGATCGCCCCCACCGAAGGCGGCTTCTCCGGCTCGGCGCTCTTCGCCTACAAGCTCAACTGGCAGACGGTGCTCTTCCTGGGCTACGGCGACGAACGGACCCTGGTCGCGGAGGACCGCCTGGAACCCACCGGGCGCGAGCTGTTCCTGAAGGTCTCGTACGCCTTTCAGCGGTGAGATCTCGGTCAGCCCCCGTTTTCGCCCTTCCCGGTGATCGGGCTGGGCTCCGCTTGCGGTCCCCGGGACGAGGCGTGGCTCTTGGCGCGCCTCCAGCGCTTCAGGGTTCGAGAAACGAGCACCGAGTCGTGCGTGGGAAGCAGCGTTGAGGCGAGCGTCTGTGATCCGGTCCCGATGGTTGCGATCGGTGTGCCGGCCACCGTCGCGGGGTCGTAGGTCGCCGGTCGTAGCGGAACACCCGGTAGGTCGTGCCGAACGCCGACGCCGCCAGGTTGAGGGTCAGTGCTCCCGGCGTGGCGACGTAGACGACGTAGCGCTGGATCAGGTTCGACGCATTCTTCTGCGAGAGGGCGTAGCCGCGTCGGCGGGCAGCAGGCGCTCTGCGGCGTGCAGGTCCCCGGCGGAATGACCGCGCTGTCGCGGAACAGCCGAAACCAGGTGGTGGGCAGGCGCTCGGTGAAGAAGCGCACCAAGAGGGTGATGTCGCCGTACTCCGGTCGATCCCCCCAGTCGCTCGAGAGGATTGGCATCGTCTGGCCGTCCGCCACGCCCGCGCCGACTGGCGACAGCCGCCCCCGCCTTGGACGCGGCGCAACACCGTCTGGCTCGCCCTCGCGGCGCTCCTGCCGGTGCAGTTCGTGCTGCTGCGCTTCGGCGGGCCAACCTCGACCGCCGACCAGGTGGGCGTCCTGCTCACCATCACAACCTTGGCCCCCGTCTTCGAGTCCGGTAGGCGCAGGCAGGAGCGGTCCAGGTCCACGTGCTCCCACCGCAGCGTGAGGATCTCGTTCTTGCGGCACCCCGTGAGGAGCAACAGGCGGATCGTGGCGATGGCGGAAGGGTGCTCCTTGCCTTCGGTCCGGTGAAACGCGGCGTGGTCGTCGCCTGAGTCCGCAGCGGCCAGTGCAGCGCCAAGCCGCTCGAGCTCGGCCGTGGTCAGGAACCGCTCCCGTGACCGCTCCGGGTTGCGCTTGAGCCGGCGGCACGGGTTGGTCCCTTCCGGCCGCATGCCGGCGCTTTCGGCGTAGTTCATCAGGGCGGAGAGCAAGGCGAGCACCCGATTGGCGGCCACCGGCTTGCCGTCCTGTGTGATCTTGTAAGCCAGCCGTTCGGCGTCGGCGCGGGTGACGTCCTTGACCTTCTTCTTGCCGAGAGCGGGGAGGACGTAGGCTTCCAGAGAGCGCTTGGTGCGCTCGTGACCCTTGGTCTTGCTGGCGTGGAACTGAAGGTAGCGCGCGGCCAAGTCGGCCACGGTGGGTTCCTCGGCGGCGGCCTGGCGCTCGCCAACTGGGTCCCGGCCGAGGTCCACCAACGCTAGGAGCCGGCGGGCTTCTTTGCGGCTTGCTCCAGGGACATGCGGGTGGGGTCGCCGATGCGCAGCTTGCGCTGTGGCCCACGGCAGCGGTAGCGGAGGAAGTACATGCGGGCAATGACCCCGTCGGCCCGCGGCCAGACGCGGAGGCCCAGCCCCCTGACCTCGTCGTCGGCGTACCAGGAGTCGGTTCCCTTGGCGGGGGCGGTGGCGACAAAGCGTTGCGTCAGCTTCAAAGTCGGTGCTCCCTTTCGTCGGTCTTCGGCGTCACCTCGGCGTCGGTGAGCCCGGCCGAGTGCGGTCATTGTGCCTCATTACCGGGCGAGGACGGTCGGTGGTAGGCTAAGGCGCGGCCGGTCTGAAAATCACGGTGTCGCTGGTTCGATCCCGGCCCTGGGCACCATCACGACAGCAATCAGGCCTCCGCACCTCGCCAGCTAATCTTGACGCTGGCCCAGCCCGCCAGTTACTGTGTAGATCTTGATCTACACGTGATGATCCATGGCTCTCAACATCCGCAACACCGAGACCGAGAAGCTGGCTGACACCCTGGCCAAGCTTACGGGCGAAACCAAGACCGAGGCGGTGACGCAGGCGCTTCGGGACCGCCTTGCCCGCCTGCGCCGTGAGCGAACCCAGCGACGGCTCGCCGACGAGCTGGACGAGATCGCCCTGCGTTGTGCCCGTTTGCCGGTACGCGATTCGAGGACACCCGACGAGATCCTCGGATATGACGAGCACGGCGTGCCGCGCTGATGGTTCTCGACACCTCAGCTCTGCTGGCGATCCTCCTCGACGAACCCGAACGCCGCACGTTCAACGAGGCCATCGAAGCGGCAGAGACTCGCGTCATGTCGGCGGCGAACTTCGTCGAGGTCTCGATCGTGATCGAGTCTCGATTCGGTGCCGACGGCCTCCGTGATCTCGACTTGTTCATCCTCGGGCAGGCATCGAGATCGCCGCCGTCGACGCCGAGCAGGCCCATGTGGCGTGTCGAGCGTTCAGCCAGTTCGGCAAGGGCCGCCATCAGGCCGGGCTCAACTATGGAGACTGCTTCGCCTATGTGCTCGCGATAGTGCGTAGCGAGCCGCTGCTCTTCAAGGGAGAGGACTTCAGCCGGACTGACGTCGCGCCGTTCCTGCCGCCGCCCGGGCCATAGATGGATGGAAGCGACGAGGTGCCCCGCGACCTCCTGACCGTCGGCACACGCAACAGCCTCGGGTCCGCCCTCACGCTGTTCAAGATCGGAGTCGACGTGGCGAAGGATCTCCGGGCAAATCAGCTCCCGGTCGGAGCGACGATCTCCGGACTGCGCCCTGCGTTACGGGCTCCCGCCATTCGTGTGGCTCAAGCCGAGGCCCGAGGGCGACCTCTACGCCACCGCGGCGGCACTCTCGATGCGAGGAGAGCATCAAGCGATGGTGGCGGTGTTCGCCGAATTGCTTGACCGGCACCTCGCTGCGTGAAGTCGGCTACGCCTGCACGGTCCCCGCGCAGCCTTCCAGCGGGTTCGAGATCACCTTCTGCCCTCCCAGGGGTGGCGGCTAGCTCATGTGGTTCAGCGCGGGGTGGAGATGATGGCGAACCCCTGGCCCGGCAGCATGACCCCCGAGAACTCCCAATCGTCTCCCGACTTCCTCAGCGCCTCCTTCTTCGGGTGGCGCAGATAGACCCTGAAATCAAAGCCCGGTACGTCGGAAGAGTCGATGACGATCTTTGGACTCAGCGTGATCCAGTTCATGTACCATGGCACTTGACCGGGTACATCGATGACCTCTTCACGGGTGAGGATTACCTTCACGCCGGCGGACGGCGAGCGGGGTAGCTTGATGGGTACCTTCAGCATGCGATCCCCATCCTGCAACGCGCGGAGCTTGCTCTCGTCGTAATGTCTCCTTTTGTACTTTTCATCGGCGGACCTGGCCTGGCAGATCAGCCTGACGAAACGCGGCACCCCGCCGCGGGCGGTGGTGCCCTTGACCGTGGCTTCGAGCTCGTGCTCGAGATCGACCCTCTTGGGCCGATCGAGCTGATTGCGCAGTGTGTAGGTCAACGTGCCGCTGGCGATGTACACATCCCTGACGATGCCGGGACCGGCGCTGCTCGTGGGGGCGACCGTGAGCTGGTCGGTTCGAATCTTGATGCGGAGCTGCCACTCGTCACAGATCACGCCGCTGCCGAAGATCCTGTTCTTGATTTCTTCCCAGACTTCCGGCGTGCTGACAGATCCGAAGACAGCGGCGAGCGCGCCCGTCTGAATATCGATCTCCCGCCGCTTGTGCGCATACGTCTCGATGAGCAGGGTCACGATCGACGAGATGACGGCGGCGATGCCGAGGTCGCGGACGAAGTGCTGCGCCAGCGAGCCCGCGGTCAGGTAGATCTCCGAGCCAACCAAGAGCCCCGCGCCGGCGGTACCGACGAGCAGCGTATACAGGCGAAACTGGATCTTGGCCAAACCCTCGAAGAATTTGGCCTTGCGAGACGTGCCTTCGGGCATAGTCGGGCCGGCTCCACCTCGTGCGCTGGCACAGCGTTTGCGGTATCTCGATCATAACATACCAGGATTCTCTCCCCCCTCGGGCGCGGGCGTCTCCCGACGCCTTCCCGGACCGCCGCGGTCACGCTCCGGCCGTCGAGTCAGCCGCCTGCACGCAGATCGTGCCGGCCCACATCGTGTACTCGCCGTCTGGCGCCGCAGCGCCGCCGGCGGGAGGCAGGTGATCCGTTCGCCTGACCTAGTACCGGCGAGGCCTCCTCTCCCAGGGCCGCGCTGCCGAGCTGGCCGGCGTTCCCCGAGCCGACTTCATCGACGAGCTCGCACGGCGGAAGATCGATGTCTTCCGTGTCGATCTCGACGAGTTGAAGGCAGAGGCCGGGCGCTCGTGCTCAGCGCCCACGACTCCTTGTCCACGTCTTTCAGCGGAACGATAGCGGCGACAGGCTTGCCATCCGAAGCGAGGATCACGATCTCGTCCCCGAGCTGATCGACGTACTCGGCCAGCGGCGGCGAACCTGTCGCGATGTCGATTTTCTTCACAGTCAAGCCCCATGCCGCGCCAGGACATCCACCACGTCCGACGGCGACCGCGACACGTCGTGCGCCCAGCGCCCGAAGCCGCCGTGCTCGTTCACTGCCGCCACCCACTCGGCCATGAACTCGCGCTTCGTGCGGTCCTGCGCGGTCTCCTGACCCTTCGTCTCGAGGACGAGGTGCACGCCGTTGGCGAGGCGGACGAGGAAGTCGGGGCGGTATTTGTGGACGCCGCCTTCGAAGAGGTAGTGCGCCTCGAAGCCGAGGTGGTCGTTCTTGGCCCAGGCGGCGACGTGCGGATCGTGGTCGAGGGCGAACGCCTCGCTCGCCTCCCACGTGCTGTCGTAGACACAGAAGTTGATATGCGAGCGGGCAGTCGCTTCGTTCGGCTTCGAGGTGTACCAGGGCAGCATGTCGCCAGTCGCGCGGAGCGGGCGCGG
>JBIOUG010000158.1:0-25035 GCA_044866775.1 Thermoanaerobaculia bacterium | reverse complement strand
CGCCACCAGCTCGGAGAGAACGCTCAGCGACGGGGCGTAGTAGACGGCGTGGCGCTCCAGCAGCACCGTCGAATCGCCGGGCTGGAGCGCCTGGAACGGCAGGTCCCAGAGCGCACCGTCGGGGACGATGCAGAGCAGCCGCCGGCCGCGGAGCACGGCCGCCGCCGGCGCCAGCAGCAGGTCGTGGAGCCGCCGGGCGGCGGCGAGGACGTCGAGGTCCCGGCTTCCCACCTTGCCGCGGAAGGCCTCGACCTCGCGCGCCAGCTCCTCCCGGCCGACCGGCAGGCGATGGAGGCGCACGACGGGTCGAGCGTTCGGGCCGTCCGCCGCGATCGCGAACAGATAGGTGCGGTCGGGGAGGACCACGTATTCGAGGAGGACCGCGTCGCCGCCGGCCAGCAGGCGCCGGGCCTTGCCCAGGGTCCAGTCGGGGAAGTCGGCGCGCCGGGTGCGCAGGCCCGGCCGCGAGGCGTAGAGGCCGGCGTTGAACGACTCGAGGTCCCGGCGGGCCCGCTGCAGGCGGCGCTCGAGGTCCCACGGCGCGCCGCCACCGGCGGGCAGGCGCGAGCGGGCGAGGAAGATCTCGCGGTTGAGGCTGCCGAGACGCTCCCGCAAGCGTCGCTCGGTCGCGCGCTCCTCGGGCGTGAGCTGCGCGTCGAGATCGACCCGGCCGTTGCGCAGGCTCTCCACCAGGACGCGTCCTTTGGCGCGCTCGGCGTAGGCGAGGGCCGTGGCGGCCTCTCCCCGCTCGGCGGCCAGCTCGATCATCGCGTGATACGGCGCGAGCCGTCCCTCGAGGAAGGCCTCGCCGCCGAACTCGCCGCCGGCCCTCCGGTCGCGCACTTCCTCGACCGTGGCGATCGCCTCGGCGTAGGCGAGGCGGGCGCGCTCGTCGCGGCCGAGGGCGCGGAGGGCCCGGCCGGCGACGGTGCGCGCCAGCCAGAAGACCTCGCGACTGCCGCTGCCGGCGGCGATCGCGGCGGCCCGGTCGGCCAGCTCCAGCGCCTTGCCGTACTTCCGGCGCTCGAGGCGGAGGCCGGCGAGACTGTGCAGGGCCTGGGCGGTGAGGCTCCGGTTGCCGATCGCTTCCGCCAGCCCGAGACTTTTGCCATAGGCGGCCTCGGCGAGGTCGAAGCGCCGCTCCGCCTCGTACGTCGAGGCCAGGCTCCGCCAGTGGCCCGCCTGCGCCTCCCGATCCTGCACCGCCTCGGCCAAGCCGAGGGCGCGCGAGAAGTACTCGCGTGCGCGCATCTGCCGGCCGTCGGAGTGCTCGCCGAGGCCGAGGTTGTTGAGCATCCGCATGCGGCCGTAGTCGTCCCCCTGCTCCTCGGCGATGCGCAAGGCGCGCCGGAAGTACTCCCGCCCGAGCTCGGAATTGCCCTGGCTGCTGTGCGCGATCCCGAGGTTGTTGAGCAGCCAGGCGAGCTCGTCGCGGTCGTCCGTGCCGGTCCGCAGCGCCTCCTCGAAGCAGCGCAGCGCCCGGCCGTAGTCCGCGAGGTCGAGGTAGGTGGCGCCGGTCGAGTTCAGGATGCCTTCGGTGAGCTCGCGATGGCCCGCCCGGCGGGCCAGGGTCAGCGCCGTCTCGTAGTGGCGCAGGGCCTCGGCGGTGCGGCCGAGGAAGGTGGTGGCGTCGCCGAGGCCGCGGTGGGCGAGGATCGGGACGATCCGGCTCCCCGTGCCGACCGCCGCCCGCACCGCTTGCCGGTAGAGCGCTTCCGCCCGCGCCAGCTCATCGCGGCGCAGGGCGACGTTGCCGAGCGCGTTGAGCGCCCGCGCCTCCATCGACCGCTCGCCGGAGCGCCGCGCCACGGCGAGTGCGCGCTCGAAGCCCGCGGCCGCCTGCTCCAGGTCCTGCCTGCCGGCCGCGCGGACGCCGCGGTCGAACTGGACGTGGGCCTCGACGACGTCCTGCTGCCGGCCCACCGCCATCGCGCGGGCCCTGGCGAACGCCGCCGTCGCCTGCCGGCCGTCGGACTGCGGAGGATCCGCGTCCCCGAGGCCGATCAGGGCGGCGAACGCCCCGGCGCGGTCGCCGGCGGCCTCGGCCTGCGCCAGCGCGCGCTCGTAGGCGCTCCGCGCTTGCTCACGCTCGCCGGCATCGAGGTAGCGCTGCGCTGCGGCGAGGGCGCCTGCGGCCCGAGGGGAGGCCGCCGGTGAGGCGGCGGGCCGCGGAGGCTCGCCGGCGAGCGGCTCGCGCGCGGGGTCGCGGCAGCCGGACGCGGCAAGCAGAAGGACGGCGCCGAAGGACATCCAGCGGGCGACCGGCTGCGGCATGGGTGCGCATCCTACTTGCGCGGGCGGAGCGGACGCCTTCACCGGCTTCGGCGAGGTGCAGTGCACGTTCTCGCCCGCCTACGTCTACATCGTCGTCGCCCGCGGCGCCGGCCCGGCGCTGACCTTCGCGGCGCCGTCGAAGCTCCTCGGCTCGGCGGCGGCGATCAGTTCCTCGGCGGCACGAAGTCGAACGGCGGCGCCGCATCGATCAGGTTGAAGAGCACGCCGCCGTTGCCGGCGACCGGGGGGACCGAGCTCGCCGGCGCCGGCAAGGTCATGGTCGCGGCGGTGACGCTGTAGAGCGTCGTGTCGAGCGGGTCGGCGACGGCGACGTCGGCCAGCGGCACGTTGATGGTGATGGTTCCGGGCTTGCCGGGAGTGAAGAACCCCGGCACGGGCTTGGCGCCCGGGTAGGTGATGTAACGGCCGGCCCGGGGCTTCGACTGCGCGTTCTCGCCGCTGAAGAACGCCGGCGGGCCGCCGTTGATCGACTCCATGTAGACGAAGAAGTTCTTGCCGCCGAACGGGTCGGTCTGCGACGGCGCCAGCCACTGCACCTGCCAGAGGAGCACGGGGTCGGTGTTGCCGGTCGTCGGGTCGGGGGCCAGGTTGGTGAGGTCGGCCACCGTCATCGTCACCCGCAGCGTGCTCGGGTTCGCCATCGCGACGCTCGTCCCCAGGATGTCCAGGTTCGGCTGGCTGTCGCCGATGAGGCCGGCCGCCTCGTAGGTGGCGTCGCCCGCGCGGTCGGCCACCGAGTTGGTGGCGGGGCCGGGGCCCTTGAGCGGCGGCCCAGCGAAGAGCCGCGGGCCGCCGGTCTGGCGCACCACCATCGGCTTGGCGAGCTGCACCTGATTGCGCGTGTCGGCATAGAAGAGGATCGCCTCGCCCTGGGGCCCGATGCGCATCTGCATGAAGTCGCCGACCTCGCGATTGCCCGCCTGATTGCCGATCAGCGTGAACATCGTGCCGCGGTGGGCGAACTGCTCGCTGGCCAGGATGGGCGCGGTGAACTTGGGCACCGCGTCGAGGCCGTTCTCGGTCATCGCGTAGTAGACGCCCCAGTCGCCGTTCGTGCAGTCGGGCCCGCAGGTGCCGGTGGCCGCCGCCGGGGTGCCGTACCAGGCGATGCCGACGCGGCCCGGATCTCCCGCCGCCATCCAGGTGAAGACGTTGTTGCGCAGCCCGGGCGTCGGGACCTGGACGGGCGGGCTCCAGGTCTCGCCCTCGTCCCGGGACGAGGACCAGTAGAGGCGGGTGTCGCCGATCACCTCGCGCGCTTCGTTGATCGCCGCCTGCTGCCAGACGGCGTAGAGGTTGCCGGCGCTGTCGATCGCCAGCGAGGGGAAGTTGGCGCCGGTGATGAAGCCCGGGAAGGCGGCCACCTCGCGGTCGACGCACGCGAGGCCGGTGGGATCGACGGTGAAGGGGACCGTCTGGCAGCGGCCGATGCGGATCGACTCGAGCGTCGCGTCGTCGTGGATGATGAAGATGCGGTGGGTCGCCGGGCTCACCTCGACGTTGCCCATGATCGCCTCGTCGCAGCCGCCGCTGACGAACTTCGAAGGCGCGAACTGCAGCCCGCCGGTGCCGGGGAGCGCCGGCAGCGGCGAGCGGGCGAGGACGAGCTGGTTGTTGCCGACGGAGAGGGTGTCGCCGAAGGCGGCGGGACAGAGGATCTCGGCGTCGCCGCCGACGATGTTGTAGGTGAGATAGATGTTGCCGCCCTGCACGGCGTCGCCGTCGATGGCGTACCACTGCCGGTCGTCGGGGGTGGTCTCGACCGACAGGCACTGGGTGAGCCAGGTGCGCCCGCCGTCGTCGGAGCGCGAGGACGAGAGGTTGGCGAGGGTCAGCTCGTTGAAGTAGATGCGGCCGCTCTCGTCGATGACGGCTTCGGTGTCGCCGCCGCCGACGCAGGTGGGGAGCTTGCCCTCGAGCGGCGCGCTGCCCGCCACCCACTTGAAGCTCGCGCCGCCGTCGTCGGACTTCCAGAGGAAGCCCACGGTCGAGGAGAGCGCCGCCGGGGCGTGGGCGTAGATCAGGTCGCCGGCGGGGTTGAGCCGGCCTCCCAGCTCGAAGCCGTTGCCGTTGACCAGGACGGTCGGGCGCCCGAAGGAGGGGAGGTTCTGCCCGGCCGCGGAGATCTCGGTCGGCACGGCCCGTAAGAGCAAGAGCCCGCTCACGACGGCGAAGGCGACGAGGAGACGGATGCGCAGAGCTCTGGACATCGGCGGGCTCCTTTCTGGCGGCGGGCTCGAGCGGGCAGCAGGCGCCGCGGCGGGCAGCGACACGGCAGCGGTGCCCCAGCCCAACCTAGCCGCGCCATGGCGCCCGGACAATCGGTGGGATCCCCCAGGCCGGCCGGGGAGAACTCCTCAGGGGTTGTCGCGGAAGCGGTGCAAGGACCGCACCGCTGGCCTCCGCTACAATGCCCGCACCGTCTCGCCGTTCTCCTCAGGAGGTCGCATGCCGGAGCGTCCGCGTCCCGCCGCCGTTCTCGCGCTCGTCGTCTGCCTCTGCCTGCTCGCCCTCGCGCCACCGCCTGCCAGCCTCGCCGCCGCCGCCGGCGCGGTGCCGGCCTTCCACGAAGTCGCCGGCCACGCCTTCGGCGAGCGCATCACGACGCACGCCGAGATGGTGCGCTACCTCGAGCGGCTGGCGGCGGCCTCGCCGCGGGTGACGGTGGTCGATCAAGGGAGGTCGTGGGAGGAGCGCGCGCTGCCGCTCGCCATCATCACCGCGCCCGAGAACCACGCGCGGCTCGCGGAGATCCGCGCCGACGCGCAGCGGCTGGCCGACCCGCGGCGGACCTCGCCCGAGGAGGCGGAGGCGATCGTCGCGCGGCAGCCGGCGATCGTCTGGCTCGGCGGCTCGATCCACGGCTTCGAGCTCTCCGGCAGCGAGGGACTGCTCAAGCTCGTCGAGCGCCTGACGACGCGCGACGATCCCGAGACGCTCGAGGTCCTGCGCAACACGATGGTGCTGGTCGACCCGATGCTCAACCCCGACGGCCGCGAGGCGTTCGCCGCCGCCAACCACGAGGCGATCGGGCGGGTGCCGAGCGCGGCGCGCGACGACTGGTCGAACGACTTCACCGGCTGGGACGCGCTGTCCTTCCGCACCGGCCACTACTTCTTCGACACCAACCGCGACTGGTTCGCCCACACCCAGCGCGAGACCCGCGCCCGCGCCGCCACGCTCCAGGCCTGGCGCCCGCAGGTGATGGTGGACGCCCACGAGATGGGCCCGGACGCCGAGTTCTACTTCGATCCGGCGGCCGAGCCGTACGGCCCCTGGTTCCCGGCCTTCGCCCGCCGCTGGTTCGACCGCTTCGGGCGCGCCTACGCCGAGGCCTTCGACGCCGCCGGCTACGAGTACATGACCCGCGAGCGCTACAACTACTTCTATCCCGGCTACTCGACCTCCTACGGCAGCTACCAGGGGGCGGTCGGCATGCTCTTCGAGCAGGGCTCCTCGCGCGGCCTGGCGCTCGAGCGCCCCGACGAGTCGGTGCGCCGCCTGGCCGATGCGCTCGAGCAGCAGTACACGGCGGCGTGGACGGCCGTGCGCACCGCGTCGGCCGAGCGCGAGCGGCTGCTCGCCGAGTATCACCAGGCGGCGCGCGAGGCTGTCGAGAGCGGGCGGACGGGTGTGGCGCGCTACCTGGTCGCGGCGGGCGAGGGTGACCCCGGGGCCGCCGCGGAGCTCGTCGACCTGCTGCGGCGCAACGCGATCGAGGTCGGGACGCTGGACGAGGAGGTGTCGCTTTCCGGCGTCCGCGACCGCGAGGGGCGAAGCGTCGCGAGCCGCCGCTTCCCGGCCGGCACCTGGGTGGTCGAGACCGCGCAGCCGCGGAGCGCCCTCGCCCGCGCCCTCCTCGAGCCCGACCTGCCGCTGCCCGCGGCGTTCCTCGAGAAGGCCCGCGCGCGCGTCCTCGCCGACCGCAACCCCGAGTTCTACGACATCACCGCCTGGTCGTTGCCGCTGCTCTTCGACGTCGGCGCCTACAGCACGACCGACCGCTGGAGCCTGCCGCTGCGAGCTGCCGTGGGGGATGATGCCGCTCCCGGTCATTCCGAGCGTAGCGCCCGGGCTACGTCCCGGGCGTTTTCGGAGGACGTGCCGAATCTCTTCACCGGCGATGAGCGCAGCGAAGGATCTGGGCGGGGGGCAACCGACGCAGAGTTCGAGATGCCCGCCGCGCGCCCGCGCTACGCCTACCTGATCGACGGCCGCCAAGCGGCGGGAGTGGCGGCGCTCTGGCACCTGCGCGACCAGGGGTATCGCGCCTCGGTGCTGGTCAAGCCGACGCGCATCGACGGGCAGGAGTTCGCCGGCGGCACGGTCATCGTGCGCACCGGCGGCGGTGGTGGCGCGGGCGGCACGGGCGCGGCGACTGGTGCCGGCGCGAGCGCCGGCGACGTCCACGCCGCCGTCGCGGCGCTGGCGCGCCGCTACCGCCTGCGCGTCGCCGGCGTCGACACCGGCCACTCCGAGCCCGGCTTCCCGGCCCTCGGCTCGGGCGACTCCTTCGCCGTGCGCAAGCCGGAGATCGCGATCCTCGCCGGCCCGCCGCTCCAGGGCTACTCCTTCGGCTGGAGCTGGTACGTGCTCGACCGCCAGTACGAGATCCCGGTGACCGTGCGCCGCGTGCGCTCGCTCGCCGAGACGCCGATCCACCGCTTCGACACGATCGTGATCCCGGACGTCGGTTCGCCCGAGGCGCTGGCCCGCGAGCTGGGCGAGGCGGGCGTGCAGCGGCTCGAGCGCTGGGTGCGCGACGGCGGCACGCTGGTGGCGATCGGCGGCGCCGTCGACTTCGTGCGCGAGAAGCTGAAGCTCACCGCGCTGCGCTCCTGGTACGCGGTCGAGGAGGAGCGGCGGAAGGCGAAGAAGGACGAGGCCGAGGCCGCGGCGCCGCAGCCGATCGAAGTGCCGGGCGCGATCGTCCGCGCCGCGCTCGACCCCGAGGCCTGGCTCGCCGCCGGCTCGGGCGCCGAGCTGCCGGTCCTCGCCCGCTCGTCGCGCCTCTATCTCCCGCCCTCCGGCCCTGCCGAGAGCGACCGCCGCGTCGTCGCCCGCTACGCCCCCAAGGACCGCCTCCGCCTCTCCGGCCACCTCTGGCCCGAGAGCCAGGAGCGCCTCCCCGGCGCCGTCTTCCTCTATGAAGAGCGCATCGGCCCCGGCCGCGTCATCGCCTTCGCCGAGGACCCCAGCTTCCGCGCCTACTGGCGCGGGTCGGACCGGCTGTTCCTGAACGCGGTGGTGCTCGGGCCGAGCGCGCCATAGGGTCTCACGCCGACCGCGCCGGTTCGCGGTCCTCCACGGCGCTCTCGGCTCAGTAGAACAACGGCTGGATGTCGAACGGCGCCGGACCGCGGAGCACGGCCTGCCACTCGAGTCTTGGGTCCTCGGGCTCGACCAAGGTGCCGCCGAAGCCGACGCAGCGCTGGAGCGTCAGGTCGTCGCCGAGGCCGAAGTAGCAGGGGCTGCTGCCACCGTCGAGCACCAGGGCGGGGGAGGAATTGAGCGTCTCGCCGGCGATGCGGTGCCAGCGCGACGGCCAGGTGCGCCCGCCGTCGGTTGACTCAGTCCAATTGAAGCTGCGGTCGATTCCCCGGCACACGAGATGGACGGTCTTGCCGTTGAACGAAAAGGCCGCCGCCGGCGCCGAGGTGGCTTTGCGCATCGGCTCGTCGTAGACGCTGCCGGCGATCGGCACCGGGATCTCCTCCCAGCGGGTCCAGTGCCGGCCGTGGTCGTCGGAAGCCGAGTGCCAGACCTTGTGCTGGGCGATGCCGAACGCCAGGAGCCGCGACCCGTCGCGCGAGACCGCGAGGGCGGGGCTGGATCGGAACTCAGCCTCGCGGACCGGCTCCCAGGCGTTCCATTGGTGACCGGCGTCGTCGGAAGCCCGGTGCCAGAAGCGATCGTCACGCGCGCGGCCGAGGACGTGCACCCGCTTGCCGTCGTTGCTGCAGGCGACGGCGGGCGCCGACTCGAACTCCTTCTCGCCCATCTCCTGCCACTCCGTCCAGCTGTCGCCGTCATCGTGCGACCGGGTGTGGAAGAAGTGGTCGTCGGTCGATAGACCCAGGACGTGGCGGTGGCGCCCGTCGGCGCTCGCCGCCGCCCCGGGACCGGAGCGGAACCGGCGCGTCTCCTTGAACAGACCCTTGGACTCGAAGGTGCGCCCTGAATCCTTCGAGGCGTACACCGTCAGCCTGTCGCCGATGTCGCGGGCGTAGAGTTTGATCGACTCGGCCCCAGCCGTGATCGCCGCGATCGCCGGTACCTCGTCGGTATCGGTACGACGGATCGAGCCCTCGACGAAGTAGCGCCCGTGGCCTTCGCCGCCGCCGGTGAGCTTGAACTCGACCTCGTGGTCGTTGTTGCCGATCACCTCCGCGACGCTCCACACGGCGCCGCCGGTGCCGACGTGGTCGTCCTTGTCGGCCTCGCCGAAGAAGAACGGCAGGCCCGTGACGGCCCCGACGCCGAGCCCCACCTCGAGCTGCTCGAGAGCTTGATGCACGACTCGGGGGGCGTCGGGGAGCCTCACGACGGACGTCCACCTTGCTGCGTTGGCGATCGAGCATCAGGCGGAGCTGCACTCGAACGACGGTGACTTCGCCCGGTTCCGGGGCCTGCGCTGGACCAATCCTCTGCAGTAGACCGCCGCCGACGGCTCTCCGTCCCAGCCCGCGCGCGCGGGTTGTCGCCGCCCCGCCCCTGTGCTATGAACGGCCCGCATTCGGGAGGGTGAACCGGATGGTGGATTCGGGCGCCGGAGTGAGGGCGGAGCGACCCCGAGTTCGACCCCTACCCTCGCTCCCACTGCGCTCGCCGCGCACCCGCGCATCCCATTCCCGGACAGGGGGTTTCCCATGAAGCGTGCCGTGTCGATCACGGTCAACGGCGTGGCGCACGCCCGCGAGGTCGAGCCCCGGCTGCTCCTCGTGCACTTCCTGCGCGAGACGTTGGGGCTCACCGGCACCAACGTCGGCTGCGACACCAGCCAGTGCGGCGCCTGCACGGTGCTGGTGGACGGCCAGGCGGTCAAGTCGTGCACGGTGCTGGCGGTGCAGGCCGACGGCGCCAAGGTCACCACCATCGAGGGGCTGGCCACCGACGGCCGGCTGCATCCGCTGCAGGAGGCGTTCTGGGAGAAGCACGGGCTGCAGTGCGGCTTCTGCACGCCGGGCATGATCCTGACCGCCTGCGACTTGCTGCAGAGGAATCCCAATCCAACCGAGGCCGAGATCCGTCACGGCATCGACGGCAACCTGTGCCGCTGCACGGGCTACCAGAACATCGTGGCCGCGGTCGAGCTGGCCGCCGAGCGGATGGCGCTAGGCGCGAAGGCGTTCGCGCCGGGCTCCAATCAATTCCTGGGAGTGCTGTCCGCCGCCCGAGAGGGCGGCGGACTCCCAGGCGCGAAGGCGTTCGCGCCGGGCTCCGATCAATCGCCTCCGGCGGCAGGCCGGAAGACCGCCTGAGGGAGGGAGCCACCATGGCATCGCGCATCTTCGGCTCCGGCATCAAGCGCCGCGAGGACCCGCGGCTCATCACCGGCCAGGCCAAGTACACGGACGACCTCGTCCTGCCGGGCATGGCCCACCTGGCGGTCGTGCGGTCGACGCACGCCCACGCGCGCATCAAGGGCATCGACACGAGCCGCGCCCTCCAAGTGCCCGGCGTCCTCGCGGTCTACACCGGCGCCGAGATGCGGGACGCCGGCTTCGGCGGCATCCCCTGCGCCTGGGTGGTCCCGGGCTCCGGCACCAAGACGCCCGCCTATCCGCCGATCGCCATCGACACCGTGCGCTACGTCGGCAATGCGGTGGCGATCGTGGTGGCGGAGGACCGCTACGCGGCGCGCGACGGGGTCGACGCGGTGGAGGTCGACTACGAGCCGCTGCCGGCGGTGGCCGACGTCTGGAAGGCGGCGCAGCCCGGCGCACCGCAGCTCCACGACGACGTCGAGAACAACATCTGCTTCCACTGGCAGGTGAGCGGCGGCGACGTCGAGGCGGCCTTCGCCGGCGCCGGCGTGGTGGTCAAGGAGCGCATCCTCAACCAGCGCCTGATCCCCAACCCCATGGAGCCGCGGGCGGCGCTCGCCCAGTACAACTCGGCGATGGGCGAGCTGACGCTCTGGGTGACCAGCCAGAACCCGCACATCGCGCGCTTCCTCCTCTCGCTCGACACGCCGGTCCCCGAGCACAAGATCCGCGTTATCGCGCCCGAGGTGGGCGGCGGCTTCGGCGCCAAGATCCCGCACTACCCCGAGGACACGATGGTGACGTTCGCGGCCAAGATGCTCGGCCGGCCGGTCAAGTGGACGGAGACGCGCAACGAGAACTATCAGGCGACGATCCACGGCCGCGTCCACGTGCAGGACGTCGAGATGGCGGCGGCGAAGGACGGCACCATCCTCGGCCTGCGCGCCACCGTCTGGGCCAACCTCGGCGCCTACCTCTCGACCGCCTCGACCGGCATCCCGACCATCCTCCACGGCCTCATGCTCTCGGGGGTCTACGACATCAAGAACATCCACGAGGACGTCTACGGCGTCTTCAGCAACACCACACCGGTCGACGCCTACCGCGGCGCCGGGCGGCCGGAAGCGATCTTCATGGTCGAGCGGCTGGTGGAGCTGGTGGCGGCCGCGCTCGGCATGGACCCGGCCGAGGTGCGGCGGAAGAACTTCATCCCGCCCTTCACCGACGGCCACGGCGTCGCCACCGGCCTCACCTACGACTCGGGCAACTACGCGGGCGCCTTCGACAAGATGCTCGCGATGGCCGACTACCCGGCGCTGCGGAGGAAGCAGACGGAGCTGCGCCAGGAAGGCCGCTACTTGGGGATCGGCCTCTGCACGTACGCCGAGATCTGCGGCCTGGGACCGTCGCAGGTGGCCGGCGCGGTGGGCTTCGGTGGCGGGCTCTGGGAGAGCGCCATCGTGCGCTTCCACCCTTCCGGCAAGGTGCACGTGATGGTGGGGATCTCGCCCCACGGCCAGGGCGAGGAGACGACCTTCGCGCAGATCCTCGCCGACCAGCTCGGCGTCGACGTCGACGACGTGACGATCTTCCACGGCGACACCTCGCAGACGCCCCAGGGCTGGGGCACCTACGGCAGCCGCTCGACGGCCGTCGGCTCGGGCGCCCTGATGGGGGCGATCGGGAAGATCAAGGAGAAGTCGAAGATCGTCGCCGCCCACCTGCTGGAGGCAGCGGTCGAGGACATCGAGTACGCCGACGGCAAGTTCTTCGTCCGCGGCACGCCGTCGAAGGCGAAGACGATCCAGGACATCGCGCTGATGGCCAACGTCGCCTGGAACTACCCGGCGGGTTTGGAGCCCGGCCTCGAGGCCTCGGCCTTCTTCGACCCGCCGAACTTTGTCTACCCCTTCGGCGCCCACCTGGCGGTCGTCGAGGTGGACGCCGAGACCGGCGAGGTCAAGCTCGAGCGCTACGTCGCCGTCGACGACTGCGGCAAGGTCATCAACCCGATGATCGTCGAGGGCCAGATCCACGGCGGCATCGTCCAGGGCGTCGGCCAAGCGCTCTGGGAGACCGCGGCCTACGACGAGGAGGGGCAGCTCCTGACCGGCACGATGATGGACTACGCGCTGCCCAAGGCGGAGGCCTTCCCCAACTTCGAGCTCGGGATGACCGAGACGACGACCAACGTCAACCCGCTCGGCGTCAAGGGCATCGGCGAGACCGGCACCATCGCCTCGACGCCGGCGGTCTACAACGCGGTCATGGACGCACTGGCGCCGCTGGGCGTCAAGCAGATCCACATGCCGCTGACGCCCGAGCGCGTCTGGCGCGCCATCCAGGAGGCGACGCCGGCGGGGAGGAGCTGAGCCATGTATCCCACGAGCTTCGACTACCACCGCCCGCGCTCGCTCGCCGAGGCGGCCGACCTGCTGGCGAAGGACCCCGAGGCGCGGCTCCTGGCCGGCGGCCACAGCCTGCTGCCGGCGATGAAGCTGCGCCTGGCGGTGCCGACGGCGCTGGTCGATCTTTCCGGGATCGGGGAGCTGGCGGGGATCGAGGAGGCGGGCAGAAGCGTGGTGATCGGCGCGATGACCACGCACGCGGCGGTGGCGGAGTCAGAGGTCGTGCGCTCCAAGTGCCCGCTCCTCGCCGAGGCCGCGGCCCAGATCGGCGACCTCCAGGTGCGCAATCGCGGCACGATCGGCGGCTCGGTCGCCCACGCCGACCCGGCCGCCGACTACCCGGCGGCGCTCACGGCGTTGGGGGCGACGATCGAGACCGGGGGCGCCGGCGCGCGCAAGGTGCCGGTCGAGGGCTTCTTCAAGGGGTTGTTCACGACCGACCTCCAGCCGGGGGAGATCGTGACGGCGGTCCACCTGCCGGTGTATGGCAAGGGCACGGGCGGGGCCTATGTGAAACATCGCCACCCAGCGTCGGGCTACGCCGTGGTGGGGGTGGCGGCCCTGGTGACGGTCGAGGGCGGCAAGTGCGCGAAGGTGAGCCTGGTCATCGGCGGCGTCGCTACCAACCCCGGTGCGCGCGCGGGCGGCCGAGGCGGTGTTGACCGGCCAGTCGCCGGGAGAGGCCGCCTTCGCCGCCGCCGCGGCCAAGGTCGCCGAGTCGATCGCCAAGCCGACCTCCGACCTCTACGCCTCGGGTGAGTTCCGCGTGCACCTTGCCGGTGTGCTCGCAAAGCGGGCGCTGGCGCAGGCGGTGGGGAAGGCGGGGGGATAGGTTGTCGAGCCGAGGAGCCATGGTCGTGACGATCTGACACCCGCGAATCGAGAGACCTTCATTCTGGGCCTTGAGGCAGAGGCCGCGCTCCTGGACGCCATCGAGGAAGCAGGCCCGCGGAGAGAGCTCTCTGCGGAGGAGTCGTGGCGAGAGTTGCGTAGTGCTTGAGCACTCGGCTCCCGGTGCAGGTCACCCGCCGACCTGATCCGGGAATCCAGGACGTCTCGGATTCGTGAGATTGAATTGGCAACCCATGAGCACATCGAGGGGCGGTGGCGACTGGGTTAACTGCCGCCGTCGACACCTGCCTCGAACCGTCTGAGTGTCTCGTCAATCACGCCAACCGCCTCGAGAATGAGAGTATTCGCACCCGAGAACTCTCTATGAACGGTCGCTAGCACCGAGCTAAGCGCCGGCCCCCCGGCGCCCGGCCGGCCGGAGCCGCCCTGGAGTCGTGGGGGCGGTAGACTCGCCGGCCGGTCCGGCTCCCGAAGAGTTGGCTCTCGAGCCAACACCGATGAGGATTCTGGAGATCGAGGTTAGACCGACCATGGCCCAGCGGCTGCGTAACATCCACCCTGGGGAGGTCCTGCTCGAGGAGTTCCTGGCGCCGCTCAGGCTGAGCCAGAACGCGCTCGCGCGTGCTCTTGGCGTGCCGCCGCGGCGGGTAAACGAGATCGTACTCGGGAAGCGGGCGATTACTCCGGACACCGCGCTTCGCCTAGCGCGCTACTTTGGGACCTCGGAGCGCTTCTGGCTCGGATTGCAGGCCGACTACGACATCGAGGAGGCGCACCGCGGGGTTGGCGCGCGCATTCGGCGCGAGGTCAAGCCGCGGCAGTCCGCTGCCTGAGCCGGCGCCAGGAGGCGTGGGTAATGAGTCGTCGGGGCAAGCTGGTCGCGGCGGTGGAGCCGATCCGACCCCTTGGCAGGTTCGCGGTCAGCCACGACCCGGAGTTCATCGAGACCATCAACCGCTCCTGGGAGGGCTACAAGAAGACGGGTGGCACCTCTCTCGAGGAGCTGCGCGAGACATACGGTCTTGTTGCCAAACCACGGAAGAGAGCGCGCCGCGCGCGATAGCCTGCTTCGTCGGCTCGGCCGGGGTCCGGGAGCAGGGCGAGGTCTAGGTCGCGGCTAAACTCCGCTGCGCCGTACAACACGCAGGCCTGGCCGCCCATCAACAGGTGGACGACCCGATGTCTGCGGATCGTAGAAAGGGCTCTGCGGATCGGGCTCGGGATCAAGGGAGCCTCCCATCGCCACGTAGTGGTGCCAGAGCCGGGCGCTCTCCTCCCAGCGTTCCCGCGGCGTCATCCGGTACCAGTCGGCCCATTCCGGCTCGCAGATGTCCTCGATCGCGACCATCGGCCGCATGCTAGCGGATCGCGGAGCGGCCCGCGCGCTGTGACGCCCTGTTGGCCGGCGACCCGACAGATGGCCCAGTCTGGGCTCCGGTGAGAACGATCTTCTTGTTCCCAAAGGTCGCGACGAGATCCAGCCGTCCACCAAGCGCGGCGACATATCTCTGAAGGGTCGAGACCTGGCAGTCCTCGAAGCTCTCTCGACTCTCTAGACGCGAGATATCTGCCTGATCGATTTGGGATGCTTCGGCGACGTGGGCCTGCGTCTTGCCGACCGCCTCGCGAAGGGTTCGCATCGTAAGGTGAACCCCCCGCTGAGCTCGTAGGCCGCGACCGAGGACACGCACCGGTTCCGTTTCGGGTTCAACTCGTCGCTTGGTTGCCTGACTCATAGTTGACCTCCGGTCTCATAGACCTCCCTCTCCCCTGGAGTCGCCCGCCGCGCACTGATGATGCGATCCCGTTCGCCACGTTCGACGTGAACTACGAAAAGGACGCGCTCTCGAAGCGAGGTGCCGATGACGACCATGCGACCTATTCCCGATCCGTCATCGAGGTATACAGCAAAAGGATGGCGAAGACGGTGGCTGCTTCAGGGAACGAGACGCCATGCTTGACCAGGTTCGCCGCGGCCTTGGCTGAATCCCATTCGAAGTCGCCTTCGACCACCGTGGCCACGGCACAAGTATGGGTTATAGCCCATGCCGAGTCAACCACAGTCCGCGGCCCCTTCGAGCGGCGGTCTCTGACGCGGCTGACACTCGCTACAATGCCCCGGTGACCCCCACCTCCATCGACGCGCTTCACGCCGCGCTGCGCGAGCGCCGCTACGTCGCCGACCGCGGCCTCGCCACCGCGCTCTTCCTGGCCTTGAAGCTCGAGCGGCCCGTCTTCCTGGAAGGCGAGGCCGGGGTGGGGAAGACCGAGGTGGCCAAGGTCCTGGCCGACCTGCTGGGCGCGGAGCTGATCCGGCTCCAGTGCTACGAGGGGCTCGACGTCCACCACGCCGTCTACGAGTGGAACTACGCGCGGCAGATGATGCACATCCGGCTGGCCGAAGCGCGGGGCGAGAGGCCGGCCGAGGCGGACCTCTTCGGCCCCGAGTTCCTGCTGCGCCGGCCGCTGCTGCGGGCCGTCGAGGCGCCGGGGGAGCCGCCGCCGGTGCTGTTGATCGACGAGGTGGACCGCAGCGACGAGGAGTTCGAGGCCTACCTCTTGGAGGTGCTCTCGGACTTCCAGATCACGATCCCGGAGATCGGGACGATCCGCGCCGCCCGGCCGCCGGTCGTGGTGCTGACCTCGAACCGCACCCGCGAGGTGCACGACGCGCTCAAGCGCCGCTGTCTCTACCACTGGATCGACTACCCGTCGCTGGCCGACGAGATCGCCATCGTGCGCGCCAAGGTGCCGGGGGCCGAGGACGGCCTGGCGCGGCAGGTGGCGGGGTTCGTCCAAGAGCTGCGCCGGGCGGAGCTGTACAAGGTGCCGGGCGTGGCCGAGACGCTGGACTGGGCGGCGGCGCTCGTGGCGCTCGACGCCAAGGCGCTCGACGCCGGGGTGGTGGACGACACGCTGGGCGTGCTGCTCAAGTACCAGGACGACGTGGCGCGGATGAAGGGGGCGAACGCGGCGGCGATCGTCGATCGCGTCCGCGCGGGGGGGTAGGTGGGCCACCTCGTCCACAACCTTCTCCTCTTCGGCCGCGTGCTGCACGGCCTCGGTCTCGACGGCAGCCCGGCGCGGATGGTCGACCTCGCCAACGCCCTCGGCCACCTCGAACTCGGGCGCAAGCGCGACGTCTATCACGCGATGCGCGCCCTCGTTGTCCGGAGGCGCGAGGACATCCCGGCCTTCGATCAGGCCTTCGAGATCTTCTGGCGCAAGCCGGCCGAGGGCTTGACCACTCTCGACCTCCGGGCGATGGGCGAGCGCCGCCGCTTCCGCCGGCCGCGCTTCGATCCGCCGCCGCTGCGCAACGACGCGCCGCCCGAGGGAGCGGAGGAGCCGCCCGCCTCCGAGGCGCCGCCAACGCTGCGGGCGACGCTCACCTACAGCGCTGCCGAGCTCCTGCGCCACAAGGATTTCGCCGCGATGACGGGCGAGGAGCTGGCGGAGGTCGAGCGCCTGCTTACCAGCTTCGCCTGGCGTCTCGGGGAGCGACGAACGCGGCGGTGGTCCGCCGGGCGCGGGCCGCGGCTCGACCTGCGGCGCAGCCTGCGCAAGGGACTCCGCCACGGCGGCGAGATCCTGGAGTGGGAGCGCCGCCGGCTGCGGACACGGCCGCGGCCGCTCGTGGTGCTGGCCGACATCAGCGGCTCGATGGAGCGCTACACGCGCCTGCTGCTGCTCTTCCTCTACGGCCTCGCCGAGGGCCTGGAGCAGCGCGTCGAGGCCTTCGTCTTCGGCACCCGCCTGACGCGCGTCACCCGCCAGCTTCGCGGCCGCGACGTCGAGCAGGCCCTGCGCGAGGTGTCGCGGGCGGTGCCCGACTGGTCCGGCGGCACCCGCATCGGCGACGCCCTGCGCGCCTTCAACTTCGCCTGGGGCCGGCGGGTGCCGGGAAGCGGCGCGGTCGTGCTGCTGATCAGCGACGGCTGGGACCGCGGCGACCCCGAGCTGCTGCGGGCGGAGATGGCGCGCCTCCAGCGGAGCTGTCATCGCCTGGTGTGGCTCAACCCGCTCCTCGGATCGCCCGAGTACGAGCCGCTGGCGCGCGGCATGAGGACCGCGCTCCCCTTCGTCGACGACTTCCTGCCGGTGCACGACCTGGCGAGCCTCGAGGACCTCGCGCGCCGGCTCGCGGCGATGGACGAGCACCGGCCGGCCCGCCGGCAGGCGCCTGTCCTCCGCCTCCGCGACGAGCCGTCGGCAGCTCCGTCCGCGCGGCCGCCCGCCGTTGAACGCCGCCCCTTGCCGGGCGTATGGTTGCCGCCGGTGCGGCGATGATCCACTGGAAGGAGACGGCGGAGGTCCTGGCGCGGCTCGCCGCGCTCGCGGCGGACGGGCGGCGGGCGGCGCTGGCGACGGTGGTGCGGATCGTCGGCTCGGCCTACCGGCGGCCAGGGGCCAAGCTCCTCGTGGAGGACGGGGGCGGAACGCTGGGGAGCGTCAGCGGCGGGTGTCTGGAGGCCGACGTGCGCGAGGTGGCGCAGGCGGTCCTGGCGAGCGGAAAGCCGGCGCTGCGGCACTACAGCTCGAGCACCGACGAGGACGTGGTCTGGGGACTCGGGCTGGGATGCGACGGGCTGGTGGACGTCCTCGTGGAGCCGGCGAGCGAAGGGCCGCTGGCGGAGCTGGCGCCGCGGCTGCGGGAGCTGCTGGCGGGCGACGCGCCGTTCGCTCTCGCGACGCTGGTGGACGGCGAGGAGGACCTGGGCGCGAGCCTGCTGGTGAACTCGACGGGGGCCGTTCACGGCTCGCTCGGCGCGGCAGCGCTCGATGCGCCCGCCGCCGCGCACGCCCGCGGGCTGCTCGCGGAGCCGTCTGCGATACCCCGCTCGGAGGTGCATGGCGTCGCCGGCCGCGCCGTCTTCATCGAGGTCTTCGCCCCACCCCCGCACCTCCTCGTCTGCGGCGCCGGCGACGACGCGATGCCGCTCGTCGCCTACGCCGCCGACGCCGGCTTCCGCGTCATCGTCGCCGACCACCGTCCGGCGCTCCTCCAGGCGGGGCGGTTCCCGCGCGCGGCGCGGCTCCTCCTGGCGCGCCCGGAGGAGCGGGAGATCGCCCTCCCTCCCGCCGCACGCTCGCTCGCCGTCGTCAAGGCGCACTCTCTGGCCCGCGATCGCGAGTGGGTGCGGCGCCTGCTCGCGGCCGGCTTCCCGTACGTCGGCGTGCTGGGGCCGCGGGAGCGGACCGCGACCATCCTGCGCGAGATCGGCGCCACCGGCGAGGAGCGGGTCTTCGGCCCGGTCGGTCTCGACCTCGGCGCCGACGGGCCGTGGCAGGTGGCGATGAGCATCGTCGCCGAGCTGCTCGCCGTCACCGCGCGGCGGGAGCCGCGCCACCTCGCCACCCGACAGGAGGCCATTCATGCCGGATGAAGAAACGGCGGCGCCGCCGCGGTCGTCGGATTCTGCGGCTCGGCGCGGCCCGGTCGCCGGCGTCCTGCTCGCCGCCGGCACCTCGAGCCGCATGGGCAGCAACAAGCTGCTCTTCGAGCTGGAGGGGGAGAGCCTGCTGCGCCGCGCGGCGCGCCGGGCGCTGGCCGGAGGGCTGACGCCGCTGCTGGTGGTGCTCGGGCACGAGGCGGAGCGGGCCGAGCGCGAGCTCTACGGCCTGCCGTGCCGGGTGGTCGTCAACCCCGACTACGAGCGCGGCATCACCTCCTCGCTCCAGAGCGGCGTCGCCGCGCTGCCGCCCGAGGTACGGGCGGTGGTGGTGATGCTCGCCGACATGCCGTTCGTCACCCCGGAGATGGTGGCCGCCCTCGTCGCCCGCTACCGCACGAGCACGGCACCGCTCGTGATCTCGGACTACGAGGGCGTCAACGCCCCGCCCATGCTCTACGACCGCGCCCTCTTCGGCGAGCTGCTGGCGATGCCGGAGGGGAGCGGCTGCGGCCGCAAGGTGGTCAAGCACCACCGCGCGGAGGCGGACATCCTCGCCTGGCCCGCGGCGGCGCTGGCCGACCTCGACGTGCCGGACGACTACGCGCGGATGCAGGGCGAAGCGATGGGACGATAGGAAGCCATGGCTCTGCACATCGAGAAGACGTTCACCGTCAAGGCCGCCGCCGGCGCGGTGTGGGAGTTCCTGACCGACCCGCAGAAGGTGGCGCGCGGCCTGCCGGGCGCCGCGATCACCGAGAAGATCGACGAGACGACGTACGCCGGCACGATGACGGTCAAGGTGGGGCCAGTCGTCGCGAGTTACAAGGGCAAGATGCGCTTCGAGCGCCTCGACGCCGCGGCGGGGGAGGCCGAGATCGTCGCCTCCGGCCAGGAGACGCGCGGCAAGGGCGGCGCCGACATGCGCATGAAGAGCCGCGTCGTCGAGCGCGCCCCCGGCGAGACCGAGGTGACAGTCGTCTCCGACGTCAACGTCGTCGGCGTCCTGGCGCAGCTCGGCCGCGGCATGATCCAGGACGTCAGCGACCAGCTCTTCCAGAAGTTCACCGAGGCGATGCGGCGCGAGCTGGAGGCGCCGGCGGCCGCCACCGCCGCGAGTCCTGCTCCGGTCACCATCGAGAGTGCCTCCGCAATCCCGGCCGCAGCGGCGACAGAGGGCGTGGCGGTCGTGCCCGCTGCGACGACCGCCGCGGCCGCGGGCACGGCGGCCGCCGCGCAGCCGGCACCCCCCGTCGCGGCCGAGTCCGAAGCTCTCGATCTCGGCGCCCTCGGCGCCGCCGCCGCCGGCCGGGCGGCCGCCCGCACCCTGCGTCGCCCGGGCTTCTGGATCGGCGTCGTCGTCGTCGCCGTCCTCCTCTGGTGGCTGTTCCTCCGCTGAAGTGGCGATTAGAGACCAGTGCGAAAGCTTTCGCGCCTCGTCTTGCGCCCGCGCTACGGTGCCTTGTAGACCTGCCCCGCCTTCATGACGAACGCGACGTCGGTGAGGGTGCCGATGTCGCTCAGCGGATCGCCGGCGACGGCGATGAGGTCGGCGTACTTGCCGGGCTCGACGGTGCCGAGGTCCTTCTCCATGCGCAGCAGCTCGGCGCCGCGGACGGTGGCGGCGCGCAGGGCGTCGAGCGGGGTCATGCCGTACTCGACCATGCGCACCAGCTCGCGCGCCTGGGTGCCGTGGGGGATGGCGCCGGCGTCGGTGCCCAAGGCGATCTTGACTCCTTTGCGCAGCGCCTTCTGGAAGACCTCTCTGTGGCGGGCGACGATGCGGCGGCGGAGGTCGGTGTCCTCCTCGGGTGTGGAGGGGAAGTAGACCGAGAGCGTCGGGCACCACCAGGTGCCGTGGCGGACGAGGAGGTCGATCGTCTCGTCGTCCATCAGCATGCCGTGCTCGATCGAGCGCACGCCGGCGCGGATGGCGTTCTTCGCCCCCTCGCCGCCGTAGGCGTGGGCGGCGACGTCGCGGTGCCAGCGGCCTGCCTCCTCGACGACCGCCCGCAGGTCCTCCTCCGAGAACTGGGAGAGCGGCTCGAGGGTCACCGGGTCGATGTGGCGCAGGGTGCCGGTGGCGTAGACCTTGATCCAGTCGGCGCCGTACTTCACCTCGCGGCGCACCTCGGCGATCATCGCCGCCCGCGAGTCGGTGAGGGCGGCGGGGTCGGGCAGGCCCAGGTCGGGGTTCATGCCGGCCAGGTTCATGTGGCCGCCGGTGATGGTGAGGGAGTTCGTCGAGACGAAGAGGCGCGGCCCGGCGATGATGCCCTGGTCGATGCCGTCGCGGATCGCCACGTCGGCGAAGCCCGCGCCCTCGCTGTCGAGATCGCGCAGCGTCGTGAATCCGGCCTCCAGGTCGAGGCGCGCGGCGGCGACTCCCTGCACGGTGCGGAAGGCCTGCGACTTGACGACGACCGGCGGCATCTCGCCTTCGTCCTCGGGCTGGAGCAGGACGTGGGTGTGGCTGTCGATCAGCCCGGGCAGGCAGGAGTAGCGCGAGAGGTCGATCGTCGAGGTTCCCGGCGGCAGGGCAGCGCGCGCCGCCGCCGGCTCCACGCTCTCGATGCGCTCGCCGCGGACGAGGACGACGGCGTCGGTGGCGACGGTGCCGGTCGCCGGGTCGAGCAGCCGGCCGCAGCGGACGGCGATCGGCGCCTCGGCACCGCTCGCGGCCGGCGGCGGCGCCGCGGCGGCGGCCGCTGACAGCAAAGCGAACAGCACAGGTAGGAAGAGACCCGCGGCGAGTCGCATGGAGCTCCTTTCGGGGCAGCGAGGCCCAAGCCTTGCGAGCGGTCTGCGCCCCGACTCTACCTGGCAAGGGATCAGGAGAGGCGCCGGGCCTCCTCCGCAGTTGCTCTCGGACTTCTGTGGAGGTGGAGCTTGTCTCCGCCCCGGCGGCTCGCAAGCCTTCTCCTACCTGAAATGTTCTTTCTCCTCCGCTCGAGACGGAGCTTCGCTAGTCTATGCAGCCATGCCTCCACTCGAACCCCCGACACTCGCCGAGGTTCGCGCCGCCCGCGAGCGGCTCGCCGGCACCGTCGTGCGCTCGCCGTTGGTGCGGCTGGCGGGCGGCGGGTACGGTGACCGCGCGGCGGGCGCGGCGACCGAGATCTACCTGAAGCTCGAAAATCTCCAGCCGATCGGCTCGTTCAAGCTGCGCGGCGCCGCCAACGTGATGCGCGCGGCGCCGCCCGAGCGCCTCGCCGACGGCGTCTATACCGCCAGCGCCGGCAACATGGCCCAGGGGGTGGCCTGGGCCGCCCGCGAACTGGGAGTGCCGGCGACGGCGGTCGTGCCCGAGACCGCGCCCGAGACCAAGATCGCGGCGATCGAGCGGCTGGGGGCGCGGGTGGTGAAGGTCGCCTTCGATGTCTGGTGGCAGGTGATGGTCGATCACCACTACCCGGGGCTCGCCGGCGTCTTCGTCCACCCGTTTGCCGACCCCGCGGTGATGGCCGGCAACGGCACCATCGGCCTCGAGATCCTCGACGACTTGCCGGAGGTCGACGCCGTCTTCGTACCCTACGGTGGCGGCGGGCTCTCCTGCGGCATCGCCGCCGCCGTCAAGGCGCTGCGCCCGGCGGCCCGCGTCTTCGCCTGCGAGGTGGACACGGCCGCGCCCCTCGCCGCCTCCCTCGCCGCCGGCGAGCCCGTGGCCGTCGAGTACCACCACAGCTTCGTCGACGGCATCGGCGGCAAGGGCGTGATGGCCGAGATGTGGCCGCTCTCGCGCCGCCTCCTCGACGGCGCGCGGGTCGTGTCGGTCGCCGACGCCGCGGCGGCGGTGCGCCTCCTCGCCGAGCGCAACCGCGTGGTGGCCGAGGGGGCGGGAGCGGTGCCGGTGGCCGCCGCTCTCGCCGCCCGCGACCTCAGGGGTCCCGCCGTCTGCATCGTCTCGGGCGGCAACATCGACTCCGCGAAGCTCGCCGCGATCCTCGCCGGCGGCATCCCCTGAGCCCGCAGGCGAGCCTCTGACGGCGCGCCACGACAGGTTGCCGATCCGGCGGAGCCAGGGAGCCGGCGCCGCCGCGGCCCGGGGTCGCCGCCGCGGCTAGCCGCCGGTGGGTCCGGGGTCGCCGCTCGTTCCCGTCCCGGAGTTCCCCCTCCCCATGTGCCGCCGGCCGCCGGGAGCCCCGGGTTCGAGCTCGTCGCGGCCGGCGGGGGCCAAGGTCCGGGGCCTGTCTTCGACTACCGGGCCGCGGGGCGCCGTGCCGCCGCGGCCCGTATCGAACGGCCTTCCCTGGATTGCCGTTCCCTGCTTCCAGATCAAAAGAGACAGCCAGAGCCACACGCCGAACAAACCTATTCTTAGCATGTCTCTGCCTCCCTTTGGCTCCGCCCTCTTGCGAAGGCGGTCCAAGAAAAAACTGGAACATAGGCAGGGCAACCGCGGTGCCACGCCGGCGGCGCGCGCCGGATCTCAATGGATATAAGGCTTTTGCGCGATCGGCTATGAGACGTGGCGCAACATTTCGTCCGCGGCCGGGGACGGAGCCGTCCCGTCGGCACGTCGCCGCCACAGTTATCGCCAGTTCAGCGCCACGCCGAGCCGCAAGGTGCGCGGCGCGAGCACTTCGTCAGGGAGGCCGCTGCGGGTCACTCCGAGGTCGAGCTGCCGCTCGAGGACCGCGCCCTCGTCGAGGAGGTTGAAGCCTTCGAGGGCTCAGGGTCAGCAGGGTCTCGCCGATCTGGAACCGCTTATCGAGCCGGCCGTCGAGGGTGATGACGTCGACTGTGCGGAAGGTGTCGGGACGGCCGGTGAGCTGGACGGAGGCGATGCCGGCCCCCGGGCGGGCGATCCGCCGGTAGTAAGGGAGCGGGTAGCGGCGCGCGGTCCGGCCCGGCGCCGAGACCGGACCCCGAGGTGTCGCCGCGGCTCCACACCGTGACGACGGACGTGTCACGCCCGAGCTGCGCGTTGAGCTTCGCGACGCCGCTCTCGCGCACGGCCTCCTCCGCCTGGCCGCCGAGCGCCACGCG
The DNA here is from genome assembly GCA_044866775.1 of Thermoanaerobaculia bacterium. Classification (GTDB taxonomy): domain Bacteria; phylum Acidobacteriota; class Thermoanaerobaculia; order Multivoradales; family UBA5704; genus DASUNQ01. The sequence continues at coordinate 1,611 of JBIOUG010000158.1, read as the reverse complement.
GTCGAGCTCGCTGCGGCCGGCGCTGGCCCAGATCCAGGCATGGTCCCGGCTCAGCGGGCCGCCAAGCTCGCCGTCGGCCACCCGTAGGCCGTCGAGGCGGTTGCCCGGGAGGGTTCCCCCGTCCGCCGCCTCGGCCTCGACGTTCCGCTCGGCGGCGAGGCCGCGGCCGTCACTCCAGAGGGCGAAGGCCGAGCCCCGCCACTCGTTCGTGCCGCGCGGGTGGAGGAGCTTCAGCCGCGCCCCCGCCGTCTCGAGCGTGACGTCGGCCCCGCCCGTCTCGACCCGCACCTCCTCGAAGGCGTCGAAGTCATAGTAGCTCGGCGAGCCCGCCACCGCGGCCAGGTCGGAAAGGGCCATGCCGTCGACCTGGAGCTGGCTCTGCCCGGCGGCGGCTCCGATCACCACGGCCGCCGCCCGCGCCTGCTCGATCGACTCGTCTTGCATCGAGCCGGAGCTGTCGACGACGAAGATGGTCTCGCGCGGCAGGCGGTCCGCGACCGCCTCGCCGTCGTCGGGAGGCATCACCATGAGCAGCGCGTAGCGCTCGCCGTCGACCTCCTCGATGAAATGGATGGCCCGCGGCGCGCGGCCGACGCCCGGCGCCCACTCGAGGATGAAGTCGCCGTCTGCGACGGCGACCCCTTGGGCGAGGTCGACCGCCCAGCGGCGCCGCTGCGGGTCCTTTGCGACAACCACGGCGTGCGTCGGGCTGGCGATGCGCGCGAGCGGGAGGCCGGGCGCGAGGTCGACGTGAAAGGCGAAGGGGTTGACCGGAGCGAGAGCGAGCGGCGGCTCCGGGATCACGGGCTCGAGCTGGCAGGCCGCCGCCTGCGTGAATCCAAGCTCCGCCCCCACATGGACCGGAGGCGCCGCTGCGGTCCAGGCGAGTAGCGCGGCGGGGCGAGCATGGGGAAGCGCAGGACGAAGCGCCCGCGCTCGAAGCGCACGACCTGCTGGAGCTCGATTGCGACCTCGACCGTCTCGCCCGGTCCGATGTTCGCGACCGAGGTGGTGAAGAGATCCGGACGCAGTTGATCGAGGAGCGTCGCCTTGCGAGCGGCGGAGAAACGTGATCACTTCGTCCCGGAGACACGAGCGTCCGCTGCGGCGGCCCGAGGGCGCGCAGGATCTCCGGCTACGGCTGCCACCACCGCTTGCGCTTGATGCGCAGCGGGCTCTCGGCGCTGCCGAGCTGTCCTTGATGGCCGGAGTGATCGGTGGCGACGACGTAGAGCTCGAGCGGCTTGTTCTGATGGACGGTGGGCGGGATGTCGGCGTCGTAGTCGGTGATCGAGCGCCGCGCGAGCGGCACGGCTGCGTAGGTGCCGCCCTCGGGCCGGCACCACAGCTCCACCGCCGCGACCTCGTGATCGTCGGTGATTCGCAGTGCGACGTGGATGGCCGCGTCCTTCTCGTACTCGGCCGGCAGGGTGCCGCGCGCGGCGATCGCCGGCGCCGCGCCGTCCAGGCGTGCGAGCAGCGCCTGGAGGCGCTCGCGCGCCTCGCCGAAGCGCGCCTCGAAGCGGGCGGTCGGCGTGGCGCCGCCGAGCGCGCGTAGCCCGTCGAGCGGCCGGCCGGCTTCTTCCGCGAGCGCGGCGGCGGCGAGCGCCG
>JBIOUG010000157.1:0-7332 GCA_044866775.1 Thermoanaerobaculia bacterium | reverse complement strand
ACCGCTGGCTGGGCGGCACGCTGACCAACCACGTGACGATCCGCAGCTCGGTCGAGCGCTGGAAGGACATCGAGGTCCGCCTCGGCGACGAGAAGAGCCAGCTCACCAAGAAGGAGCGGCTGCGCCTCGAGCGCGAGCGGGAGAAGATGGCGCGCAACCTCGAAGGCGTGCGCGACATGGAGGAGCTGCCCGACGCGCTCTTCGTCGTCGACCCGAAGAAGGAGGACATCGCGATCTCCGAGGCCAACAAGCTGGGCATCCCGGTGGTGGCGCTGGTCGATACCAACTGCGACCCGGAGCTGATCGACTACGTCATTCCGAGCAACGACGACGCGATCCGCGCCATTCGCCTGTTCGCGGCGCGCATCGCCGACGCCTACCTCGAGGGAGCCGGGCGGCTCGAGACGGAGACGATGATCGCGAGCAAGGACATGGCCCCGCTGGCGGGCGCGCGGCCGCTGGAGATGGGGAGTCCCGTCCCGGCGTAGAGAGACGGACGCACCGCCCCGCCGCCCGCACCCGCGGAGCGGCGGCAAGAAAGGGTCAGCGCACGGATCGTCGAGCTGACCCTTTCTCTTGCCCGCAAGGTTTTTGGGAGAGAACAAGCAATGCAGATCACGGCTCAGATGGTGAAGGAACTGCGCGAGCGCACCGGCGCCGGCATGATGGACTGCAAGTGGGCGCTGGGCGAGGCGCAGGGCGACATGGAGAAGGCGATCGACCTGCTGCGCAAGAAGGGGCTCGCGGCGGCGGCCAAGAAGGCCGGCCGGGTGACCGCCGAAGGCGCGGTCGGCTCCTATATCCACGCCGGCGGCAAGATCGGCGTGCTGGTCGAGGTCAACAGCGAGACCGACTTCGTGGCGCGCACCGACGAGTTCCAGGAGCTGGTGCGGGACCTCGCGATGCACATCGCGGCCGCCGAGCCGCGCTTCGTCAGCCGCGACGAGGTCACCCCCGAGGTGCTGGAGCGCGAGCGGGAGATCTTCCGCGAGCAGGCGGTGGCCTCGGGCAAGCCGCCGCAGGTCGTCGACCGCATCGTCGAAGGGAAGATCGAGAAGTACTACTCGGAGTTCGTGCTGCTCGAGCAGCCGTTCGTCAAGAACCCGGACCTGACGGTCGGCCAGCTCATCACCGAGAAGATCGCCCGCATCGGCGAGAACCTCCAGGTGCGCCGCTTCGCCCGCTTCAAGCTGGGCGAGGGGATCGAGAAGCGCAAGGACGATTTCGCGCAGGAAGTCATGGCGCAGGCGGCCGGGTGAGTCCCGCCGCCTCGCCCGCCTACCGCCGGGTGCTGCTCAAGCTCTCGGGCGAGGCGCTGATGGGGGAGAAGGCCTTCGGCATCGACGAGGCGGTGGTCGCCGCCATCGCCGACGAGCTGGCCGAGGTGCACGCGATGGCGGTGCAGATCGCGGTGGTGGTGGGGGGCGGCAACATCATCCGCGGCCTCGCCGCCAGCCACCGCGGCATCGACCGGGTGACCGGCGACTACATGGGGATGCTGGCGACGGTGATCAACGCCCTCGCCCTCCAGGACGCGATGGAGAAGCGCGGCGTCCCGACGCGGGTGCAGACGGCGATCGACATCCGCGACGTGGCGGAGCCCTTCATCCGCCGCCGCGCCATCCGCCACCTCGAGAAGGGACGGGCGGTGATCTTCGCCGCCGGCACGGGCAACCCCTACTTCACCACTGACAGCGCCGCCGCCCTGCGCGCCGCCGAGATCCACGCCGAGATCCTGCTCAAGGCGACCAAGGTCGACGGCCTCTACACCGCCGACCCGCACCTCGTCCCCTCGGCCGAGCTGCTCTCCGAGGTCACCTACCAGCAGGTGCTCGAGCGCAACCTCCAGATCATGGACGCCGCCGCCATCAGCCTCTGCCGCGACAACGGCGTGCCGATCGCCGTCTTCAGCCTCGCCAAGCCCGGCAACATCCGCCGCGTGGTCTGCGGCGAGCGCATCGGCTCGGTCGTTCGATAACATCCCCCCCTGACATTTCCGTCCACCCGGCCGCCGCGCCGGGCGGACGCTCGCGCGAGGAGGGGACATGAAGACCGTATTCGCCGAGGTCGAGCGCCACATGAAGGCCGCCGTCGACCACCTGCACACGGACCTCAAGCACCTGCGCACCGGCCGGGCGTCGCTCGCCCTGCTCGACGGCATCACCGTCGACTACTACGGCACCCCGACACCGCTGAACCAGCTCGCCAACCTCGCGGTGGCCGACGCCACGATGATCGTGGCCCAGCCCTACGACCCCGGCCAGATCGCGGCGATCGAGCGCGCCGTCCGCAAGTCGGAGGCCGGCCTGAACCCCTCGAACGACGGCAAGGTGATCCGCATCCCGGTGCCGACGCTGACCGAGGAGCGCCGGCGCGACATCGTCAAGCGGGCGCACGAGCTCGCCGAGGCGGCGCGCAACGGCGTGCGCCAGGCGCGGCGTGAGGGCAACGAGAAGCTGAAGAAGATGGAGCGCGACCACGAGCTCGGCCAGGACGACGAGCGGCGCGGCCTCGACGAGGTGCAGAAGCTCCACGACCACTACATCGCCGAGATCAACGGGGCGTTGGAGAAGAAAGAGCAGCAGATCATGGAGGTGTGACGCTGGCCGCGGGGAGCTCTTGCTCCCGCGGATGCGGTCCAATGCCGCGATCGCCGCCGGGATGTCCAGCAAGCCATAGCCGAAGACGTCGTCCGGCCCGGGCGGACCGAGGTCGGCAGCCCCCGCGAGCAGCGCCTCCTCGACCTCGACGACCGAGGCCTCGGGGTGCCGCTGGAGCAGGAGCGCCGCGGCGCCCGCGGCGAGCCCGGCCGCGAACGAGGTGCCGCGCGCCTGCAGGTAGGTCGAGGGCGCCGCCATGAAGGTGTTCGCCCCGGCCGGCGCGTGACGCCGCTAAGATGCGGCGGCCGCGCCTCCTCGGGAGCCGGCCCCGCCATGCTCGTCTACGGCTTCCATCCCGTTCGTGAGGCGCTGCGGCACCGGCCGCACGCGGTCGAGCGCGTGGTCGTGGCGGCGGGGCGGAGCGGCCGGCGCCGGGAGGAAGTGGAGGAACTCTGCCGCCGGCACCGGGTGCGGCTCGAGGCGGTTCCCGAGCGGGTGCTCGCCGAGCTGGCCGGTCCGGCCCACAACGGGTTCGCCGCCGAGGTGCGGGCGGACGCCGGGGCCGCCGGTGCCGGCGCCGACCGCGAGCTCCTGGTGCTGGTCGAGGACGTTCAGGACCCGCGCAACTTGGGCGCCTTGCTGCGGGTCTGCGAGGGGGCCGGAGTCGGGCGGGTGATGGTCCGCGACCGCGGCTCGGCGCCGCTCACCCCGACCGTGGCCAAGACCTCGGCCGGCGCCAGCGCGTGGCTGGAGGTCGAGCGGATCGTCAATCCCGCCCATGAGCTCGAGCGCCTGAAGCGGGAGGGCTTCTGGGTCTACGGCGCGGCGGCGGGCGGCGAGGCCCCCTGGAATGTGGACCTGACGGGGCCGGTTGTGCTCTGCCTGGGGGGTGAGGAAAAAGGCCTGCGGGCGCGCACGCGCCAGCTCTGCGATCGCCTGGTCGGCCTGCCGATGCGCGGGCGGGTCGACTCGCTCAACCTCGCGACCGCCGCGGCCGCCCTGCTCTACGAGGCGGTGCGGCAACGCTCGTTGACGAGCGCTCCGGGCGACGACTCAGTTGCGGGCCGCGCCGGTGAGCGGCTAGACTCTTCCGGCTCCGGGGAACCTCCGCCGGCATAGCTCAGCGGTAGAGCAACTGTCTTGTAAACAGTAGGTCCCCGGTTCGATTCCGGGTGCCGGCTCCAAGGGCTCGGAGGCGGTCGGTTCTTTGGGAGGCGTGGCCGAGTGGACAATGGCAGCAGACTGTAAATCTGCCGGGCAAAGCCCTACGTTGGTTCGAATCCAGCCGCCTCCACCATCCCAACGGAATGCGGGAGTAACTCAGGGGTAGAGTCGCAGCCTTCCAAGCTGCTGGTCGCGGGTTCGAATCCCGTCTCCCGCTCCATCATTCCTCGCTTCGCTCGTCATGATGGCGCGGGAGACGGGCTTCGGTGGCCGACCGCTCGCTTACGCTCGCGGACGGCGGGGCGAATCCCGTCGGTAGCGCCGCTCGCGTGCGCTCGCGTGCGGCGGAGCGAATCCGGTCGGGTACGCAGGCGTGATCGTTCGCTTGCTGCGCTCGCGAACGGCTCCGGGCTTAGTCCTTAGGAACCAGGGCGACGATCCGCAGGGGGCCTCCTGAGCCGCCGGCGATCTTCATGGGGAGGGCTATCACCCAGGCGCCGGTCGGTGGCAGCTCGGCGAGGTTCGCGAGGTTCTCGAGTCCCGGGACGTTCGCGGCGGCGGCGATGCGGTGGACGGGGAAGTCGGTCGAGTTGCCGGGGTCGATGCTCGCGGTGTCGACGCCGAGGGCGCCGACGCGCCGCTGCTCGACGAGGTAGCGAGCCGCCTCGGCGCCGTAGGACGGGAAGTGGAGGTTCGAGGCGTCGCCGGGCGTGTCGTCTCCCAGGTAGCGCTTGCGGTCCGGCCAGCGGCTTCCCCAGCCGGTGCGCAGGAGGACGATCGTGCCTTCGGCGATCGGCGCGTGGTTCCGCTCCCAATCGTTGACGGCGGCGAGCGCGAGCTGGTGGTCGGGATCCGCCTCGGCCTGCGCCTGGACGTCGAGCACGACCGCCGGCGCGATGACCTGCTCGACCGGCACCTGGTCGGCCGTCCGCCGCCCCTCGGCGAAGTGGATCGGCGCGTCGAGGTGCGTGCCGCCGTGCTCAGGCGTACAGAAAGCGTTGGCGGCATAGAAGAACCCGCCCGCGGTCTGGCCGTAGGAGAGGCGCTCGAGGCGGAAGTTCGAGGGTGCGGTCGGCCAGTAGATGGTCTTCTCGTCGAACGGGTAGGTGAGGTCGACGAGCCGGTGGCCGGCGAGGTCGATCGCGGCGGGCGGCTCGGGATTCGCGCACGCCGCGAGCCACAACAACACTCCAGGTAGGGTCAACCGCAGCACCAGGTGCTCGTTCCGTCGCGTCCGGTCCCACACGCAGACCTCCTTTCCCCTTACCTGGAAAAGATTCTAGTGAAGGCAGAGAATCACCGCCCGATGCCCTCCTACCTGGAGCAGGCGGCGGGCGCGGCCGCGGCTACCGCCCAGCCATCGGCTCGCCGGCGCCGCCTGGCGCTCGTCCTGGCCGCTTCGGCGCTTGCAACGCTGCCGGTCTGGCTCACCACGTTCCCGCCGATGGTGGATTACCCGCAGCACCTGGCGATGGCGGCGATGATCCGCTGGTGGGGGGACACGGGGCGCGGGTTCGCCGAGACCTATCGGCTCGTCTGGGCGGCGCCGCAGAGCCTCTTCGAGTGGCTCGCCGCCGGCGCCGCCTGGGTGCTGCCGATCGCGACGGCGGGGAAGCTGGCGGTCGCCGTGGCGATCGCCGCGGTCGGCCCGGCGGCGCTCGCCGTGACCCGCCGCCTCGGCCGCCCCGACTGGTACGCCCTCCTGCCGCTCACGATGACCCTCAACTACGCCTATTCCTGGGGCTTTGTCGGGACGCTCTTCGCCTACCCGCTCTTCCTGGCCGGTTTGGCGGCCGCCGACCGGTTGCTGGGCGGGCTGGGTAATCCGGCGGATGCCTCGGGAGGTCGCTTCGGGCCGGGCGCCTGGCTGTCCCTCGCGGCGCTGACCTCCGCCTTCTACCTGGTCCACCTCCAGCTCCTCCTCCTCTTCGCCGCCGCGGTCGCTTGGCTGGTGGCGGTGCGCCGGCCCGGCTACCGGCGCGCGCTCGCCCCGCTCTCGGCGCTCGTCCCCGGCCTCCTCGTCGTGACCGCGGTCGTGCTGCTCCCGAACCTCGTCTCACCCGAGACGTCCTTCAGCCCCTACGAGCTGAGCATGAAGGCGGTCGGCACCCGCTGGCACCCGCTCGGGCTCAAGCTCTACGCCCTCCCCGGTCTGGTCTTCGGCCCCCGCAGAGACCTCGCGGAGGGAGTGTTGGCGGCGGTCATGATCGTGCTGGCGCTAGTCCTGGTGGCCGGACGCTCGGCCAGGAAAGAAAAAGATCAGGTCAGGGAAGACGGTGCGGACTCAGACGCCGGCGAGTCGAGCCACGCAGCGAGCGGCGGCGGCCATGCGAGGGGAGACGGACTCTTCCGCGCTCGCTTCGCGGCCATCGCGGCAGGCATGCTCGCCCTCTACTTGATTCTTCCCGAGCGCCTGATGGGTTACCTCGTCGCCGAGCGCCTGGCGCCGCTCGCGGCGATGCTCCTCGTGCTGTGCCTGCCGCCGCCGCCATCTGCCCGAGCGCCGACCGCGAAGGCTCTCGCCGCAGCCTTGCTCGTCCTCCACCTGGGTCTGGCGGCAGCCGACGCCGCAGCCTTCGAGCGCGACGCCGCCGGCCTCTCGGAGCTCCTGAGCCACGCCGACGAGGGTCGCCGCCTGGCCGGCCTGATCTACGACCCCTACCTGGTCCCCTCCACCGGCCCCGTCCTCCTCCGCTACCCGGTCTACACCCACTTCCCGGCCCTCTACCAGGCCCTGCGCGGCGGCCGCGTCCTCTTCTCCTTCGCCGAGCTGTCCCACAGCGTAGTCCAGTACCGCACCCGCCCCTGGCCCCCGGATCTCCTCTCCCGCGTCGCCGACCGCAGCCCTCGGGCCTTCTCGCTCGCACAAGACGGCCCCCATTTCGACTACCTTCTGGCCCGCGGCGATTGGCCAGACGTCAGGGCCGCCTTGGGGTTTAGTTTGAGCGAGTGGGAGGTGCGTTCGGTTCGTCGCTGGCATCTCTTCCGAAGGCGCAGCGGATCGGCCTTGGCGGTCCCAGGTGCCCCACCGCCCTCTCGCGACGGCACACCCTCACCCCGGAATGTCCACGCCCCCGCGAGCGTTCTAGGTCTGCTGGACTTTGTCGCCGCCGTCTGGCACACTACGCGCCCTTCTCCGCGGGCGCCCTCCCGGGCGTCCGGCCCCTCCGCCGAGGTGGTCCCCTCCGGGCGGAGCGGTGGTTTACAGGACGTGGAGAAGGCGGTAAGATCGCGCGGTTTGCCCGCCGGCGGTGCCGGAGTGCTCCAGCCGCGTGTCCTGCGGATCTTGAAACAAGCCCACGTGGCTCAGGGGTAGAGCACTTCCTTGGTAAGGAAGGGGTCACCGGTTCAAATCCGGTCGTGGGCTCCACGACGAGCGGAGTGGCGACGTAAACGACATCCCCGTGCGCGAGGCGGGCACGTCTGCGCCAGGAGGCATCTGAGAGACCATGGGCAAGGAGAAGTTCGAGCGTTCGAAGCCGCACGTCAACGTCGGGACGATCGGTCACGTGGACCACGGCAAGACGACGCTGACGGCGGCGATCACGAAGGTGCTGGCCAAGAAGGG
>JBIOUG010000156.1:0-16818 GCA_044866775.1 Thermoanaerobaculia bacterium | reverse complement strand
CTGCGGCCCGTTCCTGTACTGAACGAGCAGGAGGGCAGAGATGTCGAGATGGAGCGACGGCAGTGCCGGTCTGGGTGGGGCCGCGCGACCTCATGGAGCGGGCGTCATGAAGGTGATCGTGGCCGGTGGCAGCGGCTTCGTCGGGCGGCAGGTCGTGGCGGAGCTGCGGGCGCGAGGGCATGAGGTGCTCGTCCTGGTGCGCGGCACCCGCGCCGCCGTGGCAGATGTCGAGACCATCGCCTGCGACCTGGCGCAGAGCGCGCTGCCCCTCGATCGGCTGCACGGCGCGGACGCCGTCGTCAACCTGGTCGGGATCAAGCGCGAGGCGGGCGGGCAGACGTTCGAGGAGGCTCATCTCGGCGTCACCCGGCGCCTGATCGCGGCCGCCCGCGAGCTGGGCATCACGCGCTTCGTCCAGGTCAGCGTGGTCTGCAGCCGGCCCGACCCGACGAGCCCCTACCACGACACGAAGTGGCGGGCGGAGGAGCTGGTGCGGGCGAGCGGACTCGCGGCGACGGTGCTGCGGCCGGCGGTGATCTACGGCCCGGGCGACGACATGGTCTCGCACCTCGTGCGCATGATCCGCTTCGCCTGGCCGTTTCCGGTGGTGGGGAGGGGCCGGTCGATCCTCCAGCCGGTCGACGTGCGGGACGTGGCGGCGGCCGTGGCCGCGTGCCTCGAGCGGCCGCCGGCGGGCGGGCGGACGTACGACGTGGTCGGGCCCGAGCGCTTCACGCTGCGCCAGGTGGTCGGTATCGTCGCCGCCGGACTCGGCCTGCGGGCGGCGATCCTGCCGACGCCGCTCGCCGTCCACCGGCTGGGCCTGCGCGTCATGAGCCGCCTCATGCGCGAGCCTCTGGCGACGCCGGCGCAGCTCCGCATGCTCGCCGAGGGTCTTTACGGGGACGGGGAGCCGGCGCGCCGGGAGCTCGGGGTCGTGCCGCGGAGGTTCACGGCGGAGGCCGTGCGCGAGCTCGCCGGCGGCATCCCGCCTCTCTTCGGGTTCAGCCTGCGCCTGGTCGCCGGCCGCGAGCACGCCGCATGGCTCGCCCAGCGCGCGCCGTGGCTGGGCGCCGCCCTCGGCCTCGCCGCGCTGGCGATCGCCCTGCCGCCGGCGATCGGGCTCCTGGCGCCGATGGGGGTCTGGTACCGCCTGGCGCTGGCCTACCTGCTGCTGGTGCCGACCGCCTTCTGGGGCGTGCGCGTCGGCTGGCGGGAGCTGTTCTGGCCCACGCCGCGCCGCATCGCACTGGGCCTCGCCGGCGCGCTGGCGCTCTACGCCGTCAGCCGGGCGGCCTTCGGCCTGCTCACCACGGCCCTCCCCGCCTTCGCCGCACAGGCGGAGACGGTGGCGGGATGGAAGCCCCAGGTCCCCGCGCCTGCGGCGCTCGCGCTCCTCGCCTTCATCGTCACCGGCGAGGAGGTCGTGCGCGCGGCGATCACCCTCCCCTTGGCCGCGCGACTCGGCCCCTGGGCGGCCGCCGGCGTCGCCGGCCTCCTCTTCGCGGCCATGCACCTCTCGCTCGGCGTGCCGCTGCTCCTGGTCGCAGCCTTCGCGCTCGGCGGGCTCTGGAGCGCGCTCGACATCAAGACCCGGAGCGTCGTGCCCGCCCTCCTCTGTCACCTGTGCTGGGACCTGGCGGTGCTCTTCGCGGCGCCGTTCTGGTAGGTCATTCGCCGGCCACGCCCGCCCACCTCCGCTGCCGCCCGCCTCGGCTCGTGGGCCGGGCGCTACAATGCCTGCATCGTGTCTCCTGCCGGTGCGCTTCTCGCCGCGGCGCTGGCCGCCGCCCCTGCCGCGCCGCCGGCCGCCGCCGCCTCGCTGTCGGTGACCGGCCATCTCACGGGCGGCTCGCGCGCGGTGCTCGCGGAGACTCGGGTCGAGCTGGCGCTCCTGCCGTTCGGCCCGGGCCCCGCGGCGGTCAGGCCGCCGCCCGCCGTCACGGCCAAGGCGCGCCAGGACGGCTCCTTCGCGCTCGTGGCGCCGGCCGCCGGCCTCTACCGCGTCCGCGTCGATGCACCCGGCTACCTGCCGCTGGAGATCCCCGTCCTGCCGCTGGTCGAGGACCTCGCGCTGCCGCCGGCGCATCTGGTGCGGGAGTGGCCGCAGAACCGGGACCTCGAGGACGGCTCTCAGGTTCAGTGGCGGCCGGCCGCCGAGCGCGGGGCGGAGCCCTCGACGGCGCCCCGCGGGCCGGCGCCGGCGCCGATCGCCGGGCTGGTGCTGGATCGCACTACCAGGAAGCCGCTCGCCGGCGCGCTCGTCTGGTGCTCGACGTGTCCGATCACACCCTGGACCCGCGCCGCCGCCGACGGGGCGTTTCGCCTTCTCATGCCGACCCGCGAGCGCTGCTGGCTGACGGCGGCCGCGGCGGGACACGTGGAAACCTCGCTCGAGACCGACCCGGCGCCGGAGGCGACCGCGACCTTCCTCCTCGCGCCGGCCGCGGCCCTCGCCGGCGTCGTCGTCGACGGCGACGGCCGGCCGCTCGCCGAGGTGGAGGTGCGGGCCAGACCCAGCGGCGAGCTGCGCGGCGGGAACGACTTCGGCGGCAGGCCGGCGGCGGCACCGACCGGCGCCGACGGCCGCTTCCGTCTCCGCGGCCTCTTCGCCCTGCAGATGTACGAGATCATCGCCGCGCGGGAGGGCCACGCCCCGGCGCGCCTCCTGGCGCGGGCGCCGGCCGCCGGCGGCCAGGCGCCGCCGCTCCGTCTCGTGCTCTCTCCCGGGCGGAGCGCGGCCGGGCGGGTGGTCGATCCGGAGGGGCGGCCGGTGGCCGGCGTCGAGGTCGGCCTGTGGCACGTAGCCGCGGGCGGTGGGGGCGCGCGGTGGCCGGTCGAGCAGAGCGCCCGCGGCGCCTCGGATGCCGCGGGCCGCTTCCAGCTCCGCCACCTGGCGGCGGGCGACTACGAGCTGCACCTGGCGCGGGCGGGGTTCGCCGACGCGCTGCCGCTTCCGGTCGCGGTGCCCGAGGGGAGCGGCGAGATCGCGCTCGGCGACCTCGTGCTGGAGCGCGGCCTGGCGCTGGAAGGGCGGGTCGTCGGGCCGAAAGGCTCCCCGGTCGAGGGAGCGGCCGTCCAGGCGACCATCTGGCCGGCCGGGGGGGTGAGGACCTACCACCCGACGCTCGGCGAGAAGGAGACGCGGACCGACGCCGGCGGCCACTTCCGCATCGCCGACCTGCGGCGCGGCTCCCGCGTCGACGTCCACGTCTACCACCGGGACTACTCGAACGGCGAGGCCGAGGAGCTGGAGCTGCCGCTGTCCGAGCCGCTCCTGATCGAGCTGCGGCCCGGCGGCTCGCTGGCGATCCAGGTGGCCGACCCCGACGGGGAGCCGGTGGCGGGCGCGACGGTGGGCTCGTTCACCGAGACGATGGTCGCGATGGGCTCGGACCCCGTCCAGAGGACGTCCGGCTACGCGACCTACGGGACGACCGGCGCCGACGGCTCCTTCCTGCTCGATCTGGGGTCGGGACTGCTCAACCTGCTGATCTCCGCGCCGGGCTACGAGGAGCGGCGCCTGCCGGGGGTCGAGGTGCCGGCCGGCGCCCAAGGGCGGCTCGACGTCGTGATGCGTCCGAAGCAGGGCGCGACGCTCGTCGGGCGGGTGACCGACGACGCGGGGCAGCCGCTCGCGGGGTTCCGGGTGACGGCCGCGCCCGAGCCGCCGTCCGGCGAGTGGCCCGGGGAGCTGCAGTACCGGGATCCTCCGGTGACCGGCGCCGACGGCGGCTATCGCCTCGCGGGCCTGCCGCCGGGGACCTTCCTCGTCCGCGCCATCGGACCCGACCAACGGGCGGCGCGGGCGCGCGCCAGGCTGGCCGCAGGGACGCAGCGTCTCGATCTGGTCGTGCCGCGCGGCACCCTGGTGAGCGGGCAGGTGCTCGACGCCGCGGGGCGCCCGATCGCCGGCGCCACCGCCTTCCTCCTGACGCCAACCGGCGGTGATGCGCGCTGGTCGACCACCGCCGCCGACGGCTCCTTCCTCCTCGACCAGGTGCCCGACGGCAGCTACCTCCTGCGCGTCGAGGCGCGCGGCTTCGCGACCGCCGAGCCGGCGGACCCGATCGAGGTGGCGGGAGCGCCGGTGGCCGGGCTCGAGGTCCGGCTGCGCAAGGCGACCGGCAGCATCAGCGGCCGGCTCCTCGGGTTCGCGGCGGAGGATCTCGCTCGGGTCGAGCTGCGGGCCGGGTTGTGGTTCGATGGGGCCGAGGAGCCGCGCGGCGAGATCCTGGCGGACGGGCGCTATCGCATCGACGAGCTGACGCCGGGCGCGTGGCGCGTGACGGCGCTCGTCGACGGCGCGCTGGAGGCCTCCGGGACCGTGCTGCTCGCCGAGGGGCAGAGCGAGGCGGTCCTGGACCTGGAGGTCGAGCCCGGCGCGACCGTCACCGGCCGCGTCCTCCTCGACGGCGCCCCGATCGCCGGGGTGCGCGTCACCGCCGTCGGACCGGGCTCGGCCTACGCCCGCACCAGCCACGACGGCGTCTTCCGGCTGCGGCGGCTCGCTCCTGGGAGGTACACGCTGGCGCTCCTCGACGAGGAGCGGGGGCTCGGCCTGGGCCGCGCGCTCGAGGTGGGCGCCGACGACGTGGAGATCGCGATCGAGATCGCCTCCGGGAGCCTGGCGGGGCGGGTGACCGCCGGCGCGACGGGGGCGCCGATCGAAGGCGCCGTCGTCACCCTCGAAGGCTCGAACCCCGACCTCCGGCTCGTCTTCTCGGGGCCGGCGGTCCGCACCGATGCCGGCGGCCTCTTCGAGCTGCCGCGGCTGGCGCCGGGCGGGTACGTCGTCAAGACGGAAGCGGAGGGCTTCGCGCCGCTCGAGACGCGGGTCGAGATCCCCGAAGGCGGCGGGCTGCACGTCGAGCTGCCGCTGGTGGAAGCCGAGCACTGACGACCGTCGGCCGGCTCCTCGCCGACGCCCGCCGGCGGCTGGCCGCGACGCCGTTCGGCGCGCCGCCGCGCGAGGCGGGGCTGCTGCTCGGGCACGTGCTGGGGCTCGCGGAGGCGCAGGTGCTGGCGCGGGACCGGGAGGCGGTGCCGGGGGAGGAGGAGGCGCGGTTCGAGGCGCTCCTCGCGCGGCGACTGGCGGGCGAGCCGGTTGCCTACCTGACCGGCGAGAAGGAGTTCTTCGGGCGGGCGTTCCGGGTGGACCGCCGCGTCCTGATCCCGCGGCCGGAGACCGAGCACCTGGTCGAGGCCGCGCTCGCCGAGCGGCTGCCGCCGGCGCCGCTCCTCCTCGACGTCGGCACCGGCTCGGGATGCCTCGCCGTCACCCTGGCGCTCGAGCGGCCGGCGGCGCGCGTGGTGGCGACCGATCGCGCGCCCGGCGCGCTGGCGCTGGCGGCCGGCAACGCGCGCCGCCACGGCGTCGCCGCGCGCGTCGCTCTTGCCGGTGCCGACCTCCTCGACGGGCTCGACGCCGCCGCCTTCGACCTCGTCGTCAGCAACCCGCCCTACGTCGACCCGGGCGAGGCGGCCGGCCTCTCGCCCGAGGTTTGCAATTTCGAGCCCCCGCTGGCACTCTTCCCGCCGGGCGCGGGCGACCTCCTGCTCGCGCGCCTCCTGCGGCAGGCTTCGGGGTTGCGGCGCGGCGTGCGGCTGATCGTCGAGATCGGCGCCGGCCAGCGCGACGCAGTGGTGCGCCACGGCACGGCGGCGGGGCTCTTGCTTGTCGCCGAGCGGGCGGACTACGCCGGCATCCCGCGGGTGCTGACGTTCGAGAGAGGTGGTTGAGGCGGCGGTGCGAAAACGCCCGGGACGTAGCCCGGGCGCTACGAGCTGCCGGAGCGCTGAGAGAAATCGCATGGACCAGTTCCACATCCACGGCCCGACGCGCTTGGCCGGCCGCGTGCGCGCGAGCGGTGCCAAGAACGCAGCGCTGCCGGCGCTCGCGGCGAGCCTGCTGACCGACGAGGCGCTCGAGCTCCACCGCGTGCCGCGGGTGCGCGACATCCGCACCATGCGGCGCCTGCTCGAGCACCTGGGCGTCTCGAGCATCGACGATCGCGAGACCCTGGTGCTGCGCCGCGAGGCGCCCGACGGCAGCCCGTTCGACGCGCCCTACGACCTGGTCAAGACGATGCGCGCCAGCGTCCTCGTGCTCGGGCCGCAGCTCGCCCGGCGCGGGCACGCGCGGGTCTCGCTCCCCGGCGGCTGCGCCATCGGCGTGCGGCCGATCGACCAGCACCTGAAGGGGCTCGCGGCGCTGGGCGCCGAGGTCCACATCAGCCACGGCTACGTCGAGACCGAGGCCGAGCAGCTCGCGGGCGCCCGCTTCCGCTTCGACATGCCGACCGTCGGCGGCACCGAGAACGTGCTCCTGGCCGCCGTCCTGGCGCGCGGCACGACGGTGCTCGAGAACTGCGCCCGCGAGCCCGAGGTGGCCGACCTGGCGGTGCTGCTCAACGCCATGGGAGCGCGCATCGAGGGGGGCGGGACCGGGACGCTGGTGATCGAAGGCGTCGAGTCGCTGGGCGGGGCCGTCCACACCATCATTCCCGACCGCATCGAGGGCGGGACCTACCTGATCGGCGGCGTCATGACCGGCGGCGACGTGCTGCTCGAGGGGGCGCGGGACGCCGATCTGGCGCCCCTCTTGGAAAAACTGGCGGCGGCGGGGGCCAAGGTCGAGGTGACGCCGGAGGGGATCCGGGTCCGCGCCGACGGCGGGATCACGGCGCGCGACGTCGAGACGGCGCCGCACCCGGGCTTCCCGACCGACCTCCAGGCGCAATACATGGCGATGATGACCCAGGCCGAGGGGGTGGCGACGATCGCCGAGCAGGTCTTCGAGAACCGCTTCCAGCACGCCCCGGAGCTCGCCCGCATGGGGGCCGACGTGCGCGTCGAGGGGAACAGCGCGCGCATCCGCGGCAAGACGCCGCTCGCCGGCGCCACCGTCATGGCGACCGACCTGCGCGCCTCGGCCTGCCTGGTGCTCGCCGGCGTCGCCGCCGAGGGCGAGACCGTGGTCGACCGCATCTATCACCTCGACCGCGGCTACGAGGGCATGGAACTGAAATTGCAGTCGCTCGGCGCCCGGGTGGAACGACAGCCAGTGGCGACCGCGGCCTGAAAGGCGCCTTTCAGGCCACGGTTCGTCGTCCGTCCTTCCGCCGCCGCGGCCCCGAATGATCGCCGTCGCGACCCTCCTCCTCGCCCTTCAGGGCGACCCCACTCTCGCCGCCGCCGTTCAGGTCACCGAGCTCGAGCTCGCGGGTCACCCGCGCGATGCCTTGGTGCGCGTCGAGCGCGAGCTGGCCGAGCGCCCGGCGACCGCCCGCCGCCTCGGCATGGACTACCTGCGCGGCCATCTGCTCGAGCTGCTCGGCGAGCCGGTGCGGGCCGGCGAGGCCTTCGCCGACGCGATGACCCACACTCCCGCGCTCGAGCACTACAGCCGCTGGCGGCTGGCGCTCGACCAGGAGCGCATGGGCCACCCGGAGGTGGCCGCCGGGCTGGTGGCGGGGGCGGTCAAGGATCACCCCGACTCGCCGCTCGCGCCGGAGGCCCTGCGCCTACTGCTGCGCACGCTCGGCCGCGGCGGCGACTGCCGCGTGCTCGGCGGCATCGCGCCCGAGCGGCTGCGCGAGGCGCTGGGACGGCGGGTGACGCTCGCCACCGCCGACTGCGCGCTGCGCGACGGCCAGCGCGACTTCGCGGGCTCGCTCTACCTGGCGCTCCTCGAGGCCGAGGCGCGCGACGAGACGGCGCGCGAAGCGGCGGAGCGGCTGGCGGCGCTGCTCCCCGAAGGCCAGGGCGGGCGGCCGGCGCTGCGGCTCGGCCTCGTCTACCACCAGCACCGCGAGTGGGATGCGGCGCTGCGCTGGCTGCGCGCCGCGCTCGCGGGCGGCCGGCTGGCGGCGGCGCAGCGGCACGAGGCGCGCTACGCGATCGGACGCACGTACTTCTTCCGCGAGGACTTCCCGCGCGCCGCCGCCGCCTTCGCCGACCTCGCGCAGCGCGCCGCCGCCCCCGAGGACCGGGCGCGCGCCTTCTACCAGCAGGGCCGCGCCGCCGAGCTGGTCGGGCAGTGGCCGCTCGCCAGCACCATCTTCCGGCTCGTCTACAGCACCAGCCCGAACGGCGAGTGGGCGGCGCCGGGGCTGCTCTCGGCGCTGCGCCTGCACCTGCGGAGCGGCCAGGAGGAAGCGGCGCTCGACCTCTACGCGCTCCTCCTGTCGCGGCGCGAGTGGCAGCCGCAGGCGGCGCGCGCCGGGCTCTTCCTCGCCGCCTCGGACCTGGTGCGCGGGCGCCACGACCGCGCGCGCACCTGGCTCGGGCAGGTCGCCGCCGCCGGCGCGGAGGACCCGATCGAGCTCGCCTACTGGCGCGGCCGGCGGGCGGAGGCGGCCGGCGAGCGGACGGCGGCGGTCCGCGTCTACGTGACGGGCGCGCGCGCCGATCCCTACAATCCCTTCGCGCAGGCGGCGCTCGAGCGGCTGGCGGCGCCGGCGCTCGCCGCGGCCGTGGCGGCGGAGGGGCGGCGGCTGGCGGCCTCGCGCAACCCCGCGGACCTGCACGCGGCCTGGCTGCTGCTGCCCGGAGAGCGCCGCGGGCGCGACGCCCGCCGCGAGCTGGTGCGGCGGCTGGCGGCCGATCCCGCGACGGCGCCGTTCCTGCTCGTCGCCCAGGTGCCGGTCGCGAGCTGGCCGATCTGGGGGCGGCCGCTCGACCGGCCCGAGGAGAAGCTCCTGGCGCTCGGCATCTGGGACGAGGGAGCGCCGGCGGTCTTCGAGCACTTCCATCCCGCCAACCCGTCGCTGGCGATGACCGGGAGCCTGCTGCTCGCGCGCGCCGGCGAGATCCGGCGCGCGATGGGGATGGCCGAGGAGGTCCGGCTGCGCGCGCCGTCGCGCGTCCCGTTCTCGGTCCTGCCCACCGCCTTCCAGTCGCTCCTCTACCCGCTCCCCCATCGCGACCGCCTGCTCGCCGAGGCGCGCCGGCGCGAGGTCGACCCTCATCTCCTCGCCGCCGTCCTGCGCGAGGAGAGCAGCTTCGATCCGCGGGCGCTCTCGGGCGCCTCGGCACGCGGTCTGGCACAGCTCGTCCTGCCGACCGCGCGGCGGCTGGCCGAGGACGTCGAGCTCGGCAGGATCGGTGCCGACGACCTCTATCGCCCCGAGGTCTCGATCACCCTCGGCGCCGCCTACCTGGCCGAGCTCGAACGCCAGCTCCAGGGCGGCGAGCACCTGACCGTCGCCGCCTACAACGCCGGCGTGCCGCAGGCGCGCCTCTGGCGGGGCTACTGCTTCAGCAACGAGACGGCGGAGTACCTGACGAAGGTGGCGTTCCAGGAGACGCGCGGGTACCTGCGGAAGGTGCTCACCAGCCGGGAGCACTACCGGCGGCTGTATCCGGTGGCGGAGTAGCGCGTGCCCATGCCGGCATCACGCCTGCTGCGCTACAGCCGTCATCCTGAGCGTAGCGCCCGGGCTACGTCCCGGGCGTTTTCGGAGGTACGGCCCGCTAGTCGGACCAGCGCGTCGGCTCGCGATTCCAGCGGTGGGCGCGGAGCGCCTGAAGGAGAGTGGCATCCAGAGGCACGCCGTCGCTGATCGCCAGGTTCTCGCGCACGTGCTCGGGCCGCCGCATGCCGGCGATCGTCGTCGAGACGTCGGGGCTCGCGAGGATGAAGCGCAGCGCCAGCTCGGGAAGCGACATCCCTGGCGGGAGGAGCTGCCGCAGGCGTTCGACGCGCTCGACCGTCGGCGGCAGGTTCTCCGGCCCGAAGTAGCCCGAGCGCCAGTCCTCGGCCGGGAAGCGGGTGGCGAGCGTCAGCTTCCCGCCCAGGCTGCCTTCGTCGAGCGGCACGCGCGCGATGACGCCGACACCGAAATCACGGCAGGCGGGAAAGAGCTCGTCCTCCGGCGCCTGATCGAAGACGTTGTAGATCACCTGCACGGCGTCGACGTGCCCGGTGCGGATGGCGCGGATGCCGTTGGCCGGCTCCCAGCGGTTCAAGCTCAGGCCGAAGGCGTGGATCCAGCCGCGGTCCTTGAGCTCCTCGGCGGTCGCGATCCAGTCGCCGTCGACCCAGGAGTCGTCCCAGGTGTGAAGCTGCAGGAGGTCGATCGATTCGACGCCGAGCCGCTCGCGGATCGCCGCGGCGTAGTGGAGGACGTGCTCGCGCGGGTAAGCGTCGTCGAAGGCGTCGGCCGCCGTCGCCGGCCACTTCTGGTTCTTCGGCGGGACCTTGGAGGCGGCGTAGAGGCGCTTGCCGGGATTCCGCCGCCGCAGCTCGCCCAGGAGCGCGTCGCTCTTGCCGTCGCCGTAGGCCCACGCCGAGTCGAAGAAGGTGCAGCCGGCGTCGACCGACACCTGGAGCGCGCGGAGGGACTCGGGATCGGACGAGCCCGTCCAGCCGCCCATGCCCCAGAGGCCATGGCCGATCTCGCTGACCGGAAAGCCGGTGCGGCCGAGCGGGCGGTATTTCATGCGGTGCGTCCTCCTCTGGGAGGACTCTAGTGGAGTGGACGCGCCCGGGCCGCTGTGGTGGAATGCCGCACTTCACCCGCAGCCGCTCGCCGGCAGGAGCGCGACATGTCCACGACCACCGCCGCAGCCACACCCCACCCCGCCGCCGGCATCGCCTCGCTCGGCGTCCACCTGCCGCCGCTCGCCATGGACGTCGAGGAGCTGGCGCGCCTGCGCGGCGAGGAGCCGGAGAAGTACACCGTCGGTCTCGGCTGCCGCGAGATGGCGCTCTGCCCGCCGGGCTACGGCGTCGTCGAGCTGGCCGCCGAGGCGGCGCGGCGGGCGCTCGGTCGCTGGCATGGCGACCTCGACCAGATCGGCCTCCTCGCCGTCGGCACCGAGTCGGCGGTCGACATGAGCCGCCCGCTCTCGGCGTGGGTGGCCGAACGCCTGGGCTTGCGCGGCGCCGTGCGCTCCTACGAGGTCAAGCACGCCTGCTACGGCGGCACGCTGGCGCTCCGCCAGGCGCTCGAGTGGCGCCTCTCCGGCGCCGCCCGCGGCCGCGCCGCGCTCGTCGTGGCGGCCGACGTCGCCCTCTACGCCGAGGGCGACCCGGGCGAGCCGACCCAGGGCGCCGGCGCCGTCGCCATGGTCGTCGACGGCCCCGAGGTCGCCGCCATCGCCACCGACTCCTACCCCTACAGCGAGCCCGAGTTCGACTTCTGGCGCCCGGTCGGCGAGGAGTACCCGCGCGTCCACGGCCCGCTCAGCCTCGACTGCTACAAGCGCGCCGCCGAGCGCTGCTTCCGCGCCCTGGTCGGCCAGGACGATCCCGCCGCCGCCCTCGCCCGCCTGCGCGCCCTCTGCTTCCACGTCCCCTTCCCCAAGATGGTGCGCAAGGCCGTCTACCAGGTCGGCGAGGCCTTCGGCTGGACCGCCGAGCGGATCGAGACCCTCTTCCGCGACAAGGTCAACCCGACCATGCTCTGGAACCGCCTCTGCGGCAACGCCTACACGGCGAGCCTGTGGATCTCGGTGGCGCAGGCCCTCCGCGGGCTCGCGGCCGGCGACCGGGTGGCGGCCTTCTCGTACGGCTCAGGGTTCGGGGCGGAGCTGCTGGTGCTCGAGGCCGGGCCGGCGGCGCGGGCGGGGGCGTGGGGGGAGGACGTCGAGCGCGACCTCGCGGGGCGGCGGCGGATCGGGGCGGAGGAGTACCGGCGGCTGCGCAGCTAGGCAGGACTGCTGACATCGCCGAGCTGAGTGCTGGCAGGTAGGGCAGCCCCGGTCGCCATCTCCGCACCCAGACCTGGCCCTGCACAGAGCAACCGCGCAGAATTGACGCCGAGGAAGGAGCCCGCTCGTGGCCGACTTGCTGAGACCCCCCTGCGACGAAGGCGTCGTCGCCGGCCGCCCGGCGGACGCCCCGTGCGCCCGCGCGGCGCGCCCGTGGGTGCTGGCGGCGACGATCGGCGGCTCCAGCCTGGCGTTCATCAACGGCGCCACCGTCAGCGTCGCCCTGCCGGAGATGCAGCGCGCCTTCGCGGCCACGGTCAGCGACCTCCAGTGGATCGTCAACGCCTACCTGCTCACGCTCGCGGCGCTCATCCTCCCCGGCGGGGCGCTCGGCGACCGCTACGGCCGGCGCCGCGTCTTCGTCCTGGGCGTCGCCGTCTTCGCCGCCGCCTCCCTGTGGTGCGCCCTGGCGCCGAGCCTGCCGCACCTGCTCGCCGCCCGCGCTCTCCAGGGCGTGGGCGGGGCGCTGCTGACGCCGGGGAGCCTGGCGATCCTGAGCGCCTCCTTCCCCGAGCCCGAGCGCGGCCGCGCCATCGGCCTCTGGTCCGGCTTCTCGACCCTCGGCGCCGCCATCGGACCGCTGCTCGGCGGCTGGCTCGTCGACGCCCTCTCCTGGCGTTGGATCTTTTGGATCCTCCTCCCTCTCGCCGCCTTCGTCGCCGCGGTCGCCCTGTGGCGCGTGCCGGAGAGCCGCGACCCGGCGGCCGAGCGGGTGGACGCCGCCGGCGCCGCCGTCGTGGTGGCCGGTCTCGCCGCCCTCAACTACGGCCTGATCGCCGCCGCCGAGCGGGGCTTCCGCGACGCGCGCGTGCTCGCGGCGCTCGCCGGCGGCGTTCTCCTCCTCGGCCTCTTCCTGGCGATCGAGCGCCGCTCGCCCCAGCCGATGGTGCCGCTCGACCTCTTCCGCTCGCACACCTTCAGCGGCGCCAACGCCATGACCCTGCTCCTCTACGCCGCCCTCAGCGGCGCTCTCCTCTTCCTGCCGCTCGACCTGATCCAGGTGCAGGGCTACTCGGCGACCGCGGCGGGGGCGGCCCTGCTGCCGATGATCCTCACCACCGCGGGGCTCGCGAGCCGCTTCGGCGGCCTGGTCCCGCGACTCGGACCCCGGCCGCTCCTGGTGGCCGGCCCGCTGGTGGCGGCGGTTGGCTTCGCCCTCTTCCTGCGGCCGGGAGTCGGCGGCTCGTACTGGACCACCTTCTTCCCGGCCCTCGTCGTCCTGGGCCTCGGCATGGCGATCACCATCGCCCCCCTGACGGCGACCGTCATGGGCGCCGTCGGCGAGGCTCACGCCGGCACCGCCTCGGGCATCAACAATGCGGTTGCGCGGGTGGCGAGCTTGCTGGCCGTCGCGGTGTTCGGGCTGGTGATGACGTCGGCCTTCGCGGGGGCGTTCAGGGCCGGGCTCGCCGAGCGCGGGCTGCCGGAGGAGCTGGCCGCGGCGATGGAGCTCGAGCGGCTGGCGGCGGCCACGCCGCCCGCGCACGTCGCGCCGGAGGTCCGAGCGCAGCTCGGGGAGGTCCGCGATGCGGCGTTCGTCGGCGGCTTCCGCACAGTGATGGGGCTGGCTGCTGGGCTCGCGGCGGCGAGCGCGGTTGTAGCGTGGGCAGCGGTAGGCGGGTCTAGCCGTCGCGGAGAAGCCGCGAAAACTCCTCGACCGTGAGCTCCGCCTCGCGGAGAATCTTGCGCAGCGTGCCCCGCGGCACGTCTCCGCGATGGACAGGAACGGAGATGCGCTTTCCAGAAGAACGGTGCTGGTAGATCTGGTGGCTCCCGTGCTGCCGGCGAAAGACGAACCCCGCTCGTTCGAGCGCCGAGATCAGCTCCCGGGCACCGACCGTCGGCAGTGCCGGGCTCATCTCCCGGCGACGGCGATCCGCTCTACGTGGAGAATGTCCTGAGGAATGGGCTCTCCGGACTCGGAGAGCTCGGCCAGGAAGTTCAGGATGGCATCCTTCACCCGCTCCCGCGCTTCAGGGAGGCTGCGACCGTCGGAGAAGCAACCAGGTATGGCCGGCACTTCGGCAAGAATGATGTCCTCATCCTGCCGGTAAACCACGGTGTAGCCCTCGACCTTGTCCATCAGATCTCGCAATCTACCAGAGGTCGTCCGGCAGCGGGTCGTCGAACTCAGGTGTCGTCGAGGCAACGCCGGGATGGAGGCCGGCGATGCGCACACCTTCGGCGGCTGTGATCGGCACAAGGCGGACAAGCGGCATGCGGCCCTCAGTGAGCACGACCTCCGTCCCGTGGGTCGCCAGCGCAACGAGCTCCCTCAGGTGCTCTTGCGCTTCCTCGACATCGACAGTCTTCTTCGCCATAGCGCTAAGGCCGCGCAGAGCTTTACGAGGTCTTCGAGCTCCGGCGCGCGTGAGTAGCCGCGATCTGTCGGATCATCCACCGATCGGCTTCCTCGTGGGTGGCGAAGCGATAGACGCCCCGCGGGACGAGATCGTGGCCGCGCAGGCGGTTGATCGTGCGCTGCAGGATGGCGGCGTCGCGGAGCGTGTCCTCCCCCGCCGGGCGCAGCGACACGCGGCGAAGCGGCGGCGACTTGATCGCGGCTTTCATGGATGAAACGAGGATACCACCGGCCCTTCCGGACCCTCTTCCGGCTCTCCGAGAATGTCCTGGGGGCCGGCAGTCGGGCGCGAAGAAGCGGCTGGCTACGCTTTCTGGAACTCCTCCCACTCGATTCCGAGCTGGCGGATGGCCGCGCGGAGGGTTCCGAGCTTCAGGTCGCGCGAGCCCCAGTCGGGGAGCACCGCAGCGCGGTCGGTGCGGGGGTTGAACCACTTCCGGTGAGAGCCGCCGCTCCTGGCACCCGAGCGCGCGGAGCCGCCGCCGGGCCTCCCGGTAGATCATGGAGCCGCGACTACGGTCTCCAACCAGACGGGACTGCTGAGATCGGCGAGCTGAGTGCTGGGAGGGAGCGCCCGGCCGAGATCCTGATACGTCTCAATGACCGCAGCCAGAGCGTCTTGCACGTTGTCGAGGGCTTCCTGGACGGTGTCTCCTTCGGTCACCAGCTCGGGTAGGAGGGGAGAAGTCACCGTGAAGCCGCCCTCAGGCTGCGGCGAGAGAACAAGGGGCAGCTTGTAGATCATCAGTCGGCCTCCGCGTACGCCGTCGGTCACTGTAGCGCAGGCGGCGGGAGATCGCTACCATCCAGCCGCGCGCGGCAAGATCCACCGGGACGGTGACGCCCTCGATCTCGAACCGGTCGATGCCGCCGCGCGTACCTTCGGCGTAATCGATCCCGCACGCAGTGCCCATCAGGGCCCCACCGGGGGCACCCACAAGCCAGGCGGTGCAGCCGGCCCTCCGCGCCGCGCGGCAGCGAATCAGCGGAGGTAGGTGAACCCTTCCCGGTTCTTCAGCTTGCCGTCGAAGGTGTAGGTCGTGCGGGCGCCCTTGGCTCGGGATCGCGCTCCGATCAAGTAGTCCGAGAAGTCCGCGCGGCCAGCCGCGTAGGCGCGGAGGGCCTCTGCGACGGTGTCAGGGTCGTCGAAGGCATAACGCCCGTCAGCGGCGATTTCGGTGAGCGCCGCCAGCACATCGGCGCGACGGGCGTTGTAGCGGCTGGACAGCACCCACTCCGTCTCGCACAGGACGCCATCGGCGAGGTAGCAGGTCTCGCCAGTCTCGCCGGCAGCCTCGAGGAGAGCGGTGGCGGCGGCGAGCTGTTCCGGATCGTCCCCCACCAGGAGCCGCACGAGGACGTTGGTGTCGAAGGCGATCACCGTCGGACCGCCTCGTCGTGCTTCCGGCGGGCGCGCTCGCGGATTGCCTCGTCCATCTCCTCGATCGTCACGGGGCGATCACCCGCCAGGTGGCTCAGGAGGCCGGGCACCCGGCCCAGCCGGCTCGAAGCTTCGGGTTCCACCAGGAGCTTGCCGCGCTCATCGATCCGGAACTCCAGCCGATCCCCGACCCTAAGCCCCAGGCGCTCCCTGATCTTCCTCGGGATCGTGACCTGTCCTTTGGACGTGAGCGTGCTCGTCGGCATGCGCCCTCCTTACGTCTGAGAGAATAGCATGGCCATCGGTAAGGCGATCGGACGGGTGCGCCGGCTCCGCGCCCGACCAGGAATGGCACCCTGCGGAGGGATCCTCTGGACCTGTGTCGATGCACCCACTGGCGGGATTCCGCGATCTCGGCGGGATGTGGATGAATCCAATGGCCGGGTTCCGGGATCCCAGGGCTGTGCCGACGATCCCATAGCCGCGTTCGGGGATCTCAGGCCTGGACCGGCGAATCCCACCTCCGAGTTCGAGGATCTGCGGCCCGCGCCGACGAATCCCATGGCCGGGTTCGAGAATCCCGGGCCTGTGCAAGCGGATCCCATGGCCCGGTTCGAGAATCCCGGGCCCGTGCAAGCGGATCCGGTGGCCGGGTTCTTGGATCCGATGCCTGTGCCGACGAATCCCAAGGCCAAGTTCCCTCATCCCGCACCTGTGCGGGCGTATCCCATGGCCGGGTTGCCGGAACTCGTGCCTGGGTCAACGGATTCTCCGGCTGGACAGCCCTTGCCCCCCTCAGCGCGCGCGGCCGCTCCATCAGGCGCCGGCATTCAAGGCGTTCGCTGTAAATACGGTGTGCATGTAACTTATAGCTCCCGCCAGCCGCTGGAATCAACAGCGCCTCGAGACGATGCTCGCCGAAGCGCGCCTGCTGGAGAACCAGAAGGACGACCTGCGCTCGCAGTTCCGGGCCATCAACGCCCGGCTGCGCGGGCTCTCCCAGGAGGGCGACGAGCTGCGCGCTCGGCTCGGCTTCAACCTGCAAGGGAAGTTCGGTCCCACGAACGAGGCCCTGATCCGCTTCGGCTTCGAGCCGCGCCGGGTCACGCGCCGGCGCTCGAAGGCCGAGATCGAGGCCGAGAAGGCGAAGGAGGCCGCGCTCAAGGCGGCCGCCGAAACGAAAGCGCCCGCCGGGGAGGCGACCCCGACGGGCACCGAGAACTGAGGAATGGACCTCAGTCCCACTACGCTAGGACTATGAGGATGACAGAGAAGCGAAGGACTTCCAAGAGGGTGGTTGGACTCGGAGGATGACAAGTAGCAACCAGCCGGCGCGGCGGGCGTTGCCGTATAGGCG
>JBIOUG010000155.1:0-2007 GCA_044866775.1 Thermoanaerobaculia bacterium | reverse complement strand
AGGGCCGCGAGCGGGCCAGGACGTCCACGGCCACGATCGACTTCACGGCCTCGCAGCGGAAGACGAAGCGGCTCTGGTCCGCGCGCGGGCTAGCGAAGGCGCCGCTGTTCTCCAACCTGGACATGCTCCTCACCCCCGGCGCCCGCCTCGGCGTGATCGGTCCGAACGGCTCGGGGAAGACGACGCTCCTGCGGATCATCGTCGGCGAGCTCGCGCCGGACGCGGGGACGATCGAGCGCGCGGATGGATTACGTGTCGTGTATTTCGAGCAGAACCGCCAGAGTCTCGATCCGAACGTGACGTTGACTCGCGCGCTCGCGCCGGAGGGCGATAGCGTCATGTACCAGGGCCGGGCCGTGCACGTGGCGGGATGGGCGAAGCGGTTTCTGTTTCGGCCGGAGCAGCTCGAGACCGCGGTGTCACGGCTGTCCGGCGGCGAGAAGGCGCGCATCGTCCTCGCCCGGCTCATGCTCCAGCCGGCGGACCTGCTGGTGATGGACGAGCCGACGAATGATCTCGATATCCCAACCCTGGACGTGCTCGAGGAGTCGCTGCTGGAGTTCCCCGGCGCGCTGGTGCTGGTGACGCACGACCGCTATCTGCTCGACCGCGTGTCGACGCAGGTGCTGGCGTTGGACGGGCGGGGGACGGCGCAGTACTTTGCGGATTACGGGCAGTGGGAAGCTTTTAGGAGTGCGGCGGCAAAGCCGCCGCTTTCGGATCAAAAGGCGGTGGCTTCCGCCACCGCACTCCTAAAAAAGCCGAAGCGATTGTCCTACCACGAGCAGCGCGAGTTCGACGCCATGGAAGACACGCTCCTCGCGGCCGAGGAGCGGCTCGCAGCGGCGCAGCGGGCGGTGGAGGATCCGGCCGTGGCCGCCGACGCCGCGGCCCTGCAGCTCCGCTACGCGGAGCTGCAGGAGGCGCAAGGCGAAGTGGATCGGCTTTACGCCCGGTGGGCGGATCTGGAGGCGAAGCTGCTCTGACGGCGCTGGGGGCGCTGTTGCGGCGCCGGATGAGCAACGTGAACCGGCGCTCGGTCCGTGTAGTCGAACCCGGCGACCGTCTTCCGCTCGATCCGTTTCTTCGTCATCTTCTCCAGCTCGCGCACGTACTGCTCGTCGTCCGGGGTGACGAAGCTGATGGCGTCGCCGACGGCTTCGGCGCGGCCCGTGCGGCCGATGCGGTGGACGTAGTCCTCCGGATGCATCGGGAAGTCGAAGTTGACGACGTGGGAGATGCCCTCGACGTCGATACCGCGCGAGGCGATGTCCGTGGCCACGAGCACGCGCGCGTGGCCGCGCTTGAACGCGTCGAGCGCGGCGGTGCGCTGGCCTTGGCTACGGTTCGAATGAATCGTCGCGGCGTTGATGCCGGCTGCCTTCAGCTTGCGGGTGATCTTGTCCGCGCCGTGCTTGGTGCGCGAGAAGACCAGCACGGAGTCGAGCGACTCGTCGCGCAGGAGGTGCACCAAGAGATCGACCTTCCGGCTCTTCGGCACGGGATAGAGGAGCTGCATCACCGAGTCGGCGGGATTGGCGCGGCGGCCGATCTCCACCGTCTTCGGCGCGCGCAGGAACTCCGCGGTGATCTTCTCGATGTCCTTCGACAGCGTGGCCGAGAAGAGGAGCGTCTGCCGCTGCCGCGGCAGCGCCTGGATGACCTTGCGGATCTGCGGGAGGAAGCCCATGTCCAGCATGCGGTCGGCCTCGTCGAGGACGACCGTGTGCACCTCGCGGAGGGAGACGTGGCGCGCGGCCATGAGGTCGAGAAGGCGCCCCGGCGTGGCCACGACGATGTCCACGCCGCGGCGGAGGGCCTGGATCTGCGGGGTCTCGCCGACGCCGCCGAAGATGGTCGCGCAGCGGACCGGCAGGTGCCGGCCGAGGAGACGGACGTTCTCGTCGATCTGCGCGGCAAGCTCGCGGGTGGGGGCGACGATGAGCACGCGCGGCACGTGCGCGCTGGCGCGGCCGCCGCTGGCGAGCTTCTCCAGGATCGGCAGCA
>JBIOUG010000154.1:0-28142 GCA_044866775.1 Thermoanaerobaculia bacterium | reverse complement strand
CTCCCACATGGGAGAGGGCAACGTGGTCAGGGCTACACCCGGGAGCGGGCATGGCCCCGCTCCCGGCGTGTGACTGTGCATGGCTGCTGTCGTGGAAGTGAGGGATTCTCTTCGGCCTCAGGCGAGGCCCTGGCGGCGCTCTTCGGCCAGCTTGCGGAGCATCTTCTTACGGGCCTGCACCGCCTTGCGCTTGCGCTTGACGGAGGGCTTCTCGAAGTGCTGGCGCTTGCGCAGCTCGGTCAGGATCCCCGACTTCTCGACCTTGCGCTTGAAGCGACGCAGCGCGTTCTCGAAGCTCTCCTCTTCGCGCACGTGGACTACCGGCATCCGGATTTCACCTCTTTTCGGGCACTCCGCGACGCTCGGTCGGCGGGCTGAACTCGCACGGGGGCCATGCCCGGCGGTAAACACTGATTCTCCCGGCGGGGAGGGCCGAAGTCAAGCCGCGCTGCGCGCTGCGGGCTCGGCAGGCCGGGCGCCGGCCGCCGGCGCCGCGACGGCGTCGAAGTCGACCTCGTAGACGCTGTGGCCGCCCTCCGGCCGGCGCTCGAACCAGACCGCCGCCGCCGAGCCGGCCGGGTCCTTGGGGTAGAACCAGGCCAGCACCCCCTTGTCGGGGTAAGCGCGGACGTCCTTGGGATTGGGCGAGCCGAGGAGAGCACGCACGTCCTCGGCGGTCATCCCCTCCTTGACCTGGTCGAAGCGCAGGCGCGTCATGTAGCGACGGGTGCGAGCGCGCTCGATCTCCTCGCGCAGGCGAGGGTTGTCGGGGTCGACGATGAGCGCCGAGCGCAGGATCTCGAAGGCCCGCAGGTAGTCGCCGCCGTCCTCGATGTACTGGCGCGCCGTGCGGATGTCCTCGTCGCTACGCATGCGCAGCGCCTGCCGCTGGCGCTCGCTGAGCGGCTCGCCGGCCACCGGCGGATCGGCGTTGATGAAGTCGACGAGGCGCCGGTTGAGCTCCTCGGTCAGGGCCTCGACCTGGCGCTCGCGCGCCGCGAGCTCGGCGGCGGCGGGGGTCGGGGGCGGCGCTGCGGGCGCGGACGTCGCCGTGGTGGGCTGGCCCGAGGGCTGGCTCGGCGCGCCCGCCGGCCCCGGTCCCGGCGTCGCCGTCACCGCCGCTGCCGCCTGGCTCGCCCGCCGCTCGGCGGCGAGCCGGTCACGCTCGCCGTCGAGATCCTTCTTGGTCTGCTGCAGCCATCGCCACTCGGCCGTGCGGGCCGCTTCCTGCCCGCTCGCGGCGGTCTGCCGCACGCTCTCGCCGCACCCGGACCCGGCGAGCACCGCCACCGCCACCGTGCAGACGCGCAGAGCGGACATGAGATGTCTGCGCATGCTTCGGACCTCCTGCAACGTCTTCGCGGGCCGGGAAGGTACCACAGCCCCGCGCCGGCCGACAACGGCGCCCGCGCCGCGCACTCAAACCCCTGTCCGCCAAGACGTTTTCCTTGACAGTGCGGAGCCTCTCCAAAATAATCAGGATTCCTTTTCCAGTCGCAGCAGCGCGCGGGAGCCGGAGATGCCGTTTTCCGAAAGAGTCGAGGAGCTGGACCGCGAGATCCGGGCGGCGGTGGCGCGCGCCGTCGCCGAGCTGCGCGAGGAGCTCTCCGAGCGGCTGCGGCGGACCAACGACGAGCTGCTGCTCAAGATGGAGGAGCTCGAGCCGCGGCTCCCCGACGAGCTGGTCAGCCTCGCCGACCTGGCGCCGCTCGCCGAGCAGGAGGCCGCCACCGCGCGCCGCGGCGCCTTCGCCGAGGTGCGCGACGGCCTGGCGGCTCTGGACCGCGCCCGCTCGCAGGCCGAGGTGTTGACGGCGCTCCTCGCCGAGTCCGGCCGCTACGCCTCGCGCGCCCTGCTGCTGCTCCTGCGCGGCGGCGAGGTCCGCGGCTGGGGCGGCCGCGGCTTCGGCGACGAGCAGGCCGTGCGCGACCTCGCGCTGCCGCTCGCCGCCGACGGCCCCTGGGCGGCGCTCGCCGCGGGCGAGGGGACGGTCGCGCTCTCCGCCGGCGACTGCGCCGCGCTCTGCAGCCGCCTCGAGGCCGAGCTGCCGCGCGACGGCGTCCTGGTGCCCCTGGTGCTCCGCGACCGCGTGGTCGCCGCCCTCTACGCCGACCGCCTGGGCGGCACCGAGCTGCCGATCGAGGCCGTACAGACGCTCGTCTACGCCGCGGCGCAGGCGATCGAGTCGCTCGCCTTCCGCGAGCGCGGCTCGACGTCGACCCTGCATCTCGCCGCGGTGGCGGCAGCCCCGGCGCCAGCCGCGAGCACCGCCGAAGTGCCCGCGCCGGAATCTCCGCCGGCCGAGGCGCCGACCGCGAAATGGCCCGTGCCCGAGCCCCTCCCGGAGCCCGACGAGCCGACCGCAAAGTGGGCCATCCCGGAGGTCGAGGAGATCGACGAGGTGGAGGCCGCCGAAGCGGCGGCCGAGGAGCCTGCCTATCCCGAGGTCGTCGAGCCGGCCTATGGCGAGCCCGCCTTCGGCGAAGTCGGCTACGGCGAGCCCGCCTACGGCGAGCCCGCGTACGCGCAGCCCGCCTATGCCGAGCCCGCGGTCGAGGAGCCGCCCGTCGAGACCCCGGCCGAAGCCGTCCCGGCGCCGATCGGATCGCCCGGGGAGACGCCCGTCGCCGCCGCGCCCGAAGCGGCCGCGGAGCCGGCCGGCGAAGCGCCGGCGGCGCCGGTCTGGGGCGAGCCGCTCGAGGACGAGGACACCGCCGTGTCGCTCGACGACACCGCCGCGATGCAGGCTTCGCCCTTGGAGGACGCCGCCGCCGGCGGCTGGCGCCTCGAGGACGCCGAGCAGGGCGCGGCCGCCGGGCTGATCGAGTCGACCGAGCCCGCGGCGGACGCCTGGGGCGCGCCGATCGAGGAGCCGCCGGCGGCGACCGTCGAGACGCCGAGCCCGGCCGCGCCCGCGCCGCCGACCTGGGCCGAGGTGGCGTCCGCCGCCGCCGAAGCTCCGCGGCCCGCCGAGCCGCCGCGCCGCGAGCGCGGCGACGAGTGGCGCCGCGCCGCGACCGCCCAGTGGCCGGTCGCCACCGAGGAGCGCGTCGCCCCGATCAGCGAGGAGGCGGCGCCCGCGCCGGTGCCGCCCGCCGGGCCGGCGCAGACGGTGCGGATCTCGACGCTGGGCCCGGAGGTGCAGCCGCCGACCGGCGTTCAGGGCCCCGGCTGGGCCTTCGCCACCACCCGCCTCCAGGTCTCGGCCGACGAGGAGGCGCAGCACGAGGAGGCCCGCCGGCTCGCCCGCCTGCTGGTCAGCGAGATCAAGCTGTACAACGAGGAGCAGGTCGAGGAAGGGCGACGCAACCGCGATCTTTACGAGCGCTTGAAAGAGGACATCGATCGTTCGCGCCAGATGTACGAGGAGCGCGTCGAGCAACGAATCCTCAACACGACGGACTACTTCTACCAGGAGCTGGTGCGCATCCTGGCGGCCGGGGACTCCAAGGCGCTCGGCATCTGAGCGGGCGCATCGAGTACAATACCCCGCAGGAAATCTCAGCGTTGTCGGAGCGGACGTCGTCTCCGCCGCCCAGCGGCCTGGCCGGGGAATTGTCTAACTGCCGGAAGGAGTTGCAGTTGCCGTGAAAGCCGTCGCCGTGCGCCGCCGCAGGCTCTTCCCCGCGCTGGTCGTCCTGCTGCTGCCGCTCCTCCTCGGCTCCACGACCCGCGCACCCGCGCCGGCGGCGACCGCGCCGGCTGCCGCCGCCGGCGGCACCGCCCAGACCTTCGCCGCCGCGGCGACCGCGTTGCGCGCACGGGACTGCGCGCGGGCGCTGGCGACGCTCCAGCCGCTGGCCGCCGGCGCCTCCTCCGACGCCACCTTCGCGCGCCTCGTCTCCGGCCTCTACGCCCACGCCTGCGAGGACGTCGCCTTGGCCGAGGAGCGGCTCTTCTCGGCGCCGAGCCCCGGCGGCCCGCTCGAGGACTGGCGCCTCTACGTCCTCGCGGACAGCGCCGCCGCGCGCGGCCACGTGCTGGTCGGCCAGGCCGCCCTCGCCAAGCTCCTCGGCGACTACCCGGCCTCGCCGCTCCGCCCGCAGGCGCTGCACAAGGCGGCCGCCCTCGCCTGGCAGCGCGGCGACGCCCGCCGCGCGCTCGGCTTGGTCGAGCGCGGGCGCCGCGAGGGGATCGCCGGCGAGCCCGCCGCCCGCCTTGAAGCGCTCGCCTGGGAGATCGGCACGGCGCAAGGCGACCGCGAGGTGCGCACCGCGGCGGCGCGCCGCCTCCTCGCCGACTTCCCGGAGCAGGCGTCCGCGCTCCAGGTGGCCGACGTCTTCCGCGGCCAGGACGGCAGCCTCGAGTGGTCCGCGATCCTGCCGCCGGCCGAGCTCCGCCGCCGCGCCGCGGCGCTGCTCGCGATGGGCCTGGCCGACAGCGCCCTCGAGACCCTGCAGGCGGCGCCGCGGCGCGACCGCGACCTCGCCTGGGCGCTCGCCGCCGCCGAGATCCTGACCGGCGACCGCCGCGGCAGCGAAGCCGTGAACCTCCTGGCCGACTACCGCCCCACCGCGGCGCGCGAGCGGGTGGAGCTCGAGTGGGCCCAGGCGCGCGCCGCCCTCGACGCCGCCAAAGCGCAGCGCGGCCGGAAGAACCTCGCCTCCGCCGAACGCCGGCGCCTTCGAGGCATAGCGCGCCGGCACCTCGAGCAGGTGGTGCACCTCGGCGTCGACCGCGACCGCTCGGTGCAGTCGCTGCGCCTCCTCTACGACGACCTCGCCGAGGACGAGGAAGTGGACGCCGCGATCGACGTCCTGCGCCGGCTGCGGCGGCTCGACGCGACCGACACCACCGGCGCCGACGACCTCTGGCAGCTCGGCTGGCGCGCCTACCGCACCGACAACTACACCGGCGCCATCGGCACCTGGACCGAGCTCGCCACGCTCTACCCGCTCGCGCCGGCGGCCCGTCGCGGGCGCTACTGGACGGCGCGCGCCTTCGGCAAGCTCGGCGAGACCGAGCGCGCGGCCGAAATCTACGCCGAGGTGGCGGCCGCCGACACCACCGACTTCTACCGCAAGAACGCCCTCGCCCGGGTCAAGACGCCGGTGGCTCCCGGCGCCGCCGCGGCCGCCGAGCCGTGGCCGCAGGAAGCTTCGCTCCAGCACGCGCGCCTGCTGACCGACTTGGGGCTCGACGACCTCGCCAAGACCGAGCTCGAGCTGGTGCGCACCAAGGCGCAGCCGCGGGCGTTCCACGCCACCGAGGCGATGATCCTCGCCAACCGCGGCGAGCGGCGGACCAGCATCCAGGTCATCTCGAAGGCCTTCCCGGCGCTCGGCGGCGCCTACCAGGCGGCCCTGCCGGAGGCGGCGCGCCGTCTCTACTATCCGCTCGACTACGCCGAGCCGGTCAGGCGCTGGGCGCGTGCCAACGATCTGCCGCTGCCGCTCGTCTACGGCATGATCCGCCAGGAGAGCGCCTTCGACACCTACGCGGTGAGCTGGGCGGGCGCCACCGGCCTGATGCAGCTCATGCCGGGCACCGCCCGCGAGCTGGCGCACAAGCTCGGCCTTCCCTACGCGCGCGAGCAGCTCGCCGATCCGAGCTACAACGTGCAGCTCGGCACGACCTACTTCCGCAAGGTGCTGTCGATGTTCGACGGCAACGTCGAGCTCGCGCTCGCCGGCTACAACGGCGGCCCCTACCGCATCAAGCGGCTGTGGCGCGAGTCCGGCAGCGACGAGCTCGACCGCTTCCTCGAGGGGCTCGACCTCGAGGAGTCGAAGACCTACGTCAAGCGCATCCTCGTCCACTCGGACAGCTACCGGCAGCTCTATCCCGAGGCCGGCTAGGGGCTTGGCGCCGGCCAGCGTCTGGCTCGCCTTTGCCTTCACCGTTCTCACCGCCTGCGCGGCGCCGCCGCCGGCGCCGCCGCGCCACGACGGCCCGATCGTCCTCGTCACCTTCGACGCCCTGCGCGCCGACGTCGTCGGCGCCCTCGGCGGCCCGCCGGGGCTGACGCCCAATCTCGACGCGCTGGCGGCCGAGGCCGACTGGGCCGGCCGCGGCATCGCACCGTCGAGCTGGGCCGTGCCGGCCGCGGCGTCGCTCGCGACCGGCCTCCAGCCTTGGCAGCACGGCGCGCTCCACGCCGGCTGCGCGCAGTTGGCTCCCGATCTCACGACTCTCGCCGAGGCCCTGCGCGCCGCCGGCTACCGCACGCTCGCCTACCCCTCGGGCATCTGGCTCACGCCGCGCTTCGGCTACGACCAGGGCTTCGACCGCCTGCGCGACCTCGGCCTCGGCCACAAGGCGGAGGCGCGCCTCGCGCAGCTCGCCGGCCGCGAGCTCGTCTGGCTCCACATCCCCGAGCCGCAGGCCCCGTACCGCCGCCGCGACCGCTACCTGGCGCGCCTCCCCGACGCCCCGCCCGCGCTGCCGCGCCGGGTGACCGAGGTCGACCTCGAGCGCCACTTCGACCCGGCGCACCCGCCGTCCGCCGCCGAGCGCCGCGTCCTCTCGGCGATGTAC
Organism: Thermoanaerobaculia bacterium; assembly: GCA_044866775.1. Taxonomy (GTDB): domain Bacteria; phylum Acidobacteriota; class Thermoanaerobaculia; order Multivoradales; family UBA5704; genus DASUNQ01. Next base: position 21,665 of record JBIOUG010000154.1, on the reverse strand, counting down.
CGGATCAACGCCGCCTACGCCGACGCCCGCCTCGGCCGCCTCGTCGCCGCGCTCCGCACGAGCGGCCAGTGGGACCGCACGCTCCTCGCCATCACCTCGACCCACGGCGAGGCCTTCGGCGAGCACGGCCAGGTGGGGCACGGCGGCGGCCTCGGCCGCGAGCTCCTCGAGGTGCCGCTCCTGGTCAAGCTGCCGTCGGGCTTCCGGCGGCGGCTCGCGCCGCCGCCCACCGAGCGGGTGGCCACCGTCCGGCTCTGGGCGACGCTCGTCGAGGCGGCCGGCGGCCGCCCGCTCCCGGCCGCGGCCCCGAGCCTCTTTCGCCCGACGTCCCAGCCGGTCCTCTCCGAGCTCTACCTGACCAACGGCAGCAACGAGTTCTCGCTGGTCCAAGCCGCGCCAGGGCGGGGCCTGCCGGCCCAAGCCGCGCCCCAGCGCGGCGTGTCCAGCCAAGCCGCGCATCAGCGCGGCGTGTCCAGTCAACCCGGCGACCTCCAGCTCCGCTGGGAGTCGCGCTTCGCCCCTCCCGAGCCCGGCTACTACGCGGCGCGCCTCGCGAGCCTCACCGGTCGCCGCGGCGCCGGCCCGCCCGCGGCGGCGCTCTTCGCGCGCCTGCGCGCCGCCTTCGACGCCACGCCGCCACTCTGGGGCGACGGCCGCCCGCGCCTCGCGCTCGAGCGCTGGACGGCGGCGGGGAGCGAGCGCGTGGACGACCCGGCGCGCCAGACGGCGCTCGCGGCGGCGCTGGTCCGCGCCTTCCGCCGCGCCTCGCCGGACGACCTCTCGCCGGCGGAAGCCTCGCTGGAGCGCGGCGGGTCGGCTATACTGCCGAGTCCCGCGCGGGGCCTCCTCGGGTCCATAGCTCAGCGGTGAGAGCGTCCGGCTCATAACCGGCAGGTCCCTGGTTCGAATCCAGGTGGACCCACACCCGGCGTGCCCGGAAGGGTTGGAGGGAAATGCTTCATATGGCGCAAGTCCTCGAGACCGTCGTCGATCTGCAACGCGCAGTGACCCGGTTACAGGAGGCCGACCGGCGGCTGCACACCATCCCCGACTGGATGAGTGACCTGCACGACCAGCACAGCCTGGCGCGCGAGGAGATCGCCGCCCTCGAGGCGGCGGTCGAGACCGCGGCCCACGACCGGCGCATCGCCGAGGCCGCCGCCGCCGACGCCCAGACCAAGCTCAAGCGCTACCAGCAGCAGATCAACGCCGTCACCACCCAACGCGAGTACGGGGCCCTCCTGCAGGAGATCGACACCGTCAAGGCGCTCATCGCGCAGCAGGAGGAGGCCGGGCTCGCCGCCCTCGAGCGCAACGAGCGCGCCCAGAGCGAGCTCGCCGCCCGCCGCGAGTCCTTCCGCGAGCTCGACGGCCGCTACCACGAGGAGCTGGCGCGCTGGGAGGCCGAGAAGCCCGGCGTCGCGAGCGAGGTCGAGGCGCTCAAGGGCGAGATCCAAACCCTCCGCGAGCAGTTGCCGCGCAGCGTCGTCGCCCAGTTCGACCGCATCCGCGACCGCTACCACGGCGGCGCGCTGGCGCCGGTGCGGCGCATCGACCGCGGCCCGCGCGGCCCGATGGAGTGGCACTGCGGCGCCTGCAACTACCGTGTGCGGCCGCAGGTCGTGGTCGAGATCCGGAACAGCGGCGCGCTCATGCTCTGCGACTCGTGCAAGCGGATCCTCTACATCGAGGACAGCGCCTGACCGCCGACCCGGAAGCGATCGCCGCGCGCCTGCGGGCGATCGAAGAGCGCATCGCCGCCGCCTGCGCCCGCGCCGGCCGCCGCCCCGAGGAGGTCCGCCTGGTCGGCGTCAGCAAGGGCCAGCCCGCCGCCGCCGCCCGCGCCGCCTGGGACGCCGGCCTGCACGTCCTCGGCGAGAACCGCGTGCAGGAGGCGGCCGAGAAGGTGGCGGCCCTGCCAGCCGCGGCCGAGTGGCACCTGATCGGTCCGCTGCAGTCGAACAAGGCCCGCCGCGCCGTCGAGCTCTTCGCCGCCGTCCATTCGGTCGACCGTCCGAGCATCGCCGAGCACCTGGAGCGCGAGGCGGCGGCGCGCGGCCGGGAGCTCCCCGGCTTGCTCGAGGTCAACCTCGCCGGTGAAGCGAGCAAGCACGGCTTCGCGCCCGCGGGGCTCGCCGCGGCCGTTCGCCCACTCGCCGGAACCAGTCATCTCAAGATCGTCGGCCTGATGGCCATCCCGCCCCAGGGCGACTCGCCGGAGGACTCCCGCCCCTGGTTCCGCGCCCTCCGCTCCCTGCGCGACGACCTCGCCGCCCGCCCCGAGTGGCGCGGCTGGCCGGGGTGGCTCTCGATGGGGATGAGCGACGACTTCGAGGTGGCGATCGAGGAAGGCGCCACCCACGTCCGCGTCGGCACCGCGCTCTTCGGCCCGCGCCATCCGTAGCTGCCCAGCGACCTATGCCGATTCTGTGGTATACTCCCGTCTAATGGACGACCACAACGACGCCGAAATCGCTAGAATCGCCGAGCTGCTGAAGACCGCCATCCGCCTCTCCGGCGCCAGCAACCGGGAGGTCGAGCGCCGCCTGGGTCTGAGCGCCGGCTACCTCTCCCGCCTCTTCTCCGGCGGTATCGAGCTCAAGGTCAAGCACGTCCTCGACATCGGCGAGGTCATCGAGCTCGACGCGGGCGAGTTCTTCCAGCTCGTCTTCCCCCGCTCGCGGAAGGAGCTCTCCAGCCCCACCGGCAAGAAGCTGCTCGACCTGGTGTCGCGGATCCAGGGCAACGAGCCGCCGCAGCCGGGCGGGCCGATCACGACCGAGCAGATCGAGGCGATGATCCGCGGCGCGATCCGCGAGGTCTTCGCCGACCTGGGGCGGAAGACAGGCTAGAGGCCGGCCGGGGACGCCGCTCGGCTTCGCTCTCTCATGGACTACCTCTCGTCAAGACACCAGGTGACCGTCTCGCGCCCGCGCAGCGCCGGAAACCGCCGGTAGTACGCCTCCGGCAGGACGCGCAGGTGCTCGGGCGCAAGCCCGGCGAGCCTCGTCGCCTTCGCCGATGCCGAGGCGAAGCGTCGCCGGACCACACGATCCGGTCTCCTCGCACACCGTCCTTGCCTGGCTACGCGCCGCTGCCTACCTTGTCGGGCAGCTCGTAGGTGCCTCGCAGCTGGTGCCGGCAGAAGGATGAGAATCCGTGCCCTGTGCCCCGGCGTCGGTGCCGAGCAGAGCAGCGCGGCGCCGGCGTTGCGAGCGGCGGCCGGCTGTCGTACCGTATGACGATGAGCCGCGCAGAGAAGACGTCCGCCGTGTTGACCGTCCGCATCGGCGCCGACCTCACGCGTTCGCTCGCGCGAGAGGCCCGCCGCCGCCGCAAGACCAAGAGTGAGGTGGCGCGCGAGATTCTCGCCGCCGGCTTGGGCGGTGAGGCGGGGAACCTCGAGGCAGAGCAGGAGGCTCGCCGTCAATCGCTCCTCGTCAGTCGTCGCCGGTCGGAAAGAGAAGCTCTCGAGTTCGTGGAACAGACCGCCGACACGCGGGGATGGAGGTGACGCGGGGCGCCATCGTCGTCGTGGCGGCGAGAGGCGCGTACACCCGCAAGCCCCGTCCGGCCCTGGTCGTAGTCGGACCTCTTCAACCCCACGCACCAGAGTGTCACGATCTGTCCGATCACATCGGACTGCGTCGACGCGCCCCTCTTCCGCATCCCTCTGCCGCCCGGCGAGCGCACGGGGCTGCGGACCGCCTCCCAGATCATGGTCGACAAGATCGTCAGCGTTCCGCGCTCCGCCATCGACGCCGAGATCGGCCGGTGCGACGACAGCGAGTTGGAAGCTGCGGACGGCGCCTTGCGCCGCTGGCTGGGGCTGAGCTGATTCTTAGCGGGCCTGCTGCCTGTCTCGGCGGCGAAGGAGGGTTTGGTGCGCCCTAGAGGATTCGAACCTCTGACCTACAGCTCCGGAGGCTGTCGCTCTATCCAGCTGAGCTAAGGGCGCATCGATTGGGGTGAGTGAAGGGGATCGAACCCTCAACCACTGGAGCCACAGTCCAGCGCTCTACCGATTGAGCTACACTCACCATTCTTTTCTGATCTAAGGGGTGGCCTGCCTGGAGGGATTCGAACCCCCGACCCGCGGCTTAGAAGGCCGCTGCTCTATCCAACTGAGCTACAGGCAGCCGCTGCGCGGACCCGAAGGCGCCGCCGGAGCGCTTGCCCAGCCCGCGCCGTCGGTATCGGGGCGCCCAGATTTGAACTGGGGACCCCCTGCGCCCAAGGCAGGTGCGCTACCAGGCTGCGCCACGCCCCGACGTGCGACGCGGCAGTCTAGAGCAGCGATCCGAAGGTGTCAACGAAGCTTGGCGCGATGGGATTCCCGGACCCGTGACGGGCCCGGGGGTTCCCCCCACCGCGCCGAGCTTCCCTCTCCCTCTTCCTCCCCTCCTACCAGCGGTACGCGACGTGCCCGAGGGCGCGGCGCTCCAGGAGGTCGCCGCCGAAGGCCTCGAAGTGATTGTCGTCGAGCAGGTTGGCGACGTTGAGGCCGACCGTCCAGTTGTCGCCGATGTGGTAGTTGGCCGACAGGTCCACCACCTCGTAGGACGGCACCGTGCCGCGGAACGGCCCGACGAACCACTCGAACTCGTCGACCCAGCGCATCTTGACCGCGGTGTCGAAGCGGTCGGCGACGTAGGAGATGCCGGCCTTGAACTGGTTCTCGGGCGCGTTCGGCTGCAGCGGGTCGCCCGGGATGTCCTGCTGGACCTCGAAGTCGAACCAGGCGTAGCTGGTGTCGAACGACCAGTGCTGGTCGATGGCGACGTTGAGCGCCGCTTCGATGCCCTGCGTGTCGACCTCGCCGAAGTTGGTGTAGGAGGCGAGGGCGACGATCGGCGAGCCGTCGAGGTTGTTCGAGAGGAACGGGAAGAGCGTGGGCGGGAGGTTCGCCCGCAGCGTGTTCAGGATCGCCTGGCGCACCGGCTCGGGAAGCGCCGCCGGCGGCGCGTAGGCGCCGAAGTTGGTGTTCAGCCGGCCGAGCACTCCCAGGTTGGGAAGCAGGTCGGTGATGAAGTTGGTGAGCGTGCTGTTGTAGTAGTCGAGAGTCAGGAACGCCCGCCGCCCGAGGATCGCGCTGTAGCCCACCTCCCAGCTCTTGATCTCCTCCACCTCCAGGTCCTCGTTGCCGAGCGCCATCACCGGGATGCTGCCGAAGCCGAGAGGGGGGAGGGTCGGGATCGCCTGGCGCAGCCCGTTCTCGATCGCCGAGAGGTTGAGCGCCGAGGTCGTCGTGCCGGGCAGCGTGGTGCGCGCCTGGAGGAAGAACTCCGAGTAGTTGGCGACCTGGAAGGCCTCGTTGTAGGTGAAGCGCAGGGTGTGGTTCGGGTTGATCCCCCAGACCAGCGACGCCTTGGGCGAGAACTGCGAGTCGTGCAGCGAGCTCTCGTCGTAGCGCCCGGCGAGGACCACCTTGAGGCTGTCGGTGAGGTCGAAGTCGGCCTGCGCGTAGGCCGCCTGCATGTCGGCGTCGATGGGCCGGAAGACCAGCGTCTGGACACCCTGCGGGTTGGCGCTGTCGATCGTCTCCTCGCTGTACGACAGCCCGCCCACGATCCGCCCGCGGCCGTTCGCGAACTCGCTGTTGCCCTGCAGCTCCACCCCCCAGTTCTCGTCGTCGAGGTAGAGCGGCGCGCCCGACGCCAGCGAGCGTTGATCGTTGGCGTCGCGCCGGTTGTAGGTGCCGAGCAGGTTCCAGTGCGTGGAGGTGAAGTTGAAGCGCCCCCACGGGCGGTTGACGTCGGTGAGCTGGACGCGGCCGATGCCGGTCTGGAAGACCGGCCCTTCGAGCTCCGCCCTGCCGGTCTCGAGCGTGAAGACGCTGCCGCTCGCCAGGTACTTGTCGAGGCGGATGCCGGCGAACTTGATCTCGTCGTCGTCCTCGATGACCAGCGGGATGCGCTCGCGCGGCAGGCAGTCCTGCTGCCCGGAGGCGGTGCAGAAGCCGGTGCCGTACTCGGGCCTGACGTTGCGCGAGACCGAGTAGTCCTCGCTCGCGTGATAGCCGCCGAGGAGCTTCAGGTAGAAGTCGTTGCCGAGACCGGTCGCCCAGCGGAAGTCGCCGTTGGTCGTGCCGAGCTCGCCGGCGGTCAGCCGCACCTCGCCGCCCTGGCTGTAGCGCGGCTGCTTGGTGGTCAGGTTGAGCACGCCGTTGTAGGCGTTGGCGCCGTAGAGCGCGGAGCTCGGGCCGCGCACCAGCTCGGCGCTCGCCAGGTCGTCGAGCGGGAACGAGATCGCCGCCCACTCCTGCGCGCCGAGGAAGGGGACCGAGGGGTCGCGGCCGTCGATCAGCGTCACCACCCGGCGGTTGAGCGAGCTGTTGAGGCCGCGGGTGTTGAAGTTGAAGTCGTAGACGCCGCTCTGCGTGACCTCGGCGCCGGGCGTGAACTCGAGCAGCTTCGGGAGCTGGCCGTGCGAAGCCTCGCGCTTGATCTCCTGCTCGGTGACCAGGGTCACCGCGGCCGGCGCCTCGGTGATCCGCTCGACGCGGCGCGAGGCCGAGGTGACGGTGATCGTCTCGGCGAAGGAGACGTCCCAGTCGACCGTCTTGTCGACGCGGGCCGTGCCGCCCGCCGTGACCTCGACGCCCGCCTGGCTGTCGGTGCGATCGAGGAGCTCGAAGTTGACGGTGTAGCTGCCGGGCGGGACGTTGGCGAGGACGAAGGAGCCGTCGGCCTCGGTCACCGTCACGGCTTCGACCTCGTCGATGCGGACCATGACGCCACCGAGACCGGTGCCGTCCGTCCGCGTGACGCGGCCTTCGATCCGCCCCGGCGCCTGGGCGGCGGCGAGGCCGGCCCCGGCCAGGAGCAGGGCCAGGACGAGCAGGACTACGCGCTTGCGGCTCATAGATCCTCCACGAAGAGAGCAGCGGCCCGAGGGGTGCCCGACATGGGCGGCCAGCGACCTCTGCCGTTGCGGAAAAAAGCTGCGATAGACGTTCGTCCGCGCTCATATCACAGCGCCCGGGGGGTGCGTCAACGCGCCGGCGGCGGCGAACCGGCCCCGGCCCGCTCCTGTACGCTCTGCCGCCGTGCCGGACCAGCTCCTGGCGAGCCACGCCCTCCTCTTCCCCGGCCCGCTGCCGCCCCTCTCGCACCTCGGGGTCACGCTGCTGCGCCACGCGCTCGGCTCGGGGCTGCGGTACGCGCTCTATCAGCTCGGGTTGCCGCTCCCGGAAGCGGCGCCGGTGCGAGTGGTGCGGCTGCGCCCCTACCTCGACGCCGCGAAGCTGCAGGCGCTGCTGGCCGGAGCGCCGGGCGGCCCGGAGGTCGCGGCGGCGCTGCTCGACCCGGCCGGCGCCGGCGCGCTGCCGGCCGAGGCGCGCGCGCTGCGGGCGGCGGTGGGGTTTCACCGCCTCCGGCTGCGGTTCGCCGCACAGCCGCTGAGCGGGCGCGCGAGGGTGGCGCGGCGACTCGAAGAGCAGGTAGGGAAGCCCTGGCGCCTCTGGGATACGTTCCGCGGCGAGCTCTCGCGCCTGCTGCCGCGCGTGCACGACGCGCTCCTCGCCGACCTCGTCGCCACCCTCGATCGTCGCGCGGCGCGGGCGCGCGGCGAGACCGTGCCGCCGGTCGTCACCCCGGCGGTCCGGCGTCTGCTCGCGGGCCGTCGGATGGACCTGACTCGATTCGGAGTGCCGGACCTCATGGTCCCTACCTGGAAAGAGCTGCCGGAGCTCGCCGAGGCGGCCCGTGCCGCTCACGCGCGCGAGCCGCTGCCCCCTTCCCACCCGCTGCGTGGCCGCTGCCGCGAGAGCTGGCGCGCGCTCATGAGCCACCTCGCGCCGACGTACCGCGCGCTCGCCGCCACCGCCGCCGCCCGCGGCCTCCTTGCGACCGCCGAGGACGCCTACTTCCTGCCGTTCGACGTCGCCGAGGTCCTCGCGGCCGACGGCGCGCCGTCCTGGCTCGTCCCCGCCGTGGCGAGCAATCGCGCCGAGTACGAAGCCTGGCAGCGGAACCCCGCCCCACCCGATCTCTTGTTTGCGGAGCCGCCGGCGGCGGCAGCCTCCGAGCCGGCACCCGAGTGGGCCAGCGGGGGCGTGCTGCCCATCCTCTGAGGTCCTCCGGCCGGCGGGCGTTTTCGCAGGTGTCTCAGGCGAAGATCCGCGGCGCCTCCTGGAGCGGCGGGGCGTCCTCGGCCACGTGGACGTTCCCGGCCCCATCGAGGTACCGCCCCTGGCCGAGGTCGAGGAAGCAGCGGTTGCGTCCCTCGCGCTTGGCCTCGTAGAGCGCCTCGTCGGCGAAGAGCAGCAGCTCGGCGGCGGTGCGCACCCAGAGCTCGGGGAAGCAGGCGACGCCGGCCGAGAGGGCGAGCGGCACCCGCTCCTCGCCGACCCGGAAGTCCAGCGCCTCGACGCTCCGCCGCAGCCGCTCGGCGATCGCCAGCGCCGCCTCGCCGTCGGTGCGCTCGAGGAGCAGCACGAACTCCTCACCGCCGTAGCGGCAGCAGAGGTCGTCCGTCCGCCGCACTGCCTCGAGCACCTCCGCCACCGCCACCAGCGCCGCGTCGCCCGCCGCGTGTCCGTGGGCGTCGTTGAGGCGCTTGAAGTGGTCGAGGTCGCAGAGCACGACCGCCATCGCGCCGCCGTCCTCGCAGCAGCGGGCGTGCGCTTCGTTCAGGCGGCGCTCGAGGACCCGCCGCAACGCCAGGCCGGTCAACGGGTCCTCGCGCGCCTCGCGCCCGAGCAGGCAGTGCTCGACCGAGGCGGTCATCTGCGGCAGCAGCCGGTCGAGGAGGACCAGCGTCTCGGCGTCGACCCGCCGCGGGTCGCACCACAGGCGCAGGCGGGCGAGCAGGCGGCCGTCCGAGCGCAGCGAGCGCTCCACCACCTGCCAGGCCGTGCGCCGGTGCAGGCCGGGGAGCGCCGGCGGGTGCGGCTCGGGCTCGGGCACCCCTTCGTGGAGCGAGCGGTCGGGGCCCGCCCACCAGCTCCGCAGCTCGTGCCCCAGGGCGAGGGCCTCGAACTGGAACCAGTGGAAGGGGACGACGCGCCCGCACTCGACGTGCACCCGCGCCGCGACCGCCGCCATCTCGCGCGCCGGCGAGATCATCCGCCGGCCCGCCCGGCGCAGCCGCTCGAGGTCGTGATTGCGCCGCCGCGCCTTGTCGAGCAGGACGCCGTTGCGCGCCGCTTCGAGCGCCAGGAGAGCGAGCACCCCGAGCAGGACTCCGGCCGGCCACCACCCCGCCGCCGGGACCCGCGCCACCGCGACGACGGCGCCGCCGGCCGCCCAGGCGGCGACGTCGGGCAGGGGCGGCGCGAGGAGCGCCGCCGGCCGCAGCTCCTGCTCGGGGCGGCGCAGCTTGCGCTCGGCGACGTCCAGCCCCAGCCAGGCGAGACCGTAGGCGAGGGCGGCGGCGGCGGTGCGCGCGGCGAGGTGCGGCCCGCTGGCGATCTCCCAGGCGCCGCCGGCCGCGAGCGCCGCGAGCCCGGCGCGCCCCGCCGCTTCGAGGCCGCGCCGCAGCCCGCGCCGCTCGGGGAGCGGCACGCTGCCGCGCCGCCGCACCAGACGCAGCGCCAGCTCGGCCGCGAGCACGGCGCCGATGGCCAGCAGCGCCGCCGCGGGCGGACCGGCGACGGCGAGCGCCGGAGCGAGCGCCGCCGCGCCGAGGCCGAGGGTGGCGACGCCGAAGGGACGGTGACAGGCGGGCACGGCCGCCGCGAGGAGCAGCGGCAGGAGCGCCCAGGGCAGCACGGGAGCCGGACGGCCGGCGAGCGCCGGCCAGAGCCAGCAGAGGGCGAGCGCGACCACGGCCCCGCCGATGGGCGGCAGGGAGGCCCAGAGGTCCCGGGAGACGGGGGCGCGGCGCATGAAAGCCGCCGGAATGCTACGCGCTCTCGCGGCCCCGCTGCTAGTCTCCGCGGCGTTCCACTTCCAGGAGGGCACGAGTGCGCAGGCTGGCGATCGAGGCGGAGCCGGAGCTGCTGGACGAGCCGTCACTCGACGCCGCCGAGCGGGCGCGCGCGCTACGCGAGCTCGACCGGGTGAACAGCGCGTTCGCCGGCGCCCTCCCACTCCTCTGCACGCTCCTGCCGCGCCTCGATCGCTCGCCGCGGCCGTACCGCGTCTTGGACCTCGGCACCGGCAGCGGCCGGGTGGCCGCGGCGCTGGCGCGCGCGGCGGCTCGCCGCGGCACGGCGCTCGGCGTCGTCGGCCTCGACCGCCAGCTCGGTCATCTCCTCACCGGCCGGCGGGCCGGCGTGCAGCAGCTCCGGGTCGCCGGCGAGGCGACCGCGCTGCCGTTCCGCGACGGCGCCTTCGAGTGGTCGTTTTCGACCCTCTTCCTCCACCACTTCGGCGCCGCCGACAACCGCCGCATCTTGGCCGAGATGCGGCGCGTCGCGCGGCGCGGGGCGGCGGTCGTCGACCTGCGCCGCAGCCGCGTCGCGCTCTGGGCGGTGCGCCTCCTGCTGCCGCTCCTGGGCGTCGGGCACGTCACCCGTCACGACGGCAGGGTGTCGATCGCACGCGCCTGGTCGCTGCCGGAGGTCGCGGAGCTGGCGCGCGGCCTGCCCGTCGAGGAGCTGCGGCGCCGGATCCCGTTTCGGTTCTCGCTGGTGGTGCGCGGGGGCTAGCGCGGCAGGTCGCGCGCCGCCGGCAGCAGCCCGAACCCGTCGGCCGCGCGCACCGCGACGAGGATCGCCTCGGCGACCGCGCGCTCGGCGAGCACCCCGACCTGGTTGATGTGCGCCGGCCGCGTCGCGCTGGAGAGGGTCACGATCAGGTCGCCGTCGTAGAGGGAGAGGGCCGGCGCCAGCGTGCGGTAGAGGCCGCCGAAGGCCATCTGGCAGACCTTGAGCGCCGCGGCCTTGCTCAACACGGCATCCGTCATGACGACCGCCAGCGTGGTGTTCCCTTGCCAGGGGTGCGGCGCATCCGGCGGCAGCGCCGCGAGCACCCGCTCGGCGCCGGCGAGCTCGAGCCCGTCGGGCGCCATCCGGCAGCCGGCCACCGTCCGCCCGGCGAGGTCGCGCACGTCGCCGAAGGCGTTGACCGTGACGGCCGCAGCCACCGTCACGCCGCCGGGCACCGCGAGGCTGGCGAAGCCGAGACCGCCCTTCATGCCCTGCGCCGGCCCCAGCGCCTTGCCGACCGTGGCGCCGGTCCCGGCGCCGACGCTGCCGACGGCGATCGGTCCGTCGGCGGCCTCCGCCAGCGCGGCGAGGACCAGCGGCGGCGTCGGCCGGGCGCCGCGCTCGCCGAACCCGAGGTCGAAGAGGATCGCCGTCGGCACCAGAGGCACCGGCACCAGGCCGGTCTGGAAGCCGTGGCCGCGCGCCGCCAGCCACTCGGTCACCGGGTCGGCCGCCGCCAGGCCGAAGCCGCTGCCGCCGGCGAGCACCACCGCGTGCGCCTTGCTCGCCACGTGCTGGGCGGAGACCAGCGAGTCGAACTGCCGCGTGCCGGTCGCCGAGCCGCGGACCTCGGCCGCGGCGAGCACGCCTTCCGGGCAGAGGATGACCGTGACGCCGGTCATGCCGGAGCGGTCGGAGCCGTGGCCGATGCGGAAGGGTGGGATGCCGAGAGAAGAAGAAACTTCGGGTAAGGGGGGTCGGGGCATTGCGGTCCGCATCAAGTCATCCCGAGCTCGGGATGACAGCGGGGAGTGTAAGCTCTCCGCCGCCCGCACGCGCGCCGGACGGGCCGGAGCACGCCGGCCATTCCTTATCTGAAATCTTTTTCTTCACTGATCTGGATCGCGGCGCTCGCCACCCTGGCGCTCGCCGCCGCCGTGCTCCTCCAGCTCCCCTTCGCCAACGGCCCGGCGGAATGGGAGTGGGCCTACCGTCCCCCCGGGCTCGCCGGGTGGTGGATCGCGGCGGTCGCCGCCGCGCTGCTGGTCGGTCTCGCGGTTCTCGCCGGCCGGCGCGAGCCGCCGCGCGGCACGCTCGGCGGCGTGGTCTTCCTCGGCGTCCTCTTCACCTTCAGTCTCGTTCGGGCGCAGCCGGGCGGCTTCGCGCGGGTCGCCGGCTCCCTGGCGTCGCGCCACACCTTCGGGTATCTGTACGACGCGTCGCTCGCGCCGCCCACCGCCGCGCTGCTCGCCGACTACCCGGCCGCGACCCGGCACCTCAACCAGCACGCCCGCACCCATCCGCCGGGGGCGCTGCTCGCCGTGCGCGCCGCGGCTGCGGCGGGGCGCCGGCTCGAGAAGACATTTCCCGGCAAGGGAAGGGCGGGGCTGCTCGCCGCGGCACGCGAGGCCCTCGACCGTGAGCGGCAGCGCGCGCGCGACCGCGGTCGGCCGGCGCCTGAGGTTCTCCCGAGCCCCTGGACCGCAGTCCTCCTCGCGCTGCTGCTGCCGGCGCTCTCGGCCGCCGCGGCGCTGCCGCTGCACGCGCTCGCGCGCGCTCTCGGGCTGTCGCGCGCGGCCGCGCTCGCCGCGGCCACGCTCTGGCTGTTGGTGCCCGCGCGCAGCCTCTTCACGCCATCCCTCGATCAGGCGCTGCCGCTGCTCCTCGTCTTCGCGGCCTGGCTCGCCGCCGGCGAGGGGCGCGGTCGCTGGGCGGTCGCAGGCCTCAGCCTCGCCGCCGCCTGCTTCACCAGCTACGGTTACCTGGTGGCGATCCCGCTCGTCACGGCGGTGGCGCTCGCCGGCGGCGCCCGGGCCGCCACCCCGCCCAACCAAGGCACGGCCGGCGAGAGCAGCGCCGGGCCGGACGGCGAAACAGTCGCCACTGCGGCGAGCGAGACCAGCTCCAAGCCAGCCCGCGACGACACGGCGCCCTGGCGCTGGCGCGCCGTCCTCTGGCTCGCCGCCGGCTTCGTGCTGCCCTGGCTCGCCCTCGCCGCATTCGCCGGCTACGACCCGTGGGCCGCCTTCACCGCCGCCATGGCCGCACACCGCGGCATCGCCGTGGCGGGCCGCGGCTACCTCACCTGGCTCCTCTGGAATCCGTACGACTTCGCGCTGCTGCTCGGCCCGCCGGTGGCGCTCCTCGCGCTCGCGGCGGTCCTCGCCCGCCCCTCCCGCGCCCTGGCGGCGCCGCTCGCCGCCTTGTGGGGAATGCTCGCCCTGCTCTGGCTCTCGGGGACGGTCCGCGGCGAGGTGGGGAGGATCTGGCTCCTCGTCATGCCCTTCGCCTGTCTCTCCGCCGCGGCGGCCCTCGAGCGCCGCGGCGCGCTCCGCCCCGTTCCCCTGCTCGCCGTCGCCGCCCCCCAGGCCCTCCTCGCCTTCGCCCTCGCCGCCAGCATGGTCTTCGTGCGCTGAGAGAAGCGGCCGGCTCCCCTCGCGAGGAAGCCGGCCGCAAGCGCCGCCCGAGCGGCGCAGCCTAAACTCCGTGCCTACGTCCCCCTCTCCCATGTGGGAGAGGGGCCAGGGGTGAGGGAGATCGGATCAACGCCGTAAAGACGACACTCGCTCCGACCTTCCCTCCCCTTCAACGCCCGCCGCGAACCAACGGTCCCCTCCCTAAAACGGCTCGAGCCGCACGCTCAAGTTCGAGTACTTCCAGCCGTGGGGCGGAAAATAGGCGCCGTCGGCGATGCCGCTCTGCCCGAAGTCCACCCGCAGCTTGCGGTCATTGGCGATCAGATCGGTGTGGTTGATGTGCCCCGTGAGCTGCTCGACCAGGACGCCGGCGCGGAACAGCTTGAAGAGCAGATCCTCGGTCTCGGTGTCGTAGTCGAAGATCACGTAGTAGTTCGTGTTGGCCTTCCAGGGGCCGCCGTTGCTGCCCAGCACGACGTCGTCGTCGACGCCCATGTCGAGGATCGTCTTGTCGCGGTCGTCGCGGACGATGAGCCCGAAGAAGAGCGTCTTGTCGTTGCGCCGGAAGGCGGTCACGCCGTAGAAGTTGCGCGGCCCGAGCGTCATCGGCCCCGAGCGGAGGTCGAACTCGACCACCGCCTTCTTGTAGCGCGTCGTCGGGTTGGCCGGCAGGTCGAAGCTCTTCGCCGAGTCGCCCGGCTTGGCGTCGAGGAAGACGCCGGGCACGCTGAACTGCACCGTCCCCGGCGGGCCGGGCGTCCCTCCCGGCGGCACCAGCGTCGAGGCGAGCGAGAAGGACGGCGTCACGAAGACGGTCTGCGTGCTCGTCGGGTCGAGCACCGTCGCGTAGGCCGTGAAGTCCTCCGGGCACGAGACGGCGAAGTAGGAGTCGGCGATCTGCGTCTCCTGCAGGATCGCGTAGGCGTCGGTGAACTCGCGCAGGGCGAGCGGCTGGACGGTGACGATCGCGTTGGCGCCGATCTGCGTGCCGTTCGAGCGGAAGGCCTGGATGGTGCACTGGCTGCTCTGCGCCGCCAGGTTGACGATACCGATGCTGCTCAGCACGCCGGACTGGACGCGCGCCAGCCCCTGCAGGTAGACGACCTCGTCGCCGGCGATCAGGTTGTCGGAGGAGACGACCGGCAGATGGGCGCTCGCGGCCGCCGGCCCGGCGAGCGTCGTCGCGTCGAGCCGCGCGGTGACGACGAGCTGCGGCGCGCCGCTCACCTCGACGAGCCCGGCCTTGCCGGCCGGCCCGAGGTTGGTCAGCAGGAGCGTGCCGCCGGCGGGCACGGTGAGGCTCGTCGGCGTCGCGTTGTCGCGCTTGGTGCCGTCGCTGTCGGCGGCGAGGAAGAGGGTGCTGAAGCGGCGGGCGACGTTGCTGGTGTTGGTGACCCAGATCTTGGTCCGGTAGAGCTTGCCCTGGATCTCGTCCTTGGTGATCGGGACGTAGACCGTGCCGGCTTGGAGCGCCGGAGCGATGAGAAGGGAGGTGAGCAAGGCGAGGAGCAGCGGTCGTCTCATCAAAGCCGGAACCTCCTAGGCGCGAAAGCTCGCGCGCCGTTCTGATTAATCTCTGGGAGTGCTTTCCGTTGCGCGACCAGCGCGACGGACTCCCAGAAACGCGGTGAACGTCTGTGGACCGGAGGGGGGCCTTCGACCGACAACGTCAAGGCAAGTGCCCCCGGCTCGCAAATACCGCCGGGGGCAGACGAGATGCGGAGTGCTGGCGCAGCCAACCGCAAAGATCTCTCGACCCTTCGTACCGGACCTCTAAAACCCTGGGACTACGGGCGGATTGTAAACCTGCGGGCCCATCGATGCAAGCGAATACGCTTGCGCACGCTCGCGTCGCGTTTGCGCGGCCTGTGGGCGGCGAGTAGGATACGGCGCTTGCCCGGTCCGCCCGGGCGCCCGCAGCGAACACCATGAGCGCCGTGCCGCAGGTCCCCGCGAACAGTCTGCCCGCTCCCGGCTGGAGCTGGGGCAACGCCTCCGCCGGCGCCGCGGCGGGCGCCGGCGCGGCGCGGGCGCTGCGGCGCCGCGCCGCCGTCCAGGCCCTCGCCGGCGTCGCGGTCGCGGTCGCCCTCTGGCTCCTCTGGCGTACCCCGCTCGCGTATCTGGTGGCGGCGATCGCCGTCGGGCTCGCGCTCCTGGCCGCCGCGTCGCCGCCGGCCTACGCGCGGGTCTCCCGCGTTCTCGAGGCCTTCGGCCGCTGGGTGGGCATCGCCGTCACCTGGGTGCTCATGGCGCTGCTCTTCTACGGCCTCTTCCTGCCGGTCGGCCTCCTGCTCCGCGCGCGGCGCTCGCTGCGCGTGACGACCGGCTTCGATCCGCAGGCCCCCAGCTACTGGACCCGCCCGGCCGCGCGCACCGCCGGCCCGGAGGGCTACCGGAAGCAGTTCTAGGGAAGCGCAGCCGTCGCGCCGTGAAGCTCCTCGGGATCAGTTGCTATTACCACGACTCGGCCGCCGCCCTGGTCGAGGACGGCCGCATCCTCGCCGCGGCGCAGGAGGAGCGCTTCTCGCGCCTCAAGCACGACGCCGGCTTCCCGGTGCACGCCGTGCGCTACTGCCTGGAGGCCGGCGGCGTGAGCGCGGACCGCGTGAGCGCCGGCGACGCCAGGAGCCGTGCGCTCGACGCGGTCGTCTTCTACGACAAGCCGCTCCTCAAGTTCCATCGCATCCTCGAGACCTACCTCGCGGTGGCGCCGCGCGGTCTCGCCTCGTTCGTCCAGGCGGTGCCGCTGTGGCTCAAGGAGAAGCTCTGGATCCCGCCGCGGATCGCCGAGTCGCTGGCCGCCTGCGGCATCCCGGAGCCGCCGCCGATCTACTTCACCGAGCACCACGAGTCGCACGCCGCGAGCGCCTTCTATCCGTCCCCCTTCGCCGCGGCCGCGGTGCTGACGCTCGACGGCGTCGGCGAGTGGGCGACGACGACGATCGGCGTCGGCGAGGGCGCGCGGCTCGAGATCTTGGAGGAGATCCCGTTCCCGCACTCGCTCGGGCTCCTCTACTCGGCCTTCACCTACTTCACCGGCTTCAAGGTGAACTCGGGCGAGTACAAGCTGATGGGCCTCGCCCCCTACGGCGCGCCGCGCTACGCCAACGCCATCCGCCGCGAGCTCCTCGACCTGCGGCCGGACGGCTCGTTCCGCCTCAACATGGACTACTTCGGCTACCTCGACGGCCTGGTGATGACCAACGACCGCTTCGCCGCCCTCTTCGATGGCCCGGCGCGGTCGCCCGAGTCGCGCATCACCCGCCGCGAGATGGACCTCGCGCGCTCGATCCAGGAGGTCACCGAGGAGGTCGTGCTGGCGCTGGCGCGGCGGGCGCGGCAGGTGACCGGCAAGGCGAACCTCTGCCTGGCCGGCGGCGTGGCGCTCAACTGCGTCGCCAACGGCAAGCTCCTGCGCGAGGGGGTCTTCGACGACCTCTGGATCCAGCCGGCGGCGGGCGACGCGGGCGGGGCGATCGGGGCGCCGCTCGCCTTCTGGCACAACGGGCTCGGCAAGCCGCGGCGGCTCGACGGCGCGGAGCGCGGCGGCGCGGCGGGCTCCGATCAAGGCGCGAAGGCATTCGCGCCGGGCTCAAATCACCGGCGCGACGCGATGCAGGGAGCGCTCCTGGGCCCGGAGTTCGCGCCCGGCGAGGTGCGCGCCTGGCTCGATCACCGCGGCTACCCGTACGCGGAGCTAGGCGACGGCGAGTGGGCGGAACGGCTGGCGCGACTCCTGGCCGACGAACAGGTGGTGGGGCTCTGCCACGGGCGGATGGAGTTCGGGCCGCGCGCCCTCGGCAACCGCTCGATCGTCGGCGACGCCCGCTCGCCCAAGATGCAGTCGATCATGAACCTGAAGATCAAGTACCGCGAGAGCTTCCGCCCGTTCGCGCCGACCGTGCTCGAGGAGCGCGCCGCCGACTACTTCGAGCTCGACCGGCCGTCGCCCTACATGCTGCTGGTGGCCGACGTGCGGCCCGAGCGGCGCCTGGAGTCTCCTGGAAGGCGGCTTGCCGCCGCCGCCGGCCAGGACGGCGACGACCTCCTGGCGTGGGTCAACCAGCCGCGCTCGGACATCCCGGCGGTCACCCACGTCGACTACTCGGCGCGCATCCAGACCGTCGACCGCGCGACCAACCCGCGCTACTACGACCTGATCGCCGCCTTCGAGCGGCTGACCGGCTGCGCGGTCATCGTCAACACCAGCTTCAACGTCCGCGGCGAGCCGATCGTCTGCACCCCCGAGGACGCCTACCGCTGCTTCATGCGCACCGAGATGGACTGGCTGGCGCTCGGCCCGTTCCTGCTCGACAAGCGCGCGCAGCCGAAACTGGAGGAGCGGGGCGACTGGCGGCGGGAGTACCAGTTGGATTGATGGTAGGGTCACCGGAGGAGCATCGTCATCATGCACAAGCTCGGCTACGTCGGCTCACTGTTCGGCCAGATCTGGGAGTTCGCGCGGCAGAACAAGGTCTACTGGATCGTCCCTTTCGTGGTCGTCCTGGGCCTCGTGGTGCTGCTCGTCGTGACCAGCCAGGCGGCGGCGCCGTTCATCTACACGCTCTTCTAATGATGAGGCTCAGCCTCGGAGCGGCGTAGCGCCCGGGCCACGTCCCGGGCGTTTTCGGCACAGCGTTCCGGGGCGGAGGCAACCTCCGCCCCACGACGAGCCTTGGCGCAACCCTCCAACTCTCGGCACGGCAGGCCCCGGCGCCCGCTCCGCGCGCGGCTCGCCTTGGCCGCCGCCGCCACGCTCTTCACTCTCGCCCTGCTCGAGCTGGCGCTGCGCCTCGCCGGCTACTCCCATCCCAACTTCTACCGCCCCGAGCCCGACCGCGGCTGGGGCCTGCGGCCGGGAGCCGAGGGCCGCTGGCGGCAGGAGGGCGACGCGCAGGTGCGGATCAACCGCGACGGCCTGCGCGACGAGGAGCACCCGGTCGCGAAACCGGCCGGCGAGCTGCGCGTCGCCGTCCTCGGCGACTCGATGGTCGAGTCGCTCCAGGTGCCGGTCGACCGCACCTTCTGGGAGCTGGCCGAGCGGCGCCTCGAGGGGTGCGAGCGGCTGAGCGGCCGCCGCGTCGAGCTCCTCGACTTCGGCGTCTCCGGCTACGGCACGGCGCAGGAGCTGCTGACCCTGCGCCACCGCGTCTGGAAGTACCGGCCCGACCTCGTCCTCCTCGCCTTCTACGCCGGCAACGACGTCCGCAACAACTACCGGCCGCTCGAGCAGGACCCGCTCAGGCCGTACTTCACGCTCGCCAGTGTCCGGAGCCCGGCGCGAACGCCTTCGCGCCTTGTCCGGAGCCCGGCGCGAACGCCTTCGCGCCTTGGCCCCCCCTCGCGCCTGGTGCTCGACGACTCCTTCCGCACCAGCCGCGGCTACCGCCTGCGCCGCAGCCTCCCGGGGCGCGCGCTCTACGGCCTGCTCGACGCCTCGCGCCTGCTCCAGCTCGGCAAGCAGGCCAAGTCGGCGGCCGACGGCTGGATCGGCGCGTGGAAGGCGCGGCGGTCGACGCGCGGCGAGGCGGCGCTCCAGGAGCTGGGCCTCGACAACGCCGTCTACGCGGCGCCGAAGGACCGCGCGTGGCGCGCCGCCTGGCGGGTGACCGAGGAGCTGATCCGCGCCCTAGACCGCGAGGCGCGGGCGGGCGGCGCGCGCTTCGCCGTGGTCACTCTCTCGACGCCCATCCAGGTCAATCCGGACCCCGCCGCGCGCCGCCGCTTCGCCGCCCGCCTCGGGGTGCCGGACCTCTTCTACCCCGAGCGCCGCCTCCAAGCGCTGGCCCGCGCCGAGGGCATCCCCGCCCTCCTCCTCGCCCCCGAGCTGGCGCGCCAGGCGACGCGCACCGGCACGTATCTGCACGGCTTCCCCAACACCCCGCCGGGCGAAGGGCACTGGAACGCGGAGGGCCACCGCGTGGCGGGCAACCTGCTCGCGGACTGGCTGTGCCGCGAGGTGCTGCCGTCAAGTTAGGCCCGGCGCACGACGTCTATGGCTCCCGTGTGTCATCCGCGTAGCGCCCGGGCTACGTCCCGGGCGTTTTCGGAGAACCCACCGAATTTCTTCACCGGCTGAGCCCGAAGGATCCGGCCAGGCGAGCCTTGCTCACAGCCTTATCGCCGTTCTCGCGCCCGCGATGCGGAGCATCGCCTCGAGACTCTTCTCGACGTCCTCGTCGGTCGTCGCCCACGAGCAGACGCTGATGCGCATCGCGGTGCGGCCCTGCCACACCGTGCCGCCGCACCAGCAGGTGCCGTCTTCCTGGATGCCGGCGATGACGCGCCGCGTCGTCTCCGGGTCGCCGAACGAGACCAGCACCTGGTTGAACACCACGTCGTTGAGCACCTCGTGGCCGGCGGCCGCGAGGCCCGCGGCGAAGCGGCGGGCGTGCCGGCAGGTGCGCTCGATCAGCTCGGCCAGCCCCGAGCGGCCGAGCGCGCGCAGCGCCGCCCACACCTCGACGCCGCGCGCCCGGCGCGACAGCTCGGGCGTGAAGTCGGAGGGATCGCGGGCGCCGGTCGGCAGGTAGCTGGCGCGCACCGCCAGCGCCGCGCGCAGCGCCTCGGCGTCGCGGGCGAAGGCGAGGCCGCTGTCGTAGGGCACGTTGAGCGACTTGTGCGCGTCGGTGGCCCAGGAGTCGGCGTCGCCGAAGCCGGCCACGAGGTGGGCGAATGCGGGAGCGACCGCCGCCCAGAGCCCGAAGGCGCCGTCCACGTGCACCCAGGCGCCCGCCTCCCTGGCGCGCGGCACGATCTCGACCGCCGGATCGAAGGCGCCGGTGTTCACGTTGCCCGCCTGCAGGCAGACGATCGCCGGCGGCGCGAGCGGCGGCAGGGCGCCGGCGCGCATGCGGCCCTGGCCGTCCACCGGCACGGTGACCACGCGCGAGCGGCCGAGCCCGAGGAGCCCGAGGCCCTTGATCAGAGTGGGGTGCACCTCCTCGCCGACGACGACGGTGATCGGCGGCGCGCCGAACAAGCCGTCCGCTTCGACGTCCCAGCCCACCTGCGCGAGGACGGCGTGGCGGGCGGCGGCGAGCGCGGTGAAGTTGGCGACCGTGGCCCCGGTCACGAAGCCGCCGCCGGTCCCGGGCGGGAGCCCGAGGAGGTCCACGAGCCAGCCGAGGGCGATGCGTTCGAGCTCCGCGGTCGCCGGTGTGACGGTGTGGAGGCCGGTGTTCTGGTCCCAGGCCGCCGCCAGCCAGTTGGCCGCCACGGTGACGGGCAGCGCGCCGCCGATGACGAAGCCGAAGAAGCGTCCGCCCGCCATCGCCATGGTGGCGGGCGAGCCCAGCTCGTCGAGGAGCCGCAGCACCTCGGCGGGGTCGGTCGGCTCCTCCGGGAACGCGGTGTCCCACGCCGCGAGCGCGCGCACCGCCTCGGGCGCCGGGGAGACGCGGCGCTCGGGGAGTGTGTCGAGGTAGCGGGAGGCGCGGGCGGCGGCGTCGGAGAGCAGCTCGCGGGTGGTAGTCGGGGTTGCGCGCTCGATCATTCGGTCGCCCTCGCTCTGGTCGTATGCTCTGCGGGCAACGCCGGCGCGGTCCCGCCGGCCGGAAACGCCTGCCAGATGATGGTGGCACTGTCCCGCCGGTCGGGGAGTGCCCTCGCGACGGTGGCGGCGTCGTCCCGCCACCGCGAAAATGCTTCCCGGTCGAGCCGGGAAAGGTTTCAGGCACCTCGAAATGCTTCCCGGGCAGGCCGGGAGAGGTTTCCGCCGCCGCGAAATGTTTGCCGAGCCGGCCGGGAGTTATTTCTTCTGTGCCGAAACCCTGTCCGGCGTGGCGGGGCAAGGTTTCCTCAACTCTGATATGCTTCCCGGTCGCTCCGGGAATCATTTCGGCCGGCCGGAAACCTTTCCCGGAAGCTCCGGGAATCGTTTTCGGCGCCTCGCCGGCCGTTCCGGCGGCTCTGAAAAGTTTCCCGGCGGCTCCGGGAGACATTTCGAGGCGGTCGAAACCCTTCCCGGCGGCTCCGGGAATCATTTCTCGCGTCTCGAAACCTTTCCCGGCCGTTCCGGACATCATTTCGAGGCGCCTGAAACCCTTCCCGGTCCATCCGGGAAACATTTCGAGGCACCTGAAACCTTTCCCGGTCGTTCCGGGAATCATTTCAGGCGCCCGAGGCGAATTGCGGAGGAGGAAGTCTATGGTCACGCGCACCCTGCCCGAGCAGATCATGGCCTGGGGAATCATGAGCGACAACCTGGAGCCCTACCTCGGCGAGCTGCAGCACCTCGTCCCCTTGCGCGCCGAGCTCGACGAAGTCATCGCCGAGGCGAAGCGGCTCGAGGCCGAGCAGGAGACGCTGTCAATGGTCACTGAAAACTGGTCCAGAGTGAAGATTGAAAAGTAGACCACCTGGGGGGCGGGGGCGGGGTGGTCGAGGCCGGCCGAGCGCGTGAGCGCCGAGGCGGCCGGGCATTGAGCTGGTGG
>JBIOUG010000153.1:0-11239 GCA_044866775.1 Thermoanaerobaculia bacterium | reverse complement strand
CCCCCCGACTTGAAGGAGCGGGCGGAGCTCGAGGCTGCGGCCATACCTCCCCCCCTGCCGGTTGAGCTGTGCGACACGGCCTTCCAGTGCGCCGCGTACAGCGTCCGCGGCACCGGCGAGCTGCGGCGACGACGGCAGCAGGAGGCCGATCGTGATCGTGCCCTCGCTCACCCCCGGGGCGACCGCTTCGCCGAGGGTCTGGAGGTAGGCCACGAGGTCCGCCATGTCCTGACGGCCCATGCGGTAGCGGGGCATCGCCGCATGGAAGAGAGTGCCGCCCGGGTCCACCCCTTCGACGAGCGACCGCTCCATGGAGACCGCGTCGTAGGCCGGGTGCCGCCGGCCGCCGGGAGCGACGGCGCCATACGGGCGGGCGAGGCGGCTCCAGGTGATGTCCGTCGGCGTCACTCCGCCCTCCGGCCGGCCGCGACCGTCGCGCCCGTGACAACCGGCACAGGGCACGGCCGAGGCCGGCACCTCCATGCCCTCGCCGAGGATGGCGACGATCTCCTCGCCCGCCGGGCTGGTGCCGTCGACATAGACCTGGTGGCCGCGCTCGATCTGCCGCTCCCGCTCGGCGGGCGAGGCGGCCTGCGCCGCCCACGCCAGCGCGGCGCCGCAAGCGATGAGCGCGAGGAGCCGCCCGCTCACCGCCTGCCGGCCTCCGCTGGAGACGCGCCCGCCATGTCGTCGATGGCCTGCAGCAGCTTGCGCGGTGCCGCCAGTCCGTAGGCCCGCCGCCACTGGCCCTGCCGGTTGCCGATCCACACCAGCGGCGGATGATCGTTCATGTCGGCCGTGTAGGCGCCGAGCGACTTGAGCAAGCGGACCATCTGGTCGCGCTCTCCGGTGACGAGCGTCCACCCGGGGCCGCCGCCGAACTTCGCCGACCAGGCCTTGAGGCGCTCCGGAGTGTCATTGGTCGGGTCGACCGAGACCGAGATCAGGGAGACGTCACGCCCGGCACGCTCGCCGAGGAGCCGGCGCAGCGTGCCGAAGGTCGCCGCGAGCGGCGGGCAGATCGTGGTGCAGTTGGTGAAGATGAAGTGGATCGCCACCATCCGCCCCGCGACGAGGTCGCTCACGAAGCGGCGGCGCCGCCCCTCCTGGTCGAGCACCTCGACGTCCGGGATCGCGAGCTGCACCGTCTCGCCCGCCGCCACCGCCGCCGTGGCATCCTCCGCCGGCGGCGTTGCCGGCGCCGAGGGGTGATGGGCGTGCGGGTCGTCGCTCTGACCGTGGGCCGGCGGGGCCAGGAGCGCCGCGGCGACCACCAAGGCCGCCGCCTTCATCGCCGACCTCCGGACCCCGGCTCGGTCCGCCGCTCCACCGCCGTCATCACCGCATACCCCGAGCGCTCGAACGGCAGGCCGGCCGAAGCGATCTCCACGAACACGAAGTAGAGGCCCGGCTCCGGCGGCACGAAGCGGATCTCGTAGACGCCGCCGCCCACCTCGGTCGCCCACTGCCGCTGCTGCCAGATCCCGGGCGAGAGGAAGGTCAGCACGCGGACGTCGGAGAGCCCGGTCCGCGGCGCGCCGCCCGCCGGCTGGCGGACCGTGACGCGTACCGGCACCGGCGTCCCCGCCGCCGGCTCGGCGGCCCCGACCTCGATCTCCACACCGACCGCCGGTGTGGCGACGACACGCGAGGGATCCGCGGCGACGGTGACCGGGAAGCAATGGATGACCCGCGGCGAGTCGACGAGCAGCGCCAGCTCGTACGTCCCCGGCGGGCCCATCGTGGCCACGGTCTCGTAGACGCCGGTGCGGGTCTCGCGCAGGCCGCGGTCCACCACCATGACCGCCAGCGGCACCTTGCCGTAGTCCCGGAAGTGGCCCATCGGCGCCGCCATGCCTTCTTTGTAGAAGTAGATGACCTGGTCCTCGGCGTTGGCGACCAGCACCGAGGGATGCCCCGGCGCCTGGACGATCCCGGCGGCCGCCACCGTGCGCGGCGTCCGGCCGGGCGGGTGCTCGCCGCCCGGGAAGTCGACGACCGGCACCGGCCGGCCGGGCTCCCCCACCTGCTTGAGCGGGATCATCAGCACGATCTCACTGCCGCGGTGGCGGACGTAGGCGAGCTCGTCGGAGAACGCGATCTGGTCGGGCTCGTCCTCGACGTCGGCGGTCTGCACGCGGCGGTTGCTCGCCGCGTCGAGGATGTGCACCTGATCGCGCGGCGGGTCGACGACGAAGGCGAGGCGCCCGCCGGGGGCGAAGCCGATGGCGCCGAGGCCGGGGCCGCCGGCGGCGATGCGGGCGAGCGGCGCGTCGGCCTCGGGCGCCACCGCGGTCACGCTGCCGTCGCCGGCGCTTGCCACGTAGGCCGCCTGCACGCGGCCCGACCAGGCGAGCGAGACCGGCTGCGGCCCGACCGGCACGGCACGCAGCAGGCGCAGCGTGCCGCTGTCGAGGACCGACACCGTCGCGTCTTCCCGGTTGCTGACGAAGACGTAGCGGCTGTCGTCGCTCACCGCCAAGTCGTGCGCGCCGCGGCCGGTCACGAGGTCGGCCGCCGGCGCGAGCGTCCGGGCGTCGATCACCGTCACTCCCGACGGGGCGTCGGCGCCCGCGCCCTCGTAGGCCACCCAGAGGTACTGGTTATCGGGCTGCAGCAGCAGCCGCCGCGGCCGCCGCCCGGTAGGCACCTCGGCCACCACCTTGAAGGTCCCGGTGTCCACCACCGCTACGCGGTCGGAGTCGGGCATTGAAACGAAGAGGCGGTCCCCCTCCGCGGTGAGCGCCCAGTCCTCGCCGGGGCTGCGCAGGAAGGTCATGGTGAGGAGCTGGCTGTTGCCGTAGCCGAAGAGCGGGTCGACGACCGAGATCGTGGCGTCGGCGTTCAGGGCCAGCACGTAGTAGATGTTGAGGTCGAGGGCCGGCCGGCCGAGGAGCGAGCCGCCGACGAAGGTCTGCACCTTCTTCTTGCAGTCGCCGGCGACCGCCGCCCCCTCGCCGGTGTGGTCCATCCAGGCCCCCGGCGCGAGGCGCGACATCGGCGCACCGGAGAGCTCGTCGGTGAAGGAGAGGGTGATCCGCGCCGGCTCGCGCTCCATGACCGGCCCGGCGCCGCCGAGCGGCGTCACCGCCAGGTCGATCGCCAGGCCGGCGGTCTTGATCCGCTGCGTGGCCCCCGGAGGCTGCGACGCGGCCGGGCCGGGCGGCACCGTGTGGTGGTGCATCCCTTCGTGGTCTGCCGCATCGAGCGGGACGCTGCCGCCGGCCAGGACGGAACCGGGGGCGACAGCCGCCAGGACGGCGGCCAGCAAGGCGGCGCCGGCCGTGCGGTTGCGATAGGTCGGTTGCGTTGTCACGTCCACTCCTCCTCGGCGCCGCGAGTGGCGAGCGAAAAGAAAAGCTCCCGGGCGCGATCGGTCTCGCCGCCCGGGAGCGGTGAGCGGGCCCTACTTCACCCGCAGGATCCCCCAGATGCCGGCGCTGAAGCCGACGGCGGAGTGATCGCGGAACAGGTAGTCGCCGAAGATAGAGAACTTCCCGCCGGCCGCATTGCGCATGACGGCGTCGAAGTGGTTCGTCGGCCCCATTCCCATCCGCGCCCCCTCCCACATCGAGAGACTGTTCCTGCCGATGCGCGTCGAATCCAGGATGTACGGCTCCTTGTCCCAGATGTGGCCGTGCAGATCGAAGACGATGTTGCGCGCGTGGCCGCCGGGCTGGAGCAGGCGGAACCGGATCGGATCGCCGCGCTCGACGGTGAACACCGGCGTCTGCGGGTTCTCGCCGACCTTGACGTTGGCGAGCACGTCGAACCAGCCGGGCTCGTCGTCGGTCTTGACGATGCGCGTCCCCGGCGGGAACTGCATCCGCTTCCAGAGCGGCTCGCTGCGGTAGTTGACGCCCTTGGCGCCGGAGTCCTCGGCGTCGTCGGCGCAGTCGATGTTCTCGATCGGCGCCCCGAAACCGGGCACGACGCCGCCGGTCGGCTGCTCGCAGACCGACGGCAGCTCGACGTCGGTGCGCAGGTTGAGGTCGTTCTGGAACAGCACCACGAGCTCGGCGAAGCTCGCCTGCTGCGAAGAGAGCGCATTCGGGTTGGTCACCCAGGCCTGAGCGCGCGTGGTGGCGTTCTCGGTCCAGGTGGCGGACGCCGGCTCGATGATCAGCGCGCCGATCGCCCCCTTGCTCGGGTGCTCGATGCGGTCCGAGGAGATCAGGTTGGTCGACCCGAACTCGATCGCCGTCGGAGTGGCGGTGCCGTCGGAGTTGACCAGGACGTCGCCGGCGTACCACTCGTAGGTGGTGAATTGCCCCGGCGCCACGGTCTGCGTCTTGTTGGTGCCGACGTTGGCGCCGTCGTAACGGCCGACGTCGTAGTAGAGGAGCTGCGGGTGCAGCCCGACGTGCACCGAGGGGAAGACGTCGTTGGCGTTGAACCCCTCGACGGTCATCGGCAGCGTGTTGAAGCCGTTGAGGTCGAAGGGCAGCTCGGGCAGCGCGTTGCGCAAGGTGAGCTTGATGCACTCGCCGGCGCGGGCGCGCAGCACCAGCGGCTCGACTGGCACGGTAGGCAGGAGCTTGCCGGCGTTGTCGAGGTCAGCGGTGCGGACGTAGAGGATGGCGGTCGGGTCGAAGAGCGGCCCGAAGCCGCCGTCGGTGCGGCGGTTGTAGTAGAGGCGTCCCTCGGGGAGCGCTTTCTTCGCCGTCACCGCGGTGACGTCGAAGGTGCGCACCGGGGCGTTCTTGGGGCACGAGAAGTCGAACGCTCCGACGGTCGCGGGCTCGAGGTAGGCGCGGCCGTTCGGGTTCTCGCGCAGAGCGATCAGGCCCTGGCGCGTGCCGGTGTAGGCGCGGAAGATCCCCCACAGGCCGTTCCACAGGTCGTCGGTCGCCGAGCCCGCCGACCAGAGCCGGTCGACGGCGTCGCCGTTGGGGTTCTTGATCAGGTGGGGAACGATGAACTCGAAGTGCTCGGAGATCCCCATCATCTGGCTGTTGCGGTAGCCGGAGTTGGTCCAGGAGGGCTCGAACAGCCACTTGATGCCGTGGATGTTGAAGTTGTGCCCCTCCTCGTGCGCCCCGACCAGGATGCGGATCTGCACCCGGTCGTTCTCGTAGGCGCGGAGCAGCGGCGTGTACGGATCGCCGGGCTTCAGGTCCTTGGTCAGCGGCTCGTAGAAGTCGGGCTGGACGTCGAAATCGTCGTCGGCGCGGTCGATCGCCGACGAGAAGGCGTAGGAGAGATCGCCCGCGAGCTTGGCCGCCTGGCCGTTGCTCACCGGATCGCGCACGCGCAAGGCCAGCGGCTCGTGCCGGTAATTGGCCGACATCGTCCCCACCTCGGCGGCCGAGATCGCCTCGGGGCAGGGGGGCCGGCTCACCTTGTCGGGGCAGAGCGCCGGCCGCGCGAGGAGCTCGGGGATGCCGACGTCCTCACGCCCCGGCGGGTTGACCGCGTCGTCCGGGTCGTCGCAGCGGATGGCGCCGAACTCCGGGTCGAACCGGCAGGGGAGGCTGTCCTCCTCGTAGGCGAGCTGGAAGTCGGCAAACTCGAGCATGAACTCGCGATAGGCGAGGTCGAAGGGCGGCTCGATCACCGCCTGCCAGGTCGTGGGTCCGCCGTCGTGGCGGCCGCCAAGCACATCGCCCGTCTCGTTGTGGAGCCAGGTGGAGCCGGTCGGCTCGATCACCAGCCCGGCGTAGAGGCCGGCCTGCTGGTGGGTCGAGGGGCCGAAGTGGTCGTGGGTGAAGACGGTACGCAACGTGCGGTCGCTGGCCGCGTTGTCGAGCACCGGGTCGGCGTACCAGCGCTGCACCGTGGTCTGGGCGCCGATCCAGTCACCCTCGCCGTCGCCGTCCTTGTCCGGGCCGGCGCCGAAGAACGGGTGCTTCTTGGCCAGCGGGCAGGCGAAGGTGCCGTTGCGCGGGTCGGCCGGCGTGCAGTTGTTGCCGGCGCGGATGGCGTCGATGCGCTCGCGCACCTCGCCGGGGCTCATCGAGCCGTCCTCGTAGTTGAAGCCGTTGCCCGAGCCGTCCGAGGACGTGACGTCGAACTTCACCAGGTGGATGTGCTGGCCCAGGATGTCGGTCGGCGTGCGCACCTGGAAGTCGTCGAGGTTGTACTCGTGCGGCACCAGGTTGGAGAACCAGTACTCGATGCAGTCGTCGCTGTTGGCGCGGAAGAAGAGGGGCTCGGGCGGCTTCCCGGGGTCGGTCGCCGGCGTCACGAAGTCGTCGACGTCCTCCCACAGCGCCGCGAAGCGCATCTGCGGGAAGTGCCACCCCTTCTTGTTGATCTTGACCTCGGTCTCGATGTCCGCGCCCTTGATCGTGCGGTTCTTGGGCACCGGGGTGCCGTCGATGGTGACGCACGGATCGGCGAACGGCGCCCCCATCGCCGGCGGCAGGCCGTTGGCGAGGAACTTGACCGCGGTCTTGCCGTCGCAGGTGCCGTTGGGCAGGCAGGTCGCGTGCTGGCGCTGGGCGTGGAAGTCCATCGCCTGCTTCTCGACCGTGGTCCCGTTCTCCGGCAGCTCCTCGGCTTTCGCGACGAGCAGCGTCTTGTGGAAGTCGAGGCGGTCATGCGCCTCCTCGAACTCGCCGCTGAGGATGCGGTGTCGCGCCAGACCGCCGTCGTCGATCGTGTCCATGGGCGGCCGCGGCGGCCGGTGACCGGCCTGCGCCGCAATGAAGAAGGGGTAGCCGGGGTTGCCGGTCCCCTCCACCTTGACCTGGCCGTTCTCGATCCACGCCTTGGCGCCGGGCAGCGGCGCCATCGGCTGGCCGATCAGCGGCACCAGCGCCGGGATCGGCGTGCCGCCCGCGATCTCGCCGTCCGGCAGGGCGCGCGCCTTGAGCGCTGGGCGCCCGAAGCCGTCGAGCAGCGTCCCTTCCTCGAACACGTCGTGCACCCGCCAGAGCGACCACATGCCCTGCGCGAAGTGGGGGTAGAAGTGGCAGTGGAAGATCGAGTCGCCGGCGGTCAGGTTCTTGTTGCCGCTCCCCTCGTAGGTGATCTCGGTGGTGAACGAGGAGCCCGGGCCCAGCGCCTGGCTGTCGAGGTAGCTCGACTTGTCGCTGTCGGGCGCGTGCAGCCACTGGTGGGCGTGCAGGTGGTGAATGTGGTGCTCCTTGCTGCCGGCGTGCAGCACCCGGAACTTGGTGTGGTCGCGCAGGTAGCTGTGGTAGACGTTCGACGGATCGTCCGGGAAGAAGGCCTTCGTCGCCTTCGGGTTGGGCAGCGGGACGCAGGGCACGCCATCCCGCAGGTTCTTGACGAAGAGCGGGAAGTTGGGGTCTTGCCCGATGGCGTTGGGGTCCGGGGTGCGCGGCCCGCAGGACACGTTGGCCGGGACGTCCACCACCATCGCCGGGTCGCCCACCGCCCAGGAGGTCAGGAAGAACTCCTCGTACTTGCACTCCGGGCAGTTCCACATCGGCCCGACGCGCAGGCGGTTGGCGAAGATCTCGGCGCCGGCGCCGGCCGAGCCGTAGTTGAAGGCGAAGCCGTCGCGCACGCTGTGGAGGGTGAACTCGAACGCCGGCTGCTCGAACTGCGGGAAGGCCTGCACGGCGCCGATCTCGTCGTGGTAGATGATGGTGAACTCGCGGAACGGCTCGAAGCGGCGCGGGTAGGTGAACTTGTTGACCGGGAAGGCGCTCGTGGAGAACGAGCCGTCGGCGTTGGGGCCGGCGATGATCGCCGTCAGGTCGCTGTGGACGATCGCGCCGTTCTGCAGCATGTTGAGGACCGGCGTGTTCGCGCGCGGATGACCGGGCGGATAGAGCTTCTCGTAATCGAGGATGCGGAAGCCCGTCGGGGTGTAGCCCTTGGTCGCGATGTCGAGGTCGGCGCGGGTCACCTGACTCCGGTACCAGCGCGCGTTGGCCGGCTCGACGATCACCGCGCCGAAGAGGCCCTGGTTGGCCTGCCCGCCGTCGCCCTCGCCGCCGGCGGGGGCGCCGAGGCTGTTGAGCACGTGCTCGCCCTCGCGCTCGGCGTAGAGGGTGTAGGTGATGCGCCCGTTGGTGTCGACGGTGCTCGGCGGGTTCTCACCCACCCAGGCGCCGTCGTCGAGGATCGAGGTGACGAGTTGCATCCCCACGACGTGGATCCCCGCCCAGCGGGTCGCCGACTGGTCCTGGTCGCGCCGCTCCGGATCGAGCAGGTTCTGGAACTCGATCCGCAGGCAGTCGCCGACGTTCATCCGCAGTACCAGCGGCCGCGGGCGCTTGTCCGGCCGGAGCTGCACCCGGCCGGGGAAGAGCCCCTCGGTCGTCGGGTCGCTCGACACGACGTCGCGGCGCAGCGCGAACATCTGCCCCTGCGGCTGCACGGCGCCCAGGCGGTTCCAGAAGAACACCTGGTCGAGCGCGACGACGTCGGCGGTGATGGTGCGGGCGCAGGTCGGGGCGACGGCGGCGCTCGCTGGAGCCACGCCCAAGGCGAGCAGGATGACCCCCGCCAGCGCTCCGGCGCGCCCCGCGCGCCGGGAGAGGGGTCGTCGGAAGGAGGTTCGGCTACGGTTCATCGCGTGCCCCCCTTTGGCAAGGTCGTCTCGCGTCAAGGGCGCCGGCGCCGGCGGCGCCTCGGCGAGGACCGGGTTGTGAAGTCGTGAAGATTTATGAATGAGGAAGAAACCGCCGCCAACACCTGATGAGGCGGGCGGCGGTTTCTCGGCGGGTGGCCGGGGCGCTACCCGCGGAGGTGGGCTAACGCCCGCGCCGCACTTCGCGGTCGATGCGGTCGACGAAGAGGTACAGGCCGGCGCAGGCGAGGAGCAGGAGCGCCGAGACCGCCGCCGCGGGCAGCACCCCCTCGCGGTGGCCGGCGAGCAAGGCCTCGAGAGTGGCGGTGAGCAGCCACATCTGCACGACGAGCAGCACCGCGATGAGCGCCAGGGCGCCGTCGATCGCGGTGGCGCCGCGCCGCGCGGCGGGGTCGCGGAGGCGTTCCATCGTCTCAGGCCTCCGGCCGCCGCTCGAGCCCGACCGCGACCAGCTCGTCGCCCCGGCGCTCCAGCACGATGCGCGGCAGCGGCCGCTGCGGCGGCCCGCCGAGCACCCGGCCGTCGCCGGCCGAGAAGTACCCCTCGTGACAGGGGCATTCGAGGCGGTCCGCGCCGCGCGCGTAGTAGACGGCGCACGAGAGGTGGGTGCACTTCTGGCTGAACGCCGCGTACTCCTCCGGCGCGCGGCGGACCAGAATGCAGGGGTCCTCCGGACCCGGATAGCGGAAGAGCCTGACACCGCCGACCGGCACCTCGCCGAGGCGCGCGATGGTCCGCCGCGGGTAGACCGGCGCGCGGGAGAGCCAGCTCTTGGCCAGGATCCAGACGTTGCCGGCGAACATCCCCAGGCTGGTGAGGACCAGGAACTTGGCGAACTGCCGGCGGTTCACGTAGCGCTCGTCGGCGCCGTGGACCGAGAACTCCTCGCGCCACAGCGGTTCCACGCTCGGCCGGCGGAGCAGCCTCACCCTCGACCCTCCTCGTCCCGCGGCTCCCAGAGGTAGTCGACGATGTCCACCTCGATCGCGTGCGTCGCGGCCGGCGCCATCATGAAGACCCGCGTCGTGACCGTCTGATTGCCGAAGCGGAAGACGTTGACCGGCACCTCGCGCCGCTCGCGCGCGATGCGCTCGGGCGGCACGTACGCGAGCGCCTGGCTGGGACAGACGGTGGCACACATCGGCCGCAGCCCCACCGCGGTGCGGTCGTAGCACATGTCACACTTCATCATCAGCTCGAGCCGCGATATCATCTTGGGAATGCCGAAGGGACAGGCCAGCACGCAGTTCGAGCAGGCGATGCAGCGCGGCTTGAGCGCCGACTGCACGACGCCGTCCTCCCCCTTCTTGATGGCGTCGGCCGGGCAGACCTCGGCGCAGGTCGGGTCGTCGCAGTGCATGCAGATCGCCGGCGCGGTGGCGATGCTGTTCCGGCGGTCGAGGTAATCGACGGTGATCATCGGCGTGCCCCGGTGGGTGTCGCATTCGGCGCAGGCGTTGACGCAGGCCTGGCAGCCGATACAGCGCTCCGGGTCGATGTAGAACTCGTGGCCGAACACGGCGCGCTACCCCACCACCCGCAGGCCGCCGCCCGGACGCGGCTGGCCGGGCGAGAGCTCGCTGCGCACCCAGTCGGCGGGCCGCTCGGCCTTGCGCAGGCGGCAGGCCGAGACCTTG
Source organism: Thermoanaerobaculia bacterium (assembly GCA_044866775.1). Lineage (GTDB taxonomy): Bacteria > Acidobacteriota > Thermoanaerobaculia > Multivoradales > UBA5704 > DASUNQ01. The sequence continues at coordinate 1,093 of JBIOUG010000153.1, read as the reverse complement.
TACTCGGGGATCTTGCTGCGCGGGTCGAGCGTGCGGTGGGTCAGGCGGTTGGCGCTCCGCCCGCCAGGCCAGTGGTAGGCGATGAAGACCGTGTCCGGCCGGATCGTGCGCACCACCATGGCCTGCAACGTGATCTCGTCGCGCCGCGAGGTGACCGTCACCCAGTCGCCGTCGGCGATACCGTGCTCCGCCGCCAGGCGGGGATGGATCTCCACCCGCGGGTGCGGGAACTGGTCGACCAGCGGGCCGATGCGGCGGGTCTGAGCGCCGGAGAGGTACTGGCTGACCACCCGCCCGGTCGTCAGATAGATCGGATAGTCGCCGTCCACGGGGTCGCCGCTCTCCCGCCACTCGGTGACCAGGAAGCGCGCCTTGCCGTCGGGGTGGAAGAAGCGCCCGCCCTCGAACAGCCGCGGCGTGCCGGGGTGGTCCTCGCTCGGGCAGGGCCAGAAGACCCCCATCTGCCGGTCGATCTTCTCGTAGGTGATCCCGGAGTAGTCGGCGGGCCCGCCGCGCGAAGCCTCGCGCAGCTCGTCGAAGATCTCGCGCGTCGAGGCGTAGGGGAAGTACTCCCCCTTTCCCAGCCGCCGCGCCAGCTCGATGAAGATGCGGCTGTCCGGCCAGGCGTCGCCGGGCGGGTCGACGGCCTTGCGGATGTGGAGCACCCGGCCCTCGGCGCTGGCCACCACCCCCTCCTCCTCCTCGTGCAGGCTGCCCGCGAGCACCACGTCGGCGAACTGCGCGGTCTCGGAGAGGAAGAAGTCGGCGACGGCGAAGAACTCCAGCCGCGCGAGCGCCTCGCGGATGAAGTTGGCGTCGGGGAGCGAGACGATGGGATTGAAGCAGATCGAGACGAGCGCCTTGATCTCGCCGCGATGGATCGCCTCCATGATTTCCATCGCCGAGAGGCCGGCGTGCGGGATCTCGTCGGGCGAGACGCCCCACACCCGCGCCACGTGCTCGCGCGCCGCGGGATCCTCGATCGAGCGCTGGCCGGGGAGCTGGTCGCACTTCTGGCCGTGAAGGCGCGGCCGATGTGCCCCGTGGCGAGAGCCAGATTGATCAACGCCAGGCAGTTCTCGACGCCTTTCGA
>JBIOUG010000152.1:0-11378 GCA_044866775.1 Thermoanaerobaculia bacterium | reverse complement strand
CAGGCCGACGACTTCTCGCTCCCCTACGAAGAGCGGGAGGACGTGGTGCGGAAGATCCCCTTCTGCGACATCAGGACCGTCGGCCCGGCCGGCTCGATCAACTCCTCGATCGATGAGATGGTGCAGTGGGTCAAGGTCCACCTCGCCGGCGGCAAGGTGGGCGACCGCCAGCTCATCGACAAGGCAACGCTCGCCGACCTGCACTCGCCGCAGATGTGACCGCGGCGCTACTCGATCAGCCGAACGGGATCTTTACGGCGAAGCGCAAGGAGTAAAGCCTACCGCCGCGGCCCTGCGTGATCCGGGCGCGCCGCGGCGGTAGAATTCCTTTCGCTCATGCCAGAGCGCTTCAACTGGCTGCACCTCACGGACCTGCACTACGGACAGGCGGGCCAACGGCCGCTCTGGCCGAACGTCCGCGAAGCGTTCCTCGAGGACTTGCGGCGTCTCCACGACCGCGCCGGGCCGTGGCATGCCGTCTTCTTCACTGGCGATCTCGTGCAGTCGGGGAAGGCGGACGAGTTCGCGCAGATGGAGGCCGAGGTGCTGGGGCGGCTGTGGAAGGAGCTGGCGGCGCTCGGTTCAGGCGACGCTGTCCTCTTCGCAGTGCCGGGCAACCACGATCTCCTTAGGCCGAAGCTCTCGGCGGCGGTGCGGCAACTCACTGGTCAAGGCGGGCTTGCCGCGATCGAGGAGGAATTTTGGGGAGAACCCGATGGTGAGTACCGCGAGGTTATCGCGCGAGCGTTTGCCAGCTACGGAATCTGGTGGCGAGACACTTCTCATCGGCCGCAGCTGTCGGTCAATGACGGCCTTCTGCCCGGCGACTTCGCCGCGACGCTCCAGGTCGGCTCGCACCGTATCGGCATCGTTGGGCTGAACACCACCTTCCTCCAGCTCACGCCCAGCGACTTTCGCGGCCGACTCGCTTGGGACGTTCGCCAGCTCCACGCCGTTTGCGGCGGCGATGTCGCTGACTGGCTCGCCAAGCACGACGCCTGTCTCCTGCTCACGCATCAGGGTCCCGAGTGGCTCGATGCACACCCCAGCGGGCTTTACCCGGAACTCAACCCCGCAGGGCGCTTCGCCACACACCTTTTCGGGCACATGCACGAAACGGAGGTCGAAACCAGGATGCGCGGCGGCGGGAAGCCGCTGCGGCAGTGGCAGGGCTGCTCTCTCTTCGGCCTCGAGAAGTACGGCGATCCACCGGTCCACGAGCGCCGGCACGGCTACGCGGCGGGTCGCATCGAGCTCGGTTCGAAGACGGCGACAATCAGATTGTGGCCACGCTGGGCCACGCAGGACGCCAACGGTTGGCGGCTGGTGCCCGATCACGAAAATGGTGTCCTTTGCGAAGACGAGGGCACGGAACCCGAACCGCTTGCCGGCGGTTTCGTGTCAGGTGGCAAGCGGCGGAAGCCAGCAGCTCGACAATCGCGTGTCGCACCTCAGCCGGACCAGCGTGCGCTCGTGTCCACCTATACCGAGGCCGCACGACGGCTCTGGGACATCATCGGTCTGGCGGGACTGCCCGAGGACGAACGCCGCCTGACGATGCAGCACTTCATGCTGCGTCAGCTCTACCTGCCGCTCCGCATGACGATCGAGCCGGTGCTGACCGAGGAGGAGCTGGCCGCGCTGGAGCAGAAACGCGAGGAACAGCGCCTGATCGCGGCCGGGCGCGCAGCAGGCGAGACGCGCGCGCAGCCCGAACGGATTTCCCTCGGCGCCTGGCTACAGACTGCCCTGTCCTCGCCACTGAGTGACGGAAAGGGGAAGGCACGGAACGAGGCCGCGGTGACCCCGCGCCTGGTGATCCTCGGAGATCCCGGCGGCGGCAAGACCACGCTACTACGGTGGTTCGCGACGGCGTGCCTCCTACACCACGAGGGCAATCAGGACCTCGCAACGCTTCCTGACGTTGAGTCCCTCCCCGCGATCGAGTGGTTGCCGGTGCTCGTTCGCTGCCGTGATCTGGACAAGACTCGGGTGGGCCAAGCCACGCTCGAGGACTTGCTCCGCGAGAGTCTGTCCAAGATGCAAATGGACGAGGCGCAGGTCGGGGCGTTGGCGACCTTCCTGCGCGCCGAGCTGGCGGCAGCCCGTGCCGTTCTCCTCGTCGATGGGCTTGACGAGATCACCGACCCCGGGCCACGCGCAGCCTTTTCCGAGCGGATCGAGGCGATCGCCAGGTGCTTCCCGCAGGCACCGATCCTCGCCACCTCGCGCATCGTCGGCTACCGCGAGATGCGGCGCCGCCTGGGCGAGAGCTTCGCCCATGCCACGCTCGCTGAGCTGACGCCCGAGGAAAAGGACGACTTCATCGGCCGCTGGTGCGAGGTTACGATCGCCGATCCTGCCCGCCGCGCGAGCGAGGCTGAGAAGCTCCGTCGCGGCATTCACGGGTCCAATCGCATCGAGCGCCTCACCACGAGCCCCATGCTTCTCACGACGATGGCCTTGGTGCAGCACAAGGTCGGGAAGCTCCCCACCCGCCGCCACAAGCTCTACTGGGAGGCGGTGGGCTTGCTCCTCAACTGGCGCGGGGAGGTCGAGGACCAGGTGGACCCCGAGGAGGCCCTGCCGCAGCTCGAGTACCTCGCCTACGCCATGTGCGACCGGGACGTGCAGCGGCTTCGGCGCGACCAGGTGCTCGCGCTCCTCGAGGGCGTGCGTCGCGATTATCCCAATATCCGGCCGGTACACGCCCGCACACCGGAGGCCTTCCTGGCGGCCCTCGAACGCCGTACCGCGCTGCTGATGGAGGTGGGCGAGGTCACCTACGCCGGGAAGCCGGTCCCCATCTATGAGTTCCGCCATTTGACCTTCCAGGAGTACCTTGCGGCGCTCGCGCTCTTGGAGGGGCGCTTCCCGGGCCAACGGCCGCTCACGACTTTGGCCGAGCGGGTACGGCCGCTGGCGGAGCAGGTGCGGGAGTACTTTGGGTGCGGAATTGAGTTGCTGGTGACGCAGAACTGGAGCGAACCGCTACGCCTTTGCGTAGCAAGCTGCAGTGATGACGACGTGGGCCGGGTCGTTTGGGCCATTCTCAAGCCCACGCGCGCCGAGGAGGCACGGCCTCGAGCGATCCTCGCCCTTCTCTGCTTGGCCGACCAGCCCAATGTCCCTCGAGCCATTGCCGAGGAGGTGCTCCGTACATTTGCTCAGCAGGTGAGGGAAGAAGATGGGTACCAGTGGTTTGGCGGCACAGAGGCTCATCGGGCCGCGATTGAGTGCGTAGGCAGCACGTGGGCGGAGCCGTTGCGCACTCTCCTCGTCGACGAATTCATCCGTCGTGACTCGGGGGACCGCTCCGGCCTACAGGCACTCGCGAGCAAGTTCTCCGCCGCTAATACACCGCGCGACCAAGACGAACGACGCGACTGGATAACGCATCAGACTGCCACCCTGAAGAGTCCCCTTCAAGAGGAAGCCGTCGGAGCAGCCCTTGCGATTTCGGACGCTGCGTCGCACGGGAACGACTTCGAAATCGTCCCGGGGCTCATAGACCATCTATTCGCACTCATCGGCCGGAGTGCTCCAGCCGCACACGCCGCTAGCTTGGCACTGTCATCACTTTTGTGGAGATTCCTTTTCGACTTGGCACCTAGTCCAGCCCAACTGAGTACCCTGATGTCGTACATCACCGATCCGAGGAGCGACTCCTCAGCCGTGCAGGAGTTGATCTTTCCCGTGTCCTGCTTTCGACCCCCTGGGGCTGAGGCTGCATGCGTCGCATTGCTCAAGCACCTCTCGCCCCGTGTACGCCGCACGGCTGCTCGTTCTCTCGCCAATTGTGACGGCGAAGACGCCGCTCGAAGCCTGCGCGAGTGCCTCCGAGACGAGGATGGTTCCGTGCGGCAAGCAGCAGCGGACACACTCGGGCGGCTGGGGGACCAGTCCGCTGTAGCGAGTCTTCGGGAGTGTCTAAATGACGAAGATGTGACCGTGCGGCAGGCGGCCGCGGATGCGCTCGGGAAAATCGGGAGCCCGAAAGCTGTGGCAAGTCTCCGGGAGGCGCTGCGGCATCAAGACGGAGACACACGCGGCTCGGCTCTCGGTGGCCTTGCACAACGAGAAAGCAAGGGAATCAACCGCCAGCTTCTCACACACAACTTTGACGGGTTCAGTAGCTGGCTCGATCCTCAAGAGCCGATCTCCTCGACCCGCGTCAGGGAGGCCGCTCGAAAGCTCTCCGTACCGGAAGAAGAGGTGCGGCGCCGTTACGAGGCGTTGGCGGACGAGTACGGCCTGCGGCTGGAGTGGCGCATCGGGTGATGCAGAGGACTCGCCAAGCGGTCGCGTGGCGAGAAGCTCGCCTGTCGTGCTCTTCCGAAGCGTCACGCGCGACAGGCGAGCCCCAAGAATCGGGTTCCGTGTCCCGAATGGAAAGGCGATAATGATCCGGCCGTTGCGGTGGATTTCGACTTCTTCAGCGTCTCCGAAGAGCCCCTTCGGGATGACCACACCTTCTGCAGTAACTCGGACTCTCACACGCGCTCCCTCTTCGGACCCAGGGTCCTACACCGACCCCGCGACCCACCCCTTGATGAAGTCAATGTACTCCGGGACCGGCATCATGTTGAGATCGTCGTCGCTGAAGCCTTCGGCCTTGCGCGCGTAGTAGAAGTCCAACGTGAAGGCCGCAAAGCGGAACCAAATCTTCGTGGCGCCATCGACATGCCTCAGGCCGACGGTTTCGACGAACCAGTCGCGGACGGCCCTCACCACCTCCACCGGCTTGTTATCGTGCTTCTTGATGTCGATCCCCGAGAGATCGGAGAGCGCCTTGCGAAACTCGTGCTGGTCCCTCTCCAGTATGAGGCACCGCTTCTCGCCCAGCGGGTGTGGGCCGAAGAGGCGGCAGCCGTATTCGATGCCGAGCTCGAAAGGCATGTTCATGCGGTAGAACTCGCCCGGTTCGCTGGCTCGGAGGCGCGACAGGTCGTGGATGCTGTACTTCGACTGGCGGATGAACCCGCAGATCTTGTCGACTCGGCTCTCCGCTGAGTCGGAGCGCTCCGAGGCGATCCTTGGCTCGAATCCGAGATCGATGACGGTGAAGAGGAGCGGCCTGAGGAGCGGGATGTATTCCCTATCGAACGGACAGTTGATGAAGACGTTTCTTCTCGAAGCCGCGATCGGGGCCGACCATGCACGCGAGGCTGCGTCAATGGCCGCCACCTTGCGGTAGAGGCTCGGCGCCATGCCGGTCAACCCGCTCGACGGTGCCGTCTCTCTTGTGGATCACCAGCTCGGTACCCTGCCGGATACTGAGGTCTCGCCCCCAGGTCACTGCCTCGTTCTGCGTGTCGAAGTGTCCGGAGGAGCGACCTGCGCCACCTCTGACTACGGCCCAGCCACCCTTGGGATGCGGCACGACGTGGTGAGTCTTCTTCGCCATAGCCTGGATTCTATCCCCAATCGCGCCTCACTTGGGCAGCCCGTTGCGTGCCCGCCGCTGCACCAGCGCTCGAGCCGGCGGCGGATGCCGGTGGCGAGGAAGCCGGAGAGTAGCTCCGGGTCTCAGGCGCCGGCCGCGTGCAGCAGGCCCTCGAGGTCCAGCGGGTCGGTGCTCATGAGTGGCGCGCCGTCCGGGCCGCGTGGCCACTGCTCGCGTGGGCGGTCCCAGTAGAGCTCGAGGCCGTTGCCGTCCGGGTCGCTCAGGTAGACCGCCTCGCTGACGCCGTGGTCGGCGGCGCCGGTGAGGCGGATGCCGGCGTCGAGCACCTGCTGTACCGCCGTGGCGAGCGCCTGGCGCGTTGGGTAGCGGATTGCCACGTGGTAGAGGCCGGTGTGCCCCGGCGGCGGCGGGGAGCCGTTGCGGCTCTCCCAAGTGTTGAGGCCGATGTGGTGATGGTAGCCGCCGGCCGAGACGAACGCCGCCTGGGCCCCGTAGCGCTGGGTCAGCTCGAATCCGAGCACGCCGCAATAGAAGGCGAGCGCCCGCTCGATGTCCGCCACCTTCAAATGCACGTGGCCGATGACGGTCTCGGCCGGGACGACATAGGGACTCATGACGACGGCGCCGGCGAGCGTGCGTGGCAGGCCCGGCGTCAGCGCTCGTTCGTGGCTTGACGGGCGGGGACTGGCTGCGCGAGGAAGGCCCGGATGAGCGCCTGCTCATCCTCGGCCTTGATGCGTGTGAAGAGGCGCTCGCCGAGCCCCCGAATGGTCGCCGCCTGGTCGAAGGGGAGCTTCTCGTACATCGTGCCGCCGGGGAAGTGGCACGGTTGACAGTGGGCTTCGAGCACCGGCCGCACCTGCGCGCTGAAGTCAATCGTCGCGGTCGGCTCCGGGGCCGGCGCCGCCGGAGCCGGCGCACGGTCCGGCGTTGGCGCCGCGGCGTTCCGCTCGCTCCGCGCGGGAGTGTGGCGCGCGCCGCCGGGGTCGGCCGGCTTGCGGCTGTCGTGCGCTCCCAAGCAGGCTCCGGCTGCCAGGGCGACGGCGAGGAGCACGGAAGCCGGGCCGCGCGACAGCATGGGCGCATCGTACACCCCGAGCGCCCGTCCCTACCCGCCAGGCCGCCGTTTTCCTGCCCGCGGCGGCGTCACGGTACAATTTGCTCACCGGTTGTATTGCGAACGACGGAGGCGCCAGCGGATGGACGAACGCAAGCGCAAGGAGCTGGGCAGGCTCCTGACCGCCATCGAGAGCCGCCACCAGCTCGACCGCATGGCCGCGCGCGAGCGCAGCATCGAGCGCAGCCGCGCGGCGCTCCGCTTCCAGGAGCTCAAGCGGGCAGTCCTCCTCCCCACCCTGCGAGAGTTCATGGCCGACCTCAACCAGCGCGGGCACCTGACCCGCCTGCGCGAGCAGAGCCGCGACCGCGTGCGGCTCGATGTCCAGATCCAGTCGCAGGCGGCGCTCCGCGGGGCCATCGAGTTCGCGCTCGCCGACGCCGACGTCGCCAAGGTGCAGGTCGCCTACGGCTGGGGCTGGAAGCTGGAGCAGGAGGTCTACGCCCTCGACCAGCTCGATCCCGGCTTCGTCGCCGACCGGGTGCTCTACCTGCTCAAAGGACTCACGTGATCGCCGCCGGCCGTTCACTGTTGGCGGCATGAAGGTTGCTGCACCAACGTCCGACATTCACCGCCAGTCGCCTTGGGCGGACGGAGGAATCCTCAAATGACGAGGCGTTTGCTTCCGATCCTTCTGGTAGGTCTCTGCGCGCTCGGCACCCCGGCGGCAGCCTTGATCTGCACCATCGACGACGTGCCGGCGGCCACCCTGCTGCTCCCCTACTTCGAGGCCCACCTCGACGATCTGTGGGGGATCAACACGCTGTTCTCGATCAACAACGCCTCGGCGTCGGCGGTGCTGGCGCACGTCACCGTCTGGAGCGACCAGTCGGTGCCGGTGCTCGACTTCGACGTCTACCTGACCGGCTTCGACGTGCAGACGATCAGCATGCGCGACCTCTTCCTCTACGGCAACCTGCCGATCACCGCCTCCGACGGCCAGGACCCGCTCGACAGCATCAGCCCGCAGGGGGCGATCTCGCAGGACATCAACTTCGCCTCCTGCAACGGCGTCCTGCCCTACACCAACCCGGCGATCAGCGCCAGCTTCCGCGCCCATCTCCAGGCCTGGCTGACCGGCAACCCGTCCCCCGTCACCGGCAACTGCGCCGGCTCGAAGCGCGGCGACCGCATCGCGCGCGGTTACGTCACGGTGGACACCGTCAACTCCTGCAACCTCCTCTTCCCCTCGCAGCTCGCCACCGGGTACGACGCCGTGCTGACCGACCAGAACGTCCTCTGGGGCGACTACTTCTACGTCGAGGACATGGAGAACTTCGCGCAAGGCGAGACGCTGGTGCACATCGAGTCGAGCCCCACCTCCTTCGTCCCCGGCGACCACACGTTCTACGGCCGCTACGCCTCGGCGACCGCGATCGACGGGCGCGAGCCGCTCCCCACGACCCTCGCCGCGCGCTTCGTCGAGGGCGGCACCTTCAACGCCGGCACCGACTTCATCGTCTGGCGCGAGGCGAACGCGGCGGCAGCTGGCTATTCCTGCACCCTCCCGGGGCCACCCTCCTGGTACCCGCTCGAGCTCACGCAGGCGGTGATCTTCGACGAGGAGGAGAACCCGGTGCAGAGCGAGGACTGCCCCTCGGGCGACCCGACCTGCGAGCAGGAGATCGTCATCCCGAACGAGGCGCAGCGCATCGGGGTCGCCGAAGACCTGCTGGCGCCGTTCGACTTCGGCTGGGCGTGGCTCAACCTGCAGCACCCGGACATCATCGCGGCGTACAGCGACGACGACGCGCAGGCCTGGGTGACGGCATTGATGAGCGCCGAGGGACGGTTCAGCGTCGGCTTCGACGCGATCCAGCTCGACAGCGCCTGCAACCCGACGACCACGCTGCTGCCGGTGCCGTAGCGCCGACGACGACGCCAGGCCGTCGTGCTATGGTGGCGCCGCCAGGTCCACCGGAGCACGACGTGATGGTTCAGCAAGTTACGCAGCGTGCCAAGGGCCGCGCCGGGAGCCGCTTCCGTCCCGGCGCCTGCCTCGTCCTCCTCGCCCTGGTCGCCGCGCAGCCGGGCGGCGCCGCCGAGAAGAAGAAGCCGGCGGAGGAGCCCGCCGACGCCACCTTCTTCGAGGTCGTCGACGTCCGCGTCGTCAACGTCGACGTCGTCGTCACCGACCGCCAGGGCCGGCCGGTGCCGGGGCTCGGGCGCGAGGACTTCGAGCTGCTCGAGGACGGCCGTCCGGTCGAGATCGCGTACTTCTACGCCGAGGTCGAGGGCCTGCCGGCGGCCGATGCGGCGCCGGCGGAGGCGGGCGCTGTGCCGGCCGCCGCGGCGCCGCCTGCCGCGGCGGCTCCCGATACCGCGATCGCCGAGCCCTCCCCGGAGCAGCGCCTCCATCTCGCTCTCCTGATCGACGATCAGAGCCTGACGCCGCCGAACCGCAACCGCCTGCTGCCGGCGCTGCGCAAGTTCCTCACCACCGAGCTGCGCCCCGGCGATCGCCTGCTCCTCGCCCGCTTCGAGGGCGGTCTGGCGGTCGAGTCGCTCGAGGCCGGCGACGACGGCGCCCTCGAGGCGACGCTGGCGCGCTTCGCGCGCTCGACCTCCCGCGGCGCCGACCGCCGGAGCGAGCTGTCGCGCCTGCTGCGCGGCATCCAGGACGCGCCGCTGCCGAGCGAGGGCCCGGGCGAGGTCAACGAGTCGGTCGAGATGCAGGCCCACGCCCTGCTCGCCGAGCTGCGGGCCTACGGCCAGGCGCGCTTCGACGAGACGCGGCGCACGCTCGCGGTCGTCTCGGCGCTGGTCGAGGGGCTGGCCGGCCTGCCCGGGCGCAAGGCGCTGCTCTACGTCGGCGGCGGCTTCTCGCTGCGCCCGACCGAGGCGGTCTTCCGCGCCTGGGAGGGGAAGTACGGCCGCCTGGCCGCCGCCTTGGGCGGCACCGTCTTCGACGCGGTCGAGCTCGACGCCTCGCCGCTGGTGCGCGACGTCGCCGCGCGCGCCAACGCCGGGCGGGTGACGCTCTACGCCATCGGCGCCCCCGAGGACACCGCCGGGCTGGGCATCGAGATCGGCGGCATGAACCTGAAGGCGCTCAACACCGCCACCGGCGGCATCACCTGGTCGGGCGAGATGGCGGCGACCGAGAGCTTCAACCTGAACCAGCCGCTGCAGATGCTGGCCGGCCCCACGGGCGGCATGGCTGCTTTCGATACCCCCCAGCCGACCGGGCTCCTCGCGACCTTGCGCCAGGACGTCACCACCTACTACTCGCTCGGCTTCGTGCCGGAGCGCCGCGACGGCAAGCCGCGGCGGCTCGACGTCAAGGTGCGGCGGGAGGGGCTGCGGGTGCGCCATCGCGAGGCCTACCGCGAGGCGAGCGGCAAGGAGCGGGCCTCGCGCCGCACCCGCTCGGCGATGCTGCTCGGCTGGACCGAGAACCCGCTCGAGGCGGCGCTCGAGGTCGAGGGCACGAGCCAGGACGGCAACCAGCTCATCCTCGACCTCATGGTCAAGGTGCCGATGGCGAAGCTCGTCCTCCTGCCGCAGGCCGAGTTCCACGAGGGACGGCTCACCATCTTCCTCGGGGCGCGCGACGAGAAGGGGCGCGCTTCGGACCTGCAGGAGATCGCGGTGCCGATCCGCGTGCCGAACGAGCAGCTCCTGACCGCGCTCGGGCAGACGGTCGCCTATCGCGCCAAGCTCCGCCTGCGCCCGATCGAGCACTTGGTGGCGGTCGGCGTCCGCGACGAGCTCGGCAACGTCGAGTCGACGGTCACCACCCGCTTCGTGCCGGGCGAGCCCGCGGTCGGACCCGGCGGGTAGCGCTCGGGGTCCGGTGCTCCATCTACTGCTAGGTGCGCTGCTCCTGGCCGCGGCGGCGGAGCCGGCAGGGCCGGCGGATGCGGCCGACCCGACGCCGCCAGCGGCGGCAGCGGTGCGGGCGCTGCGCGCCGGCGGTCTGCCGGCCGACGCGGCCGCGCTCCTGGTGAGCGGCCAGGAAGGCGGCAGCCTCCCCTTTGCCGTGCTGGCGGTGCCGCTGCCGGGCGCGGGCGAGCGGGCGCGGGTGGCGGTGCGGGTCGAGATCGCCGGCACCGCGCTCCTCGCCGCCGCCCCATCGGCGGAGGCGGCGGCGGCAGCCGGCGGCAGCGGCCTGACGGCACCGAGCGTCCGGCCGGGCGCCGCCGCACCGTTGCGGACCGAGATCTACCTCTACGCTCTCGACGAGCGCGGCCGGATCGGCGACTCGCTGATCCAGATCGTGGAGGCCGAGCTGCCGGGAGCCGTCCCGGCGCTCGCCGCCGGCGGGATCGCCCTCGGCGGCGAGCTCGCCCTCCTCCCCGGCGCCTACTCGCTGCGCGCCCTGGTGCGCGTCGCCGGCAGCGCCGAGCTGGGGCTCCGCGCCCTGCCGCTCGTCGTCCCCGAGTTCCGCGGCCGCCCGGCGCTGCTCCCGCCTCTCCTGGCGGCGCCGGCCGGCGCCTGGCTGGAGGTCGAGGCCGCCGGCGGCGCCCGGACGGAGGGCGCCGCTGCCGCGACCTCCCTGCTCGGCGTCGCCCCTTCGGCGCGGGCCCTGCTGGCGCCCGGCGCCATCGCCACTGCCGAGGTCGCCGCCTGGCTCCCCGGCGGCGCGGCCGATGCCGCGACGACCGTCCGCCTCGAGGCGCGCCCCATCCACGCTGCCGGCGAGGGTCGTGAGAGCGCCGCCGTCGCGCTGCCGTCGCGGGTGACCGGCCGGCGGGAGAGCGAGGTGCGCAACCTGCACCTCGTCACCGTTGCCTTCGAGACCGCCGGGCTCGCTCCTGGCGAGTACGAGCTGGCGGCGGTCCTCGCCGGCCGCGACGACATCGCGGCCGGCCGCACGCGGCTCCTGGTGGCGGCGACCGGCGGCGCCGCGGG
>JBIOUG010000151.1:0-30414 GCA_044866775.1 Thermoanaerobaculia bacterium | reverse complement strand
TCGGGCGCCGGCTCGACGGCGGCCGACCAAGCGGGCCGGCGTGACGCCTCGTCCGCCATGTCCGGCGGCGGCACCACCTGGCTCGGCGGCACGCTGTCGTCCTCGAGGTCGAGGACGAACACCTCGTCGAGGTCCAGCTCGAACTCCTCCGGCTCGGCAGGCGCCGCGGCCGGGGTGCCGGCGCGCGGCATCGCCGCAGGGGGCGGGGGCGCCGGCGGCGGGGGCGGGGGCGGGGCGACCGGCGGAGGCTCACGCCGGGGGGGCTCGAGCGCGAACTCCTCCGGCAGCTCGAGCGCTGACTCGGCGGTCTCAGCCTCGTCCTCGGTCGCCGGCAGCTCGGCGGCGGGAGCGCCGGCCGGGGGCGCCGCGTGCAGCTCGGTCGGCCAGGTCTCCTCGCCCTGCTCGGGAGGGGCGGCCGCCGCGTGCCTCTCCCCCATTCCCACCAGGCGCGCCACCCGCTCGGCCTGCGGGTTGCGCTCGACGGCGACCGAGAGCAGCCGCGCCGCCGCGCCGACGAGGCCAGCCTCGCGCAGCTTGAGTACCGCCTCGGTGATGAACGGGATGTTGCCGCTGTCGAGGTCGAGCGCCCGCTCGTAGACCTGCGCCGCCTCCTGCGCGTGACCGGCGGCGACCATCATTTCGGCGATCGTGCGGTACTCACCGAGCGCCTTCTCGATCAGCTTCTGGGTCTGGTAGATCTCCGCCAGCTTGACGTGGTAGGTCGGGTTCTCAGGCTCGAGCTGCGCCAGCTTCTGGTAGATACCGATCGCCGAGGCGGCGTTCTCGTGCTTCTGGTAGTAGTCGGCGAGCACCTGGTACTGGCTGCGCGCCTCGGTGACCAGCCCCTGGCGGCCGTAGAGCTCGGCCAGCCGCTCGTAGATGTCGAGCCGCGTCGGGTCGAGCTTGATGATCTTCTTGTAGATCGCAGTGGCCTTGGGGAAGAACCCCTCGACCGTGTACTGCTCGGCAATCTGGACGAAGAAGTCGACCGCCTCGTCGATGCGCTGGATGCGGGCGTAGAGGTCGCCGACGCGGTTTAAGGTGTTGATGTCCTTCGGGTTGTCGGCGAGGAGCTTCTTGTACTCCTTGATCGCCGCCTCGATCTTGCCGCGGGCGACGTGCTTCTCCGCCGTCTGGACGACCTGCTCGCGCTTGACCGCCACGACCTAGTACACCTCGTCGCCGGTGCGCGGCAGGACCGAGCGGTAGGTGAGCCGATGGCAGGGGCAGGGGCCGTAGGCGACGAGCGCCTCGAGGTGGTCGGGGACCGAGTACCCCTTGTGGACTGCGAAGCCGTACTGCGGGTAGTCGGCGTCGAGCGCCACCATCAGGCGGTCGCGCTCGACCTTGGCGAGGATCGAGGCGCAGGCGACGGCGTAGGAGACCGAGTCGCCGCGCACCACCGGCACGTGCGGGAAGCCGAGGCCGGCGAGCGGCACGGCGTCGATGATGGCGCAGTCGGGCGCGGGGCGCAGCCGCGCCAAGGCCTGGCGCATGGCGCGGCGGGTGGCCTCGAGGATGTTGATGCGGTCGATCACGTCGGCGGACACCTGGACGACGGCGGCGGCGAGCGCGCAGCCGCGGATGGCCTCGGCCAGCCGCTCGCGCTCCTCGGGTGTCAAGCGCTTGCTGTCGTCCACTCCGGGGACCAGCCGCCGGCCGTCCATGAGCACCGCCGCCGCGACGACCGGCCCGGCGAGCGATCCGCGCCCGGCCTCGTCCACCCCCGCCACCCGGCAGTAGCCGCAGCCCGCCAGCAGCTCCTCGAGCCCGCGCAGCAGCCGCAGCCGATAGGCCTCGGCGAAGAGCTGCAGCATGCTCGCGGGCATGGCTCGCCGTCCTCGCCTCTGCTGGTCAGTACCCCCGGCAGCGGGCCCGGTTCAGCCCCGCGGCTGCTCGTCCCGGCGCTCTTCGATGCGCGCCGCCTTACCGCGCAGCTCCCGCAGGTAGTAGAGCGTCGCCCGCCGCACCTTGCCGCGGCGGATCAGGTCGATCTTGTCGATCGACGGCGAGTGGAGCGGGAAGATGCGCTCGACCCCGACGCCGCCCGAGATCTTGCGCACGGTGAAGGTCTCGCGGGTGCCGGAGCCCCGGCGCCCGATGACGATGCCCTGGAAGACCTGGATGCGCTCCTTGTCCCCCTCGACCACGCGCACGTGGACGCGGATCGTGTCGCCCGGCCGGAACTCGGGCTGCCCCTCGTGCAGGTAGGCGCTCTCGACGTGTTGCAGCTCGTTCATGATGACTCCCCCGGTGATCCCGTGATCCTGACGCGCTCGGCGTTGCGGATCATCGATTATTGTCTATCACTTGCATCAGGCGCAAGGCGGCGGGCCGTCAAGCCTCGGCGAACCCGAATCGCCCCTGCGACGCAATCCGGGCGGTTTCGCACCATCACCCGGCTCACCTTGAGGACATGCGGGGACTCCTCCGCCCCCACTTCTCGACCTCCCGCCGCTCCTCCGGCGTCAGCTCGGCCTTGTCCAGCAGATCAGGCCGCTTCTCCCAGGTGGCGCGCAGGGCTTCGCGCCGCCGCCAGCGGTCGATCGCCGCATGGTCCCCGGAGAGGAGGACCGGCGGCACCGCGAGCCCTTCGACCTCCGGCGGCCGCGTGTAGTGCGGGTAGTCGAGGAGGCCGGCGCGGAAGCTGTCGCGCTCGACCGACTCCGGCAACCCCACCACTCCAGGCACTTGGCGCGACAGCGCCTCGATCAGCACCATCGCCGGCAGCTCGCCCCCCGAGAGCACGTAGTCGCCGATCGACAGCTCCTCGTCCACCACCGAGAGCCGCACGCGCTCGTCGATGCCCTCGTAGCGGCCGCAGAGGAGCAGGAGGTCGTCGCGCGCCGCCAGCTCGCGGACAACCGCCTCGTCCAGCCGCCGCCCCTGGGGCGAGAGCAGCACCCGCCGGGGCGACCGCTCTGCCGAGAGCGCGCGCACCGCCCGGATCCACGGCAGCGCCGTCATCACCATGCCGCCGCCGCCGCCGTAGGGCTCGTCGTCGACGCTCTTGTGCCGGTCCTCGGTCCACTGCCGCAGGTCGTGGACCGCGACCTCGAGCAGCCCCTTCTCGCGCGCCCTCCCGACCAGGCTCGTCGCCAGGAACGGGGCGAACAGCTCGGGGAAGATGGTCAGGACCTGGATGCGCACGCTTCCAGCAACCCCGGCGGCAGCTCGAGCTCGATCTCGCCCCGCGCCACGTCGACGCGGCGCAGGAAGCGCTCGACGAACGGCACCGGCACCTGCCGCTCGCCGTCCGCGACCAGGAGGAGGAGCCCGCCACCGTCCTCCACCAGGTCCACCACGGTGCCCAGCTCCCCGGCCTCGGCGTCGCACACCCGGCAGCCGACCAGCTCGTAGTGGTAGTACGTGCCGGGCGGCGCCGGCGGCACCGCGGCGCGCTCGACCGCCAGCCAGAGGCCGCGCAGCTCCTCGGCGGCGTCGCGGTCCTCGTGGCCGGCGAAGCGCACCAGGCGGCCGCCGCCGTGCGGGCGGCTGGCCGTCACCCGCAACTCCTGCGGCGGAGGGGCTCCCGGGGCCGCTCCGGCCGCCTCGGGATCGGCGACCGCCAGGAGGCGGCTGCCCCGAGCAAGCCGCCCCGGCACGTCCGAGAGCACCTCGACCACCACCTCGCCGCGCAGGCCGTGCGGCTTGATCACGCGGCCAACCGTCACCCGCTCCGGGAGGTCCCGGCGCTCGGCTGTCGACGAGCTGGGTTTGACCAGAGCCCGGCGCGAAGGCTTTCGCGCCTCAGTCTTCGAGGATCTCGAGCTCATAGTCGACGCCGCGGCGCGTGCCCCGGGCGTCGAGCAGGGTACGGAGGGCATGGGCGGTCCGCCCCTGCCGCCCGATCACCTTGCCGAGGTCTTCCGGCGCGACGCGGAGCTCGAGCACCACGACGCCGCGCCCCTCGCGCACCGCCGAGATCTCCACCGCCTCCGGCCGGTCGACCAGCAGTGCGACCAGCTCGCGAAGGGCAGCCTCGACCTCAGGCACTCTGCGTCTGGGCGAGCAGCTTCTTCACCGTCGGCGAGAGCTGCGCGCCGCGGCCCACCCAGTAGTCGATGCGGCCGGCGTCGAGCTTCATCTGTGCGGGCTGCTTGGTCGGGTCGTACCAGCCGACCTCCTCGATCGCCGAGGCCGTGGGCACCCGGCGGGAGTCGGAGACCACCACCCGGTAGAACGGCGCGTTGCGCGCCCCCATCCGGCGGAGCCGAATCTTCACCATCGTTTCAGAACCTCCAAGTCGCTTGTCAGGGAGCGCAGGGGCCGTCCAGGCAGGCTTCCGCCTCGCGCAAAGACGGGCAGTGTAGCAGGAAGGAGCCGAACGGCCAAATTGGCCATGGGGAGGGCCTACATCCCCCCCATCGCCCGGCGCAGCCACTTCCCCTTCATCCCCTTCATCATCTTCTTCATCTGGAGATACTGCTTGAGCAGGCGGTTGATCTCCTGGACCGAGGTGCCGGAGCCCTGGGCGATGCGCTTCTTGCGGCTGCCGTTCAGGACGTCGGGGCGGCGGCGCTCGAGGGGGGTCATCGAGTTGACGATCGCCTCGACGCGCACCAGGCCGCGCTCGTCGACCTGCGAGGCGTCGAGGCCGCGCAACGGGCCGGCCTTGGGGAGCATCTCGAGAACCGAGGCGAGCGGCCCCAGGCGGCGGAGCTGGCGGAGCTGGTCGCGCAGGTCCTCGAGCGTGAACTCCTGGCGGGCGAAGCGCTGCGCCAGCCGCTCCGTCTCCGCCGAGTCGAGCCCCTTCTCCGCGCGCTCGATGAGCGACAGCACGTCGCCCATGCCGATCATCCGCGACGACATCCGCTCGGGGTGAAAGCGCTCGAGGTCGTCGGGCTTCTCGCCGACGCCGACGAAGCGGATCGGCACCCGCGCCACGGTGCGGATTGAGAGCGCCGCGCCGCCGCGCGAGTCGCCGTCGAGCTTGGTCAGGATGACGCCGGAGAGCGGCAGCGCGGCGGCGAACTGCTCGGCGCTCTTGACCGCGTCCTGGCCGGTCATCGCGTCCGCCACGAAGAGGGTCTCCTCCGGCCGCAGCGCTTCGGCGAGCCGGCGCAGCTCCTCCATCAGCGCCTCGTCGACGTGCAGGCGCCCGGCGGTGTCGACCAGCACCACGTCGTGGCCGCGCTGGCGGGCGACGGCGAGGGCCCGCGCGCCCAAGTCGAGCACCGTCTCGCCCGCCGCCGGCTCGACCACCGGCACCTCGACCGCCTTGCCGACCTGCTTCAACTGCTCGACGGCGGCGGCGCGCTGGAGGTCGGCGGCGACCAGGAGGGGGTACTTGCCGCGCGCGCTCAGCCGCCGTGCCAGCTTGCCGGCGGTCGTCGTCTTGCCCGAGCCTTGGAGCCCGCAGAGGAGCACGACCGCGGGCCGGCCGGTTGTCTTGAGCTCCGCCCCCTCCTCGCCGAGGAGGCTCTGGATCTCGTCCTTGACGATCTTGACCACCTGCTGCGCCGGCGTGAGGCTCTGCAGCACCTCCTGCCCCTCGGCCCGCTCCCGCACCCGCTCGAGAAACGGCTTGACGACCCGGATGTGGACGTCCGCCTCGAGCAGCGCCAGGCGGATCTGCCGCAGCGCCCCTTGCAGCGCCTCGGGCGACACCCGCCCTTCGCCGCGCAGGTTGCGGAAGACTTCCTGGAGCTTGCTCTGCAGACCGTCGAACATGGGGGGACCTCGGAGTCGTCGCGGGGGCGCGGATGCTACGGCGCGGGCGCCGCGCTCAGACCGAGCGCGATGTGGGTGAGGCCGTGCGTCCTGACCATGCGGCGACGAGTTTACGATATGGCTCGTCGCTATACTCTCCTCCGGGATGGAGCGGCGGGCGAAGATCATGGCCACCCTGGGGCCGGCGAGCGCGCAGGACGGGGTGCTGCGCGAGCTGCTGCGGGCCGGGGTCGACCTGGTCCGCTTGAACCTCTCCCACGGCAGTCACGACGAGCATCGCCGGACGATCCAGCTCGTGCGCCGGGTGGCGCGCGAGGAGGCGGTCCACCTGCCGGTGGTGCTCGACCTGATGGGGCCGCGCTATCGGCTGGGGAAGCTGCCGGGCGAGCGCCGCCGCCTGCAGCCGGGCGAGGAGGTGCGCCTGGGGCCCCGCGCCGAGGGCGTCGACTTGCCGCTCGACGAGACCTCGATCCTCCAGCATCTGGTCCCCGGCGAGCGGGTGCTCATCGACGGCGGCCTGGTCGAGCTGCGGGTTGTGGAGCACGAAGGCGACCGGGTCAAGGCCGTCGTGGTCAACGGCGGCGAGGTACGCACCCGCAAGGGGCTCAACCTCCCCGACACCTCGCTCCCCTTCGAGATCTCCGCCAAGGACCGGCGCGACTGCGCCTTCGCCGTCGCCGAAGGGGCCGACTACCTCGCCGCCAGCTACGTCGGCGAGGCGGCGCACGTCGAGGCACTGCGCGAGGTGGTGCGCGGCCTCGGCGGACGGCTGCCGATCATCGCCAAGCTCGAGCGCGCGACCGCGCTCGACCACCTCGACGAGATCGTCACCGCCGCGGACGGCGTGATGGTGGCCCGCGGCGACCTCGGCGTCGAGGTGCCGCTCTACACCGTGCCGGTGCTGCAGAAGCGGATCCTCACCACCGGCCGGCGCGCGGGCAAGCCGGTGATCGTCGCCACCCAGATGCTCGAGTCGATGATCGAGGAGCCGCGGCCGACGCGCGCCGAGGCGACGGACGTCGCCAACGCGGTCTTCGACGGCGCCGACGCGCTGATGCTCTCGGGCGAGACGGCGCTGGGCAGGTATCCGGTCGAGACGGTGGCGACGATGGCGCGCATCATCTGCGAGGCCGAGGCCTACGCGCGCGAGACCACCCGGCCGGCCGAGCCGGTGCGCCTCCTCGGCGACAGCAACCTGCGCCGCACCCTGGAGCTCGAGCCGCTGCACGACCACCCCGGCGGCGATCCGTCGCTCGACGTCCCCGACATGGTGGCCGCGGCCGCCGTGCACGCGGCGCGCGAGCTCGAGTTCCGCTGCCTCGTCGCCTTCAGCCAGGGCGGGTTCACCGCCCGCCTGGTCGCCCGCTACCGCCCGGCGGCGCCGATCGTCGCCTTCACGCCCGACGAGCGGGTGGCGCGGCGACTGCAGCTCGTCTGGGGCACGCGGCCGCTGCTGGCCGACGGCGAGGTCCAGCATCTCGACGGCGTCATGCAGTTGGTCGACCGCAAGCTCCAGATGGCGGGGATCGCCCGCCCCGGCGACCGCATCATCGTCCTCATGGGCCACCCGATCCGCGAGCGCCCGCTGACCAACCTGATGCGCGTCCACCGCGTCCGCTCGATCGCGGAGTGGGAGCGGGAGAGGCCGGAATGATCCCCCTGCACGACATCAATCCGCGCCAGCGCTTCCCCGGCGTGACGGTGCTGCTGATCGGCATCAACGTCCTCTTCTTCCTCTTCGAGCTGTCGCTCGGCGAGCGCGGGCTCGAGCAGTTCCTCATGCAGTCGGCGTTCATCCCCGGCAAGCTCCTGGGCGACGGGGTGTCGGTGGGCGACCTGCCCGCCGGCCTCGCGAGCGGCCTGCTGTCGATGTTCCTCCACGGCGGCTGGGCACACATCATCGGCAACATGCTGTTCCTGTGGGTGTTCGGCGACAACATCGAGGACCGCCTTGGGCACGTGCGCTACCTGCTCTTCTACCTCCTGGCCGGCTATGCCGCGACCTTCGCGCACGCGTGGGCCAACCCCCAGTCGGGGCTACCGGCGGTCGGCGCCTCGGGCGCCATCTCCGGCGTCCTCGGCGCCTACCTCTTCCTCCACCCCAAGGCGCGCATCGTCACCGCTGTCATCCTCGGGATCTTCATCCGCTTCATCCAGGTCCCGGCCTGGGTCTACCTGCCGATCTGGTTCCTGCTCCAGCTCCTTCCCGGCCTCGCCTCGCTCGGGGCGCCCACCGCCGAGACCGGCGGTGTGGCCTGGTTCGCGCACATCGGCGGCTTCATCGCCGGACCGTTGCTGCTCCTGGCGCTGGGCGGCGGGCGGCGGGCAGCGCCGGCGTGGGAGCCCCGGCGGACGCTGTAGTGAGACGTCGGCTCCCCAAGTGGGCGGCCGCGCTGGCGCTCCTCGCGCTCGCCGCCGCGCTCGACGCGGTCTGGATCGAGCCGCGCCTGCTGCTGCTGCGCGATCCGGTCAACCTGCCGCTCGACGGCACCGCCAACGTCCGCCTCGCCCACCTCTCCGACCTCCACGTCGCCGAAGAGCGGCCGCTGCTCCGCCGTTTGCTGGCCGAGGTCGCGGCCGCCCGGCCGGACGCCGTGGTGGTGAGCGGCGACGTGGTGCAGGACGTGCCCGACCCGGTGCGCATGGCCCGCCGGGTGCGGGCCGTCGCGGCGGTCATGGCGGAGCTGCGCCGGGTGGCGCCGGTGCTGGCGGTGCAGGGGCACAGCGAGTACCAGGGGACGGTGGTCGCGGCGCTCGCCGACGCCGGCGTCGTCTGGCTCGCCAACGAGGGGCGATGGCTCCCCGGGCGCGAGGGCAAGGGCGGCGTGCTGCTCCTCGGGGTCTCGCAACAAGTGGGCGAGGACGGGGTGTGGCCGCGGCAGCGCAGTCCGTTCGCGCCGGTCCGCTTGGGGTCGGCGAAGAGCTTCGGGGCGTCCTCCGAAAACGCCCGGGACGTGGCCCGGGCGCTACGCGGTGGTTGGCAGTACGGCGCGCGCACGGGGAAGGCGACGCGCAATGACTACAGTCACTATGACCCTCACCCGGTGGGGCTCGCCGACACCGGCGGGCCGCTCGGGTGGAGCGGCTACGACTTCGTCTGCGACACCTGGATCGAGCGGCGGCAGACCGGCTCGGGCGTCGTGGTGCACAGCCGCTACGTCGCCGGCGAGGACCGCATGATCCGCCTGCGCCGGGCCGAGCCGCTGCGCGGCATGCCGGGGACGTTCGCGCTGGTCGCCCACGGCACCGGCTTCACCGCCGGCCAGGTGGACACCGGGGTCGACCCCGAGCCCGGGCGCTGGTACCGGCTGCGGCTGCGGACCCGGGTGGCGCCGGGCGTGGTGCGGGTGTGGGCGCGGGTGTGGCCCGCGGGCGAGCCGGAGCCGCGACGCTGGCAGGCGTGGGCGGAGGACCGCTCGCGCCACCGGGTCACCGCCGGGACGGTGGGGCTCTGGTCGTGGGGCGGCGGCACGGTGCTCTACCGCGACCTGGTGGTCACGGCGGCGGACGGGCGCCGGCTCCTCACCGCGCCGCTCGCGGGCCCGGCGCCGCCCGCCGGGTTCCGCGCCGGCGCGCGCGGCACGCGCCTCGCGCTCGCCCTGGCGCGCAGCCCGGCGATGCCGGCCGAGGGCGCGCTCGCAGTCCTCTCCCACTCCCCCGACGTCGTGCTCGAGGCGGCGCGGCGCGGCGCGGACGTCGTGCTCGCCGGCCACACCCACGGCGGCCAGGTGCGCATCCCCTTCCACGGCGCGATCATCACCCGCTCCCGGCTCGGCGCGTACTACGACAGCGGCCGCTTCGCCTTCGCCGCCCCGAACCGCCGCGGCTGGACCTGGCTCTACGTCAACCCCGGATTCGGCACGTCGATCCTGCCCACCCGTTTCTGGTGCCCGCCACGCTGGGCGCTCGTCGAGCTGCGCTGATGCCGTTCGCCGAGGCGCCGCCGCTGCCGGACTGGCTCGAGCCGCACCTTCCCTTCCCGCGCCGGGCCTACGTGCTCGAGACCGGAGCGGACGCCGGCCGGCGGCTGCACTTCGTCGACCGTCCGGCGGTGAGCGGCGGCGACGGGGTGCGCCCCGTCCTCCTTCTCCACGGCAATCCGACCTGGAGCTTCCTCTGGCGCGGCGTCATCGCCCGCCTGCCGGGGTTCCGCTGCGTCGCGCCCGACCTGCTCGGCCTGGGGCTCTCGGCGCGGCTGCCGCGGCTCGCCGACCACACCGTCGAGCGGCACGGCGCGGCGCTCGCCGAGCTGGTCGAGCGGCTCGACCTCCGCGGTCTGATCCTCGTCGGTCAGGACTGGGGCGGCCCGCTCGCCTCGCAGGTCGGGCTGCGGCTGCCGGACCGGATCGCGGCGATCGTCTACGCCAACACCGTGGCGGCGCTGCCGGCGCATCCGCACGGCGTCCTCTTTCACCGCCTGGCGCGCGTGCCGCTCTTCTCGACGCTCCTCTTCCGCGGCCTCGGCTTCCCACAGCGCCAGCTCCACTGGGTGCAGGAAGACCGCCGCTCGATCCGCGGCGAGGTGGCGCGTGCCTACCGCTGGCCGCTCCGCACCTGGGCCGACCGCGTGGCGCCGCTCGCCCTGGCCCGCATGGTGCCGAACGGTCCCGGCCACCCGAGCGTGCCCGCCCTCCGCCGCGGCGAGGAGTGGGCGCGCGCCTTCCGCGGACCGATGGCTCTGGTCTGGGGGATGCGCGACCCGGTCCTCGCCCGCGCCCTGCGCCGCCACGAGCGCGCCTTCCCCGAGGCGCCGGTCACCCGCACTGAGGCGGGGCATTTTCTGCAGGAGGAGGTGCCGGAAGCGCTGGTGGCGGCGATCGAGGACGTGGCGGTGCGGGCGGGCGGAGCGGCGGCCCCGCCGTAGGCGACGCTGCTCGATCTACGGCGAGGTCACGCGCGTGGATAAGCTGTGCTGTTCGTCCTAACGGCGTATGAGTTCAGCGACAACACCCGCGCGAATGCCCGAGTGTTTGTCCCGCTGCAGGTCTTGAAGACCCTGGTTTTGGAGCGATACCAGGAGTTCTCCGATGCCCATGAGGACGGGAACCTCGATCTCGCCCTCCAGCGCCTTCGTGAGGCTGTGCGCGACTTCGGTCAAGCGGCGCTCTGGTATCCGCTGCCTACGCGGCGGACGTACCCTTAGTCATCGCCGCTCTGGTTGGAACCTGCCAGGCCGCAAGATAGGTCCGAGTGTCGGCTAATCTCGAACCTCGCATTCTACGGATTGGACGACTCCTCTCGCTCCTCGCCGCGGCGCTCTCTCCCAAGCCGCCGCGCGCTGGCTCCGGTTCCGCCACGAAAAAGCGGCGGCCGGCTGTAAAGCCGGTGGTGAAGCTCACCTTGCGTGACGGCGGGCTGTCGCCGACGGGCGCGGGCTGCCTACAGGAGTCCGCAGGCTGCGGACTGTGCGGCCGGTGGACGGGAACGGCGAGAATCTCGGACCTCCTCATGTCTGAGCGGTGGCTGCAGGCCGCGGTGGGCGGACGACGAGTCGTGTAAACCACGGACCACGTGGCGTCGAGAGCGGACCAAGAGCATCGATTCGTCATCCGCGTAGGTCGATTCTCTGGCCAGATGCAGTAAACCACGGACCGCGTAGCGTAACCCACGGACAGAGTCGATGAAACCAGGTCCGGGATCGGGCAACTCGGCAGCGGGATCGACAAACTCAGGGGTGGGAACGCGTAACCCACGGACTGTGCACCGTCACCCACGGACTGAGTTCATCGATCCTGTGGTCGGATCGAGCGGCGCACCACGCGGATAGCGTAACTCGCGGACTGAGTACCGTAACCCACGGACTGAGCACGGCGATCCGGCGCCTGAATTCCACGCCGCAGCCGGAGGATTGGCGAATGCAGCCCTCGGCGGCAGCCGGCCGCGCCTCGGCGCGTCCCTCAGTTCTCCGGCTCGTCCTCGGGCAAGGGCGGCACGGCCCGCGATCTGGGCGCCTCGCCGGGCGCCGGGCCCAGGCTCTCGGCGGCTGACTCGGCGTCCCGCGGCAGGAGCGGGGCGACCAGCAGGTCGAGCGCCCGGGCGGTGGCGGTGAGGATCTCCTCCATCTGCCGCTCCGCCTGCCGCAGGCCCGCGACCGCCCGCCGGAAGCCGCTGCGCTTGGTCAGGTAGCCCTGCATCACCAGGACCTCCTCGGCGTGCTCGATCGCCTCGCGCACGGCCACCCAGTCGCCGCGCTGCCAGCGGGCGCGGGAGAGGAGCGCCCAGCCCCTCACCATGAGCTCGCCGATCGCCACGTGAGGCACCTCCACGGAGTCCAGCCGGGCGACGACGGACAGCGCCAGCATGCCGAGCTGTTCGGCTTCCTCCGGCTCGGAGACGGCGAGAGCGGCGGTCCTCTCGAGCAGCAGAGCCGCGACCGCCAGGGTGCGGAAGCGTGCCTCGCTCTGGATGCGCTGGTGCCGCTCCTCGGCCGGGGCGGCGAGGAGCCCCGCCACCGCAGCCTCGGCCTGGGAGCGCTCGGCGGCCAGCCGCTCGGCTTCCTCCGCGAGACCGGACTCGAGCCGGTCGAGCACCGCCGCGTACTCGGGCGGCAGCGGGCCGGCGGCGGGTGGCACCGGGGGGTCCGCCAGGAGCTGGACGACGCGGTCGCGGCAGGCCGGGCAGCCGAGGACGTGCTCGAGCACCTCGCGCTCGTCGGGCGGCAGGAAGGCGACGAGGCGCGCCGCCTCCTCCGGCGTCAGGTGGGGGGAGTCGGTCACCGCGTGGTCTCCTCGCGAGTGTCGAGGCGGCGATCAGTCACTACCGGCCGGCGACGGCGTCTCCGGCTGCAGCCGTCTCGGGAACGTCGTCGGCGAGCGGCTCGACCTCGACGTGCCGCCAGGCGAGCCAGGCGGGAAGCAGGGTGATGGTCACGAAGCAGGCGCAGAAGGCGCCGAGGATCGCCACCTTGCCGGTGGTCTGCAGCCCAGGATAGCTCGAGAAGGTGATGGAGCCGAAGCCGAGGATCGTCGCCAGCGAGGCCATGACCACGGCGTTGCCGGTCTCGATCAGTCCGCGCTCCACCTCGGCCGGGCTCGCCCCCGACACCTCGCGGTAGCGGTGCAGCACGTAGACCGCGTAGTCGACGCCGATGCCGATGATCATGGTGGTGACGAAGATGTTGATGAAGTTCATCTGGATGCGGGCGAGGACCATCGCCCCGAGCATCCAGGCGATGCCCACCAGGACCGGCGTCAGCCCTAGCAGGCCGAGCCGGAGGTTCTTGAAGTTGACCCAGAGGATGAGCGCCACCAGCACCAGCCCGAGGATACCGGCGATCCAGCCGTCGCGCAGCACCCGCTGGCGCACCCGCTGGTTGATGACGTTGACCCCCGACAGCACCGCCCGGTCTCCCAGCTCCCGCGCCAGCTCGACCGCCTGCGGCGGCGGCTCACGCCGCCACTTGCCGGCCGCCGGGTAGAGGTAGATCGCGCTCTTCCAGCCGCTCGGGGTCCGGCGCAGGAACCGCCCGAGGAGCAGGGCCGTCTGGTCGCTGGCCTGGAAGTCGGCGACGCCCACCGGGCGCGACAGCGTCAGCGCCTCCTCCAGCAGCTCCAGTCCCTGCCCGAAGCCCTCGGCGCGCAGTCCCTGGGCCGCCGCCGCGCGCGCGAAGGTGGCGCGGATGCGGCCGAAGTCGAGCGGACCTCGCCGCCCGTGCGCCAGCCAGGCGAGAGCCTCCTGCTGCTTCTGCGGCGCCGGGATGAGCGAGGGCACGCCGCTGACACCCTGGAGCACGCCCTCCTCGATCAGCTCGCGGGCGCCGGCGACGGCGCGCTCGGAGAGCTCCAGCACCTCCGAGAGCCGCTCGCCGGTCAGCACCAGGAGCATCGAATCGAAGCCGGAGCCGAAGTGCCGGGACACCTCCTCCGCCACCTCCATGCCGCGGTTGCCGCGCGGGCGCATGGTCTTCATGCTCTCGTCGAAGCTGAGGCGCAGCGAGAGCGCCAGCGCCGCCACCGTCACCAGCGCCCCGCCGAGGAGCACCGGCCGCGGATGGCGCATCGAGAAGCGCATCAGGACGTTGGTGCCGAGACTGTGGAGGTAGAGGTTGGGCGTGGTCCGGCGGCGGGCATGGCGGTCGTCGGCCCAGGCCAGCATGGCCGGCAGCAGGACGAGCACCGTCGCCATGCAGACCAGGATGCCGGTCCCGGTCAGCAGCCCCATCTGGCGCAGCCCGATGAAGTCGGTGAAGGTGAAGGCGTAGAAGGTCGCCGCCGTGGTCACCGCGCCCACCACCACCGCCCGCCCGGTGAAGCCGCTCATCGCCGCGAGCGCCGGCTCGAGCCCGGCGCCGCGCCGCCGCTCCTCGATGTAGCGGCCGTACGAGACGATGACGAAGTCGATGCCGAGCCCGATCAGCAGCGCGGCCACCACGCTGGTCGCCGACGAGAGCGCGCCCACCGTGAGCGCCAGCAGGCCGAAGGTGATGAGGATGGCGCAGAGCAGCGGCACGAAGGCATAGAGCAGTGCCCCCTTGCGGCGGAAGGCGAAGAGGAAGAGCAGGAAGACGCCGACGGCCGAGGTGACGATGTTGATCGCCATGTCGCGGCGGATGAGCGAGGCGTCGCCCAGCGACGTCAGGTAAGGGCCTCCCAGCACCACTTGGGGCGCCGGCGGCGGCCGTGAGCCCGCGATCTCGTCCCACTTGGCCAGCGACTGCGCGGTCACCGCGTCGACGCCTCCGATCAGGCTGTCGACGAACTCGACGTCCTGCGGCGGCCGCTTGGGCTGTGCCAGGATGAGCAGCAGGCGGTGGTCCTGCGAGAGGTAGTAGCCGCTCGTCCAGTCGACTTTGAGGCTGCCGCGCGAGCTCTGCAGCCGGTCGAAGAAGATCTCGGCCAAACCCAGGGGGTCGAGCCGGAAGAGCTGCTTCGCGGCGAGCCCCTGCGGCGTCTTGATCATCCGGGCCAGCTCGGCAGTGCGGCGGACGATCCCCGGGTCGGAGAGTTTCGCCTCGACCGCCCGCCTCTCGGCCGGTGAGAGGAAGAGCATCGCCTTGGGGAAAAAGGTGGTGAGGAGCTCCTCGGGGTCGCCCAGCCGGTGCTCGACCCGCTCGAGATCGGGCAGGCCGCGCAGGCCCGCCGCAACCTCATCGGCCAGCGTCTCGTAGGGGTCCACGACCGCGCCGTCGGGGATGCGGATGACGACCAGCAGATACGAGAAGGTGCCGAAGTCCCGTAGCGTCTCGACGTAGGCGCGGATCGCCGGGTCTTCCCGCGGCAGGAGCTTCAACATGTCGGTGTCGAAGGCGAGCCGGCTGGCGAAGGCCATCGACAGTGCCGCCAGGGCGGCGAAGGCGACAAAGATCAGGCGGTAGCGGCGTCTCGCGAAGAGCGCAACGCGCTGCAGGAGGCTGTGGCTCATCAACGCTCGGCGGCTCCGCTGGAGCGGCCGGCGGCGGCGAGCGGCGGCGCCTCGGCGGGGGCGAGGGGCGCGGGGCGGGGAGCGGCGAGCGGCGGCTCCTGACCGCGCAGGACGAGGCGCCAGAAGCGCAGGAAGTACTCGAGGCCGGAGTAGGCGGTGACGAGGACGGCGACCCAGAGCGACAGCGGCGCCAGGTGGCGGAACTCGCCGAGCTGGTTGTAGATGATGAGGAGGGCGATCGAGATGACCTGGACGACGGTCTTGACCTTGCCCGAGAGGCCGGCGGGGATGACGACGTGCTCGGCGGCGGCGAAGGAGCGCAGCGCCGAGACGGCGAACTCGCGGGCGACGATCAGGACGACCATCCAGGCAGGGACGACGCGCGGGGCCATCTCGACGAGGGAGATGAAGGCGGCCGAGGTCAGGATCTTGTCCGCGGCGGGGTCGAGGAGCATGCCGAGGCGGGTGACCTGTTTGCGGCGGCGGGCGAGGAAGCCGTCGAGGAAGTCGGTCAGGGCGGCGAGGAGGAAGAGGCCCAGGCCGACGAACTCCTTGCCGTCGAACTTGGTGAGGAGGACTACGACCAAGAGGGGCACCAAGAGGATGCGGAAGACGGTCAGGAGGTTGGGGATGTTGAGCATGGGCGGGCGGCGGCGGCTAGGGGCGGTTGGTCATTGTATGCCAGGCGGTTGAGGCGGGCGGTTGGACCCGCGCGGGACCGACAGTGGCCGTGTGGGGTGCCGGTCCTTCGGTCGCTCCAAGTCGCGCCGCTTCGCGGTGCTGGTTGGAGGGGGTGGAGGACTGCGGTTCGCACGCGCTGCGCGCGTGCATCACGACGATCGTGGTGGCTGTGGGGGGCGCGCTCCGGTCGCTCCCTGCGGACCGGCACCCCACACGGCCGCATGACTCGGGCGTTGGAGACGACGTCGGGAAGCGGCTACCTGAATTCTGTTCGCGAGGCCGACTACTTAGCGAGACTATCGGGGGGCGAGGGAGGTGGTGAGGAGTGGGCGGCCGCCCGGATTGCGGACGAGGACGGCGGGGCGGGCGGGGGTGGAGGGAGAGAGGACGGGGACCTGCTCGGGGCCGTCGTAGAGGCGGAGGATGCGGCGGATGTAGTTGCGAGTCTCGGCGTAGGGGGGGATGCCGTTGTAGCGCTCGACGGCTTGGGGGCCGGCGTTGTAGGCGGCGAGGGCCAGCTCGACCTTGCCGTCGAAGCGGTCGATCATGCGGCGCAGGAAGGCCGTGCCGGCGCGGACGTTCTCGTCCGGGTCGTAGGGGTCGGCGACGCGGAGGAGCGCGGCGGTGTCGGGCATGAGCTGCATCAGGCCCATGGCGCCGGCGCGCGACACCGCGACGGGGTTCCAGGCCGACTCGACCTGGATGAGCGCCCGCACGAGCTTGGCGTCGAGCTCGTGGGTGTCGCAGTGGACGTCGATGAGCTGCTCGAGCTCGGGGTCGGGGCGGCGCAGGCGGGCGGGTGCCGCGCGGCGGGCCTCGGGCGAGCCCGCGTTCGAGATCATCTTGCGGCCGCCGTCGCCGACGCGCACCTCGACCTCGGCGGCCGCGAGCGACGGCATGCCGGCGAGGAGACAGACGACAGCAAGGGCCTTCCCACCCATAGCCACCACGACTCCGGGACCTCACCAGGTCGGGACTGCACGTTTGTGAACTGCGGGCGGGATCTTAGCTCCCCCAAATCCAAGACTGCAAGTGCCGTGTTGACAGGGGCTTGGCGACCGACGCCTGGTGGGGCGAACAGCCTCTACGGCAGCCCGCAGCGGGTGCAGCCATGCGCACGCCGCGCCGGAGGGGAACGCCCGCCCGAGGGCAGGCGATTCAGGACTTGGCGAGCTGGCCGCGGACGGCCTCGGAGACCGCCGCGAGGGCTTCAGGGAGCTTGTCGGGGATCTTGCCGCCCGCTTGGGCGAAGTCGGGGCGGCCGCCGCCGCCGCCGCCCACTACCGCCGCGATGCGCTTGACCAGCTCACCGGCGTGGACACGGCCGGTCAAGTCCTTGGTGACGGCGGCGACGAGGCTGACGTTGGCGTCCTCGCGGGTGCCGAGGACGACGACGCCGGAGCCGAGCTTCGAGCGTAGGGCGTCGGCCAGGTTGCGCAGCTCGTTGGCGGGCGCCGGCGGGACCTCGCGGGCGAGGACGCGGACGCCTTCGACCTCGGTGGTCTCCTCGGCGGGGCCGGCGGGGGCGCCGGCGACGAGCTGGAGGCGGAGCTTCGCGAGCTCGGTCTCGCGCTCCTTGAGCTGGCGCTGGAGGGCGCGCAGCTCCTCGTCGGCGCGGGCGCCGGGGACGCCGAGCCGGCCCTCGACGGCCTGGAGCTGGGCGTCGCGCTCGCGTAGCCAGGCGAGTGCCGCCTCACCGGTCAGCGCCTCGATCCGCCGCACCCCGGAGGCCACGCCGCGCTCGGCGACGACGACGACGGGGCCGATCTCGCCGGTGTTGCGCACGTGACAGCCGCCGCAGAGCTCGAGGCTGAAGCCTGGGATCTCGACCGCACGCACCCGCTCGCCATACTTCTCGCCGAACAGCGCCATGGCGCCGTCCGCGAGCGCCTCCTTGTACGCGCGCTCGGTGATCGCAGTGGGTACGGCGCGGAGGACCCACTGGTTGACCAGCTCCTCGACCTGCCGCCGCTGCTCGGCGGTGAGCGGCTCAGGGTAGGTGAAGTCGAAGCGCAGGCGGTCGGGGGCGACGAGCGACCCCGCCTGCCGCACGCGATCGCCGAGGACCTGGCGCAGAGCGGCGTGGAGGAGGTGCGTGGCGGTGTGGTTGCGCTGGGTGGGGAGGCGGTGCTCCGGATCGACCTCAAGGTGCACGCGCGTCCGGATCCATAGCTGACCCTCAACGACGACAACGAAGTGGTAGATGACGCCGCGACTTGCCTTCCGAGTGCCGGTTACAAGCGCTCGACCACCATCCCAGCTGATTTCTCCTCGATCGCCAACCTGCCCACCTGATTCTGGGTAAAAGACAGTGCGGTCGAGGATCGCGACGCCCATTTCTCCCGCCTTCAATGCATCCGTGTACTCGATCAAGTCGTCATCGATCTCAAAAAGCTGCAGTACGTCGACGTCGTCGATCACCAGTCTCTCGTAACCCTCAAAGCGGGTCGGTGGTGGCCCCAACACAAACTTCCCAGGTGGGACCGGGAACTCGTGATGTCGCTCAGCTGAGGCGAGTTGATTGGAGCTTCGGATTGCCTGCTCAACAGCTGCAGCGCGACGCTGTGCTTCGCCGGTCGCCTGCCGCGATCTGTCTCGCTGCGCGGACAGCACTTCTTCGAAGCCCTCTTCGAGCGACATCCGCTCTTCTTCGGCAATCTCAGCTACCAGGTCTGGGGGCATACCGTAGGTGTCGTACAACCGGAAGACTGCTTTCGCACTAAGGGTTGAGAGTCCCTTTCGTCGGGCGCGCTCAATCTCTTCTTGCACCTGCCGCGCGCCGGCGGCCAGCGTGCCCAAGAACTTCTCCTCCTCGACCCGCACCGTGGCCGCCGAGGCGTCGCGCGTCGCCCCCAGCTCGGGGTAGGTCGACCCCATGACCTCGCCCAGCGCCGGCCCCAGCTTGTGCAGGAACGGCTCCTCGAACCCCAGCCGCATGCCGTGGCGCACGGCCCGGCGCAGGATGCGGCGCAGCACGTAGCCGCGCCCCTCGTTGCCGGGGATGACGCCGTCGGCGAGGAGGAACGTGACGGCGCGCAGATGGTCGGCGATGACGCGGAACGAGACGTCCCGCTCCGGGTCGGCGCCGTAGCGCGTGCCGGCGAGGTCGGCCGCCGCGCCGAGCAGCGGCCGGAAGAGGTCGGTGTCGTAGTTGGAGTCGACGCCCTGGAGCACCGCCGCCACCCGCTCGAGCCCGGCGCCGGTGTCGATCGACGGCTTGGGGAGCGCGTGCAGCTCGCCCTCGGCGTCGCGCTCGTACTGCATGAAGACGAGGTTCCAGATCTCGAGGTAGCGCCCGCTTTCCGTCCCCTCCTCCCACGGCACTGCAGGGCGTTCCGGGTGGAGGTCGACGAAGATCTCGCTGCACGGCCCGCAGGGCCCGGTCTCGCCCATCGCCCAGAAGTTGTCGCCGGCGCCGCAGCGGTGCACCCGCTCGGGCGGCAGCCCGGAGAGCCGCAGCCAGAGCTCGTGCGCCTCGTCGTCCTGCTCGAAGACGGTCGCCGAGAGCACCTCCGGCACGATCCCCCACACTCCGGTCACCAGCTCCCAACCGAACCGGATCGCCTCCTCCTTGAAGTAGTCGCCGAACGAGAAGTTCCCCAGCATCTCGAAGAACGTATGGTGACGCGGACTGGGTCCCACGTTCTCGAGGTCGTTGTGCTTCCCCGAAACGCGCAGGCACTTCTGCACCGACACCGCCCGCGGCGCCGGCGGCGTCTCGGCACCCAGGAAGTAGCCCTTGAACGGGACCATCCCGGCATTCGTGAACAGCAGCGTCGGGTCCCCATGCGGCACCAGCGGCGCGCTCGGGTACACCCGGTGCTCACGCTCGCGGAAGAACTCCAGGAAGCTGGAACGGATGTCGGCGCTCTTCATAGGCATGTGATCCGACGGCAGGCGACCCCTCAACGTCATCCTGGGCGCAGCGAAGGATCTGGGTGGGGAAGCCGGCTTCTCGGGGCTAGTCCTCGAAAGACTCCGGATCGGGCTCCGCCGGCTCGTCTCCGGCCCCCTCGCCGCGCAGCGCCGAAACGATAGCACGCGGCGAGAACCCTTTCCGTTGCAGGTGCCGGGCGAGCGCCCGTGAGTCGCCGTCGTGGCGCCGCCGCCATTGCGCAGCGGCTTCGCGCGCCGCCGGCCCATCGTCCTCCGGCGCCAGCGCCGTCACCGCCTCCTCAGCCGCACCCTTCTCGCACCCGCGCGCCAGCAGCTCCGCCAGCACCCGCACCCGCCCTTCCCCCCGCCCCAGCCGCGCCGCCGCGAAATCACGCGCCGCCGCCGCGTCATCCACATACCCCTGCCCCGCCAACCGCTCGAGCGCCGTCTCCACCTCGCCGTCCGCATACCCCCGTTGCGCGAGCTTCAGCGCGAGCTGCCGCCGAAAGTGCGGCCGCACTCCAAGAAGCTGGACAGCCTTGTCGTACGCCGAGATCTCCGCTTTCATTTCCGGGGGCGAGGAGCGCGGTGCCACTGCTCTACGACTCGGTCTCGTCGCCGTTGTCACCGCTGCCGTCGTCCCTCTCGATCGCCAGCAGCACGACCGTCACGTTGTCGAAGCCGCCGCGCCCGTTGGCGTCCGCCACCAGCCCGCGGCAGGTCTCCTCGAGCGGCTTGCCCGCCCCCAGGCGCTGCTTGATGTCGCGGTCCGAGAGCATCGTCGTCAGCCCGTCCGAGCAGAGGAGATAGAGGTCCCCCGCCTGCACCTCCACCTCCCGCACGTCCACCGCTACGTCGCTCTCCCCGCCGAGCGCCCGCGTCACCACGTTCTTCAACGGATGCGCCCGCGCCTGCTCCTTCGACAGGAACCCCGCCACCACCTGCTCGTGCACCCAGGTATGGTCCTGCGTCAACTGCTCGAGGTTGCCGCCCCGGAACCGGTAGGCCCGGCTGTCCCCGACGTGCGCCACCGCCGCGATCGCGCCGTGCAGGAAGAAGCCGACCACCGTCGTCCCCATCCCGTGCAGCTCCTCGTCGTCCGAGATCGCCAGCAGCACCTTGTCGTGCGCCAGCCGCACCGCCGTCTTGAGGAGGTTCGAGTGCCGCTGCAGCCGCGAGTCGTAGATGAACGGCCAGGTCGTGTCGTGGTCGATCGACCGGTCGATGAATTCGCGGATCGCGTCGACCGCGATCTGCGCCGCCACCTCGCCGTGGCTGTGGCCGCCCATGCCGTCGGCGACCACGTAGAGGCCGTGCCGGTGGTCGAGGCCGAAGGTGTCCTCGTTGTGGGCGCGGGCGAGCCCGACGTCGGAAACCCCGCAGGCGCGGACGCGCACTGTCATCCGGCCTTCCCGAAGAGCCCGCGGCGAGCGGCCTTGCGCAGCGCCTCGAGCGCCTGGCTCACCGCCGGGTCGTCGCCGCCCCACTCGAGCGCCTGCTGGTAATAGCGCTCGGCATCCGCCGGCTGGTTCGCCAGCGTGGCGACGCGCCCCGCGAGCTTGAAATAGGCGGGGTTCATCGGCTCGAGCTCGCAGGCGCGCTGGATGGCGGCGAGCGCCCGCGGCAGCCAGCGGCTCTCGTGGCTGCAGGCGAGGGCCAGGTGGTGCCAGGCCTTGCCGCTCGTCGGCTCGGCCGCCGTGGCGCGGTCGAAGGCCTCCGCCGCGTCGAGGAACCTCTGCTCCTTGTAGGCCTTGACCCCGCGCCCGAGCCAGAGGCGGGAGAGCTGCCGGTGGTCGCCGGCGCTGTCCTGCGGCCGCGCCAGCTCGAGGTCGTGCTGCCGCCGCCGCTCGGGGTCGCAGAGGACGTTGGCCGCCTGGGTGATGTCCTGGAACTCGAGCTCCGCCGCCGTCTTGCGCTCGCCCTGGAAGCGGTCGGGGTGCCGCTCGCGCGCCAGCTCGCGGAAGCGCTGGCGAATCTGCTCCCCGGTGGCGCCGCGCTGCACGCCGAGGATGGCGTAGAAGTCCCTGCCCATGCGATTCGAGGTGTGAGAGCTTACTGGTGCCTCATTGTATACAAGCGCCAAGCCATCGACCGCACCGCCCCGGGAGTGTTGCGGTTGCGGGCGAGGTCGCGGAGGTCGCGGAGGTTGAGGCGTCCGACGAGCAGCAAGGCCAGCCCCACCGGCGTCCGCGGGTTCTGCACCAGCGCCTTCATGATCGGGTAGCGGGCGATCCACTCGCGGCGGCGGCCGATCTCCTCGAGGAGCTCGACGACCACGTTGCGGCTGTTGGCGATCTGCTCGACCTCCTGCTCGGACAGCGGGTTGTACTCGAGCACCGACAGGGCGACCAGGGCGTTGGGGTCGCGGAGCAGGATGTTGCGCAGGCCGCGCGAGGCGCCGCGCGCCATCTTCATCCGCAGCGGCACCGGCAGGCCGCGGATCTCCGACTCCGTGGGGCCGGCGGGCGCCGCCTCCTCCGCCGCGGCGGCCGCGGCCTCCTCGGCAGCGCCGGGCTCGCCCGCCGCCGGCCCGCCCCCCGCCGGCGCCGCGGCGGCCTGGCGCGGCAGCAGGTGCTCGCGGTACTCGGCGATGCGGCGGCGGGCGTAGGCGGTGAGCGCGGGGTTCTGCTCCAGGGCCTCGAGGATCGCCGGCAGCTCGAGGATGGCGTCCTGGCGCAGCAGGAGCAGTTCCTGGAGATCGCCCGGGAGGCGGCGCGCGAGGCCGGCCAGCAGCTCGCGCGGCACGTCGCGGCGGCGCAGCAGGGCCTCGAGGAGCTGCCCGTCGCGCGCCGTGGCCGCGAACCAAGCCAGGCTGTCCGGGTCGGCCGCCTCGGCCAGGAAGCGCGCGACGACGCGCGGCTCGAGGCCGGCCAGCGCCTCGGTCGCCGCCCGCGCCAGCTCGGCGTCGGCGCCGCGCGCCAGCCAGACCTGTAATGGGATCAGCTCCTCCGGCGGCAGCGGCAGCAGGCCGGCGGCGGCGAGGCGCTGGAGCTGCGGGTTGACGCCGGCGCGGACCTGCTCGACCAGGGAGGCCTGGCTGTCGGCCACGCTACTGCGCCTGGCGCTCGGCGGGAGAGCCGGCGAGCCGGTGCGCCGTCTCGAGGTCGATCGTCACCTCGGGGACGACGGTCGCGTCCGGCGCCCACAGCCGCAGCGGCTGGCCGTTGAGCTGCGCCTGCACGCCCTTGCCGTTGCCCAGCTTGAGTTGGATGCTCTGTCGCGCCTGCACCTGGAGCGACTCCCCCTGCACCCGCAGCTCGGCGATGCGGCGGCTGCCGTCGATGACCAGCTCCACCCAGCAATCCTCGACGAAGTCGAGGGTGAGCTCGAGCGGGGCGCTCGGCCGCGTGACGGTGGGCGGCGGCGGAGCGGTAGTCTGCTGAGTGATCGGGGCCGCGATGGGCGGCGGCTGCTCGGCCGCGGTCTGCTCGCGCCGCTTCTCGAGGTAGTAGCCGAGCAGTGCGACGATGCCGAGCAGGACGACGGCCGCGAGCGCCAGCAACAGCACTTGCGTCCAGCTCCGCACCCGGGCGCTGCCCTCGCGCACCGGCATCGGCTCGGCCTCGCCCGCCTGCGGCTCGTGGGCGGCGAGGAAGTGGTTCACCACCTCGTCGGGCGAGAGCCCGACGTGGCGCGCGTACTCGCGCAGGAAGCCCTTGGCGAAGATGGGCGCCGGCAGGATGTCGAACCGGTCCTCCTCCATCGCCTCGAGGTAGCGCAAGCTGATCTTGGTGCGCTCGGCGATATCGCGCAGCTCGACGCCGCGCATCTCCCGCTGGCGGCGGAGCCAGGCGCCGAAGGAGACGGACTCGGTCTCGCCCTTGCCCCACGGCGGCGGCCGGTTCTCGAGCCGCGTGCCCGCCGCGGTGGTGGCCCCCGAACGCCCCACGATCTCACCGCCCGGCCGCGACAGGGGCTCGCCGTGGGGGGGTGGGTGCCGGTTGCGCTTGGAGAAGTCGTCGTGCACGGAGGGCAATAACTCTACGTGCCGCTCCCCTCCCGGTCAAACCCGTGATGCACAGAGACTTGTCTCCGGCAGGGCGGACGCCCGCCGCGCGGCGGGGCGGGGGCGATCTGCTATCTTCCCCCCTCCGCCATGCCGTTGCCGCGCGCCATCCAGAACAGCCTCGAGCGCGCCGATTTCGCCGCCGTCGAGGACGACTGGCTGGCGCGCCTCGGGCAGGACGCGACCGACCTCGACTACTTCGTCGGCGTGGCGCGGGCCCTCGTCGGCACCGCCGAAGAGGAGCGCGCGCGATTCCTGCTCGAGCTGCTCGACGAACAGCTCCGCGAGCGCGGCCTCTGGGGCGTGCGCCTGAAGCTGCTGCAGCGGGCGGGGAGCATCCTCCACCCGCCCGAGGCGCTCCACCCCTCGATCCTCGAAACCCTCGGCCGGATCTACGGCCAGCGCCCCACCTATCCCGGCCTGCTGGAGGTCGTCGGGCTCCACCGCGCGGCGCACGACATCCCGAAGACCTGGGACAAGGTGGAGCGGCTGGTCGGTCTCCTGGCGCTCGACGTCGGCGCCGTCGTGACGATGGAAGGGAAGGGCGCCGGTCGGGTGGTGGAGGCGAACCTCGGGCTCGAGAGCTTCAAGGTCGCCTTCGAGCGCCAGCCGCCGCTCACCGTCGGCTTCAAGGCCGCCCCGAAGCTGCTCAAGCCGCTCCCCCCCGGGCACGTGTTGCGCCGCAAGCTCGAGGAGCCGGAGGCGCTCGCCGCCCTGACGCCGCCCGAGCTGCTGCGGGTGACCCTCGAGAGCTACGACCGGCCGCTCACCGCCGGCGAGATCCGCGAGGCGCTGGTCGGCGTGGTCGCCGAGGCGCAATGGACCTCGTGGTGGGGCGCGG
The DNA here is from genome assembly GCA_044866775.1 of Thermoanaerobaculia bacterium. GTDB lineage: Bacteria > Acidobacteriota > Thermoanaerobaculia > Multivoradales > UBA5704 > DASUNQ01. The sequence goes on along the minus strand of JBIOUG010000151.1, from coordinate 5,977 downwards.
CGCGCAAGCACCCGCAGGTCGTGGCCGCGGGGGCCGGGCGGCAGACCTACCGCTGGGCGGAGACGAGCGACCACGCCCTCGCCGCCGCCTGGACCGCCTTCGGCGCCGCCGAGCCGCGGCGCAAGCTCGAGCTGCTGCGGCGCGAGGGGGCACGGGACCAGGTGCTGCGCGGGCGGATGGTCGAGGAGCTGGTGGGGCTCGGGGACGACCTGGCAGCGACGGACCCCGGGCTCGCCTTCGAGATCTGGTTCGCGCTCGAGCGGAGCGGCGGCGCGCCGGCGGGGCTCGCCTGGGAGCCCGACGCGCTGCTCGCGGGCAGGGCCGGCTCGAGCAACGATCTCACCCGCCTCCTCTCCGGCATCGAGGACCGCCTGCTGCGCGAGCGCGCCTACACCATGGCGCGCGAGCGGCGTCCTGCCGACTGGCCGGCGGTCTACCGCGATGCGCTCGCCTTCGAGGCCGACCCGCGCGCCCTCGACCTCCTCGCCGACGGCCTGGCCAACGCCGGCGACCCCGCCGCCGCGCGCGAGCTCGAGCGCTTCACCGACGTCCTGCTCGCCCAGCCGCACCGCCAGCCCGCCGGCTTCGTCTGGCTCGCCGAGCGCGCCGCCCGCGACGAGACGCTGCGGGCGCGCAACCCGCTCCGCCTGCTGCAGCAGATCCTCGGCATGGTGCTGCGCGACGAGTTCGCGCCGTTCCGCCTCCGCCTGATCGCCCTCGCCGAGTCGGGGGGAACCCTCCCCCGCATCCTCGCCCACTTGACGGAAGAGCAGGCGCCGCAGGCCGAGGAGGCGGTGCACCGCGCCGCCGGCCTCGAGCCCTACCAGCGCGAGCAGCTCACCAACGCGCTCCAGCTCCGCTTCGCCTCGCTGCGCCGCGAGACTGCGTCGCCGCTCTATGCCACCCGCGCCGCGATCGAGGCCAAGCGCGCCGAGCTGCAGCAGCTCCTCGCGGTCGAGATCCCGGCCAACAGGAAGGCGATCGAGGAGGCGCGCGCCCTGGGCGACCTGCGCGAGAATTTCGAGTACAAGGCGGCGCGCCAGCGCCACGAGTACCTCAACGCCCGCGCCGCCACGCTCAACGGCGAGCTGGCGCGCGTGCGGCCGATCGACGTTCCGGCCGGCGCCGCCGGCGAGGTGCGGATCGGCACCCGCGTCAGGCTGAGCGGCGACGCCGGCGAGCGGGTCCTCACCATCCTCGGGCCCTGGGAGAGCCAGCCCGAGGAAGACGTCATCTCCTACGAGTCCGACCTGGCGAGAGACCTGCTGGGTAAAAAGGTAGGCGACGAGCTCACCTTCGGCGGCGCTCCCCACCGCATCACCGCGATCGAGCCCTACGCGGGCTGAGCGCCCGTTCGTTTCCTTCTTTTCTGCGCTGCCGGGCTTGACAGCCATTCAGGAGTGGTGTATCAATACAGCAGTACACCTGGTATGCCGCTCCTGCACGTCAACCCCGCCGACCCGCGACCGATCTGGCGACAGATCGAGGAAGGGGTGCAGAACCTCGTCGCGGCGCGACTGCTGGCGGCGGGTGATGCGGTGCCTTCGGTGCGGGATCTGGCGCGGGAGCTTCAGGTGAATCCCGGCACCGTCGCACGGGCTTATCAGCGGCTGGTGGATGCGGGGATCCTGGCGGTGCGGCGGGGCGAGGGGACGTATGTCAGCGAGGCGGTGCCCGAGGCGAGCGACGGGCAGCGGGGGCGGCGGCTCAACGAGGGGGCGGCGCGGTATGCCGGGGTGGCGGCGAGCCTGGGGGCGACGCGCGGCGAAGCCATCGAGCGGCTGCGGCAGGCGTGGACGGAGCTGGAACGTGGAGGGTCAACCGAATGACTGCGATCGACGTGCGGGAGCTCGGCGTGCGGTATGGGACCTCGCGCTGCCGCGCGGACGACTCGAGCGGCGTGGGCGGATCGCCGTCACCGGCGACTTCCCGTTCTGGCAGATCGGCCCCGCCGGCGACCGCCTGCTCGTCCAGCTCCACCCGCGTCCCACCCACGAGGCGCGGTGAGCGGAGGGTGCTGCTGCCGCGGGGGGACTGAGATCCGCCACCGCTGGTGGCGGATGCGTCCGTTGGGAAACAGTCCAACGCCGGCGCGAAAACGCCCGGGACGTAGCCCGGGCGCTACTTGCCGCCCGCCACCTGCGTCGGCGGCAGGCTGCCGCTCTGGCCGTAGTAGGCGAGGAGCCCGCGGACGATCGCTTCCGCCACCCGCTGGCGGAAGGCGCGGGTCTGGAGGAGGCGGCGGTCCTCGTCGTTGGCGAGGTTGCAGACCTCGAGCAGGGCCTTGGCCGGCACCACGTTGTAGCGCAGCACCGCCGGCACCCACTGCCGGCGCTCGCGGATGATCTTGTCGCGCACCGGCTTGAACGGGTGGACGGCGAGGCCGCCGGCGGCGAAGGAATCGACCAGCCGCTGCGCCAGCTCGCGCGACAGGCCCTCGCTCTTGACCCGGTCCTGCCAGGGGAAATCGACGCTCGGGCTCTCCTGCACCTCGCGCCGCGAGGTGTAGACCGCCGACGACTTGCCGTAGCTGTCCTGGCGCATGCTGGCGGCCGGGATGTAGGCCATGACGCCGCGCAGCGAGGGGTGGAGCGAGTCGGTGTGGATCGACAGGAAGACCACCTTCTCGGGGTCGCCGTCGCGCGCCACGGCGCGGCGGAAGACGCTGTTGGCGAGGTACCAGCGGAGATTGACCCCGACCGTCGCGTCCTCGATCGGGTAGGGCGGCGTCGTCAGCACCGCGTGCTGGCGCGAGAACGGCAGGACGTCGGCCTCGTGGATCTGGAAGCTCGCGCCGTCGCGCGTCGTCACCGCGACCTGCGCCGCGGTGTGGCTCTCGAGCAGGCGCTTGGTGCGCAGCACGATGTCGTAGACGTAGGTGCTCTCCCACACTCCGGCCATCGTGGTCCCCGAATCGCGCCCACCGTGGCCGGGGTCGAGGACGACGGTGATGCCGGCGAGACCGAGCGCGCGCACGGTGTTGCTGAACCGGGCGCTGGCGGCGAGCTCCTCTTCGTACTCGCGCCGCCGCGGGTGCCCTTCGGGGAGGAACTCGGGCAGCAGCAGGTCGGCCGGGATCTTGACCCGGTAACCGACCGGGATGTCGGTGACGTCGCGGATGCCGCTGCGCTCGGCGATCGTCGAGGCGAGAGCGTTGACGTCGGCGGCGAAGACGCGGCCGGTGAAGCGGACGACGACGCTCGAGTAGAGCGCCTCGCCGGGACGCAGGCGATAGACGGCGTACTCGCCCGCGCCGTCCTTCGCGAACTCGAGGCGGCGGCCGCCCTCGGTCTGCGGCAGGGTGGCGCGGAAGGCCGGCAGCAGCAGCTCGGCCGGGATGGTCAGCGCCGCGCCGCTCGGCAGCTCCTCCTCGCCGAGCTCGTTGTACTCGCGGATGGCGCGGAAGTTCTCGCCGTTGCCGGTGAACCAGTGGGCGAGGTGCCAGAGGCTCTCGCGCTCGAGCGGCCCGACGCCACGCACCGTGTGGCGCCAGCCGTCGGCCGCCGCCACGTCACGGCCATAGAGGGCGCGGACGGCGCGGAGCTGGACCTCCGGCGCCAGCAGCTCGTAGGGGATGCGGTAGCGGACGCCGGACCGGAGCTCCTCGGAGCCGCCGTTCGCGCGCACGACGAGCGGCGCGCGGCTCGCGTCGCCGCAGAGGCGGCGGGTGAAGGCGAGGAGGCCCTCGCTGCGCCGCGGCGTCGCCTCGACGGAGAGCGCGTGGTCGTCCGCGAGGACCGCCCAGACGCCTTCCTCGACCGCCACGCGGGCCGGGCGGGCGCCGGCCGGCGGCGGCAGGACGAGCAGCGCCAGCAGGTAGAGGGCGAGGTGGGCAAGCCCCAGGCGGCTCACGCGACGGCTCCGGCGCCGAGGGACGGCGGGCATCCCGGACCTCAGCCCATCAATCGGCCGGCGCGGCGGAATGCGCCGCCGCTCCACCGCGGAACGTCGGAGCGACCTGCCAGCCCGCCTCGCGCTCGAAGGCGCGCGCGGCGCGGAAGACGGTCGCCTCGTCGAAGGCGCGGCCGACGATCTGGAGCGAGAGCGGCAGCCCTTCGTCGTCGGCGCCCGAGGGCACCGCGACCGCGGGCAGACCGAGGAGGCTCGCCGGCGTGGTGAAGATGTCGGAGAGGTACATCGCCAGCGGGTCGGCCGTCTTCTCGCCGAGGCCGAAGGCGGCGGTCGGCGTCGTCGGCGAGAGCAGCACGTCGGCGCGCGCGAAGGCGGCGTCGACCTCGCGCCGCATCGCCTCGAGCACGCCGCGGGCGCGGCCGTAGTAGGCCGCGTAGTAGCCCGAGGAAAGGGCGAAGGTGCCGAGCATGATGCGGCGCTTGACCTCGGGCCCGAAGCCTTCGCTGCGGCTCCGCAGGTAGAGGTCGAGCAGGCTCTCGGCGGCGGGCGAGCGGTGGCCGTAGCGCACGCCGTCGAACCGCGCCAGGTTGGCGCTCGCCTCGGAGGTGGCGATGACGTAGTAGACGGCGATCGCCGCGCCGAGGCTGGGCACCGAGACCTCGACCGGCTCGGCGCCGGCGCGCGCCAGCAGCTCGAGCGCGGCGTTCCAGTTGGCGCGCGGCGCCCCGGCGAGCCCCTCGCCGGCCGCCTCCTTGATGACGCCGACGCGCAGGCCGCGCACGCCCTCCTCGATGCGCGCCAGGTAGTCCTCGGCCGGGCGGCCGGCGCAGGTCGAGTCGTGCGGGTCGGGCCCGGCGATGACCGAGAGCGCGAGCGCCGCGTCGCGCACGGTGCGCGTGAGCGGGCCGATCTGGTCGGTCGAGGAGGCGAAGGCGACGAGCCCGTAGCGCGACACGCGGCCCCACGTCGGCTTGACCCCGACCAGGCCGCAGAGCGCCGCCGGCTGGCGGACCGAGCCGCCGGTGTCGGAGCCGATGCCGAGCGGCACGCTCGCCGCGGCCACCGCCGCCGCCGGGCCGCCGCTCGAGCCGCCGGGGACGCGCCCGAGGTCCCACGGGTTGCGGGTCGTCTGGTAGGCCGAGTTCTCGCAGGAGGAGCCCATCGCGAACTCGTCCATGTTGGCGCGGCCGAGGACGACGGCGCCTGCCTCGAGGAGGCGCCCGACGGCGGTCGCGGTGTACGGCGCGACGTAGCCGGCGAGGATCTTCGAGCCGCAGGTCAAGGGCTTGCCGGTCAGGTTGAGGTTGTCCTTCAAGGCGACCGGGACGCCGGCCAGGCGGAGCGGCTCGCCGGCCTCGCGGCGGCCTGCGAGGGTGGCGTCGAGCTCGGCGGCGCGGGCGCGGGCTTCCTCGTCGTAGATCGCGAGGTAGGCGTCGATCAGGGGCTCGACGCTCGCGGTGCGGGCGAGAGCGGCGTCGGTGACGGCGGCGGCGGAGAGCTCGCCCGAGCGGACGCGGCGGGCGACCTCCTCGGCGGCGAGCTCCCAGAGCTCAGGCATCGCCGGTGCCTTTGACGCCGGGGACGAGGAGGAGGCCGTCGAGGGCGGCGGGGGCGTTGGCCAGGAACGTCTCGCGCGGGAGGCAGGGGCGCGGGAGGTCTTCGGCTTCGGGGGCGGACGGGGTGGTGAGCGGCGGCTCGGCGCTCGGGTACTGGGCGAGCTGGTCGATGTAGTCGACGACGGCGCCGAGCTGGCCGGCGAAGAGGCGCTCCTCCGCCGGCGCCAGCGCGAGGCGCGCGAGGGAGGCGATCTTCCTTACCTCTTCCAGGGTTAGGGGCATGGGCTTAATGTGGATCTTAAACGGTTGCAGGGGCTTACGGCAACCCGAAAGGCTCCCGACGACTAGACTGCGGCGGTGACTCCGAACCATGGGCTCGATCGACTCGACGCGCTGCGTGAGCATCCGGCGGTGCGGGCGTTGGTGCGGGTGGCGGCGACGGAGTGCCATCTCGTGGGGGGGGTGCTGCGCGACCGGCTGCTCGGGCTGCCGGTCAAGGACATCGACGCCGTGGTCGCGGGAAAGGGGGAGAAGGTGGCCCGGAGGGTGGCGAGGGCCCTGGGGGCGCA
>JBIOUG010000150.1:0-27502 GCA_044866775.1 Thermoanaerobaculia bacterium | reverse complement strand
CCACCATGGCAACCCGCGAATATCAGAGTGACTCGTCGTCGATTCACCCGGCTCTCCCGCCCTCCTGGACAGTCGATCACGCTAGATCACCACCCTCCTTGACAGGGGGTCGCTCCATATCAGCCGTCAGGCGAGGAGGCCCGGCGCGCGCTCAGCGCAGCGCGGCCACCAGACGTTCGGGCGCCACCGCGTCGGCGCCACTCAAATCGTTGGCAGCAGAGGAAACCCGAGAGCCTGCCCGTTCGTCCGCACGCGATCGTCGAGACTGAGGAGGACGAGGTCCGATACCGCATCGCGAGCGAGCATCGCGGTCGAGAGGTGGATGGCGTCGAGCGTTCGGATCGGCTCGACCGGAAAACGGCGACCTGTCCGGTCCAGGATGAGCTGATCCACCGCGAGTCGAGTCCAGGCCTCGGTGACCGCCGCGAGCCTGGCCTCGTACGCGCCAGTCTCCCCGCCGGTCCTCTTGCCGAGTGCTTCAGCGCGCGCCAGTGCGCGGCGACACTCGGCGAACGTCAGGTCCGAAGCGATCACCAGCTCGGCGTCGGCCAGCAGCTCACGGATCTCCTCACCAGCGGGCTCTCCGGCGATCCAGGCGAGAACCGCGCTCGTCTCAGCGTAGAGGTTCAGCGCTCGCCCCGGTCCTGGTCGAGGAGCTCCGCGGAGGTGATCCCCCGGAGAGCCGGCGGCATCCGCTCGTAGAGCTCGCGCCGGTTGAGCGCACCGAGCCTGGCCCTTCCCTGTTGCGCCAGCTCGAGGAGCCGTGGGTATTTGGCAGCGACCTCGTCCTGCGGCCCCGGCGGCCGCAGCTCGGCCACGACCTCACCGCGGTCGGTGACCAGTACGACTGCTCCTTCGCGCACCTCGCGCACGTAGTGACTCAGCCGGTTCTTGAGCTCCCTGAGGCCGACCGTCTGCACGGTCGCAATGTAGCTCCATGAAGCCACATTGTCAACCGGGGGAGGTGCGAACGCTGCACGCTCCAGAAGTTTGGATCTTCTGTAAAAAGATCGGTGCGCGCTCTCTAAGTTTGGATCTGGAGCGCTAAGTTCGGAACTCCGCCCAAGAGTTTGGATCTCGCGCGCTAAGTTCGGTGCGCGTACCAAAAGTTTGGATCTGGAGCCGAAGGATCGGTGCGCGCGCCAAAAGTTTGGATCTTGGGCAAAAGTTCGGTTCGCCGTCCAGAAGATTGGAGCGCGGGGCGTCGGAACCACCTCTGGGACGTGTGTCGCCTGCTTTAGCCCCCGCTCCCGAACGCCAGCGCCAGCAGCGTCTTCTGCTCCAGCGCGTGCGCCTTGGCCGAGCCCGTCGCCGGACTCCCTGACGCCGAGCGCTTGACCGAGCGGACGCGGGGGTGGCCGGCGACGCGCTCGAGGCGCGGCAGGACGAAGGCGAGGGCGCCCATGTTGGCGGGCTCTTCCTGCACCCAGACGAGCTCGCGCGCCTGGGGGTGGCGCCCGAGCTCGGCGGCCAGCTCCTTCTCGGGGAACGGGTAGAGCTGCTCCAGGAAGACGATCGCCGTCCGCGCCTCCTGCAGGCGCTCGCGCTCGCGCGCCAGCTCGTGGCCGACCTTGCCGGTGCAGAGGATGACCCGCTCGGCCCCCTCCACCCGCGCGTCGCCGAGCACGTTCTGGAAGCGCTCGCGTCCGAGGTCCGCGACCGTCGAGGAGCTGTCCTTGTGGCGCAGCATGCTCTTCGGGGTGAAGACGACGAGCGGCTTGCGCCAGCGGCGCAGCGCCTGCCGCCGCAGCAGGTGGAAGTATTGCGCCGCGGTCGAGGGCTGGCAGACCTGCATGTTGTCCTCGCCGGCGAGCTGGAGAAAGCGCTCGAGGCGCGCGCTCGAGTGCTCCGGCCCCTGGCCCTCGTAGCCGTGCGGCAGCAGCAGCACGACCCCCGAGAGCAGCCCCCACTTGTCCTCGCCGGCGGCGACGAACTGGTCGATGACGATCTGCGCGCCGTTGACGAAGTCGCCGAACTGCGCCTCCCAGAGCACCAGCGTCTCCGGATAGTCGCGGCTGTAGCCGTACTCGAACCCGAGCACCGCCGCCTCCGAGAGGCTCGAGTCGTAGATCTCGAAGCGCGCCTGCCCCGGGGCGACGTGCTGGAGCGGTAGGTGCTCGGCGCCGGTTGCGACGTCGATCAGCACGGCGTGGCGCTGGTTGAAGGTGCCGCGCCGGCTGTCCTGGCCGCTGAAGCGCACCGGCACGCCGGCGTCGGCGAGCGAGGCGAAGGCGAGCGCCTCGGCCATGCCGAAGTCGAGCGGCCGCTGCCCGCGCGCCATCTCCGCCCGCTGCTCGAGCAGGCGCTTGATCTTCTCGTGCGCGGTGAAGCCGGCGGGCACCGCGGTCAGGCGCTCGCCGAGGCGCGCGACCTCCGCCGCCGCGAGGCCGGTCGGCACCTCGTACTCGGCGAGCCAGCAGCCGCCGGCGAACGGGTCCCAGTAGGCGGGGAGGGTGCGCAGGGTCGGCTTCTTCTCGATCGTCTCGGCGCGTTTCTGCTCGGCCAGGAAGTGCTCGCGCACCCGCGCCGCCCGGGCCTGGGCGTCGGCGGGCGGCACCCCGGCGCGCTCGGCCCAGAGCCGCCAGAGCGGCGGTCGCGCCTGGATCTTCTTGTAGAGCAGCGGCTGGGTGATCGTCGGGTCGTCCACCTCGCTGTGGCCGTGGCGGCGGAAGCCGATCAGGTCGACCACCACGTCCTCGGCGAAGGTGGCGCGGAAGTCGACCGCCAGCGCGGCGACGCGCGCCACCGCCTGGAGGTCCTCGCCGTTGACGTGGAAGATCGGGATCGGCAGCCGCCGCGCGACGTCCGAGGCGAAGCGCGAGGAGTGGAGGCTGCGCGGCTCGGTGGTGAAGCCGATCAGGTTGTTGACCACGACGTGGATCGTGCCGCCGACGCGGAAGCCCGGCAGGTCGGCCAGGTTGAGGGTCTCGGCGAGGATCCCCTGGCCGGCGAAGGCGGCGTCGCCGTGGAGGACGATGGGCACGATCTGCCGCCGCGCGTCGGCGCCGCCCCGGCGCACCTGCTTGGCGCGCACGCGGCCGACGGCGATCGGGTCGACGGCCTCCAGATGGCTCGGGTTCGAGACCAGGTGGATCGCCAGCTCGCGGCCGTTCCGGGCGCGGAACGTGCCGGTCGCGCCCATGTGGTACTTGACGTCGCCCGCGCCCATGACGCTGCGCGGGTCGACGTCCTCGAAGCCGGCGAAGATCTCCGCCGCCGGCCGCCCGACGGTGTGCGCCATGACGTTGAGCCGCCCGCGGTGGCTCATCGCGATGACCACCTGCTCGCCCTGGTGCGCCGCGACGCCCTCGAGCATGTCGGTCAGCAGCGGCAGGAGCGACTCGATCCCCTCGATCGAGAAGCGCTTGGTGCCGAGGTAGCGGGCCTGGAGGACCTGCTCGAAGAGGTCGGCTTGGAGCAGCTCCTCGAGGATGCGGTCGGCGTCGACCGGCGCCGGGTCGCGCTCCATCCGCTCCTGCACCCAGCGCCGCCGCTCGGGATCGGCGATGTGCATGAACTCGACGCCGATCGGCCCCGCGTACCAGCGCCGCGCCTGCTCGGCCGCCGCCACCTCCGCCGCCCCGAGCCCCGGCAGCGGCTCCGGCGCCAGGCGCTCCAGCGGATCGAGGTCCGCCGCCAGATACCCCCAGCGGCGGAAGGCGTCGAGGATCCGGTCCTCCGCCGCCTCCACCCGCTGCGCTTCGAGGATCGCCTGGCTCATGTCCATCGCCAGGGAGGATAGCCGATGTGGGCTCAGTCGCAGGCGAAGGCGGCGGTGTCGAAGATGGGGGCGAAGACCGCGCCCTGGGGGTTCTCGTAGTTGCGCTCGGCGCCGGTCAGGGTGTCGGTGACGGCGAGGCGCACCGCGAGGTTGGTCAAGCCGGAGGCGAAGACCCAGTAGCGGCCGTTGAGGGCGCAGGCGTCGAGCACCTTGACCGTCAGCTCGACGTTGCCGGGATCGAAGAACCAGAAGCTGCCGCTGTCGGGCGTCAGGCCGAGCGACTGGCCGCCGCCGGCCGCGCCGGCGCCCGTCTCCCAGTCCGTCGTCAGGCGGAAGCGGCCGCCCTGGAGGCAGAGCGTGCCGCCGCCCGAGATGCAGGTCGTGCTCTGCTCGACCGCGCCGATGTCGCAGCGCGGCGTGCCGTCGCCGTTGCCGTCCACCGCGCGCGTCTGCCCGCGCTGGTCGTTGGCCTGACACCAGGAGGTGCCGACCTCGAACTGCTTGGGACTGCCGGCGTCGAGCGCCGGGCTGCCGGGGAGGAGCGCGTGCGTCGGCGTCGGGCCGCCGTGGAAGCCGAGCGGCGCGAGGCGCGCGTCGATCGGGTTCTTCGCCGTGCCGATCAGGTTCCCCGTCGACACGTCGTGCAGGGCGCAGCCGCTGCCGTCGCCGATCAGGTTGTAGCCGTCGGAGGTGAAAGCGCCGATGCAGTCCGGCCCGGCCGTCGAGGCGGTGTTGCCGGCGACCAGGGAGTTGCGCAGGCCGATCCCCGGCGGCAGCCCCGGGAAGCTCGACGGGTAGTCCTCGCCCGAGAAGCTGTAGAGCCCGCCACCCCAGATCGCCGCGTTGCCGGTGATCGTGGTGTTCGAGATGATCACGTCGCCGCCGAAGCCGCCGGTCAAGAGCGCTCCTCCGAGGCCCTCGAAGCCGTAGGGGTTCGGCGGGTCGTCGCCGGACAGTGCCCGGTTGCCCGAGAGGGTGGAGTTGTTGAGCAGCACGTCGCCGTAGGTGAGGAGGCCGCCACCGCCGAAGCCCTCCGCGACGTTGTCCGCCACCGTGCTCTCGTGCATCACCAGGCCGCCGTAGACCCAGATGCCGCCGCCGCCTTCGTTCTCGCCGAGCGCCTGATTGCCCCGCACCAGCGCGCGGTAGACGCCCAGCTCGCCGGTGCTGCGGATGCCGCCCCCGGCGCCGTTCACGCGCCCGCCCTGCACCGTCAGCGCCAGCAGCTCGAGGTTGACCACGAAACCGTCGAACACGCGGTCGAGCCCGCCGCCGTCGAGGAAGCTCTTGTCGGCGCCCGCGCCGATCACGGTCAGCGGCTGGCGCACGTCGAGATCGCCGGTCGCCGCCTGGTCTTCGCCGGCGCCGGCGCGGGTGAGGCGATACACCCCGGGCGGCAGCACCACGACGTCGCGGCCCTTGCGGGCGTTCGCCGCCACCACCGCCTCGCGCAGCGAGCAGTCGGCGTCGCAGACGCCGTCGAGGGTGTCGCTGGACTTGGTGACGGCGAACACCGCGCCCTGCGCCGCCGGCGCGAGCGTCGCGAAGCCGCCGGCCAGCAGCAGGAGGGCGAACGGGACGAGCGGGCGCGGGCGGCTCATGACCGGTCTCCGGCGACGACGTCGCAGGTGGCGAAGGCGTTGGTGTCGAGGACGGGCGCAAAGGGCTTGCCGCGGGCGTGCCGGTAGCTCTTGGTGAGGCCGGTCGCCGTGTCCTCGACCGTCACCTCCACCTCGACGTCGGTCAGCCCGGAGAGGAAGACCCACGAGCGGCCGGCGAGCGCGCAGGCGTCGAGCACCTTGACCGTGAGCTCGACGTTCGCCGGGTCGAAGAACCAGAAGGAGCCCGAGTCGCCGGTCAGCCCCACGGCGCCGCCGGCGCGCGCCGGCTGCTGCGGCAGCCTCGAGGTCGCCTGCACGCGGAAGCGGCCGCCGCCGAGGCAGAGGGTGTCGGCGGAGGCGACGCAGGCGCCGGTCAGCTCGAAGGCACCGGCGTCGCAGCGCGCGCTGCCCCAGCCCGGCCGCACCGCGCCGCGCTGGTCGACGGTCTCGCAGCCGAGGCCCGCGGCCACCTCGTCCTCCGCCGGCGGCGGCTGGCCGGCGTCGACCGCCGGGCTGTCGGCGCGCAGCGGGTGCGTCGGGGTCGGCCCGCCGGCGTCGGCGAGCGGCGCCAGGCGCGGATCGAGCGGCGCCTGCGCCGTGCCCACCTTGTCGCCCTTGGCGGCGGCGAAGGCGCCGCAGCCGCCGCCGACGCCGACCAGGTTGAAGCCGGCCGAGAGCGCCGGGCCGCTGCAGTCGCCGTCGGCCGCCGCGCCGTTGCCGGCGAGGATCGAGCTGCCGAAGGTCGCGCCCGCGCCGACGGAATTCAGAGTCTCGGAGAACACTCCGCCGCCGCGCACCCCGGCCGTATTCGCGGTGATCGTGGCGTTGACCACCTGCCCGGCGAGCGGCATGACGAAATAGAGGCCGCCGCCCTGCGCCGCAACGTTGCCGGAGACCGTGACGTTGGCGAGCGTGAGCTTCTGGCGGGCGGCGAGGCCGCCGCCGTTGCCGTCCGCGGTGTTGCCGGCGAGCGTCGTCCTGACGAGCGTCAGCTCGCCGTAGCTCGAGATCGCGCCCCCCGAGCCGCCGATCGCTGCATTGCCGCTCACCATCGTGTCGCCGAGGGTCAGCGCGCCGAAGCGGTTGCGCACCGCGCCGCCGTCGCCCTCGACGCGGCCGTTGCGCAGCGTCACCCCCTGCACGCCGACCGTGGCGCCGAAGAGGTCCAGCACGCGGTCCAGGCCGCCGCCGTCAAGCACCGTTGAGGCGGGATCGGAGCCGACGAGGTCGAGGTCGTCGCTGATGTCGAGGTCGCCGGTCGCGCTCAGGTCCTCGCCGGCCCCCGCCAGCGCCAGGACGTAGACGCCGGTCCCCAGCACCACCACGTCCGGGCCCTGGTGCGAGTTCGCGGCGGCGATCGCCTCGCGCAGCGAGCAGTCGGAGTCGCAGGCGCCGTCGAAGCTGTCGGCGGTCTTGCTGGGAACGAAGAGCGTCGCCTCGAGGCGCGGCGCGGCGGCGAGCGCGAGGAGCAGCGCGGCGAGCGCAGCGGAGGTGGAGCGGGGGCAAAGGGAACGCGCCATCTGGTGTCTCCCGGACCTGTTGTCTTCCGGACCGCCGCCATTTTAGCGGATCGCAAGCGGCGTGGGTTCGCTGGCTGCAGACGTTGGATGTTGGGTGCGGGTCCTCTTGGCCATGGTTAGGTCTCCCTAGGGTTGGTTGGACCGCCCCGGCGGGGGCGCGAGCCCCCGCCGGAGAGTCGGGCTAACTCCCAGTGCTCGGCGCCTCGCTGGCGCTGTACTTCGCCTACTACAACCTGGTGAAGTTCCACCGAAGCATTCGGATGACCCCGGCCGTGAAGGCGGGCGTCGCGCTCAAGCCAGGTCTGTGGGGGAGCTGGTGGTGGCGGCGATGGCGAGCTAATCACTCGACGATGTCGGCGCGGCGCAAGATCAACGGAAGTTCGGGTTGATCCAGCCGCTCGGCACAACACGAGCTGAAGCAGCTAGCGGTGTGACGCCGCTGGCACGGCGCCTTGGTCGCCGCGCGAGCGAGTCAGCAGGTTCGGAGAGCCTGTCCCGCGATCCGTCCCTCAGCGCACTCTAATGTATTGAATGTAGCGCAGGTCGGTCATATTGTGTGGGTCACGATAACCATCTTTAGGAGGGAGCCAATGCGGAAGCACCCCAGATGCCGCATAGCATGGTGGGCGGGCGTCCTCGTCTTACTCCCGCTCCATGCCGGCGGCCAAGTGCAACACGGCTCGAAACCGCCTTGGGAATGGACGACCGAAGAGCGCCTCGCGGCGCGGTTCGATGCCGAGCAGATCGCATCGCGCCGGGCCGAGGCACTCGCCCATCAAGACGAAGCGGGCCCGATCCCGGCACCGGGATTCGCGGTGATCAACGGTGCGCGGAATCCCGAGCTACTGCTGCCCTGGGAAGTCTTCCAGCACCTCCTCGCGCAAGCCTTCAACCCCTTGGCGCCGCTACAGGAAACCTTTCGCGATCGAACCGAGGCACTGGCGCCGGGCGGTGAGTTGCCGGCGCACTTTTGGACCCGCCTCCAACTCGCGAGTGGCGAGTTCCTGACCGCGGCTGGGACGCGCCGAACGCTGATCGCGGAGCTGGGTCGGACCCCCGAAACGGCGCGGGCGCCGATCGTGGCCAAGGTCGAAGCGGCGGGCGAGGGCTATTGCCAGAAGCGGCGCCGGGGGCTCGACCGAGCACGCAACGAATTCGGAGCGGCCTGGTTCGATCGCTTCCTGTACCTCGCCGTCGCTCCCGACATCGGCATGGTCTGGCCCGAGAATGAGAGCTGGCCGGAGGAGCTGCGGCAGGCCGAGGAGGGCTGTCAATGAGCCGCGCGAGCTTGGCAGCTCTGCTCCTTGCCTCCTTGGCGCTTCCTGAGCTTGCGTTTGCGCAGGGCTCATACGCGACCGGCTCGGTAGTCATCAACCGCCGGCCCGACAACGACATCGACTCCGCGGGCTTGGTCCAATGCTACAACTTCCTCGGTTACGAGGACGCCGACTGCGAGATCACGGGATACCACTTCATTTTCGACACCAAAGACGGCGGCTGGCTGGACGGGCGGGCCTATACCATGCCGGGCCAGTACTCCGGTTACATCCGCGAGCCAGGCGAGCTTCTCCACTGCTATCGAGCGCGGGTCACTGTACAGATTTACGGTTCGTCGTATACCAACGCCTGGGGCTCTGGGCAGGTCTGTGTTCCCGCTCCTCCTCCACCCGAGGATCCTCCCCCCAACTGCCCCGTACTCGTCGACCTGGACGAGAACGGCTTCCATCTCTCCGGGCCCGGCGAGCCCGTTGCGTTCGATCTCGATGCCGACGGCGCCCGCGAGGAGCTGGCGTGGACTGCCGCCGGGCAGGAAGACGCCTTCCTGTGCCTCGACCGCAGCAGCAACGGCGCGATCGACAGCGGAGAGGAGCTCTTCGGATGGGCGACTCGCCTCTCGACAGGCGAGCGCGGCGAGGTCGGATATGCAGCGCTCGCCGAATTCGACACCATCGACCTGGGCGGGAACGCCGATGGCGTGATCGACGCCAACGACGCTGTTTTCGATGAGCTGTGCCTTTGGGTGGACACGAACCACGACGGTGTCTCGCAGCCCGGCGAGCTGCTGCAACTCCGCCAAACGGCGATCACGGGCCTCGAGTATGCCTACACCCTCAACGGACGCAGAGATCCCCACGGGAATCTGTTTCGCTACAAGAGCCGAGCCTGGTCAGTCAACGGCGGGGGAACTGCACATCCAGTCACGACCTACGACGTGAGTCTCGTCCGACCGTAAGTGGGGCCTCGTAGGGGAAACAGAGCGCGAAGCGGGGACAACGGTTCCCGCACGCCGGCTTCCGGCTAGGGCCGTTTGCAGGTGCAGCTCGGGGCGGTGATCAGGCTGCCGCACTTGCAGCATGCGTAGGAGCCGGTCGCGCAGCTCACCGAGCAGGCGGAGCGGGAGGGAGCACGCGAACTGCCGCCGCCGGCGCCGGGCCGCTTGGGGACGGCGGCAGGAGGCCCGCCGCCGTCCTTGCCGAGTCGCCGCCTACGGGCAGGTGGCGAAGGCCTGGGTGTCGAGGCGCGTGCGGAAGGCCTGGCCCTGCGGGTTGTTGTAGGTCTTGACCGCGCCGGTCTTGGTGTCGGTGACCGTCACCTGCACCTGGACGTTGGTGAGCCCGGCGAGGAACACCCAGAAGCGGTTGAACGGCGGTGCGCAGGCGTTGACCACCTTGAGCGTCAGCTCGAGGTTCTCCGGCGCGAAGAACCAGAAGTAGCCGGCGTCGTCGGTGAGCTGCACGGCGTGCGCGTCGCCGCTGAAGCCCTGCGGGGTGGTGAAGCGCGCGCTGGCGCGGAAGCGGCCCCCCTCCAGACACAGAGAGTCGCCGCCCTGCAGGCACTCCAGGGTGACCTCGACGGCGCCGATGTCGCAGCGGATGCCGCCGGGGCGCGATGCCCCGCGCTGGTCGACCGCCTCGCAGGCGGTGCCGCCGCTGCCCGGCGGCGCCGGGTCGCCGGTGTCGATCGCCGGGCTCGGCGGCAGCGGGTGGAGCGTCGGGGTGGGGCCGCCGTTGTTCGCGAGCGGCGCGAGCAGCGGGTCGATCGGCGTCGCGGCGGTGCCGACGATGTCGACGTGCGCAGCGGAGAAGTCGGCACAGCCGGTCCCCACGCCGACCAGGTTGTGGCCCTCGGAGTGGGCCGAGCCCGAGCAGTCGCGGTCCGTCGGCGCGCTGTTGCCCGCCAGGATCGTGTTGCGCCAGGCCGGGGTCACGCCGATGAAGGCGGCGGTCTCGACGAAGGCGCCGCCGCCGCGGAGGAAGGCGGTGTTGCTGGCGATCGTGGCGTTGGCAATTGCGCCGGCGACGTCGGCGAAGACGTAGATGCCGCCGCCGAAGCCGTTCACGCTGCGGTTCGCGAAGACCGTCGAGTTGACGAGCGCGAGCTCGCCCCGGACGGCGAGGCCGCCGCCGTTGCCGTCGGCCATGTTGACGAGGACCGTGGTCTGCGTGACGGTGAGGGCGCCGTCGCTCTCGATACCGCCGCCCACTTCGCCCACCGTGGCGTTTTCCCTCACCACGCTGCGGCTCACCTGGAGCTCGCCGCCGCGATTGCGCAGCCCGCCGCCGGGTCCGGCGACGAGGCCGTTCTGCACCGTGACGGCGGAGATCTCGAGGCGCACGGCGATGACCTCGAAGGCGCGGTCGAGGTCGCCGGCGTCGATGATCGTCTGCGCGGCGCCCGCGCCGAGCACGACCAGGTCGTCGGTGACGTCGAGGTCGCCGGTCGCGGCCAGGTCCTCGCCGGCGCCGGCGCGGGTCAGGGCGTAGACGCCGGGCCCGAGGATGACGACGTCCGAGCCGGGATTGGCGTTGGCCGCGACGATCGCCTCGCGCAGCGAGCACTGCGCGTTGCAGGCGCCGTCGAGCGTGTCGGCCGTGGTGGTCGGGGTGTAGACCGCGGCGCTGGCGGCGGGGGCCGCGAGCGCAGCGAGTCCGAGGACGAGGAGCAGCAGCGCGCCGAGGCCGGGCGACTGCCGCGTGGGGCCGGGAAGGCTCCGGGTCATGGCTGTTTTCTCCTTGCGATCTGCACCGATGAGGCGCGTTTCGTTGCTGCCGGGTCTACGCGGCTGGCCCCTGCGAGCGTCCATGGCCCGCGCCCGCGCTACACTCCCCGCCCTCCGCGACCGGAGGACCGCCATGCGCCGACGCCCCGCGCCGTTGCTCACCCTCGCCCTGCTCGCTCTCGCGCTCGTCTGCGGCGCGCCGCCGCGGGCGCAGGCCGGCGCCGCGCCGCCCGCGCTCGAGCCGCCGACGACCGGCGGCCTGCCGGCGGTCGAGCGCGCGCTGGCGCGGCTCTCGACGCACAGACGGCTGCTCGTCGTGGCCGCCCATCCGGACGACGAGGATACCCAGCTCCTGACCCTCGTGGCGCGCGGCATGGGCGGCGAGGCGGCGTACCTGTCGCTGTCGCGCGGCGAGGGCGGGCAGAACCTGATCGGCTCCGAGCTGGGCGTCGACCTCGGCCTGCTGCGCAGCCGCGAGCTCCTGGCGGCCCGCGCGATCGACGGCGGCCGGCAGTTCTTCACCCGCGCCTACGACTTCGGCTTCACCCGCTCGCTCGAGGAGACCCTGGCGCTCTGGCCGCGCGAGCTGCTGCTCGAGGACGTCGTGCGCGTCGTCCGCCGCTTCAAGCCGCAGGTCGTGGTCTCGGTCTTCCGCGGCACGCCGCACCCCAACCACGGCCAGCACCAGGCGGCCGGCGTGGTGGCCCACGAGGGCTACCGGCTGGCCGGCGATCCGGCCGCTCTGCCGCGGCTCGCCGCCGAGGGGCTCGCCCCGTGGCGGCCGCAGGCGCTCTATCGCTCGACCTTCTTCGACCGCGAGGCGACCACGCTCGCGGTGCCGACCGGCGTCGTCGACCCGCTGACCGGACGCTCGATCGCGCAGCTCGCGGCCGCGAGCCGCAGCATGCACCGCTCGCAGGACATGGGGCGCCTGCTCGAGCTCGGGCCGCGCGAGACGCGCGTCGGCTGGGTGGAGGGCGGCGCCGGCCCGCCGGCGGGCGCTCCCGGCACCACGGTGGCGGCCGCCGACGGGCTCTTCGCCGGCATCGACACCCACCTCGCCGCGATCGCGGCGCCGCTCGCCGACGCGGCGCTTCGCCGGCGCGTCGCCGAGCACCTGGAGGCGGCCGAGGCGGCCGCCACGCGCACGCGCGCCGAGCTCAACCCCGAGGACCTCGCGGCCGCCGTGCCCGGCCTCGCGGCGGCGCTCGAGCACCTCCGCGCCGCGGACGAGGCGCTCGCCGGCGACGCGGGCGACGCGGCGCGGCAGGCGCGCGAGCTGGTGGCCGAGAAGCTCGCGGCGGCCGAGTCGGGGCTGGCCGCGGCGGCCGGGGTGGCGGTCGAGGCGGCCGTGGGGCGCGAGACGGTGACCACCGGCGAGACGCTGGTCGTGCAGGCGAGCCTCTGGAACAGCGGCGCCGAGCCGCTCGCGCAGGCGGCGGTCGCGGTCGCGGCGTCGCCCGAGTGGTCCCTGCCGCCCGTCGCCGGCACCGCCGTGCCGCCGCCACCGCCGCCCGGCACGCCGCCGCCCGCGGCGCCGGCGGCGGGCGGGGCTCCGGCGGCCGGGAGCGCCGCGCCGCGCCCGGTCGCCGCCGGCGAGCTGGTCGCCTGGGAGGTCAGAGTGCCGGTGCCCGCCGCCGCCCCCCCCACCGCTCCCTACTTCCTGCGCCGCCCGCTCGCCGGCGCGGTCTACGACTGGAGCGCGGCGCCGCCTGAGGTGCGCGGCGAGCCGTTCGAGCCGCCGCCGCTGACCGCGCGCTTCGCCCTCGAGATCGCCGGCGTGCCGCTGACGCTCGAGCGGGAGGTGGTCTACCGCGTCGCCGATCAGGCGCGCGGCGAGGTGCGCCGGCCGCTGCGCGTCGTGCCGGCGGTCGAGGTGGCGCTGGCGCGCGACCTCCTGGTCTGGCCGCTCGCTCAGCAGGCGCCGCGCCAGCTCGAGGTCACCGTCACCTCGCGCGCCGCGGCGCCGCTCACCGGGCGGCTGGAGGCCGCCTGGCAGTCGGCCGGCGATGGCGCCGGCGCAGCCTGGCCGGCGCCGCCCTCGATCCCGTTCACGCTCGCCGCCGGCGAGCGGCGCGACCTTCAAGTGGCGATCACGCCGCCGGCCGGGCTGCGGCCGGGGCGCTCCCTGCTCGAGGTGGCGGCGGTGCTCGACGACGGCCGGCGCTTCGCCGCCGCCCTGCCGCTCGTCGAGCACGAGCACGTCCGGCCGACGCCGCGGCCGACGCCGGCGACGCTGGCGGTGAGCGCCACCGACCTCGTGCTGCCGCGCCTCGCGCGCGTCGGCTACGTGCGCGGCGCCTCCGACCGGGTGCCCGAGCTGCTGCGCGAGGTGGGGGTGCCGCTCGAGCTGCTCGACGAGCGCGCTCTCCTGCACGCCGACCTCGGCCGCTACGACGCGATCGTCGTCGGCAGCCGCGCCTACGAGAGCGAGCCGGCGCTCGGGCGGGCCAACGCGCGGCTGCTCGATTACGTACGACAGGGCGGGCTCATGATCGTGCAATACCAGCAGTACCCGTTCGTCGAAGGCGGCTTCGCGCCGCTGCCGCTCGCGATCGCGCGGCCGCACGATCGCGTCACCGACGAGACGGCGCCGGTCGTGCCGCTCGTGCCCGATCACCCGGTCTTCAGCCGTCCCAATCGGCTGCAGGCGGACGACTGGGAAGGCTGGGTGCAGGAGCGCGGCCTCTACTTCGCTCACACCTGGGATCCCGGCTACACGCCGCTGCTGGCGATGGCGGACCCGGGCGGGCCGGAGCTGCGCGGCGGCCTGCTGGTGGCGCGCGTGGGGAAGGGGACGTACGTCTACACCGGGCTCGCGCTCTTCCGCCAGCTCCCGGCCGGCGTGCCGGGCGCCTATCGCCTGATGGCGAACCTGCTGGCACTCGGGGCCCCATGACCCCGGCGGCCGCCGCAGACCCGCCGGGCGCCGGGCGCGCCTGGTCGCGGGCTGTGACGACCGCCGGCATCGCCCTGCTCCTCGCCCGCGCCGCCCACCTCTGGAACCCCTACCTGCTGGTCGACGACGCCTTCGTCTCCTTCCGCTACGCGCGGAACCTGGCGGCGGGACACGGGCTCGTCTACAACCTGGGCGAGCGGGTCGAGGGCTACACCAACTTCCTGTGGACGCTCCTCCTGGCCGGCGGCGCCGCGCTCGGGCTCGACCTGCCGCTCCTCGCGGTCGGGCTCGCCGCCGCCGCCGGCGTCGCGGGGGTCGCCCTGCTCGCACGGCTGGCGCGCTGGGCGCTCCCCGAGAGCCGCCTCCTCGCCGCGTTGCCGCCGCTCCTCTTCGCGGCGCTCGGCTCGCAGCCGCGGTTCGTCGTCTCCGGTCTCGAGACGCTGCTCTTCGCCGCGCTCCTCCTCCTCGCGCTCGAGCGGCTCCTGGTCGCCGGCCGCCCGGCCGCCGCGGGCGCCGCCTTCGCGCTGGCCGCGATGACGCGGCCTGAGGGAGGCCTGTACTGGCTGATCACGCTGGTGTTCTTAGGGCGGCGCCGTTCACTCGTTGCGAGCGTCGAAGATGAAGGGAAAGTCCGAGGTGCTTCCACCTTTACTGCATTGACCCGATCTCCCTCACCCCTGGCCCCTCTCCCACATGGGAGAGGGGAACGCATGCGCGCGGAGGCAGACGGTGCGGAGGCACAGGCCGGCGCCCGCCTTCGCTTCGCGCTCGCGTTTCTCGTCCTCTACCTGCCCTACTTTCTCTGGCGCTGGCGCTACTACGGCTGGCTCCTGCCGAATACGTTTTACGTCAAGGCGAGCGACTTCACCTGGGAGCGGGTCGCGCGCGCCGTGCCGCAGCTCCTCGAGCTAGCGGATCGCTGGAACGCCTTGCCCCTGGTTCTGCTCGCCATCGGCTCTGTCGTGCTGAGAGCCCGTGAAGAGATCCCGGCGGTCCTCCGAAAACGCCCGGGACGTAGCCCGGGCGCTACGCCCGCGCCGGCGGCGCCGCGGCGCGGGCGGTGGGTGGGACTCGCCTGGGCGTGGATCGCGGCCACCCTCGCCTACTTCTTCTGGGTGGGCGGGGACTTCCTCCCCTTCTTCGGGCCGCGCTTCCTGCTGCCGGCGCTGCCGCCGCTGCTGCTCCTCGCCGCGGTCGGCCTCGGCGCGCTGACCGGCGGGCTCCTGCCCGGAGCGCGCGGCGCTCTCCGCGGCGCGGTGGCGGCAGCGCTCGTCGCGACCGCCGTCTGGCTCTCCTGGCCGGAGCGCCTGTCGCGGCTCGACGGGCTGGCGCACCAGATGGAGTCCCTGGACCCGCCTCGGACTCTGGCTGCGCGAGCACACCACGCCGGAGGCGGTCATCGCGACCGGCGGCGCCGGCATCGTGCCCTACTACTCGCAGCGGCGGACGCTCGACATGTTCGGTCTGACCGACGAGCACATCGCCCATCTGCCGCCGATCGGCGGCGCCCGCCGCCAGGCGGGCCACGAGAAGTTCGCGCCCGACTACGTCCTCGATCGGCGGCCGGACTTGATCGTCACGCGATTGAGCCCCGGCGCGCAGCTCACCTCGGCCGGGCTGCAGCGCGCGGCGGCGCGCCTCCGCGCCTGCTACGTGCCGCTGCTGCTCGCCGGCGACCGCAAACGGTCGCGCGGCGGCGAGTGGCTGGTCTTCACCAACCGTGTCACGCCCGAGCACTACGCTCAGGGCTACGAGACGGCGGTCCTGCGCCGGCGGCGCGGCGCCGCCGCGGCCGGCTGCCGGGCGCTGGAGCGCCGCCGGCGCGCGATGCTGGCAGCGCAGGGGGTGCGGTGATCGCGGCGGCCGGGCGGCGGCCGACGGACCGCCGCCCCACGGCGCGAGCCTGGGCGATCATCGTGTTCGCGGTCGGGCTCGCGGCCTGGCTGACGCTCGCAGCTCTCTTCGTTCTGCGGCTCGACGGCCGCGCCCAGGACGACCACTACATCACCTACCGCTATGCGCTGAACCTCGCCCGCGGCGAGGGGCTCGTCTACAACCCGCCGGCCGATCGACCGGCGGGAGGGACCGTGGCGCCGCGCAAAAGCTCTGTCGAGAGGGTGTTCGGGTTGAGCGAGCCGGGGCTCGCGCTCTTGCTCGCGGCACTGCACGCCGCGACAGGGGTGGACATCCCGCACGCTGCGACCTTCCTCTACGCGAGCGCGTTGGTTCTGTTCGCGCTGGTGATGCGCCTCGACACGCGGCGCTGCCACAGCCGAGTCCCGGCGGAAGGCCGTAGTCGCGCCGCGGCCGGCGCGCTGCTCGGCGGCACGCTCTGGATCGCCTCCTCCGCGGTCTGGACCAGCCACGGCTCGGCCGGTGCCGCCGCGCTGGCGCTCCTCGCCCTCGCGGCACACGTGGTGGAAACGCGGCCCGGCCTGGCGGGAGTGCTTGCGGGAGCGGCCGCCTGGTTTCGTCCCGACGCACTGGCCGCCGCCGTCCTGCTTGGTCTTCTGCTCGTCGCGGAACGCCGCCGTCTGCCGCGCCGCTACCTTGTCGCCGCAGGTGTCGTGGTGCTCGCCGGTTCGCTCGCCGCCTGGCTCTGGTTCGGCACGCCGCTGCCCGAGACCGTCGCCGCGAAGCGCGCCGATGCGCTCGCCGCCGGCGGCGGCACCTGGAACGCCGGGCTCGCGTTCTGGCGGCGCGCCGCCGCGCTCGCGCCGCGGCACTTCGGCTCCACGTGGCGCCTGCTCTTGATCGTCGGGCTGCTTGGTCAGTCGTCGCTGTGGCGCCGCGGCGGGCGGGCCGCGCGGCTCCTGGTGCTCTACGCCGCGGCGGTGGCGCTCGCCTACAGCGTGCTCGGCGTCCCCTTCTTCTCCTGGTACCTGCTGCCGGTGCTGGCGGCTCTTCTCTACGGCGTGGGGTTCGCGATCGCGGAGGCGGGAGGCTGGGCAGGGAGAAAGCTCGCCGGCATGAGCCATGTGGCACGCGGCGGCAACCGCGGCACGCCCCAACGACCGGGACTCGCGCCGGACCCCGGTCGGTCCACAGCCGGCCGTGCCGCCACCGCAGCCGGTTTCCTCCTGGCGCTAGCGGCCGCAACGCCACTGCTCCTCCCGTTCGCCCGCAGCTCGCAGCACTGGTACCGAGACTTCTCCGGCTTCGGTCATCTCGACACCTATCGCCGCGCCGCCGCCTGGCTGCGCAGCGAGACGCCGCCCGACGCCGCGGTCGCCTATGTCGAGATCGGCGTTCTCGGCTACGAGAGCGGGCGCCGGATCGTCGACTTGATGGGCCTGGTGACGCGCGAGGTGCGGCCGTACCTCGCGGCGCGCGACGTCGCCGGGGCGTTCCGCGCCGCGCCGGCGGAGATCGTCGTCTTCCACACCCGCGGGCGTTTGCAGCCGCTCGTCACCCGGCGCTGGTTTCGCCGCGCCTTCGCACCGGTGGCACGGTTCGAGGACCGGACCGGCGAGGGCGGGCTCACCATCTACCGCCGCCGGCCGGGGAGCTGGCTGCCGCCGCCGCGCCCGCCGCGCCTGCCATAGACTGCGCGGCGCGCCAGGAGGGCGCGCCGCATCCGACACTCATCGCTCACCACCGCCGTCTGCATCCTGCTCGGCGCCGGCCTCGCCGCCGGGTGCGGCGACGACCGCACGCCGCTCGTCGTCTACTCGCCGCACGGCCGCGACCTGCTGCAGGTGATGGAGCGGGCGTTCGAGCAGCGCCACCCGGCGATCGACGTGCGCTGGCTCGACATGGGCTCGCAGGAGGTCTACGACCGCATCCGCTCCGAGACCGCCAATCCGCAGGCCGACGTCTGGTACGGCGGCCCGCAGACGATCCTCGGCCGCGGCGCGCGCGAGGGGCTCCTGGCGCCGTACCGCCCGAGCTGGGCGGGCGCGGTGCCGGCGGCGAGCCGCCACCCCCAGGAGCTCTACTTCGGCACCTACCGCACCGCGCCGGTCCTGGTCTACAACGCCGCCGTGGTGCCGGCCGCGGAGGCGCCGCACGACTGGGGCGACCTCCTCGACCCGCGCTGGCGCGGGAAGATCCTGATGCGCGACCCGCTGGCGAGCGGCACCATGCGCACGCTCTTCGGCATGGTGCTGGCGCAGTCGGTGGCGCGCACCGGCAGCGAGGAGGCCGGGTTCCAGTTCCTGCGCCGGCTCGACGCCCAGACCAAGGAGTACGTGCTCAACCCGGCGCTGCTGCTCGAGAAGCTCAACCGCCGCGAAGGCCTGGTGACGGTATGGGAGCTGACCGACATGCTCTGGCAGCAGCGGCGCGGCTCGCCGCTCGCCTTCAACTTCCCGGCGAGCGGCACGCCGGTGATCGACGACTCGATCGGCCTGGTGCGCGGCGCCAAGCATCCGGCGGCGGCGCAGGCGTTCATCGAGTGGGTGGGCAGCGTCGAGGGGCAGCTCCTGGCGGCGCGCGAGGCCCTGCGCCTGCCGGCGCGCACCGACATCGCCCCCGAGACGCTCCCCGCCTGGGCGCGCGAGGTCGCGGCGCGCCTGGTGCCGGCCGAGGTCGACTGGGAGCTCATCGAGCGGCGCGGGCCGGAGTGGATGGCGACTTGGGACCGCACCATCCGCGGGCGAGGCGCGAAGGCTTTCGCGCCGGGTTCCAATCGACGCTCGGAGCGCCGTCCGTCCCGCGCCCAGCGGGACGGGCTCCGAGCATGACGGCCTCCTTCCTCACCATCGACGGGATCGAGAAGCGCTTCGGCGAGCAGGTGGTGCTGGCGCGGGTGTCGCTCGCCGTCGCGCGCGGCGAGGTGCTGGCGCTGCTCGGCCCGAGCGGCAGCGGCAAGACGACGCTGCTGCGCCTGCTGGCCGGCTTCGAGACCGCCGACGGCGGCCGTATCGCGGTCGGCGGCGAGCCGCTCGATCCCCTGCCGCCGGCGCGGCGCAATGTCGGCATGGTGTTCCAGCACTACGCCCTCTTCCCGCACCTCTCGGTGGGCGAGAACGTGGCCTTCGGCCTCGCCGCGCGGAAGCTGCCGCGCGAGGAGATCGCGCGGCGGGTGGCGTCGGCGCTCGCCCAGGTCGACCTGCCCGGCTTCGCGGCGCGGCGGGTGAGCGAGATCTCGGGCGGCCAGCAGCAGCGGGTGGCGCTGGCGCGCGCCCTGGCGCCCGAGCCGCGCCTGCTCCTCCTCGACGAGCCGCTCTCGAACCTCGACCCGGCGCTGCGCGAGCGCACCCGCCGCGAGCTGCGGCGCACGATCGAGCGGGTCGGGATCACGACCGTCCTCGTGACCCACGAGCAGGAAGAGGCGTTCCACCTCGGCGACCGCGTCGCGGTGCTCGCCGGCGGACGGCTCCACCAAGTGGGGACGCCGGAGGAGCTCTACGAGCGACCGGCGACGCGCTTCGTGGCCGGGTTCGTGGGGCGGGCGAGCGCCTTGGCCGGGACTTACCTGCGCGGCGGCGACGGCCAGGGGCTGGTCGTGCTGCGCGACAGCGGAGACGGAAAAGAAAGGATCACGTGGGGAGGAGAGGTGGTGGACCCGCTCGTTGACGGTCAGCCGGCGGAGCTCCTCGTTCGGCCCGAGGCCCTGGAGCTGGGTAGGGGAGAGGGCGACGGGCTGGCCGGCCATGTCGTCGAGCGACGCTTCGCCGGCAACGGCACGTTCTACCTCGTGGCTCTCGCCGGTGGCGGCGAAGTCGAGGTGCTCGGCTCACCGCGCGCCGCGGCACCGGGGGACTTGGTTCACGTGGGGCTGCGCCCCGGCGGCCCGTCGCCGCGCATTTTCCCTGGCGGTGCACCCTAGCTCGATGCTTTTCGACGTCGCCCAAAACGATTCGGACCGTGCAGCCGCGTGGGGTGCCGGTCCGGAGGGCGTGGAACCGGCGCGCGCCCGGTGCGGCCGGCAACACCGTTGTGATGCATCTCGCGTAGCGAGATGCGAACCGTCCACCACCACCCCCACCTACCAGCACCGCGAAGCGGCGCGCCTGTGGAACGCCCTCCGGACCGGCATCCCACGCGGCGACTGTCGGTGCCGCGCGGCGCAGTTCCATTGACCCGATGACGCAACGAACGCGACCCCGCCTCCCAGCGACCACCGCCGCGGCCGCCGCCCTCGCCGTCCTCCTCGCCTGGCTCGTCGGCTGGCCGCTCCTCCTCACGCTCGCCGAGGCGCTGGGCGGCCCCGGCGGCTGGACGGTACGCCACCTCGCCGCCTTCGCGGCGCGCCCCGACGAGTGGCTCGCCCTCTGGCGGAGCCTCTGGATCTCGGCCGCCTCGGTCGTCCTCGCCGCCGCGGTCGGCGTGCCGCTCGCCTTCGCCTTCGAGCGCGCCGAGTTCCCCGGCCGGCGCCTCCTCGGCGCGGCCGCCGCGCTGCCGGTGGCGCTGCCGCCGCTCGTCGGCGTCATCGCCTTCCTCTTCCTCTTCGGCGAGAGCGGCTTCGCCACCCGCGCCGTGCAGGCGCTGCTCGGCCTGCCCGAGCCACCGTGGCGCCTCGTCGGTCCGGGCGCGATCCTCCTCGTCCACACCTACTCGATGTACGTCTACTTCTACCTCTTCACCCGCGCCGCGCTGGCGCGCAGCGACGGCGCCCTGCTCGAGGCGGCGGCCGCGCTCGGCGCCGGGCGGCTGCGCACGCTGCTCCGCGTCACCCTGCCGCTGCTCCGCCCGGCGCTCACGGCGGCCGCGCTCCTCACCTTCATGACCTCGCTCGCCTCGTTCTCGGCGCCGTACCTCTTCGGCGGCGCCTTCCGCGTCATGACGACGCAGATCGTCGCCTCGAAGCTCAACGGCGAGGACGCGATGGCGCAGGTCGAGACGGTGGCGCTCGCCGCGCTCGCGCTCTGCGGCCTCTGGGGGATGCGGCGCGCGGAGCGGGCGGAGGCGCGCTTCGCCGCCGGCACCCGCGGCGTGCCGCCGGCGCGGCGGCGGCTGCGCGGCGCGGCGCGCTGGGCCGTGGGCGCGCTCGCGGTCGCCACGGCGGTCTTCCTGCTGCTGCCGCACGCCGTGCTCGTCCTGCTGTCGCTGGTGCCGCCGTTCACCTGGACCGCCGAGCCCTTCCCGCCGGTCCTCTCGTTGTCGAACTGGGGCGCTCTCTTCGCCTCGGCGGAGCGGCTGCGGCCGATCGCCAACTCGCTCTGGATGGCGACGGCGGCGACCGCGGGAGCGCTCCTCCTGGGCCTCGCCGCGGCGCTCGCGGCACGGCGGCAACGCGGGCGTCTGGCGGCCTGGCTCGAGGGGCTCCTGGCGATTCCCTGGGCGCTCCCGGGCACCGTCTTCGCGGTCGCGCTGGCGGTGGCGATGAGCGTCGACCGCCCCTGGCAGGGCCGTTTCCTGCTGATCGGCACGCCGGCCATCCTGCCGCTCGCCTACCTGGTGCGCAGCTTGCCGCTGACCGGCCGGGGAGCGCTCGCCGGCCTGCGCCAGCTCGATCCGGCGCTCGAGGAGGCCGCCGCCGCGCTCGGCGCCGGAACCTTCCGCCGCCTGCTGCGTATCACCCTGCCACTGCTCCGCCCGGCGCTCGCCGCCGGCGCCGCGCTCGCCTTCGTCACCGCGCTGGGGGACTTCGTGACGTCGATCGTCCTCTACACCTTCGAGACCCGCCCCATCGCGATCGAGATCCTCGGCAGCCTCCGCCTCCAGGAGCTGGGCCTCGCCGCCGCCTACGGCGTGCTGCTGATGGCCGCCTCGGCCGGCGCCTTCGCGCTGAGCGGGGAAGGGCGCGAGTCGAGGCGCGGCGGAGTCGCCGCCCGATGACCGCCGGCGACCGCGCCTCGCTGCGCAGCCTCTGGATCCTCATGGCCGCCGCCTGCGTGGACATGATGGGCTTCATGATCGTCATGCCGCTGCTGCCGTTCTATGCCACGCGCTTCGGCGCCGCGCCGAGCCTCTACGGCGTCCTCGTCGCCTGCCATCCGTTCGCCCAGCTCACGACCGCCCCCTTCTGGGGGCGCCTGTCGGACCGCTACGGCCGGCGGCCGATGATCCTGGGCGGCCTCTCGGTGTCGGTCTTCGCGTACACCGTCTTCGGCCTCGCCGACACGCTCTGGCTGCTCTTCGCGATGCGGCTGCTGCAGGGCGTCGGCGGCGGGACGAGCGGCGTCGTCCAGGCTTACGTGGCCGATTCGGCGCCGGCGTCCGAGCGCACCAAGGCGCTCGGCTGGCTGACCGCCGCGATCAGCGGCGGCGGCATGCTCGGCGCCGGGCTCGGGTCGCTCCTCCGGCAGCTCGGGCCGGCGGCTCCGGGCTTCGCCGCGGCGGGCCTCTGCCTGATCAACGCGGTCGCGGCCTTCCTGTACCTCCCCGAGCCGCCGCCGCACGAGGAGCCGGCCGGGGCGCCGGCGCCGCCGGCACGGCGCTCGCTCCGGCGCTCGGTCCTCGAGGTGCTGCGCCACCCGCTGGCGCCGATCAGTGCGCTGATCTGGATCTACGCCGTCGGGATGATGGCCTTCTTCGCGCTCAACGGCATCTTCGGCCTCTACCTGATGAACAAGTTCGGCGTGACGGAGGCCACCATCGGCTACTACTTCGTCTACATCGCCGGCGCCTCGCTGGTGATGCGCGCCCTGCTCCTCGGGCCGGCGGTACGCCGCTTCGGCGACATTGGAGTGCTGCGCCTGGGCATCCTGTCGCTGATCGTCGGCCTGGCCATCCTGCCGCTCCTCGACCGGCTGCCCTTCGTCGCCCTCGCCGTGCTCTTCGTGCCGATCGGGACGGCGCTCCTCTTCCCCGCCACGAGCTCCCTCATCTCGCGCCTGGTCACCCGCCGCGAGGCCGGCCAGACGCTCGGCGTCCAGCAGGCCTTCGGCGGCGTCTCGCGCATGCTCGGCCCGCTCTGGTCCGGCGCCGCCTACGAGCTCGGCCCGCGCTACCCCTTCTGGCTCGCCGCGGCCCTGATGCTGGGTGGCAGCGTGCTGGCGCGCCAGGTGCGGGCGGAGCCCGCCAAGCCTCCCCAGCCGATACCGGTCGCGCCGGAGGCACCGGCGCCCGAAGGGCTGTAGAGCCTCGCCGTACTCCTGACGCACTCGACCGCTCGATCCACGAGTCCGCTGGGCGGCCCCAGATCCTCCGTGCCGACTCCGGCTCAGGCCCCCGCGCGGCGGACCGTGAGCTCGCCGTTTTGGAGCTCGCCTTCGAGACCGGCGCCGGGGAGGACGAGGAACGGCGCTTCGTCGGGCCGCAGCGGGCCGGGGTCGCCATGGAGGAGGATCCGCTCGGCCGCGGCCGCGAGGCCGGGGTCGGCGAAGCGCACCTGCCAGCCGGTCTCGCGCGCCACCCAGTCGAGCAGCTCCCGGAGGCTCCGGCCTTCGATCTCGAAGCCGGTGCCGGCGGCCATCACCCACTCCCAGCCGGGACCGTAGGCGGGGACCGCGAGCCGCCTGACAGCGCCATCTTCCTGCAGCACCAGCTCCTGGCCGGTCGCCGTGCGATAGGAGCGACCGGCCCGCTCGACGACGACCGCGCCGTCGCGCACCCGGACGCGCATCGCCGCCGGTGCCGCGGCTTCGAGCCGCACCGCGAACTGCGTCCCGACGTCGCGCGCGGTGCCGAGGGCGGTGCGCACGGCGAGCGCGGCGCCGGCCTCGCCATTCGGTCCGGTGTCGGCGTAGACGGCGCCCGCCCGAAGGTCGACGAGGTCGGCGGCGGCGAAGCGCAGGCGGGTAGCGACGTCCACCCGCAGCGTGGCGCCGCCCGCCAGCCGCAGGGAAGCCCGGCTCGCCGGCTCCCCGCCGCCGCTGCCGGTCCGCAGCACCGCCCCGTGCGGGATCGACTCGCCGACCGCCAG
This sequence comes from Thermoanaerobaculia bacterium, assembly GCA_044866775.1. GTDB lineage: Bacteria > Acidobacteriota > Thermoanaerobaculia > Multivoradales > UBA5704 > DASUNQ01. The sequence goes on along the minus strand of JBIOUG010000150.1, from coordinate 4,007 downwards.
GCGCCGCGCCGGTTTCCCCTCCAGCTCCAGGCGGACCGGTCCGGTGAGCGCCTCGACCTGCGCCACCATCGCCGGCGCCGCCTCCTGGCGGCTCGCCAGCCACCAGCCGAGCCCGAGGCTCAGGACGAGCATCGCCGCCAGGGCCGCCCACGCCACCACCGCCCTCGCGGGCCAGCGTCGGCGCTTCGCCTGGCGCCGCACCTGCGCCTCCCAGGCCCAGCGGGCGCCGGCGGCGATGGCGGCGAGGTCTTCCTCCGGCACCGGCGGCCGGGGGCCCGCCGCCTCGAGCAGCCGGCGGACCTCCGCGTCGTCGGCGAGCGGCGGGGTCGGGTCAGGCATCTGGTCGCGTTCGTCCATATTTCGATCTCTGCTTCGCGCGATCTCTGCTTCGCGCTACCCGGCCAGCGACGCCGTCCGGGCGACCTGCACGCTCTCGTAGCTCCCCCGGAAGGCCTGGCGCGCCCGCGTGAGGAGCGACTCGACCGTCTTCGGCGGGACCTTCATCCGGGCGGCGATCTCGTTGACCGAGACGCGCTCGAGGTACTTCCACTCGAGCGCCTGGGCATAGTGAGGCGGGAGGAGGTCGAGCGCCATGTGGACCTGGTGCGCCGCCTCCCGCCGCAGCAGCGCCGCCTCGGGGTCGCGCGGGTGGTCGAGGCCACGCGCGGCGGCCGGCTCCACCTCGTCGTCGAGCTCGACCTCGGCCGGCGTGGTCCGCCGGCTGCGGAAGTGCATCAGGATCTCGTTGCGGCAGCAGGCGCAGAGCCAGGTGAGCAGCGCGGCCTCGCCGCGGTAGGTGTCGAGTTTGGCCAGTGCCTTGGTCATCGCCGTCTGCACCATCTCCCGCGTCAGCTCGCGGTCGCCGGCCAGCCGCGCCAGCGCGAAGCGGTAGAGGGCCCGGAAATAGCGCTCGCCGAACGCCGCGAAGGCTGCCGCGTCGCCAGCGAGCATGCGCTCGACGAGCTCGAGATCCTCGGTGTGCGTCGCCACTGGCCTTCCGCCGAGGGTTTGGATGCGGCGGCGCGGCGAATCCTTCGCCGCGCCGGCGCTCAGGGAACGAGCTTGTACCCCATGCCGTGGACGGTCACGATGTGGCGGGGGCGGCGCGAGTCGGTCTCGATCTTCCGCCGCAGCGTCGCGATGTGCTGGTCGACGGTGCGCGAGTAGACCTCGGCGTCGTAGCCCCAGACGTCGTCGAGCAGGCGCTCGCGCGAAAGCACCTCGCCGCGATGCTCGACGAGGTAGCGCAGGAGCCGGAACTCGAGCGCCGCGAGCTCGACCGGCTCGCCTTCGCGCGTCACCTGCATGCGGCGGAAGTCCACGCGCACGTCGCCGAAGGCGAACGACCCGCCTTCGGTGTCGGGCTGGGCGCGGCGCAGCAATGCCTCGACGCGCGCCACGAGCTCCAGCGAGTCGAAGGGCTTGGTCAGGTAGTCGTCGGCGCCGAGCTTCAAGCCGAGCACGCGGTCGACCACCTCGCCGCGCGCGGTGAGCATCAGGATGGGCGTCTCGATCCCCTCGCGCCGCAGGTCGCGGCAGACGTCGAAGCCGCTGCGCCCCGGCAGCATGACGTCGAGGAGGAGGAGGTCGAAGGGCTCCTCGCGGGCGCGGGCGAAGCCCGCCTCGCCGTCGGCGGCGACCTCGACCTCGTAGCCCTCGCTGCGCAGCCGGTCGGAGAGCCCGAGGCGCAGCGCCGGCTCGTCCTCGACGATGAGGATCCGGCGGCTCACGACACGGCGTCGCCCGCCACGGGCAGGATGAGCGTGAAGGTGCTCCCCTCTCCCTCGGCGGAGCTGACCTCGACCCGCCCGCCGTGGGCCTCCGCCGCGCGGCGCACGAGGTGGAGGCCGAGCCCCACGCCGGGCACCTGCCGCTCCTGCGCCCGCCCGCCGCGGAAGAAGGGCTCGAACAGCCGCTCGCGCTCGCCGGGCGGGATGCCCGGCCCGTCGTCGGCGATCTCGATCCGCACGGTCTTGCGATCGGCCGCGGGCACGACCCGCACCCGCGCATGGGGCGGCGCGCCGCCGTGCTTGAGCGCGTTGGCGACCAGGTTCTGCACCGCCCGCCGCAGGACCGGCGGGTCGCCGAGGAGCCGCGGCAGCTCGCCGGGGACCTCGGTCTCGACGCGCGCCGCGGCGGCGCCCGCCGCCGCCTCGCCGGCGGCCTCGGCCACCACTGCCGCGAGGTCCAGCGGCTGGCGGGCGCGGCGCCAGACCTCCTGCGCCGAGAGCGCCAGCACCTGCTCGACCATCTCGGAGAGCCGCTCGCCCTGGCGGGCGATCTGCTCACCGTAGACCCGCGCCTGGCCGGGGTCGCGCACCACGCCGTCGGCGAGGTTGTCGGCGAGCGAGCGGATGGCGGCGAGCGGCGTCCGCAGCTCGTGCGACACGGCGGCGGTGAACTCGAGCTGCCGGCGCGCCGTCTCCTGGGCGCGCCGGGCCGACAGCGCGAGGGCGAGCACGGCGAGACCGAGGAGCAACAGGATGCCGAAGCTCAAGGCGGCGTTGCCGTGGCGCGCCCGCGCCAGCGCGGCGTCGAGCGAGCCCGCCGCCGGGCGCACGGCGAGCGTCCAGTCGGCGGCGGCGCCGGCGGCCGACGCCCCCATGAAGGCGACGTGGTGGGCGCGGCGCTGCGACTCCCCGCCCCAGGCGTCGCCCAGGGCGCGCGGCAGGTGGCCGCCGGCGAAGGCGAGGCGGGCGAGCTCCTCCGGCGGCGCCAGCCGGAAGAGCGGCGCCTCCCACTCGAACCTGCCGCTGAGCCCGGGCGCGGAGGCGTAGACCACCTCCCGCCTCCGGCGCTCGCTCACTACGACCTCGAGGTCCGAGCCGAGCGCCGGCGCGAGGTACCGCCGCACCAGGCCGGGGAGAAGATCGCGCCTCAGGTAGTCGCGGTCGAAAACGATCAGGACCGTGTCGTGTCGCTCGCCGCCGCCGAGCGAGAGCTGAAGGCCGGGGAGGTCGCCGCGCACCCGCGGGAACGGCGGCAGGTGGCGGTCCCGCCGGCGGTGGAGATGGCCGCCGCGCGGGCGCTCCCGCGTCATCTCGCTGGCGAGGAGGCGCTCGGGCTTGGTGGCGGGGAGCCAGCGCCCGGCGGCCAGCCGCAGCACCTCGCCGCCGCCGCTGGCGCCGTCCCCCTCGACCAGCAGCAGCTCCTCGACCAGCTCGGGAGCGGGAGCCGTCGCCTGCCAGCGGCGCCAGAGCGCCGCCAGCTCCTCGCGCGTCGCCGCCGAGGGCGGGAACGGCCAGAGGAAGGCCAGCCAGGCGCGGGAGACCTCGCGGTCGACCTCGGCGCCGACGCCGGCCAGCGCGGTCTCCATCGCGGACTCCAGCCGCTGCCGGTCGGCCTCGCCGACCGCCCGCAGCCAGCGGAGCTGGAGGAGCGCGAGCAGCGCCAGGAGCAGGACGAGGACCGCCCCGGCGATCCACGGCAGCCGCGAGCTCCGGGGCGAAACCCTCATAGGCGGGTGAGTCTACCGGCGCGGGACGAGCGCCCGCGCCGCCGCCGTCACCGCTGCCGCCGGTGACGCCGATGCCCGGCCCGCAGCTCGTCCTGGCTGAGGGCGCCGTCGCCGTTGGTGTCCAGCTTCTGGAAGTGCTCGGCCACGACCTGCGGATCGGCGTCGGGATGATGGCGGCTGGCCATCGCCTCCCACTCCGCACGGCTCACCGAGCCGTCGGCGTCGGTGTCGAGCAGGCCCATGAAGTGCTCGTGCATCCGCGCCTTCGCGGGGCGCTCCGCCGCGGAGAGGACGCCGTCGCCGTTGGTGTCGTGGGCGGCGAACCAGGCGTCCCACTCCTCCCTGGTCACGTCGCCGTCGCGGTTGGCGTCGGCACCCACCGCGACGAAGGCGAGGGCGAAGGCGGCATGATCGGCGTGATCGGCGTGGTCCTCGTGGCCCGCGCCGTGTCGGGCGAGGACGGGGACGGCCGCCACCACCAGCAAGGCGGCGGCGACTAGGGCGATGCGTTGCTTGGTCATTGTCGAGGTCTCCTGTCGGTGGCGCCCGG
>JBIOUG010000149.1:0-47827 GCA_044866775.1 Thermoanaerobaculia bacterium | reverse complement strand
AAAGCTTTCGCGCCGGGCTCCAATCAATCCTAGGAGCGTTTTCCGTCGCGCGACCAGCGCGAGGGGCTCCTAGGGCGCGAAAGCCTTCGGCGCGGGGCGACATGGTAACAGAAGGTACAATCCGCCTCCTCATGATCACGGAGGTGACGCGCGAACGCTCGGCGGTGCTGCGCGAGCTGGTCGAGGCTGCGCCCGGCGCCTCCTGGCTGGTCCTCACCCACGACAACCCCGACCCCGACGCGCTGGCCTCGGCGGCGCTGCTCGAGCGGCTGCTCCACCAGGTCTACCGGCGCAAGGTCACGGTGGCCTACGGCGGCATCGTCGGCCGCGCCGAGAACCGCGAGATGGTCAAGACCCTGGGGCTCGGCTTCCGGCACGTGCGCGGCCTCGACTTCGGCCGCTTCCGGCGCTTCGCCCTGGTCGACACCCAGCCGCGCACCGGCAACAACCAGCTCCCCGAATCGATTCGGCCCGACCTCGTCTTCGATCACCACCCGCTGCGCCAGGCGAGCCAGGCGGCCCGCTTCCTCGACGTGCGGCCGGAGTACGGCGCCACCGCCACGATCCTCACCGAGCACCTGCTCGCCGCCGGCGCCCGGCCGAGCCGCCCGCTCGCCACCGCGCTCGTCTACGCCATCCGCTCCGAGACCCAGGACTTCAGCCGCGAGTTTGCCCCGCCCGACAAGGCGATCTACGACGCCTTCTTCCCCGAGATCAACCAGCGCGCCCTGGGGCGCATCCAGAACGCGCGGCTGCCGCTCGCCTACCTGCGCAACCTCCACGACGCCCTCGAGCACCTGGAGAGCGTCGGGAATCTGGTGATCAGCCACCTCGGCCCGATCGACCATCCCGACATCGTGCCCGAGGTGGCCGACCTGCTGCTGCGCCTCGAAGGCAAGACCTGGTCGCTCGCCACCGGCCTCTTCGGCGACCGCATCTACCTCTCGATCCGCACCACCAACGGCCGCGCCGACGCTGGCCGGGTGATGCGCGCCCTGGTGGGCCGCCGCGGCAAGGGGGGCGGCCACGGCATGATGGCCGGCGGCTGGGTGGACCTCGGCAAGGCGGCGAACGGCGACGCCAAGCAGCTCCAGCGCCAGCTCGGCGTCCGCCTCGCCAAGGCGCTGCGGAAGAACCCGGAGAAGATCGCCCGGATCGAACTGCGGCAGGACGGCGGCGCCGCGCCGCCGGGCGAGGCGGGACGGCCGGCGGTTCCCTGAGAACGCTGCGGCTGCTGAACGACCGCAGCACCGTTGGCGTCCCCGAGCGTAGCGCCCGGGCTACGTCCCGGGCGTTTTCGCAGGACGCCGCGCAGTCCTTCACACACTACGCCAAGAACCCCCGCGCGGCCCTCGGGTGTCGGGACCTTGCAGGCGTCGAAGCGGCCGAAACCTCCGTAGCGCGCAGCCGCGATCGTGCTCGCGAGAGCCGGTGAGGAAGAACTCGGCTTCTTGCGCATCTTGGGCTCTTGTCACTTGCTTGACACGCGGACTAGGGATTCCTACACTTGACGCCCGTTTCCTCGTAGCAGCGTGTTGGTTTGTTCAGTGACCGGGAAACTTTCCGGAAGAGGCCGGTAGTTGCCAGGAGCCAGAGTCTCTTCCTCAGAAAGCCTGTGAGACCCTTGTCGCTACCCCTCTTGAAAACCTCCGGGTCACCTTCGCCCCTGCCGCAGATCGCGGACGAGCATCGCCGCCAGATCGTGCGCGTCTATCTCGCCATGAGGGTTCTGTTCCTCGCGGTCAGTCTGGCCATCCTGTTCTTTGCCCCGGAACAGCTCGACCAGCCACTCTCCGGCGAGGCTCGCCGGAGACTTTGGCTGGCGTGGTATCTCTTCGCCGGCTGGACCGTTCCGCTGGGCTTGGTCAGCCGCCGTCTTCACGGGAACCGCCTCGCCCTCACCGATCGGTTGATCTCCGTCTCTCTGTTTCCCGACGCGGTTGCAATCTTCCTGGCCGCAAGCGCCACAGGTGGTACGGCGGGTCTGGTGTACCGCAGCCTCTACTTCCTCATCGCCATTCACGCCTACCACTTCTCTCCAAATCCCTGGGCAGCACAGCCATGGACTCCCCGCGGCGGATCGTTGCCTCTGGGCCTTGGCGCAGCACTCACCGTCCTCTGTGGGATGGCCGTGTTCTGCCGGCTTGCCGGACCGTCCACGCCCCTCGCTCAGTACGCCTTAGAAAGTGGACTTCAGGCGATCACCGCTACAGCGTTCCTTCTGGTTCGACTGTCCGACCTCAGACGAGCACAGAGGTTGGCCAACAGCCAGGAAGATCTTCGAAGTGCCCAGGAGGAGCTTGAGCGGGCGAAACAGACAGAGAGTCGGCTCTTGGAAGCAATGCAGGATGTTTCGCGCATCGCCCGGATCCTCGATGAGACGCAACTCCACGAGAAGCTGCGCGGCCTCGTGCGGGAGATCGGCCTCAACCTTGGGAGCGAGTACTCCGCCCTCGGCCTCGTCCACGGAGACCGGCTCGAGGTGGTGGCGCGCCACGCTCCGTTCTCGCTCTCCAAGAAGGCGAAGTCGGTCCTCCAGGAGCTGACCTCCAGACCCCTCGGGCAGGGTCTCGTCGGCAGCGTTCTTGCTCAGAACAGGCCTTTCCGCTGGAACAGCGTCGACGGCCGCGACCTCGTGGATCTCGGCCAGGACGAGCTGGCCGCCCTCGGCATCTCGCTCGACCGCTCGGGAACTCGCCACCTGCGTGATGAAGTCTTGCCAAGTCGAGCACTACGGCACGCGGTGGTTGCTCCCTTTTATTCCCAAGATGAGGAGGCGCGCCCCTTGGGCTATATCCTCCTTCTCAACAAGCTGGCGGACGGAGTTCTGACCGATGCAGGGTTTTCGCCTCGCGACGAAGAGCGGCTCGGTACCATAGCCAGCCAACTGGCGGTGGCCATCACGAACTTCGAGCGCCATCGTGGCGACGTGGCTCGCGCCGAACACGAGGCCTTCTTCAACTCCCTCACCTTGACCTCAGACCTCGAGGATCTGTTCGATCGAGTTCTCAATTACCTTAACCGTGAGTACTCCTCACGTGTAGCCTCCCTGTGGCTCGCCACCGAGGACGGTTTCGGCTCACCGGAGGAGACGCTGCGCGTGGTACTTCGCTCAGTCGTTGTCGCCGAGCACACGTCGGCGCCCACTTCGAAGAAGGTCTTGGAGGACAGGCTTAAGGGACTGAACATATCCAAGCTCGACGAGTGCTTCATTGGACAATTCTTTCGAAACGCCGAGCAGGTACCTGCCGTCACCTACGTGGCTGATATGCGCAGCGTTACCGATAGCTGGTCCTCTCTTTTCCGCGAAATAGGGACGCCTCACCTCATCGCAATCCCTATCCGTCGCTATCAAGAGAGCCGAGGCTTGGTGGCAGAGCCGTCAGCCCTTCCGGTTCTCGACCTCCCGCTCGCGGGTGTCGTCTGCTTGCGTCCAGTTCGCCCGTTCGTCTTGACCAACGAGCACCGCGAAGCCTTTGAGCGATTTGCGAGTCACCTTGCGGTGCTAATCGACCAAGTCCGTTTCCGCCGCCGTTACCGGCAGATCGAGATCCTCGAGAAGCATCTGCCCGAGTTGCATTCTGCAGACCTCGCCGAATTCTACGCCAGTGTGGTGCGGCTGGTGCGGGACGCTCTCGCGGCCGAAGCCTGCTCCTTGTTTACCGTCGACCCCGAGGGCGCGCTGATCCTAAAGGCCACCACGGCTGATAAGGCGATCCGCATTACCCGAGATGGGTGCCGCGATGAGCTTACCACCACCGACTACATCGGGAAGGTGGTCTACCCGGCCGGAGAGCCAAGCATCACTGCCAAGATCGCCGAGGTACGGAGGACTACCCTGATCTACGATGTCCACCGCAGCCGTAAGATGTCCAAGCTATTCATGGAGATCACGCCGAGCCCTGATCACCAGTCGTTGATTGGCGCCCCCATCGTTCACACCGACGGCACCCTCCTCGGTGTGCTGCGCTGTATCAACCGGAAGAAAGCGGGAGCTCTCCTTCCTGTTTTCGTGCAAGGGGACAAGGAGTTTCTTGACTTGATCGTGGGGATCATGGCTCGGTTCATCGAGAATGCCGAGGCGAGCGCCTCGAAGCGCGACTTTCTTCGGCAGCTCGCCCATGAGCTGGCTACCCCCTTGGCCGCTCTGCGCAATCAGATCGACTTCCTCGAGGACGTTACCCGCCGAGGTCGCCACGTGCGTGATTCGGAAGAGCAGTTTGGCTACCTCCGCGAGCAGGCTGATTTCATCCAGTACCTAGTGAGCGACATCCAGTACCAGTTCGGAAAAGGGGCGACGGTCCGGGCCCGCTTCGACTTTTCGCAGGTGGCGGTGGATCTGAAGCCCACCATCGAGCGGATCAAGAAACTGCTGCTGCCGACGGCGCGCATGGACAAGCAGATCGATATCATCACCGGTACAATTCGCATGCCCGCTCTCCATGTCGACCCGCGGCGCATGGAGCAGGTGGTATTCAATCTCCTCCAGAATGCAGTGAAGTACTCCCGCCCGGCGGGCGGAGACATCTTCATCGGCTACGACTTGGTTGAGGAGCATGACTTGACAGGCCGCGCGGTGAAGTGGCACCGGATCCGGTTCCAAGATCGGGGCGTTGGAGTGAAGGAGAGCGACCTGCCGTTCATATTCGAGGAATATCGCCGGGGCACTAACATCGAAGGTTCACCGTCAGGCACCGGTCTCGGGTTGGCGGTGAGCAAGCGGATTGTCGAGGCGCATGGCGGTCGGCTTTCGGTGCTGAATCTAAGGAACCCGACAGTGTTCGCGGTAGACCTGCCTGAGGACCTGACCAGGAGACCCCCTCCCGATGCGAATCTTGCTGATTGACGACGAGATCCGGAAGGCGCAGGCGCTGATCGACTACTTCCGGGAGGTCTGCGACTGGAACACCGAGATCGCCAGCGGCCCGGACCGCGCCTTGGAGTTGCTGAAGGGTGGCCGCGCCTATGACCTCATCATCCTCGACGTCATGATGGACCCGGGTACGGTGGTTCGGCGCGAGTTGAGCGATCGTGGCAGGGATACCGGGCTGATCTTGCTCGACTTGATCGCCGAGCTCACGGGTAGGGAGGTCTTGATCGTCCTTTACACTGCGAGGACCGACCTCGACTACCTTAAGAGCGACGGGCAGGTTGCGGGGTATATCCAGAAGCCGCGCACCGTGCGGGAGCTCGCCCGCGAGATCGAGGATTTGCGGGCGGAGGCGGAGGCGAGATCATGAAGCGGCATGCATGGCGCGCCGCGCTCCTTACCGCTTGGAGCGTCGGTCTGCTCAGCTCTGGAGGACCGCCGCTTCGGGGTGCTGAGCTTGGGGCGCAGGTGCCCACAGCAAGCCAGGTCAGACCCGACCAGGACAGCCCCTCTCAGCCTGCTCTGAGGGATGGGCTCGACGAGGGGAATCGGCCGTCATCCCAAGCAGGGTCCAACGATGGCGACGGCGTTCCGGACGAAGGGGACAAGGCCGGGTTGGAGGCCCAAGTCGGTGAGATGAAGGCAGGGCTCATGGAGCACCTACAAGCCGCTCTGATCCTGGACTACGCGACCCTCCTCATCGCTGCGGTTACTGCCGCCTTTGCCGTCTTCGCCCTCTTGCTCGCCGGGTTCGGTTTAATCGAATGGGCACGCTTCAAGGAGCTCAGGAAAGAGCTTGCGGAGGAGAAGCTGACCTTGGGTGAGCGGATCGAGAGCTTCAAGTGCGAGCTGGAGGCGCAGCGAAAGGAACTCGCGGAGGAGAGACGCACTCTTGAAACGAGGATCGAGACGTTCAAGGCAGGGCTCGAGACGCAGGAGCAACGACTCGCTGCCAATCAGCGTTTCCTTGAAGCGGTTCTCTCACATCATTCGAATCTCTTGGTCGGGATCGTGGAGGGCTTTGGCGCCGCCTTGAAACCGGACGAAGCGCGGAGACTTGGCGGTCTGATCTTCGAGGCGGAGGCTGCTCTTGATCTCTTCTATCCGGATAGGGACGAGGTTCTCAAGGCGCTCATGCGCCTCGAGCTGATCGGCGCTCATGGCGCTGTTTCCTCGTTAGTACGGCTGAGAGATGACAACGCTGCCGAGCCCGAGATCCGCGTCCGCGCGCAGCAAGTGCTGAGCACGATCCTGGAGCGGCTGAAGAAGGAGCGCCGAGAAGCGCCGGCACCACCGCCCAGGGACCGATCGCATGCCCGGCTGGACCAGCCACCGAACAGGGGCGAACCACCGGCTCAGCCGGCTGCCATCGAGGAGTCACTAGGCTCAACCCCTCCACAAACCACAGACGAGAAGCCGACTTGAGAGAAGGGCCAGCAACTCCGGCTCTCAGGCGCCACTGCGCCCAGTGACGCGCCAGCCTCTTCGTGGGGCCGGCCTCGCCGCCCCCCCAGCCCGCTTTGATGGAACGCGCGCTTACTTACCTGGTCTCGACGTTCGTGTACTACTGCTGGCACCGTGGCCCACGAGTCGCGTCTCCTCTGGCGGCTCTTTCCACGACTCGGTCTTCGACCAGACAAACTGAGCCGGCGGGAAGGGCACGCGCGACGCTCCACCGCGCGCGCCCTTTCTCCCACTCCATCCATACCTACGGCTGCTGCACGATCCTGACGTCGTCGACCGCCGCCTCGACGAGGCTCGCGCCGGCGGCGTCGGCGGCCTCGATGCGGATGCGCACGGTCTGCCCCGCGAAGGAGCTGATGTTGACGCTGTGCGCCGCCCAGACGGCGTCGTCGTCGTTGCCGGCGGCCAGCTCCTCGAGGACCAGGCCCGTCGTCGCCCCCACCACGCGCACGCGCAGGAAGTCGTCCGTCGAGCCGTTGCTGCCGTGGGCCAGGTAGTAGCTGAAGGTGAGGGTCAGCGTGCCGGTCGCCGGCAGGGCGATTGGCGGCGAGTGGATCGTCGTCGTGCCGCCGTCGATGTCGTGCACGCCCGCCGAGGCGCCGGCGAGCCTCCCGGTGACTAGGTCGTTGACGCCGGAGACCGTGGTGCCAAGCTGCTTGGGGCCGGAGGAGTTGGTGTCCTCGGGGTTGCCGCGCTCCCAGAGGCCGGTCGTGGCGGTGTCGGTGCCGAGCGGGTTGCGGGTCCAGCCGCGGTCGATCTCGAAGTCGTCGGCGAAGACGGTCACCGGCGGGTTGCCGGCGCCCTCGGTGGCGGCGCCGGTGACGACGAGGGCGAAGGGCTGCGGCCCGCTCGGCACGGTGAAGGAGCGGACGGTGACCGTGTAGGTGCCGGTCGCCGGGCTCGCGAGGAGCACCTGCTCGAGGGTGTTGCGCCGGTCGGCCGTGCCGCCGGTCGCCGATTGCCCGCCCGAGAAGACGTTGCCGCGCCAGGTGGTGCCGGTCGGGCCGGTGACGATCAGGTCGAGGTCGTTGACCAGATTGACGCTCGCCGCCGGCGTCGAGGGGAAGTCGGTCCAGGCCAGGGAGACCTTGAACGACTCGGCGCCGCTCGACACCGTGAAGGTGAAGGTGCGGTCCTCGTTCGCGGAGCCGGTGGCGAAGCCGGCGGCGTCGTCCTTGACCCACAGCCGCCGCGCCTGGCCGGCGAAGTGGAGGGCGTTCTCGAGCAGCACCCGGCCCCAGCCCTGGCAATTGGCGGGGATGGCGGTGGTGCCGGTCATGCTGACGGCGGAGTTGACCAGCGCCGCCTTCATCAGCGCCGCCGAGGGAGCGAAGCCGTCGGTCGGCACCTCGGAGCCCGAGGGGTACCACCCGTCGGTGAAGTACTGGCGGATGAGCGCGGTCAGGCCGGCGGCGCCCGGCGTCGCCATGCTGGTGCCGCTCGAGGTCTTGGTGCCGCAGTTGTTGGTCGTCACGTTGAGGTCGTTGTTGGCCGAGACGATGCTCGAGCCGGGCACCGTCACCTCGGGCTTGATCCGCCCGTCGGCGGTCGGCCCGCAGCTCGAGAACGAGGCCATCGAGTCGGCGCTCGTGCCGCGCAGCGTCGCCCCCACCGAGACGCCGCTCTTGGCGGTCGACGGGCTCCCCACCGAGGCGCTCCCCGGGCCGCTGTTGCCGGCGGCGAAGAAGATCAGGAAGTCCTTGTGGCTCCACATGAACTCGTCGACGTCCTGGCTGCCGCTCGAGTAGTTGTTCTGCACCGCCGCGTTCTCGTTGTCGCCCCAGGAGTTGGAGTGGAAGCGGGCGCCCTGGGTGTAGGCCTGCTGGAAGATCGGGTTCAAGTCGACGACCGGGCAGCCGATCCCCGGCAGGTCGCCGCAGTTGTCGACCAGGTAGCCGGCGTCCTGCATCACCAGCTTGGCGCCGGGAGCCATGCCGTCGGCGGTGTCGTGGAGCAGCGGGTTGGCGAAGTTGTCGCCCGCCGCGGTGCCGGCGACGTGGCTGCCGTGGTCCTGGGTGTCCCACTCGGTCGCGCCGATGCCGCCGTTGCACTCGCTCTGCCAGAGGAAGTCGACGGCGACGACCTTGCGCTGACTGGCGTTGATCGTGGTGCCGCCGTTGCACAGGTTGGCCGGCGGCAGCCCGAGCGCCGGGTCGCGGAACCAGCACATGTCGGCGTCGAGGCCGGTGTCGAGGATCGCGATCGTCTGCCCCTCGCCGAAGATCCCCTGGCTGAAGATCGGCGTCGTCTGCCCGCCGGCGAGCCCCGACTGCCCGACCCAGACCGTGGTGTCGTTGAGCAGCACCCGCCGCGGCTCGACGTCGAGCCAGAAGACCTCGCCGAGCGCCGCCAGCTCGTCGCGGTGCGACGCCACCTCGGCCGGCGTCATCAGCAGACGGACGCGCGAGAAGGTCGGGCGCTGGCGCCAGCCGACGACGCCCGGGACGCCCAGGTCGCGGAGGCGGTCGACCAGCTCGCGCACGTCGGCCTCGGGGAAGAGGTGGAGCATGACGACGCGGTAGTCGGGGGCGGCGGCGGACGAGGAGGAGGAGGACGAGGAGGACGCGGCGGGTGCGGCAGGGCCGTCGCCGCCCAGCGCCGCCGCGGCGCGCGAGACCTTGTAGGCGGGCAGATAGGCGCCCGCCCAGCTCGCCCCGAGGCGCGCCAGGCTCGCGCGGTCCTGCCGCCAGCCGGCCGGCGCGCGGACCAGGAAGGCGTCGTGCGGCAGATAGGTGTAGACGCGCAGCCCCGCCGCGCGCATCGCCGCGGCCTGCGCCGCGGAGATCGGCCGCGGGAACTTGAGCAGCACCACCTCGCCGCCGCCCGCGGCGCCCGCCGCCTCTGCCGCGGCCGCCGCCTCGCGCTCGGGCTGCGGCCGCCGCGTGTCGACAACCTGTGACTCGAGGAGGATGAGCGCCGACTCGGCTGGGTCGCGCTCGACGGCGAGGACGGGAAGCGCGACGGCCGAGAGGACGAGAACGACGGCGAGCGAACGGAGCGGCGATCGCGACAGGCGCATGGTTCCCTCCACCCCGGAGTGCGGCCGCGCCGGATGCGGAGCGCAGCCGAGCGCGCACACGAGTTCTGAAGCTAACGGTGCGCGCAACGCCGAAGAACGCGCCGGCCGTCCGATCGCGCCGGCGCCGCGCGGCTTGACAGGACGCCGCGCCGCGGCCACGCTAGGGGCAACGCCATGCTCTGGATTCTGATCGCCATCGCGGCCGGCATGCTGGCCGTCGAGCGGCTGTGGCCGAATGCCGAGCTGCCGCAGGTACGGGCCTGGTGGTGGCGCGTCGCCCTGGTCAACGCGATCCAGCTCGGGATCCTCCTGGTGGCGGGCGTGAGCTGGGACCGCTGGCTGCAGGGGGCGTCGCTCGTCTCGCTGCGGCGGGCGTTCGGCGAGGGGACCGGGGGCGTCCTGGCGCAGGGCGCGGTCGCCTACTTCGTCTCGACCTTCGTCTACTACTGGTGGCACCGGCTGCGCCACGAGTCGCGCCTCTTCTGGCGCCTCTGTCACCAGCTCCACCACTCGCCGCGCCGCATCGAGATCGTGACCTCGTTCTACAAGCACCCGGTCGAGATCACGCTCAACTCGCTGCTCAGCGCGACCATCGTCTACGCGCTCCTCGGCTGCTCGCCGGCGGCCGGCGCCTTCTACACCTTCCTGACCGCGGTCGCCGAGTATTTCTACCACTGGAACGTGCGCACGCCGGTCTGGCTGGGCTATCTGGTGCAGCGGCCGGAGTCGCACCGCATCCATCACCGCTATCGCCATCACACACAGAACTTCGCCGACCTGCCGCTCTGGGACTGGCTCTTCGGCACCTTCGACAACCCGCGCCGGCCGATCCCGCGCTGCGGCTACGACGACTGGCGCGAGGACCGCTTCGAGGACATCCTGGCCTTCCGCGACGTCCACGCCCCCGGCGCCGCCGAGCGCCGGCCGCTCCAGTTCCTGCCCACCTGCATCGGCTGCAGCAAGCGCTGGGCGTGCGCGGCGGACGCCGCCGATACGGCACCGCCGCCCGAGGCGCGGGCCTAGCCCCTCACGCCACGAAGCGCGCCCGCTCCTCCGGCGTCGGCAGCTTGCAGGCGTCGAAGCGGCCGAACCAGCCGTAGCGGTTGCGGGCGACGAAGTCGTAGCCCGCGTCGCGGAGCGGCGGCGGGACGAGCCGCAGCGGCCAGGACAGGAGGCGCCAGAAGCCGCCGATCTCGGCCAGGATCTCGATGACCGCACGCGAGCGGATGAACACCCGCCCCCGCGCCGTGCCGTGGTCGCGCACGAAGACGACGCTGTCGACGCCCTCGAGGCGCGGCGCGCGCCGGCGCAGCTCGGCCGCCGTCTCGCCCTGGAGCGCCGCGAAGGTCAGGACGCGCCCGCGATCCTCGCGCAGCAGGAACTGCACCAGCCGGTCGCAGAGGCCGCAGACGCCGTCGTAGAGCACGAGCTGCCGCGCCCCCGCCGCGGCGGCCGGCGAGCGCCGCGGCGGGAGCCACGCGGGATCGAAGGTGAAGAGGTGGATCATCGCCATGCCGAGCGTCAGGTCGGCGAAGGCGATGACCAGCAGGATGCCGAGCTGCAGGGCGCCGGTCGCCACCCACGCCAGCGGGCGGGTGCGGCGCCAGAGGCCGAGCGGCAGCGCCAGCAGCTCCACCGCCAGCGCGCCCCACGTCGCGGCGCGCAGGAGCGGTGCCGGCGCCGCGCTCAGGAGGTCGCGTACGAGCCCCGGCCGCGCCAGCGGGTTGGCGAGCAGGTGCGCGAAGGCCGAGCCGTCGACCCAGCTCGGGCTCCCCAGCTTGACGACGCCGCTGTAGGTGTAGCCGGCCATGAGCAGCAGCCAGGCGACCTCGTACGCCGACGCCGGGAAGGCCCAGCCCTCGCGGCGGCGCCGGCGGGCGGGCGCGAGCGTCCACGGCTCCCCCGCCGGGATCAGGAGCGTCAGCAGCAGGAGCAGCCCGACGTAGGGGATGCCGGGGTTCGCGATCAGGTTGTCGCGGTTGAAGAGCGACATCCAGGCCAGCCAGAGGACCCCGGCCGCCGCGTGGCGATGGAACCCGGCGGCGAAGGCGAGCGCCGCCGCCACCGCCACGAGCAGCAGCGCCGTGACCACGGCCGGCGTGTCCCAGAAGGCGAGCGGATGCGGCAACAGCCGGTGGAAGGGCCAGGTGGGATTGAGCGTCGGGTCCGGCAGCACCCCCGCGTGGCTGAACAGCTCCGCGCCCCAGGGGAGAAGATGCGCGAAATGGGCGGCGAGATAGAGGCCGAACACGACGCGAACGGCCGTGAACTGCCAGCCCGGGATCGCCTTCACTCCGTGCACGGATCCTCCAGCAGCCAGGAGTCGCGGCGGCCGCGCGTGCGGGTCGCGATCAGGACCCGCACCTGCCGCGCGCCGGCGGGGATGCCGAGCTCGCGGCGCAGCGGGCCGCCGGGTCCGAGCCCATAGCAGTAGACCTCGCGCCAGAGCGCCTCCGGCAGCCGCGGCGCGTAGGCGAGCGCCGCGCCGTAGACGTTGCGGCGGTTGTACGGTCCGCGCACCCGCGCGTAGAGCTCGGGCGTCAGCTCGCGCTCGACCAAGCCGCCGCCGGGCGCGCGGTAGGAGAGCGCGAAGCGCGAGGCGAAGGTCTCGAGCCCGCGCACGTCCGAGAACACCTTGGGCAGCGGCGACGCCGCCGTGGCGGCGCCGAGCCCCTTGAGGAACGGAATCCCCAGGGCGTCGCCGGTCATCTGGAGCAGGCCCACGACGAGCAGCGCGAGCGCCGCGACGTCGCGCTTCGTCCAGCGCCGTCCCGCGGCCGGCGCCGGCCGTAGGTTGTCGCCGCTCTGCTGCCGGCCTGCGCCGCTCGCCGCGTCCTTCATCCGCCTTCCTCCTCGTCGTCGCGGCCGCACCGGTCCGGCGGATCGCGACTTGCCGCGCTCGCCGCTTCGTGCGACACTTCGAGTCAGGCTTCGAGCCTACAACCAGAGGCGGGCGGGCGGAGGTGGACAGTGGCGTCTGCCGTTGGCCGCGCCGTGAGGAGGATTGTGTGCACGTCACGACGAGGATCGCCGGCTATCTCGTGCTCTCCCTGATCGCCGCCGCGCCGCTCGGCGCCGCCGAGAGGTACGTCTGCGGCGAGAGCGACCTCCTGTTCGGCTGCACCAAGACCGAGGAGAAGAGCCGGCTCCGGGCCGGCTGCGGCGTCCACGCCGGCGGGCGCTTCTTCGCCTCGGAATGGCGCACGCACGACCTGCGGACCGACGAGGTGATCGCCCGCGTCGCCACCGGCGACGACGGCATCGCGCTCGTCGACATCCCGGAGCGCCGGCGCTGGTTCGTCATCGAGGGCGAGCTGGCGTGCAGCGACGAGAGCGGCGGGCACGCCATCCCCTACCGCTTCCTGGTCGAGCGCACCGGCAGGGACGGCTTCAAGCCGCACTACTACTCACCCGAGACCCTGGTCGCGACCGGCAACTGGAACGAGGACACGCAGCTCATCTACGGCTCGTTCCGCAGCCGCTCGCTGACCGGCACGCCCGGCGGCGGCAGCCCGGTCACCGCGCGCCCCGACTAGGCGGCTTGGAGCCGGTCGCGCTGGGCGCGCGACGGACAGCGCTCCCGGCATTGACTGGAGCCCGGCGCGAAAGCTTTCGCGCCTTGCGCATCACCACCGTGCAGTCGCCATCCTCGTAGCCGTCGTCCAGCCGCACCTCCGCCGCCTTCGCCCGCCGGGCGAAGGCGCGCACCGTCGTGCGGCGATGCCAGGTCAGCCAGTCGGCGTCGGCGAGCGCGGGCGAGCAGAGGAAGTTGAAGGCCAGCCAGCGGCCGGCCGCCGCCCAGGCGAGGTCGAGATGGCGGTAGAACTGCCGCGACGATAGTAGATTCAGCGAACCCGAAAAGACGATCACGTCGGCCCCGATGCGCAGCTTCGCCGGCTCGCGCACGAAGTCCCCCTCGACGATCGCGCAGCTCTCGTAACCCCGGCGCCGCGCGGCCCGCACCAGCCACGGCTGCGCCTCCAGCCCGACGTACTCGGCCGGCACGATGCCGCGCGCCAGCAGGAACGCGAGCAGGTCGGCCCGCCCGCAGCCGACGTCGAGGATGCGCATCCCGGCGAGCGGGCAGTTGCGCGCGATGGCGTCGAAGCGCACCTCCTGCGACCGCCGGTCGTCCCAGAGCAATGCCCGCGCGCCGCGCCAGCGGCGCCGGTGCGCGTCGACGTACGGGCGGAGGTAGCCGGCGGTGGCGTTGGACATGAGCGCTGCCGGAGATCGTACCGCCCGCGAGGTGTATAGCAGAGCTGTCACGTTGTCTCCTCTTTCCTGCACTTCTAGATCACTGGACAGCCGTACAAAAGCTCGCAGTCCTCGTCCGTGCGCGTGGAACTGAGAGGGACCAGCACCCCGCCGGCGAGGGACGGGTTCGACTTCCCCGCCGGCGTCGATGCCTGGGCGCCGCTCGCCTTCGGCGCCCTGGCTCCCCAGGACCGCGGCGGGTTCTACCTCCGGGTCGTGGGCCGCCCGCCCCGGAGGTCTCGCCCGAGTGCGCGCGCGCCGACCTCGAGCGCATCGCCGGCGAGCTGCGCACGGTGGCGCCCCAGGTCAACGGCGACATCGCCTTCCCCGCGACGCGCCTGCAGGACAAGCTGGTCGGCGACCGCCGCACGGCGCTCTGACTGCTGCTCGCGCTGGCGGTGGTGATCCTGCTCGGCATCGCCGCCAACGTCGCCCAACTGCTCCTCGCCAGCGCAACCGAGCGCCAGCGCGAGGCGGCGGTGCGCATGGCGCTCGGCGCCGAGCGCAGCGCCCTGGCGCGGCAGCAGCTCGTCGACACGGCGCTGCTGACCGCGCTCGGCTGCGCCGGGGGCCTCGTCCTCGCCGCCTGGAGCCTGCGACTCGCGCGCGCGCTCGGCGCCGTCGACCTCGCCGGGCTGGGCCCGGTGCGCCTCGACTGGCGCGTCTTCGCGGGCGCCGCCGCCTTCATGCTCGCCACCGCCACGGTCTGCGGCCTCGGCCCGGCGCTCGCGGTGTCGCGCCGTGCGCTCACCCGCCGGCTCGCCGAGGGGAGTGGCCGCGCCTCGCTGTCGCGCTCGCACCAGCGCTTCCACCGCCTCCTCGCCGTCGGGCAGATGGCGGTGGCGGTGGTGCTGGTGAGCGCGGCGCTGCTGGTGACCAAGAGCTACGCCCACCTCCTCGCGGTCGAGCCGGGCTTCGCGCCGCACGGCCTGCTCACCCTCGACCTCACCCTGCCGGAGAGCCGGTATCAGAGCCCCGACGCGGTCCGCGCCTTCGTCGACCGCGCGCGCGCCGAGCTGGCGAGCCTCCCCGGCGCGACCGGCGGCGAGCCGGCGGCGACCTTCAACCCGGTCACCGCCGACTACTTCGGGGTCATGCGGATCCCGCTGCTCCGCGGCCGCGGCATCGGCGCCGCGGACGCCGCGGCCGGCGAGCCGGTCGTGGTCATCGATCAGGCGCTGGCGCGGCAGTTCTTCCGCGGGCGGGAGGCGGTGGGGCGCACGCTCGAGCTGACGCCCTTTCCCGGCATGCCGTGGCGCATCGTCGGCGTCGCCGGCAGCGTCCGGCAGGGCGGCCACTGGGATCCCTCGACCACGGCCTCCCAGGGAAGCCCGTACTGATCGAGGAAGGCTTGGTCTGCCGAGGGGAGCTCGAACTGGCGCCGCAGCGACACGCTCAGCCCTCGGTCTGGTCTCGGGGAACGGCCTTGAACTTCTCGACGCCCGGCTGGCGCAGGGTCCACCCTCTCGTCGAGGTCGACTCGACGCGGCGGCTGACCGGCCACCTTGACTCGCAAGGTGTATCTCTCGGGCGGTACGAGGTTAGCGAGCTGACGGCCTACTTGCACGGCAGCGGGAGATGTACGCCGTCGTTGAGGACTGCAAGCTGAGCCTGGACCCCGCCGTCGCCGACCAGTTCGACCGCGAAGCGAACGTGTTCGCGTCGGAGGTTCTCTTTCAGCTCGATGGCTTCATCACCGAAGCTCGTGACCACGACTTCGGGATCGGGGTGCCTCTCAAGGTCGGCAAGAAGTACGGCGCTTCCGCCTGCTCGTGACACACGAACGAACCGTCAAGCTCGTCGCGTAGGTCTCGCGCGCTGCGCACCCGCCCTACTCCGCCTGCCAGGTCGGCACGCGCCCCGGGGTCCAGGGGGCGCCGGCCGCCTCGAGCTTCGCCTCGACCGCCTCGAGATCCTGCTCGACCAGCGTGTGGAGCTGCGCCAGCACCGGGCCGAAGGCCTCGGCCGCCAGGCGGTAGGACTCGCGGTGGCTCGCCGTCGCGGCGGCGCTCGTCGTCCAGTGGCCGTAGACCACGGTCTGCACGCGATCGACGATCGAGGTCGGCGCCGGCTCGTTGTACTTCGACGGCACCGGATCGCCGGTGAGCGCGGCGTCGAGGTCGTCGAGCCGCGCCTCGAGCGCCCGCACGTCCTGCGCCAGCGCCGGGTCCGCGCCCGGCGTGTCGAGGAGCGCCTTCTTGATGTGGGCGATCCTGGTGTGCGCCTCCTCGGTCGCCCGCACCGCTCCCAGCACGGCGCGCTGCAGGCGCGCCGTCTTGCGCTGGAAGTCGAGCTGCTCGGCCGCGTCGTCCGCCGCCATCGCGGCCAGGCCGAGCGGCTCGGGAGTGACCTTCTGCGGCTCGCCGAGCGGCGTCGTCGTGCCGTCCACCACCTTGGCGAGCGCCACCGTGTAGGTGGCGGGCGCCACCATCGGTCCGAGCGGTCCCGAGTCGAAGGGGTTGAACTCGCCGCCGGTCTGGAGCTCGATCGGGTTGGCGGGCGGCAGGCGCAGGTCCCAGGCGACGCGGTGGAAGCCGGCGGTCGCCGGGCCGGTCAGCCGCCGCACCACGTTGCCGTCCTCGTCGCTGACGGTCAAGAGGATCGACGGCGCCTCCTCGCGCTCCTCGTCCTTGAGCGCCTGCCAGCTCGGGATCTCGATCTCGCCCCCCTCCTCCGCGGTCTCCTTCTCGAGTGCCAGCCGCGCCTTCTTCCGCGACTTGATCTCGTCCTTCAAGTAGTAGGTGAAGGTGGCGCCGTAGGGCGGGTTGGCCGCCACGTAGTACGAGTCGCCCTGGGTCCCCTTGTCCGGCAGGCCGAGCGGCGTCGAGGGGTGGAACATCCAGACCTTCTCGCCGGCCGGGAAGAGGACCGCCTCCTGCTCGAGCAGCGCCGGCGTCACCTGCCGCAGCGGCGTGTAGTCGTCGAGGACGTAGAAGCCGCGGCCGAAGGTGGCCGCCACGAGGTCGTTCTCCTGCTCCTGGATCGCCAGGTCGCGCACCGCGATGACCGGCATGCCGCCCTTCAACTGCAGCCAGCGCTTGCCGCCGTCGGCGGTGAAGAAGACGCCGAACTCGGTGCCGGCGAAGAGGAGATCGGGCTGCACCGGGTCCTCGGCGAGGGCGTAGACCGTGCCGCGCGCCGGCAGGTCGCCGGCGATCGAGGTCCAGGTGCGGCCGCGGTCGGCGCTCTTCAAGAGATAGGGCTTGAAGTCGCCCATCTTGTGGTTGTCGAAGGCGGCGTAGACGGTGCCGTCGTCGTGCCGCGAGGCCTCGAGGCGGGCGACGTAGGTCATGTCCGGAACGCCCGGGAACGTGTCCTCTTTGCGCCAGGTGGCGCCGCCGTCCTCGGAGACCTGCACCAGCCCGTCGTCGGTGCCGGCATAGAGCAGTCCCTCGACCTTGGGCGACTCGGCGAGCGCCACGATGTTGCCGAAGTACGACGTCGAGGCGTTCTTCGCCACCGCGTTGACGCTCCACACCTTGCCCATGATCTTGAGCTTGTTGCGGTCGACCCGCCGCGTCAGGTCGGAGGAGATGCGCCGCCAGGAGTTGCCGCGGTCGTCGCTGCGGAACACCTTGTTGGCCGCGAAGTAGAGGCGCGTGTGCGCGTGCGGCGAGACGATGAGCGGCGAGTCCCAGTTGAAGCGCAGCGCCTCCTCGCCCGGCTCCTCGATCGGCTTGATGTCGAGCAGCTCGCCGCTCCTGCGGTCGAAGCGGATCAGGTTGCCGTACTGCCACTGCGAGTAGACGACGTTGGGGTCGACCGGGTCGACGCGCGCCTGGAAGCCGTCGCCGCCGACGGTGACGAACCAGTCGCCGTTGGCGATCCCCGAGGAGGAGACGGTGCGCGAGGGGCCGCCCAGGGTGTTGTTGTCCTGGGTGCCGCCGTAGACGTAGTAGAAAGGCTTCGAGGTGTCGACCGCCACGCGGTAGAACTGAGCGAGCGGGAGGTTCCCCTTGAAGTCCCAGGTGGCGCCGCGGTCGAAGGTCTCGTAGAGGCCGCCGTCGCAGCCCATGAGCAGGTGGTCGGTCTGCCGCGGGTCGATCCACAGCGCGTGGTTGTCGACGTGCTTCGCCCGCTCGCCGACGCGGCGGAAGGTCTTGCCGCCGTCCTCGCTCACCATGGCGAAGGTGTCCATCGAGTAGACGCGGTCGGCGTCCTTCGGGTCGACGAAGATCTCCTGGTAGTACTGCGAGCTGCCGCTCGTGTAGTCGCTCCGCTTCTCCCAGGACGACCCGCCGTCGGTCGAGCGGTAGAAGCCGCCCGAGCGGTTCGCCGCCTCGACGATCAGGTAGAACGTGCCGGGCGCCGACGGGGCGACGGCGAGGCCGATCCGCCCCAGCTCCTCGCTCGGCAGACCGCTCGTCACTTTCTTCCAGGTGGCGCCGCCGTCGGTCGACTTGTGGAGTCCCGACTCGGGGCCGCCGGCGACGACGCCCCAGACGTGCCGGCGCCGCTGGTGGGCGGCGGCGAAGACGACGTCGGGGTCGCGCGGGTCGAGCACCACGTCGGTGACGCCGGTGTTCTCGCTGATCACCAGCACCGCCTTCCAGGTCTTGCCGCCGTCGGTCGTCTTGTAGAGGCCGCGGTCGCCGCCGGCCGACCAGAGCGGCCCCTGGGCGGCGACGTAGACGGTGTCCGAGTCGCGCGGGTCGATGACGATCTTGCCGATGTGCTCGGAGGCCTTCAAGCCGACGTTCTCCCAGGTGCGGCCGCCGTCGATCGACTTGTAGACGCCGTCGCCGTAGGAGACGCTGCGCTGGCTGTTGTTCTCGCCGGCGCCGACCCAGACGGTGAGCGGGTCCTTGGGGTCGATGGTGATGCAACCGATCGAGTAGGAGCCCTGCTGATCGAAGAGCGGGCTCCAGGTGGTGCCGGCGTTGGTCGTCTTCCAGACCCCGCCCGAGGCCGCCGCGGCGTACCAGATCCGCTCGTCGCGCGGATCGACCGCGAGGTCGATGATGCGGCCGGAGGCGACCGCCGGACCGATGCCGCGGAGCGCCAGGCCGGAGAAGGTGTCGGCGCTCCAGAGCTCCTTCTTCTTCTTGTCGGTCTTGGCGTTCTTGGCGCTCTTGCCGGTGGCAGCCGCGCCCGCGGCGCCGGCCGCGAGCAGCAGGCAGACGAAGGTGGCCAGGATGGCGGAGGTTCGCTTCACAGTGCTCTCCTAAGGGATTGATCGATGGGATGGGGACCCTCGCATGCGACGAGGATCGCCGGATCGTACTGCAAAAACGCGGCGCGGCTGCGGGCGCATTCCGGCCCCGCCGGCCGCCGCCGCGCCGGGACGTGGGAGGGTCAGCGGGCGGCAGCCCGCGCCCCCGTGCGCGCGACCCAGGCGTCGATCCGCTGCTCGAGGATGTCGAGCGGCAGCGCGCCGCTCGCCAGCACCTCGTCGTGGAAGGCGCGGACGTCGAAGCGCTCGCCCAAGGCGCGCTGCGCCCGCTCGCGCAGCTCCAGGATCTTGAGCTGGCCGACCTTGTAGGCCAGCGCCTGGCCGGGCCAGACGATGTAGCGGTCGGTCTCGTTCTGGATGTCGGGCTCGTCGACCGCCGAGTGGTCGCGGAAGAACTGCACCACCTGCTCGCGGCTCCAGCGCTTGTAATGGAAGCCGGTGTCGACGACCAGGCGGATGGCGCGCAGCATCTCGTCCTGCAGGCGGCCGTAGTCGCTGTAGGGGTCCTGGTAGAACCCGACCTCCTTGCCCAGCCGCTCGGAGTAGAGCGCCCAGCCTTCGACGTAGGCGGTGAAGCCGAGCTGCTGGCGGAAGGGCGGCAGGGTGGGCAGCTCCTGGGCGATCGAGATCTGCAGGTGATGGCCGGGCACCGCCTCGTGGTAGGCGGTCGACTCGATGGTCAGGACCTTGCGCTTCTCGGGCTCGCCGGTGTTGACCTTGACCAGGCCGGGCCGCGAGCCGTCGGGCGTCCCCTGGTTGTACTCGGCGCCGGCCGCCTCCTCCTCGCGGAAGCTCTCGACCGGCTCGATCAGCACCTTGGCCTTGGGCAGGCGGCCGAACAGCTCGGGGAGCTTCACCCACATCTGGTCGGTGTAGCGGCGGTAGAGCTCGAGGATGCGCTCGCGGCTGCCGGCGCGGAGCTCGGGCTTGCTCTCGATCGCGGCGTTGAAGCTCTTGAGGTCCTGATAGCCCAGGCGCCGGGCGAGGACCAGCATCTCGGCCTCGAGCGCCGCCACCTGCTGGAGGCCGAGCTGGTGGATCTGCTCCGGCGTCAGGTCGGTCGTCGTCTGCCGCTTGACCGACGCCGCGTAGCGCGCCTCGCCGTCGGGGAGCGCCCACACCCCGGGCTCCGTGCGGCCGCGCGGCGCGTACTCCTCGCGCACGAAGCGGGCGAACTCGGCGTAGGCCGGGAGGACCGCTTCGCGCAGCGTGGCGTGCAGCTCGCGCGTCAGCCGCTCGCGCTCGGCGGCGGGGACGGCGTCGGGGAACCGGCCGAGCGGCCGGCTGAAGGGCGACGACTCGGGCGGCGTCTTGGCGATCCCCTCGGCCTGCTCGGCCACCTTCTCGAGCAGGAACTTGGGCGGCATGAGGCCGGCGGCCATGCCGGCGCGCATGTGGGCCGTCGTCTGCTCGAACATCCGCGGCAGCTTGCGCAGGCGCGCGTTCCAGTCGTCGTAGTCCTTGACGGTGTCCCAGCTCAGGACCGAGGCGAAGCCGGCCGCCTCGAGGTGGATGCCCCCCATCTGGTTGACCGGCATCAGCCAGTTGCGGAAGCGGACGTTGTCCAGCCGCTCGGAGAGCGTGCGGACCATGAGCGTGTGGGTCAGCGCCTCCTGGTCGGGGAAGCCGGCCGTGTCGATGGCGGCGAAGCGATCGCGGAAGCGGCGCGCCTCGGCGAGGTCGCGGTCGATCGCCTCCTGCGAGAGATCGGAGACCTGGTCGTTCCAGCGCTTGTCGCCCAGGATCGAGGCGAACTCCGGGCTGGTGCGGAGGACGTACTCCCACTGCTCCTCGAGCAGCCGCGCGAAGGCCTGGCGGCGGGCCTCGAGGTCGGCGGCGGCGGGGGCGACGGCCGGAGCAGGGCCGGCGGCCGGAGCGGCGGGCGATTGCTGGGCGGCGGCGGGAGAGTCGGTCACGGCTGACGGTTGCTGGGCGATGGCAGCGGCGGGCAAGAGCAGGGCGGCGACGGCGAGCCAGTGGCGCATGAAGACACTCCTTCCGCCACCGTGTACGTGAAAGGCGGGCGCGGGTTTCCGCGCGCGCCGGCCGTGAGGGATGAGGCCGGGGGCACCCGTAGCGCCCGGGCCACGTCCCGGGCGTTTTCGGCACGACCTTCCGGATTCCTGGCAGGGGCGAAGCCCCGCCGCGGCTATTCCGCCGCCTCCGTCTCCTCCCCCGCCTCCGCGTCTTCCTCCGCGCCGCCGCCGGCCGCCGCGCTCGCCAGCAGCGCCCGCGCCTCCTCGGCCCGCTCCCGCGCGACATGGACCTCGACCCCGAGCGCCTGGTGCCGCTCGTTGACGAAGCCGCCGCCGAGCGGCAGCATCCCGAACGCTTCCTCACCCTCCAGCATGTACGGGATGCCCGCCGACTCGAGCACCGACTTGATGACCGGCAGGAGCGTCGGCTCGGTCGTCTCGAACACCTGTTCGAGCTCCATGTCCGCCATGCCCTGCTCCTCCGGCGGCAGCTCGGCCACCAGGTCCACGCCGCACTCGGCGCAGCGGGTGTAGCCGTCGCGGTACTCGGTCTGGCACTCGGGGCAGAACATGGCGGCCTCCTCTTTCGGGGTCCGGCGGTGATGGCGAGCATAGCAGCGAGTGCGACGAGGCGAGGAGTAGCATCCCGCAGGGCCTCACCAGATGCGCGAGCTGATTGCGAGCGGGATGCTCTACGCCGGCGGCGTGACGCTGCTCGTGGGTCTCGTGTGCGTGGTCCGGCCCGTCCGTTTCCTGAAGATCCGGACGCGCCGGGCTGCCGCCGTGCTCGCCGCCGTCGGCCTCCTGCTCTGCCTCGGCGCCGTCGCCATCCCCGCGAAGCTCCATCGCGTCGCCAGCCGCGAGCGCCGCATCGACGACTACGCGCCGGCGTACCAGTTCGCCGAGCGCCACACGATCCGCGTCCACGCTCCCGCCGGCCGCGTCGCGCAGGCGATCCGCAAGGTCACCGCCCGCGAGATCCGCCTCTTCCGCCTCCTCACCTGGCTCCGCGCGCCGCGCCCGCCGGGCCGCCCCGGCCGGGAATCGATCCTGGCCCCTTCCCCCGATCGGCCGATCCTCGACGTCGCGTTGGGCTCGGGCTTCATCCTGCTCGCCGAGGAGCCGCGCGAGGTGGTCCTCGGCACCCTCCTGGGCCCGCCCGTCGTACGACCCGCCGCCGACGCCGACATCCCCCGCCTCTACGCCGCCTTCGACCGCCCCGGCTACGCCAAGGCCGTCATGAGCTTCGCCCTCGCCGACGCCGGCCGCGGCTGGACGCTCGTCACCACAGAGACCCGCGTCTACGCCACCGACCCCGCGGCGCGCCGCAACTTCGCCGGCTACTGGCGCGCGATCTACCCAGGGAGCGCGCTCATCCGGCGGATGTGGTTGCAGGCGATCAAGCGGCGGGCTGAAGGGCGCCCTTGAGGTGAGCCGGCTTGGCACCGCCACCGTATACTGGGCCGTGGCAGGAGGTTCCACCATGAAAGGCATCGAGTTCGTCGTCGACGAGGCGGGAGAGCGGAAGGCCGTCCTGATCGACCTGGCTGAGCACGGCGAGCTGTGGGAAGACTTCTACGACGCGCTCATGGCCAGGGAGCGCGAGCACGAGCCTCGGGAGACGCTCGCCGAGGTAAAGGAGAAGTTGGGCGCCTCGGGTGGCTGACTACGCCCTCACCTTCGCCCGTTCGGCACGCAAGGAGCTGGAGGCGCTCGAACGGGAGACGGCCCTCCGCATCGTCGCCAGAATCGAGCAACTCGCCATCGAGCCCAGACCTTCTGGGTGCCGGAAGCTCCAAGGCGCTCCTAAACTGTGGCGACTCCGGGTCGGCGATTACCGAGTCATCTACGCGGTAGACGATAGCGCCAGGGCCGTCGATGTCGTCGCTGTTCGTCACCGTCGTGACGCTTACCGCTGAAGTGGACGCGGCTAGCTCGTGGTCACCCGCGCCCCACCACCAGTCGGCATAGCCGGTTCGTCTCGCTGCCCGTCGAAGTCGAAGAGGTACTCGTGTAGGAGGCGCCGCAACGACGAAGGGAAGAGAGAGGATCGACGAAACGTGAAGCCGGCTCGCCAAGGCGCGAGCCGAATCCTATAAGCGGGCGCGGCAGAGGGTAAGGACCTCTGCCGGCCCTGGCCCACACAGGAGAGTCACCTCATGTGCGGACGTGGTCGCAAGTGTAACCCCCTGCCAGAGCCTGCCGGCTCCCAGCACAACAGCAGCGAGCACCACCTGGCCGAAGGCGGTCGCGGGCGTCTTCCGAGTCGCGAGGGAGGTCTCCTCGGCTACGAGCGAGACCTCCGCCGTGACGAGGGAGATCTCCGCGGCCGCGGCGGAGATCTCCTCGGGCGCGAGGGAGATCTCCCCGGCCGCGGGGGAGGTAGTGCTCTATTCGATAGAGCACTACCGCGGGGGAGATCTCCTCAGCCGCGGGGGAGATCTCCTCAGCCCCGAGGGAGGTCTCCCCTCCCTCGCCCCGAGGGAGGTCTCCCCCGCCACGGGGGAGGTCTCCCCCGCCGCCCAGGAAGCCTCCCCCGCCCGCCCTCACTCCCACTCGATCGTCGCCGGCGGCTTGCTGGTGACGTCGTAGACCACCCGGTTCACCCCCTTGACCTCGTTGATGATCCGGTTGGCCACCCTTCCCAGCAGGTCGTACGGCAGCGGGCTCCAGTCGGCGGTCATGAAGTCCTGGGTCTCGACGGCGCGCAGGGCGACGACGCTCTCGTAGGTGCGGAAGTCGCCCATGACCCCGACGCTCTTGACCGGCAGCAGGACGGCGAAGGCCTGGCTCACCTTGTCGTACCAGCCGGTGTCGCGCAGCTCCTCCAGATAGATGGCGTCGGCCTCCTGCAGCAACGCCACCCGCTCGGGCGTCACCTCGCCGAGGATACGCACGGCGAGCCCCGGTCCCGGGAACGGGTGGCGGCCGATGAACTGCTCGGGGAGGCCCAGCTCGCGGCCGAGCTGGCGCACCTCGTCCTTGAAGAGGAAGCGGAGTGGCTCGACCAGCTCGAAGCCCAGGCGCTCGGGGAGGCCGCCGACGTTGTGATGGGTCTTGATGACTGCCGACGGGCCCTTGACCGACACCGACTCGATGACGTCCGGGTAGAGCGTCCCCTGGGCGAGGTAGCGCACGTCGGGGGGCAGGCGGCGCGCCTCGTCCTCGAAGACCTCGATGAAGACGCGGCCGATCGTGCGCCGCTTCTGCTCCGGCTCCTCGATCCCGGCCAGGGCGCCCAGGAACCGCTCGCGCGCGTCGACCGCGAGGACGGCGATCCCGAGCCCGTCGCGCAGGCTGCGCGTGACCTCCGCCGCCTCGCCCTTGCGCAGCACGCCGTTGTCGACGAAGACGGCGATCGAGCGCTCGCCCAGCGCGCGCTGGAGGAGCGCCGCGACGACCGAGGAGTCGACGCCGCCCGAGAGGGCGCAGAGCACCCGCCCGCCGCCCACCCGCTCGCGCACCGCCGCCACCGCCTCGTCGAGGTAGGAGGCCATCCGCCAGTCGCCGCGCGCGCCGCAGGCGCGGTAGAGGAAGTTGCGCAGCATCTCGCCGCCCGAGACGGTGTGCGAGACCTCGGGATGGAACTGGATGCCGTAGGCGCGGCGCGCCGCGTCCTCGAAGGCGACGATCGGCGCATTGTCGCTCGAGGCCGTGGCGCGGAAGCCGGGCGGCAGCTCGCGCACGCGGTCGCCGTGGCTCATCCAGACGGTCTCGCGCCGGCCGAGCCCTTGGAGCACGCATCCCGGCTCCTCGACGCGGATCTCGGCGCGGCCGTACTCGCGGCGGCTCGACCCCTCGACGCCGCCGCCCAAGTGGTGGGCCATGAGCTGCATGCCGTAGCAGATGCCGAGGGTGGGGATGCCGAGCCGGAACAGCTCGGGGTCGGGGTGCGGCGCCGCGCTCTCGTAGACGCTCTGCGGCCCGCCCGAGAGGATCAGGCCGAGCGGCCGCCGGCGGCGGATCTCCTCGACCGGCAGGTCGAAGGGGTGGACCTCGGCGTAGACGCGGTTCTCGCGCACCCGCCGCGCGATCAACTGCGTGTACTGGCTGCCGAAGTCGAGCACCAGCACGGTCTCGTGCTCGGCGGCGGGGCTGCGCGCCGGAGCGGCCTGGGTCAGGGTCTCGGCTTCGCTTACGGTCATCGTCGCCTCACGAAAACGCCCGGGGACGTAGCCCGGGCGCTACGCACGACGACGGGCGCCCACGTGGTGGTCATATCTCCGCCTCCGATTTCCGCTCCCGCGTCATCAGCTCCTCGACCGCCCGCCGCGGGTCCTTGCCCTCGTGCATCACCGCCACCATCTGCTGGGTGATCGGCATCTCGACGCCGCGCTGCGCCGCGAGGCGCGCGACCGCCACCGAGTTGAGGATACCTTCGGCCACCATCGGCGTGCCGTCGCGGATCTCGGCCAGCGTCCTGCCGGCCGCCAGCTCGAGCCCGGTCCGCCGGTTGCGCGACAGGCCGCCGGTGCAGGTGAGAACCAGGTCCCCGAGCCCCGCCAGCCCGGCGAAGGTGCGCGCCTGGCCGCCGTAGGCGATGCCGAGGCGCGTGATCTCGTGCAGCCCGCGGGTGATGAGCGCCGCGAGGGTATTGTGGCCGAGGCCGAGGCCGGAGACGACCCCCGCGGCGATGGCGATGACGTTCTTGGCCGCCGCGCCGAGCTCGACCCCCACGACGTCCGGCGAGGAGTAGAGGCGCAGAGTGGCCGAGGCCAGGGCGTCGCGGATGGCGCGCGCCAGCTCGCCGTCCTCGGCGGCGATGACCGCGGCGGTCGGGACGCCGCGCGCCAGCTCGGCGGCGAAGGTGGGGCCGGAGAGGACGGCGAAGCGCACCTCGTGGTCGGCGGCGACCCCCTCCTCGAACGCCACCTGGCTCATCCGCGCCAGGGTCTCGGTCTCGACTCCCTTGGTGCCGGAGACGAGCACCAGGGGGCGGGCGCGCGGCCAGAGCGCCAGGAGCTGCCGCAACACGGCGCGGAAGCCGTGCGACGGGACGACCATGAGGACCAGGTCGCTGTCCGCGAGCTCCGCCAGCTCGGTGGTGGGCACCAGGCCGGCCGGCAGCTCGATCTCCGGCAGGTAGTCGCGGTTCACCCGCTCCGCGGCGAGGCGCCGCGCCAGCGCCGGCTGGCGGGCCCAGAGACGCACCGGGTAGCCCTTCGCCGCCGCATGGACGGCGAGGGCCGTGCCCCAGGAGCCGGCGCCGAGGACGCCGATCGCCTTCAACGGCCGTCTCCGCCGCCCGCCGGCGCCTCGGCCGCGGCCGCGTCCGGCCGCCGCTCGCCGAGACGTCGCTCCGTCCCCCGCCGCAGCCGCGCGAGGTTCGAGCGGTGCTTCCAGACGATGAGCGCCGCGATACCGGTGCCGGCGGCGAGGAGCCAGCGGTCGGCCGACGCCCAGCCGGCGGCGCGCTCGACGGCGAGGAAGAGCGGGAACGCGACCGCGGCGGCGATCGAGCCGAGCGAGACGAAGCGGGTGGCGCCCGCCACGACGAGGAAGACCAGGAGCGCCGGCGCGAGGGCGAGCGGCGCCAGCGCGCCCATGGCGCCGGCCGCCGTCGCCACCCCCTTGCCGCCGCGGAAGCCGAGGAACACCGGGAAGACGTGGCCGAGGACGACCGCGAAGGCGCAGCCCCCGACCGCCGCCGGCGGCGCGCCGAGCGCCCGCGCCGCAACGACGGCGGCGATCCCCTTGGCGGCGTCGAGGAGGAGCGCCGCGATGCCCGGCAGCTTGCCGGCCGCGCGCATGACGTTGGTGGCGCCGGCGTTGCCGCTGCCGACCGTGCGCACGTCCAGCCCCTGGAGGGCGCGGACGATGAGGTAGCTGAAGGAGATCGAGCCCAGGAGGTAAGCGCCGAGGAGGAGGGCTGCCGAGAGGAGCGTGGGGGATCTCATCGCCGGTCTGAGTGCAGCGAAGAATCCGGGTGGGGGGAAACAGCAGGTGACGTCGGCGACCCGGCGAGCGGGAACTCCGCCACCGCGCTGTAGCGTGCTCCCTTCGGCGACAGCTTGCTCTGGAAGAGCGTGCCGTGAGCGGCGATCCAGGGCTCTCCTAACGGCCCGGCGAAGGCGGCGGCGAAGCGCTCGGCCGCCGGGCGCGGCCAGGGCGCCGGGCAGCGGGCGAGCGTCACGTGAGGGTGGTAGGAGCGCTTCTCGGGTTCGTGGCCGACCGCGGCAACCGCCGCGGCGACGGCGTCACGCTGAACGGCGGCGAGCGTCGGCTCCGCCTCGACCCCGATCCAGGCCACCCGCGCCGCCCTGCCCGGCGGAAAGGTGCCGCCGCCGGCGAGGCGCATCGGGATCGGCGGGTGCGGCGCGAAGGCGGCGGCGAGCCGCTCGTGCAGCGCCGGCAAGAGCGCTTCGTCGATCTCACCGAGAAACACCAGGGTCAGGTGAGCGCCGGCGAGGTTGACCCAGCGGGCGGTTGGCAGGTCGCCGCGGATCGCGTCGGCTCGTCGCTGCGCCTCGCGCCGCGCCTCCTCCGCGAGGTCGAACGCGACGAACAGCCTCACGCGCGGGCCCTCCCCGGGCATTGCCGGTCCACGGACTGCGCGCCACCCTTCCCCCAGGTCCCTCGCTCACGCTCGGGATGACACACGAGAACTTCCTCGCGCGGGAGCTGCCGCGTTGGCGGCCTCCGGCTGAGAGACCGCATCTGACGCCGCGAGGTCGGCCAGCAGCCGCCGGCGCAGCATCTCGAGGGCGAGCTGGCTCGCCTGCCAGCGCACCCGCTCGCGGTCGCCGGGGAAGCGGACGCGGCGGTGATCGGGCGGCCGGCCGGGGCCGGCGACCGCCAGGTGAACGGTGCCGACGGGCTTGGCCTCGCTGCCGCCGCCCGGGCCGGCGATGCCGGTGACGCCGATGCCGTAGTCGCCGCCGAGGCGGCGCCGCGCCCCTTCGGCGAGCGCGATCGCGACCGGCTCGGAGACCGCGCCATGGGCAGCGAGCAGCTCCGCGCGCACGCCGGCGAGCTCGCTCTTGAGGCGGTCGGTGTAGGCGACGACGCCGCCCTCGAAATAATCGCTGCTCCCCGGCACCGCCGTCACCCGCCCCGCCACCAGGCCGCCGGTGCACGACTCGGCGACGGCGAGCGTCGCCCCGGCCCGGCGCAGGAGGTCGCCGGTGACGCTCTCGAGCGTCTCCTCCTCGCGGCGGGCGAAGACCGCGTCGCCCGCCAGCTCGGCGAGCCGCGCCTGCATGGCGGCGAGCCGCGCCCGCCGCTCGGCGGGCGGGCCGGCGGCGGTGGCGTGGAGCCGGATCTCGCCCGGCCTGGCCAGGATGGTGATCGCCTCGCGGCCGAACTCGGCGTAGGCGGGGGCGATCCGCTCCTCGACCGCCGACTCCGGCAGGCAGGCGACCTTGAGCACCGCCGTCTCACGGCCCCAGCCGCCGGAGCGCGCCGCGAGCCAGGGCACGAGGTGGGAGTCGAGCATCCCCTCGAGCTCGAGCGGCACGCCGGGGACGAGGAAGATGGTGGTCCCCTCGGCTTCGAGGCGCATCCCGGGCGCGGTGCCGCGCTCGTTGGGGATGATCTCCGCGCCCTCGATGACCTCCGCCTGGCGGCGGTTGACCGCCGGCATGCGCAGGCCGTGGTCGCAGAAGCGGGTCTCGATTCGGCGCAGGACGGCCTCATCGAAGACGAGCCGGCGGCCGAGCGCTGCGGCCGTGGCCTCGCGGGTGACGTCGTCGGCCGTCGGCCCGAGGCCGCCGGTGACCAGCACCAGCTCTACCCGGCCGAGGAGCCCCCGCATTTCGCGGGCGATCTCCTCCTCGGAGTCGCCGACCACGGCCTTGCGCAGCAATTCGAAGCCGTGCCGTTCGAGGGCGGCGGTCAGCCGGAGGGAGTTGGTGTCCAGCCGGTCCGTCCCGAGCAGCTCCGAGCCGACCGCCACGATCGCCGCCGCGCGCGGGAGGGGGGCCATGCGCCGGATGTTAGCGCACGGTCCCCTTGCCCCGCGCCCGCCACGGCTCGGCGCCGGCGCCGCTACGGCTCCTCCTCGTCCTCCTCGATGAACCCGTCGCGGCTCACCCGCGGCGCCGTCGAGGCGCGGGTGAGGGCCGCCGCCTTGCGCTGCACCGGCGCGCCCGGCGCCGCCGAGGCAGGCTCGGCGGGCGCACAGGGATTGACGTCGTGGAACTGGAGCACGCTCTGCGCCGCCACCTGCATCTGCAGCGACGAGTCGAGCGCCGTGCCCGGCGGCGTCACGGCGACCGGCTCGCAGGTGGCCGCGTCGATCTTCCCGAACGGCTCGTTCCCCGCCAGGTTGCGGAACCACCGCAGCTTCTTCGCGTCGGTGTCGCAGGCGCGGTTGAAGGGTGCCAGGTCGGCGTCGACCGGATACTGCGCGGTGGTGTGGCAGCTCTGGCAGGCGGAGATCGGGTTGTCCACCGGACCGTTGACGCGCCCCGCCCAGCCGAGGTGGGCCTTGGCGTAGGCCGGCACGGCGGCGCTCACGTAGGCCTCCTGCAAGGGCTTCCCCGCCGCCTGATCCGCCGGCGTGTAGCCGGGATCGTTCCCCCACGAGAGACCGACCGGGCGCAGGCGCCGCCACGGGTCCGCGTCGCCGGCGTCGCGGTCGTAGGCGAAGGTGCCGTAGACCCAGCCGGTCGTGCCGGCGCGCGCGTCCTTCGCCGCGACGTCCATCTGCAGCAGCCGGATCGTCGTCAGGGCGCCGCCGCCGGTGGCGATTTGCCACTCCGGAGCGCCGCTCAGGATGTCGCCCGGCGGGTCCTGGAAGTCCGCGGCGCGGGCGGTGCTGAACAGCACCTTGAACACCATCGCGCCCTCGGGGAACTGGGACAGCGTGATGTCGGGCGCGGCGGAGGCGAGCCAGACCTTGCCGATCGTCGCCGCCCCGATCTCGTTGTAGAAACCGATGGCGTAGTTGTTGACGCCCACCCCGGGCTTGAGGCCGAGCTCCGGCCCGACCAACCGCCGCTCCCGGGTCACGCCGCGCGCGATCTCGCGCCGGCCGGGGCCGAAGTTCATCATCGGGATGTGGAACCAGCGCCGCACGGTGTTGCGCGAGGGCTCGAAGTCGGCCGCGACCATGCCTTCGAGCGCGTAGTCGCGCAGCGCATAGAGGTAGCGGTCGGCCTTCTCGGCGCTGGCACGGAAGTCGATGCGCTTCCACGGCAGCCGGCCGCGGCGTGGCGGCTTCGCGGGATAGTCCTGCGACAGCTTGAACCAGGGGCCGGGATAGTCCGCGGGAACGAGCGTCGCGGGGACGACGAAGTCCGCGAACCTCCCCTGACACTGCGCCAGGCTCGTCCCGGTCGGGTTGGGCTTGCCGTCCGCGTCCACCGCCAGGCACGTCGCGCCCGGCGCGCAGGGCAGGTCCGCTCCCGCCGCGGCCGGCGCCGCCGCGGGCGACGTCCCCGCACGCGCCGGCTCGACGGCCACCACGGCCTCTGTGCCGCTGCGACTGCTGCAACCGCTTCCCACGAGCGCCGCGGCGAGCAGCCCGGCGCCGGCGGCGGCGCCTGTCCAGATCCTCCTTGTTCCGTGGAGCATCGTCCTCTCCTTGGCGGTCCGGTGCGCGACGAGCGGCGCACGCCGGAGGTGGACCACCGCGGGCGCCCCGGCGCGGGTCATCGCTCTGATTCGTCGCTTTGAAGCGAAAATATCACGGAAGGCGCCGGCGGCGCGTCCCGCCGCCTTTGACTGCCCCGTCGGGCGCACCGTAGGATGTCCCGTCATGCGTCAGGCCAGCCGCACCCCCCGCGCGCTGTTGCGCGCTGTGGCGCTCCTCGCGGCATTCGCCGGCGGGGCGGGCGTTGCCGCGGGCGGCGCGGGGCCGGCAGGCCGCATCGTCGCGAGTGGCGGGACGTGCCGGTTTCTTCTCGCTGCGGGCGAGGAGATGGCGCTGGCGCTGCCGGAGGGCGCCGAGATCGCCGCCGTGGCCGCCGTCGAGGACGGCTGGATCGCGGCGGGTACCCGCGCGGTCGCCGGGCGCAGCGAGCTCTTCCTGCTGCGCGGCGACCAGGCAGCCGCGACGCCGCTGCCGGCGCCGGCCGGCGCGGGCCGCATGCGGAGCGATCCGGTGCCCTTGGTGAGCGGCGGCGCCCTCACCGCCCTCGCCTGGCTCGAGGGAGCCGAGGAACGCTCGCTCGCCGTCCGCTTCGCGCGCTGGGAGGAAGATGGCTGGGGACCGGCCCGCACCGTCGCGGCGCCGGGCCCGGGAACGCAGATCGCCCTCGCCGCTGAAGCGCTGGCCGACGGCTCGTGGCTCCTCGCCTGGAGCCGCTACGACGGCACCGACGACGAAGTGGTGTGGAGCCGCTCGCGCGGGCCGGATGGGGAGGCGTGGACGCCGCCGCGGCGGCTCGCCTCCGACAACGCCGTGCCCGACATCACGCCGGCGCTCCTTGCCACCCCGGGCGGCGCTCTCGCCGCCTGGAGCCGCTACGACGGCGAGCACTATCGCGTGGTGACCGCCGCGTTCGACGGGCGCGCGTGGTCGGAGCCGCGGGTCGCCGGACCGGCCGGCTCGCTCTATCCGACCTGGGAGGCGGCGGCGGGCGCGACGCCGGCCGTCCTAGCCCGCACCGCCGTGCCGCGCGGCTGGGTGCTGCTCGAGCTCGACGCCGCCGGCCGGCCGCGGCGCGCGGCGGCTGTCGCCGCGAGCGGCACGGAGCGGCCGGCGGTGGAGGCCGGCGGCGACGAGGTGACCTTCCGCTGGCTCGGGTCGGGAGAAAAGACAGAAGATCAAGTGGGAAAAAAGCAGGTAACGGTTCCGTGGGCGAAGCTGCCGTGAGCCGGCGTGCGTCCTTGACGTCGGCGGGCGAAGACGCGCGGCGGTTCACCAAGGGCGCCGCCGCCTTGCTTCTCTTTCCCCACTCGATCTTTTGCCTCCTCCTCCTCGCCCTCCCCCGCCCCGCCGCCGCCCAGACCACCTACGTGGCCTTCGGCGACAGCATCACCTTCGGCGTCGGCGACGACCCGGCGCGTGCCGAGAAGGGCTATCCGCCGCGGCTCGAGGCGAAGCTCCAGACGCGCGGCCGCAACGCCGACGTGCGCAACGAGGGACTCTCCGGCGAGACGACCGGCGAGGGCGTGAGTCGCATCACCGCCGCGCTCGACCCGGGCGACGACGTCCTGCTCCTCCTGGAGGGGACCAACGACGTCGGCAAGGTCTCGACCGAGACGATCCGCTTCAACCTCGCGGAGATCGCCCGCAAGGCGGCCAACGCAGGGGTGACCACCGTCCATGCCTCCCTCGTGCCGCGCCTGCCGAGCGCCATCAACGACGGCCGCAACCTCCTGACGGGACAGCTCGCCTCGGCGGTACGGGACCTTGCCTGGGTCCAGGAGCGCAAGCTGGCCGATCCCTTCGAGGTCTTCTTCCGGCTGACCCCCGACTTCACCCGGCTCTTCGTCGGCGGCGACGACAAGGTGCACCCGAACGCGCTCGGCTACGACCTCCTGGCCGAGGTCTTCGCCGACGTCCTGACCGATGTCGACGAGGTGCCGCCCGTGACCGGGTTCATCTCGCCGTTCGACGACGCGCAGAACGTCGACCCCGACGTCCCGATCCGCATCGACGTCTACGACCTCGGCACCGGCATCGACCTCGCGGCCACGCGCCTCGTCGTCAACGGCACCGAGGTCGAGACCCCGATCAGCGGCAGCGAGCGCAAGCTCGAGATTCGCTACGACCCGCCGCAGCCGCTCTCCGGCGTCGTCCAGGTGACGCTGCGCGCACGCGACCGCGCCACCCCGCCGAACGTCCTCGACCGCGAGGTGACGCAGTTCGTGATCGCCGGCACGGTGTTCCTCAAGGGGGATCTCGACCGCGACGGGCGGGTCGACGGCGCCGACCTCCTCGCCCTCGCCCCGCGCTTCGGGTCCCATCGCGGCGACAGCCGCTTCGCGGCCTTCGCCGACCTCAATGCGGACGACCAGGTCGACGGCATGGACCTGGCCATCCTGGCCTCCAACTTCGGCAAGAGCGCGTCGTAGCGCCCGGCGCGCTACTCCACCCGCCCGGCGATCAGCGGCGGCGCCTCGCCGCTGTCCGCGATCCGGAAGCAGGCCGTGAACCGCCCGGCGAGCTCCGCGTCGGGGCGGCGCAGGTGGACGCGCGCCAGCTCCTCGCCCGCCTCGACGCGGTCGCCGAGCCGCCGGACGGTCTCGAGCGCGACGCCGTGGTCGATGGCGTCGCTCGGGACGATGCGGCCGCCGCCGGCCTCGACGAGGAGGAGCCCGATCTGGCGCGCGTCGACCGCGGCGAGGACGCCGCGACGGGAAGCCCTGAGCGGCGCCACCTCGGGAGCGAGCGCCGTGCGCACGGCCTCCTTCCATCCGGGGCGCGCCCCCTGCAGCTCCGCCCAGCGGTCGAAGCGCTCGCGCGCGGCGCCGGAGGCGAGAGCCGACTCGAAGTCCGCCCGCGAGCGCGGCGCGCCGACCAGGCGCGCGACCTCCTCGCACTGCGCGAGCGTCAGCTCGCGCAGGTCCTCGGGCCCGCCGCCGGCCAGACATTCGAGGCTCTCCACCACCTCGGCCGCGTGGCCGGACCAGCGGCCGAGCGGCTGGCTCATGTCGGTGAGGAGCGCCGCGGCGCGGGTGCCGAGCGCTTCGCAGGTCTCGACCAGCAGGCGCGCCAGCTCGCGCGCGCGGTCCGGCTCGGGCAGGAAGGCGCCGCTGCCGATCTTGACGTCGAACACCACGCCGGCGGCGCCGGTGGCGAGCTTCTTCGAGAGGATGCTGGCGGCGATGAGCGGCACCGAGTCGACGGTCGCCGTCGTGTCGCGCAGCGCGTAGAGGCAGCGGTCGGCAGGGGCGATCGCCGCCGTCGCCATCCCCACCGCCATGCCGCAGCGGTCGAGCAGAGCGAGGACCCGCCGGCGGTCGAGCCCGAGGTCGATGCCGGGGATGCTCTCGAGCTTGTCGACGGTGCCGGCGGTGTGGCCGAGGCCGCGCCCGGTCAGCATCGCCACCGGCACGTCGCAGGCGGCGAGGAGAGGCGCCAGCACCAGCGAGACCTTGTCGCCGACGCCGCCGGTCGAGTGCTTGTCGGCGACGCCCGGCACCGCCGCCGCCAGTCGCCAGCGCTCGCCCGACTCGAGCATCGCCATCGTCAGCGCCCGCGTCTCGGCCTCGTCGAGGCCGTGGATCGCCGCGGCCATCAGGAAGGCGCCGAGCTGGCCGTCGCTCCACGAGCCGCCGGCCGCGCCTTGCGCCACGGCGCGCAGCTCCGCCGCGTCGAGCGCCAAGCCCGCGCGCTTCTTGGCGAGGATGCGGTACGGGGTCAGGGGCGTCACGGGCGGCGGCGGGACGCCGAGCTGCCGCCGGCTAAGAGCCCGACGGGAAGAGGTTGAGCGTCTCGCCGGCGGCGGCCGGCGAGGCGGCCGTCACCTTCTGCTGCGCGAGCTGGCGGTACGACGAGCGTGGGTACTCGTCGACGATCCGCTGGTAGGCCTGGGTCGCCTCGTCGGTGCGCCCGAGCTGCTCCTTGGTGATCGCCAGCTCGTAGAGCAGGACGTCCTGCGGCAGCGGCGGCTCGGCGTCCTCGAGCAGCCGCTCGAGTTGGGCGGCCACCGCCTGCGCCTTCCCCTGGCTGCGGTCGAGCGAGAAGAGG
Source organism: Thermoanaerobaculia bacterium (assembly GCA_044866775.1). Classification (GTDB taxonomy): domain Bacteria; phylum Acidobacteriota; class Thermoanaerobaculia; order Multivoradales; family UBA5704; genus DASUNQ01. The sequence goes on along the minus strand of JBIOUG010000149.1, from coordinate 13,486 downwards.
TTGAGCCGCGTCTCGCCGGCCAGCACGTGCCCCTCGTGCTCGTCGAGGAAGTCCTGCCACAGCTCGCGCGCCCGCCGCGCGTTGCCCTCGGCGACGGCGATGTCGGCCAGGAAGAGCCCGGCGATGTCGCCGGCGTCGCTCCACGGATGGTCGTCCCGCACCTCCTCGAACCGCCCCTTGGCGCGCGCCCGGCGCTCGGCCTCGCTGGCGAAGCTCGGCGCCGCCGGATCGTTCGGCTTCGGCGCCACCGGATCGATCGGCGCCTCGTAGATCTCCATCGCCTCGGCCAGCGCCTCGTTCGCCCCGCGGCCGCGTTGCTGCAGCCAGGCCCAGACCCCGAGCCCGGCGAGCGCCGCGAGCGCCAGCGCGCCGAGGCCCACCAGCAGGCCGCGAGTGTGATGCTCGGCGTAGTCGACGGTACGGTTGACCGCCGTCGCGAGCTCGTTCTTCTTCATCTCCTTGCGCGTCAGATGACTCATGCCGAAAATGCTCCGAGAGGTCGTCGTGGGGTGGCGGAGGAGGCCCTGGTGCGGCTGGGAGGACTCGAACCCCCGACCAAAGGTTTAGGAAACCTCTGCTCTTTCCACCTGAGCTACAGCCGCCCGAAACAGTATAACAGCCCTCCCCCAGGCGGCCCTTCCCCTGCTGCGCCGGGCCCCGCGCCCTCAGTACTGGATGAGCGACGCCACCTCGTAGCCGGCCAGCTTCTCGCGCCCGTTGAGGAAGGTCAGCTCGATGACGAAGCCGAGGCCGACGACTTCGCCGCCGAGGTGCTCGACGAGGCGGGCGGCGGCGAGGGCGGTGCCGCCGGTGGCGACCAGGTCGTCGACGATCAGCACGCGCTCGCCGGGCTCGATGGCGTCGCGGTGCATCTCGAGCGCGTCGGAGCCGTACTCGAGGTCGTAGCTCTGGCGCACGGCGGGGGCCGGGAGCTTCCCGGGCTTGCGCACCGGGACAAAGCCGGCGTTCAGGTTGTAGGCGACGATGGGGCCGAACATGAAGCCGCGCGACTCCATCCCCACCACCTTGTCCACCCGCTTCTCGAACTGCCAGACGAAGCGGTCGACGGTCATGCGCAGCGCCCGCGGGTCCTTGAGGAGGGTGGTGATGTCGTAGAAGAGGATGCCCGGCTTGGGAAAGTCGGGCACCTCGCGGATGTATTGCTTCAGGTCGTTCATCGATCGCCTCCAGAGCAAAGAAAAGAAGAGCTCCGCCCCTACACGCGGTACCCCTACCGCACGATGTCGAAGCGGTCGCGCGCCGGGGAAGGCACGGCTTCCTGCACCTCCACAGCGCCAACGCGCGCCCCCGCCGGCCCCTGCCGCAGCCGCTCCTCGAAGGCAGCGAGCGCCTCGGGCGTCCCCGCAGCCTCCGCCTCCACTTGCCCGTCAGGCAGGTTGCGCACCCACCCGGTCACTCCGAGCTCCTCCGCCACCCGGCGCACGAACCAACGGAAGCCGACGCCCTGCACATACCCCGACACCAGGTACCGTCGTGCCGCCCTCACTCCTTCCACCCATGCCTGCCGAGCAGCGGCACGAACGCCACCTCCTCGCCTTCCTTGCGCCGCACGTCGCCGCGCGCCGACTTGCGGTAGACGACCAGCCGCTGCGTCACGAGCGACCCCTCGGGGACGAGCAGCACGCCGCCCGGTGCGAGCTGGTCGAGCAGCGGCTCGGGGACCTTCGGCGCCCCGGCGGTCACCAGGATGCGGTCGAAGGGCGCCACCTCGCTCCACCCCACCGTGCCGTCGAAGACCTGGATCTTGACGTTCTCGATCCCCAGGTCGCGCATCCGCTGGATCGCCTGATGGGCCAGCTCCGGCACCCGCTCCAGGCTGTAGACCCGCCGCGCCAGGTTGGCGAGCACCGCGGTCTGGTACCCCGAGCCGGTGCCGATCTCGAGCACCGAGTGCTGCGGCGCGACCTCCAGCAGCTCGCTCATCCGCGCCACCACGTAGGGCTGCGAGATCGTCTGCCCGCCGCCGATCGGCAGCGGGTAGTCGCCGTAGGCGCGGGGGCGCAGGTGCTCCTTGACGAAGAGATGGCGCTGCACCTTGCGCATCGCCTGCAGCACCCGCTCGTCGCGCACGCCGCGCGAGGCGAGCAGCTCGACCATCCGCTCGCGTTGGACCGAGACGTCGAGCGCCGGCCGCGCGCCGCTCATCGCGGCGCGGGCTGCGGCACGCGCGCCTCGAGCGTCTCGCGCAGCGCGGCGAAGGCTTCGAGGCCGGGATAGTAGGTCAGGTCGAGGTGGAGCGGCGTCACCGAGATCCGCGCCTGGGAGATGGCCTCGAAGTCGGTCCCCTCGGCCTGCTCCCATTGCGGCGTGCCGGCGATCCAGTAGTACTTGCGGCCGCGCGGGTCGAGCTTCTCGACGATCGACTGCTTGTAGACCCGCCGGCCGAGCTTGGTGAAGGAGACGCCCTGTATCTCCCCCGCCGGGACGTTGACGTTGAGCAGCAGGTCCTTCGGCACCGGGGTGGAGAGCAGGGTCTCGACCAGGACGCGCGCGAAGCGCACCGCGGGATCCCAGGCGAAGCCCTCGGAGACCTCCTGGCTGAACGCCACCGACGGAATGCCGAGGAGGGTGCCCTCGAAGGTCGCCGACACGGTCCCCGAGTAGGTCACGTCGTCGCCCAGGTTCGAGCCGAAGTTGATCCCCGAGCAGACGAGGTCCGGCGGGTTCTCCTTCAGCAGCCAGAGGACCGCCAGGTTGACGCAGTCGGTCGGCGTGCCGTCGACCGCGTACCAGTTGGGCTCGGTCTGCTGCATCCGCAGCGGCCGCGACAGGGTGAGCGCGTGCCCGCTGGCGCTCTGCTCGCGGTCGGGGGCGACCACGGTCACCTCGGCCACCTCCCCGAGGGTGCGCGCCAGGAGCTTGATCCCCTCGGAGAAGATGCCGTCGTCGTTGGTGATCAGGATGCGCTTCAACTGATGTATTTCCCGATGATCGGCGCCAGCGCCCTGCGCGTTGCCTCCGGGATCAGCGCGCGTTCCGTGATCAGCGCGTACTCGAGCGCCGTCTCGCACGGGCAGCCGCGCCCGCCGCCCATCCGGCGCACGCTCTGCCGCACCACCTCCTGGGCCATGGCGACGTTCTGGCGGATGACCTCCATGACCGCCTCGCCGGTCACCACCTCCTCGGTCTCGTGCCAGCAGTCGTAGTCGGTCACCATCGCCAGCGTGACATAGCAGATCTCGGCCTCGCGTGCGAGCTTCGCCTCCTGGAGGTTCGTCATGCCGATGACGTCGGCGCCCCACGAGCGGTAGACCTCCGACTCGGCGCGGGTCGAGAACTGCGGCCCCTCCATGCAGATGTACGTGCCGCCGCGGTGGACGCGGGCGCCGGCGGCGCGCGCCGCCTCGGCGGCGACGTCGAGCAGGCGCGGGCAGATCGGCTTGGCGAACGAGACGTGCGCCACCAGGCCGTTGCCGAAGAAGGTGTCGGGGCGGTGGCGGGTGCGGTCGAAGAACTGGTCGGGGACGACGATGTCGGTCGGGCGGTAGTCGAGCTTCATCGAGCCGACGGCCGAGATCGAGACGAGCTGCTCGACGCCGAGCAGCTTGAAGCCGTAGATGTTGGCGCGGTAGTTGAGCTCGGAGGGCAGCAGCCGGTGCCCGCGGCCGTGCCGCGGCAGGAAGACGACCGGCGTCCCTTCGAGCTCGCCCAGCACGTAGGCGTCCGACGGGTCGCCGAACGGGGTCTCCAGGCGCCGCTCCTCGTGCACCACGAGCCCCTCCATCTGGTAGAGGCCGCTGCCGCCGAGCACGCCGATTCTGTAATTGGTCATCTGGGCTCCTAATTTGGGGGGCGCGGCGGCGAAGTGTACCGCAGCCCTTTCGTGGCGCGGGGGGTGATGCCGCAGCGACCTTTACTGCATTGATCCGATCTCCCTCACCCCTGGCCCCTCTCCCACATGGGAGAGGGGGACGTAGGCGTCCCGATCGCCTCGACGACGGCGAGGGCCGTCGCCAATGCCTGCCGGCCCTGCTCGCCGTCGACGAGCGGCGATGAAGCCGGGTTGCGGCAGGCCGCCACGAAGGCCTCGAGCTCGCGGCGCAGGGGCTCGGCGCGCTCGGCCGGCAGGTCGTCCGGCACGATCGCCCGCCGCCCGCCGTCCTCGTCGAGGCGGAAGCCCTTGATCTCCTGCGCCTGGTAGTCGAGCGAGTAGTAACGCGATGGCAGGAAGACGCGGAGCTTGCGCACCCGCTCGGCCGAGACCCGCGAGGCGGTCAGGTTGGCGACGCAGCCGGAGGCGAGCGCCACCCGGGCGTTGCAGATGTCAATGCGCGGCGAGAGCACGGCGATCCCCGTCGCCCGCACCTCCGCCACCGGGCTCGGGTCGAGGGCGTGGAGGATCTGGAGGTCGTGGATCATCAGGTCGAGCACCACGTCGACGTCCAGGCTGCGCGGCGTGAAGGCCGCAAGGCGCTGCACCTCGACGAAGCGCGGCGGCGTGCGCACCGCGAGCAGCGCCTGCACCGCCGGGTTGTAGAACTCGACGTGGCCGACGGCGAGGAGGCGGTTGGCGTTCGCGGCGGCGGTGAGCAGCGAAGAAGCTTCGGGTAGGGAGGAGGCGATCGGCTTCTCGACCAGGACGTGGAGGCCACGGCCAAGCAGCTCGCAGCCGACGGCGGCGTGCTCGACGGTCGGCACCGCCACCACCGCCGCCTCGACCTCGCCGGCGAGCGCGTCGAGGTCGTCAAAGACCCGCGCCCCATGCTCGCCCGCCACCGCCGCGGCCGCCTCCTGCCGCCGGTCGTAAATCCCCACCAGCTCCGCTCCCGGCAATGAGCGCAAAAGGCGCACGTGATGCCGCCCCATCCCACCCGTCCCCACCACCCCCACACGGAGAGGAGTCACCGCCGCCCCCCACCCAGATCCTTCGCTACGCTCAGGATGACGACCAAAAGCTCACCTGGCTCTGAGGATGGTGGACCCGAGCTGGGCATGAGGGTAGCCCTCCGGCGTGCGCTCCCCGGAGGGACCCGGAAGTCAATCGCCTGCTCCGGCAGGCGACATTACGGGAAGCGGAGCTCATCACCGGGCTCCGCAACCTCTGCGACCCGCGCTGGCAGGAGCACCGCAGGCCGCGAACGAGTGGCGCGGGGCGCAGCGGAGGCGGGCGCCACCCCCGGCAGTCTTCCAAGCGCCCGCCGTGTCCGCAGGGGAGCGCACGCCGGAGGGCGGCGGTCGCGCGCCAGTCTGCCTACGTAACTACTCCTCCCCACCACCACCACCCCTCCCTCCCTTCCGTCCCGGCAGCGCCTTGTGCACCCCGCGCTTCGCCGTCTCGATGAACTCCACCAGATAGTCCACGTCCGGATCGCCGCCCAGCTCCTCGCGGATCGCCGCCAGCGCCTGCGCGGTGTTGAGCTTCGAGCGCGTCAGCAGCTCGAGCGCCCGCTCGACCCGGCGCAGCCGCTCGGCGTCGAACCCCTTGCGCTTCATGCCGATCGAGTTGGCGCCGTAGAAGGCGGGCTTGCCGCCGACCGTCTTGCTGAACGGCAGCGCGTCCATCACCACCACCGAGTAGCCGCCGACGTAGGCGTGGCGGCCGACGCGGCAGAACTGGTGGACCGAGGTGAAGGCCGAGATGCTGGCGTCGTCGTGCACCTCGACGTGCCCGGCGAGCGTGGCGTTGTTGGCGAAGATCGTGCGGTCCCCCACCTGGCAGTCGTGCGCCACGTGGGTGTAGGCCATGAAGAGGTTGTCGCTGCCGATGCGGGTGACGCCGCCGCCTTTCGCCGTCCCGCGGTGCATGGTGCAGAACTCGCGGAACTGGTTGCGGTCGCCGACCTCGAGCCAGGTCTCTTCGCCGCCGTACTTCAGGTCTTGCGGCTCGAAGCCGAGGCAGGCGTAGGGGAAGATCCGGTTGCCGCGGCCGATGCGGCTCGGGCCGAGCACCTGGGCGCCGGCGCCCACCTCCGTCCCTTCGCCGAGCTCGACCCCGGCGCCGACGACCGCGTGCGCGCCGACGGTGACGCCCTCGGCGAGCCGCGCGCTCGGGTCGACCTGTGCCGTCGGGTGGATCGCCGCGACGGCCGGCTTCTCCATCAAGGAGCCCTCCGCGCCCTGCAAGCGTTCCTCCCCCCCGCAGGGGGGGAGGCCAGGAGAGGGGGAATCAGATCAACCCTCATCGGTCGACCATCGCCGAGGAGCAGATCGCCTCCGCCGCGAGCTGCCCGTCGACCAGCGCCTTCCCCTGCAGCCGGCAGTAGGTGGGGCGCAGGCGCAGCACGTCGATCTCGTAGCGCACCTGATCGCCGGGCACCACGGGGCGGCGGAACTTGGCGTTCTCGATCGCGGCGAAGTAGAGGAGCTTCTTCTCGCGGTCAGGCAGGTCGTGGAGGAGGAGGAGCCCGCCCGCCTGCGCCATGCCCTCGATCAGCAGCACGCCGGGCATCACCGGTCGGCCCGGGAAGTGGCCGGCGAAGAACGGCTCGTTGACGGTGACGTTCTTGACCGCCACGATCCGCTTGCCCGGCTCGATCTCGAGCACCCGGTCGACGAGCAGGAAGGGGTAGCGGTGCGGCAGCACCGACTGGATCCACTCGACGTCTCGGACCTCGCTCATCGCTCCCCTCCTCCTTCGCCTGCGCCGCCGCCGGCGCCATCCAGCCGCCGCTCGAGCGCCCGCAGGCGCCGCGCCATCTCTTCGAGCCGCCCGAGCAGCACCGTCCGCCGGCGCCAAGCGCCGAGATCGATCGCCGGGATGCCGCCCAACCGGCTCCCCGGCGCGGCGTCGGCCAGCACCGCCGACTTGGCCGCCACCTGGGTGCCGTCCCCCACCGTCAGGTGGTTCGCCACGCCCGCCTGCCCGCCGAGCACCACGCCGCGCCCGAGCCGCGCGCTCCCCGCGATGCCGACCTGGCCGCAGAGGATGCTCGCCTCGCCCACCTGCACGTTGTGCCCCACCTGCACTAGGTTGTCGAGCTTGCTGCCGCGCCCGACGCGGGTCTCGCCCAGCGTCGCGCGATCGACCGCCGAGTTGGCGCCGATCTCGACCTCTTCCTCGACCACCACCCGCCCCACCTGCGGGATCTTGTGATGGACGCCGCCGTGCGTGGCATACCCGAAGCCGTCGCTTCCCAGCACGACGCCCGCATGAACGATGCTGCCGGCGCCCACCTCCGTCCGATCGTAAAGGACCGCGTGAGGATGAAGGACGACCTGCTCGCCGATCGAGCAATCCCGGCCGACGACCACGTGCGCGTGGAGCACCGCGCCCTTCCCTACCCGGCTCCCCTCCCCTACGACCACGTAGGGGCCGAGGTGGGCCGTCGCGTCGACCTCCGCCCCGACCGCGACCACCGCCGTCGGGTGCACCCCCGGCTCGACAGCCGCCGCCGGGTGGAGGGCCGCCAGCAGGCGGGAGAGCGCGAAGTAGGGGTCCGCGGCGACCAGCAGCTCCTTGCCGGGCACCGCGACCCCGGGACCGACCAGGAGCGCCGCCGCGGCGCTGGCGGCGGCGCGCTCCCGGTACCGCGGGTTGGTCAAGAAAGAGAGGTCGCGCGGGCCGGCGGCCTCGAGCGTCCGGACGGCGTCGATCGGCCGCTCGCCGTCCCCCTCGACGCGCCCCCCCACCAGCGCGGCGAGGTCGGCCAGGCGGTAGGGCACCGTCGGCTTACTTGCCCGAGGCCGGCGCGGCGGAATCCAGCCGCTGGATGACCTGCGGCGTGATGTCGACGGCCTCGTCGACGAAGATCAGCCCGCTCTCGAACTTGCGGAAGATCATCGTGTAGCCGCCTTCCTTGCCGACCTGGTTGATGATCGGCATCACCTTGGCGTCGACCAGGGCGAGCACCTCGTCGCGGCGCTTGTTGAGCTCGCGGGTGGCGTCGTCCTGCAGCCGGCGGGCGGCGATGACCTTGTCCTCGAGCTGCTTCTCGAGCTCGCGCAGCTTGTCCTCGGCGAGCGAGAGCCGTCCGTCCGCGGCCTTGGTCTGCAGCTCCTTGATCTCCTGCTGCCGGGCCTTGAGCTCGTTCTCCTTGGCCTCTTGCAGCTTCTTCAGGTCGGCCAGCGCTTTCTTGCCGGCCTGGGACTCGCGCAGGATCTGCTCGGTGTCGATCACTGCGATCTTGAGCCCCTGCGCCGCAACGGGGCCGGCGAACACGACGAGCGCCAGCAGCGGCGCGGCGGCGCGGATGAGAGTGGTCTTGCCCGACATCGAGGTCTATCTCCTTGGTTCCTAGAAGCTCGTACCGACGCTGAACTGGAACGACTCGAAGCGATCGTCCGGCAGCGGGTCGAGGTTGGTCGCGTAGATGAATCGGAGCGGTGCGCCGAACACCGGCACCAGCACCCGCAGCTCGGCGCCCGCCGTGGTGCGCAGGTTGCCGAGGTCGAGCGACTGCCCCTCGCCGAAGACGTTGCCGCCGTCGGCGAAGAGGATGACGCGGAACGGCCCGCCGAGCAGGAAATGATACTCCAGATTGACCTGGAGGAAGCTGTCGCCGCCGAGAGCGAAGCCGTCCTTGTCGAACAGCGGCTCGCCCTTGTCGTTGCGCAGGAAGATCGAGCGGAAGCGGTGGCCGCGGATCGAGTTGTCGCCGCCCATGAAAAAGCGCTCGAGCGTCGACAGCTCGCGCCCGCCGAAGGGCTCGACCATGCCGGTCTCGACGTTGAAGGCGAGGACGGTGCGCGCCGGCTGGCGGGTCAGCGGCTGGAAGAAGCTGAAGCCGATCTCCGGGCGGGTGAAATAGTTGTCGCCGCCGAGGAACCCGCCGGCGTACTCGACGCCGATGGTGAGCCGCCGGCCCCGGGTCGGCTCGAAGGGGTTGTCGCGGCTGTCGTAGCTGTAGGCCGGCCGCAGCGAGGAGTTGTCGATCTCGCGGATGCGCAGGTTCGAGGGGTCGGTCGTGGTGGGGTCGCCCAAGATCTCGGTCTGGTCCTCGAGGAACGAACGGTTGTAGCTGACCGAGGCCTGCTGGAAGAGCCCGAGCTGCCGCCCGTAGGTCAGGACACCGCCCTGGCTGCTGCGCACGAAGCGCTGGTCGGAGGCGACGCGGAAGTTGAGGTCCTGGTCGAAGGCGCGCAGGCCGATCGACTGCGGGCGGTCGAGGAACCAGGGGATGTAATACGACAGGTCGAAGAAGTCGCGGAACTTCCCGGTCTGCAGCGACGCCCCGACTTGCTCGCCGCGCCCGAGGAAGTTCTTGGTGTTGATGGCGAACTGGGCGAAGAAGTTGTCCTGCTCGCTCCAGCCGCCGCCGAACTGCAGCTCGGTGCGCTCGGCCTCCTGGCCCTTGAACAGGAGGTTCACTTTCTTCTCCTCGGAGAGCTGGTCGAACTCGACCGGCTCCTCCTGGTCGAGCTTGAAGTAGCCGAGCTGGTTGATCTTGTAGATGCTGCTGCGCACGGCGCCGATGTTCATCACCCCGCCCTCCTGCAGGCGGAGCTCGCGGCGCAGCACCTTGTCCATCGTCCGGTCGTTGCCCTGGAACTCGATCCGCCCGACGCGGAACTGCTCGCCTTCGGCGACCCGCACCACCAGGTCCGCGACGTTGCCCGGCTTCTCCACCAGCTCGTAGTCGACCCGCGCCAGCACGTACCCGGTGTTGTGGTAGCTCTCGGTCACCGCCTTGACGCCGTCGTCGATGACCTTGGCGCGCAGCCAGCTCCCCGGCCGGTGATCGAAGGCCCGGAGCAGGGCCTGGTCGCTGTAGACCTCGTTGCCGTCGATCGTCACCTCGCCGAAGCGCCAGCGCTCCCCCTCCTCGATCGGCACGACGACGAACATCCGCCGTTTTTGATTGGCAGGCGGCTTACCGCCGCCGTGCGCCTCCGGGGCGTTCGGGTTCGTCGCCCGCACCTCGAGCCGCGGCTCGCCGATGACCACGTTTTTGTAGCCGGCGCCGCGGTAGAGGTCGCGGACCTTGTCGAGGTCCTCCTGGAAGGTGGCGGGGTTGTAGATGTCCTTCTTGGTGATGCGCGAGAGGATGCCGCTCTCCTTCGTCTTGCGCATCAGCAGGCGCAGGCGGACGTCGGGATAGACCGAGTTGCCCTCGAAACCGATGTCGGCGATGCGCACCCGGTCGCCCTCGTCGACGGTGAAGATCACCCGCTTCTCGTTCGGGGTGATCTCCTCGATCGTGTATTTGGCCTCGGCGAAGCGGTAGCCCTTCTCCTCGTACATCTTCTCGATCAGCGCCTTGGCTCGGTAGAGCTCGCCGAGCGAGAGCGGGTCGCCCTCGCGCAGGCGGATGCCTTCGCTGGCGATGTCGTCGAGCAGGTCGTTGCGCGAGATGCGCTTCATGCCCTGGTAGTCGACGGAGCGGATGACCGGCCGCTCGACGATGCGCACGACGAGGCGCACGCCGCCCGTCGCGGTGGGCTGGGCCTCGACCTGGACGTCGTCGACCAGGTTGCGGTCCCAGAGCGACTTGATGTTGCGGTCCAGGCGCTCCTGATCGAGCGCCTGGCCGCGCTCGAGCCCCAGGTAGTAGAGGACGGTCTCCTCGGAGAGGGCGCGCAGCCCCTGGAACTCGATCGCCTCGATCGGGCGTCCGGCGAGCGGGCTCTGGGCGTAGACGACGACGGGCGCCGGCAGGACGAGGAGCGCCGCCAGCAGGGAGACGAGGAGGCGGCGGGCGAGGGGTGTTGAGGTCATGCCACGAGGCTCCATAGGACCTACCAGTAAACCTCAGATCGGGGCTTGGGGCTAGTCCCCGCCCCGCAGGAGTTCCCCTCTCCCATGTGGGAGAGGGGCCAGGGGTGAGGGAGATCGGATCAATGCCGTAAGGTGGAACCGCCCCCATCCCCCGCTCTTCGAAACCGAGGGACCAGCGGTCATCGGATCCAGCCTTCAGACCGTTCCGGCGACCATCTCCTTGTCGCGAGCGTGGAAGCGCAGGGCGCCCTCCTCGAGGTCGACCTGGATCAGCTCGATGCCGCCCTCGGGGCCGGCCAGACCCCCCTGCTGGTGGATCAGGATCTCCGAGACGGCGTCCTGGATGTGGCGCTGGATGGCGCGGCGGAGCGGCCGGGCGCCGGTCGTGGGCTCGATCCCGGCTTGACCGAGCAACCACTCGCGGGCCTCGGGTGAGACCTCGACCTTCAAGCCGCGCTCGCCCAGGGTGGCGTTGACGTCCGTCAGCAGGATGTCGACGATCGAGCGGAGCTCGTTCTCGCCCAGCGGGTTGAAGACGATGACCTCGTCGATGCGGTTGATGAACTCCGGGCTGAAGCTGCGCTTGAGCTCGCCCAGGATCTCCTCCTCGATGCGCTGGAAGCTGGCCTCCTGGCTCGACTCGCCGAAGCCCATGCGGCCGCCGCGGAGCACCAGCTTGCTGCCGATGTTCGAGGTCATGAGGACCAGCGTGTTGCGGAAATCGACGTGGTTGCCGTAGGCGTCGGTCAGGGTCCCGTCCTCGAGGATCTGGAGCAAGAGGTTGGCGACGTCCGGGTGCGCCTTCTCGATCTCGTCGAAGAGGATCAGCGAGTAGGGCTGCCGCCGCACCCGCTCGGTAAGCTGCCCGCCCTCCTCGTGGCCGACGTAGCCCGGGGGGGAGCCGATGAGCTTCGAGACGGCGTGCTTCTCCATGTACTCGCTCATGTCGAAGCGCACCAGGGCCTTCTGGCTGCCGAAGAGGAACTCCGAGAGCTGGCGGGCGACCTCGGTCTTCCCCACCCCCGAAGGGCCGAGGAAGATGAACGACCCGACCGGCCGCTGCGGGTTCGAGACCCCGAGCCGCGAGCGGCGGATGGCGCGGCTGATAGCGCTGATCGCCCGCTCCTGCCCGACGACGCGGGAGTGGAGGATCTCCTCCATCTTCATCAGCCGCTCGGCCTCCTCGGACTGGAGCGAGGAGACCGGGATGCCGGTCCAGGAGGAGATGACCTCCTCGACGTCGTGCCGCGTCACCTCGAGGACGCCGCTCTCCTCGGCGACGACGCTCATCCGCTCGAGGTCCTCGCGCAGCTCGATCTCCCGCTCGCGCAGGTAGACGGCGCGCTCGAAGTCCTTGTCCGAGATGGCGGCCTTCATCTCCTTGACCACCTGGCGGATGTCCTGCTCCAGGCGGCGCAGGTTCTGGGTGTCGCGCACCCGGCGGAGCTTGACCCGGGCGCCGGCCTCGTCGATGACGTCGATCGCCTTGTCCGGCAGGTGGCGGTCGGTGATGTAGCGGCTCGACTGGTAGATCGAGGTGCGCAGCGCCTCGGGACGGTAGCGGACCTTGTGGAACGACTCGTAGCGGTCCTTGATCCCCTCGAGGATGTGCAGCGTCTCCTCGGGCGTCGGCGGCTGCACCTGGATCGCCTGGAAGCGGCGCAGCAGCGAGCGGTCCTTCTCGATGTACTTGCGGTACTCCTTGAGCGTCGTCGCGCCGATGCAGGAGATCTCGCCGCGCGACAGGGCCGGCTTCAGGATGTTGGCGGCGTCGAGCGACCCCTCGGCCGAGCCGGCGCCGATCAGCGAGTGGATCTCGTCGATGAAGACGATCAGGTCGCGGCTCTCCTTGAGCTCCTTCAGGATCCCCTTCAGCCGCTCCTCGAACTGGCCGCGGTACTTGGTGCCGGCGACGATGAGCGAGAGGTCCAAGGCGACGATCCGTTTCTGGGCGAGGAAGATCGGCACCCGTCCCTCGACGATGCGCTGCGCGAGGCCCTCGACGATGGCGGTCTTGCCGACCCCCGGCTCGCCGAGCAGGATGGGGTTGTTCTTGGTGCGGCGGGAGAGGATCTGGACGATCCGGTCCACCTCCTCGTCGCGGCCGATGAGCGGGTCGAAGGAGGCCTCCGAAGCGAGGGCGGTCAGGTCGCGCCCGTACTCGGAGAGGAACGGCAGCTCCTTCTTCTGCTGCGTCGCCTCGCGCTCCTTGGCGATCGCCAGCACCTCCTCGCGCACCGTGTAGACGTCGAAGCCGTGCTGGGCGAGGATGCGCATCGCCAGACACCCCTCGACGCGCAGGATGCCGATCAGCAGGTGCTCCGACCCGACGGTCGAGTGCAGCATGCTGTCGGCCTCGTGCGAGGCGTAGGCGAGGATCTTCTTCGACTCTTCGGAGAGCGGCAGCTCGGCGGTCGAGGAGATGCGCTCGACGAACATGCGCTCGCCCTCGATCTCGCGGCGGACGTCCTCGGGCTTGGCCTGGAGGCGGCGGAAGATCTCCGTCACCGTCTCCTCGCCCTCGCGCAGGATGCCGAGCAGGATGTGCTCGGACTCGATGACCCGGCTACCCAGCTTGCTCGCCTCGTAGCGGGCGAAGAACAGGGCGCGACGCGCCTTCTCGTTGTACTTCTCGAACATGCCTAAGCCCCGTGTCGGTCGCCGCCTCGATGCACGAAGCCCCTTGGAACACGACGTTCACAGACCGCCTGCGCACCGATTCGAGCTGGCTTCGAGTGTACCACGCGGGTCGTCTCTCCTGGTCAGGAGAACGCGAACGGCGAGAGGGTCCATTCCGCCTTCTCCCCGCTCGCGGGGCTCGGCTTCGGGACAGCGCGTGGGGCCGCCGGACGGCGGCCCCACGCGCACGAC
>JBIOUG010000148.1:0-50848 GCA_044866775.1 Thermoanaerobaculia bacterium | reverse complement strand
TCGTTGGCGTTCTTCTCCAGGTCCTCGACCTTTTCCTGCAACTGGCTGTTGACGGTGTTGACCTCTTCGTTGAGCGATTGCAGCTCTTCCTTGGAGGTCTCCAGCTCCTCGTTGGCCGACTGCAGCTCCTCGTAGGCGGTCTCGAGCTCCTGGTTGGCCTTCTCGAGCTCGGTCCGGAGATGGCTCGACTGCGTGTGGTCGAGAAACGAGATGGCGCTGCCGAGAACGGCGCCGCTCTCCGACGCCAGCGGCGCCACCTGCACCTCGAGCAGCACCGGCGCCGCGCCGGCGCTCACCCCCTGCACGGCCTCGAGACGCACCACCACGCGCTCGGCCTGCGCCTTGTCGATGGCGGAGCGCAGGTCCGCCGGGCGGTAGGAGACCTCGAGGTCCTGCAGCGGCCGGCCGACGTCGGCCGGCGCCAGCTTGAGCAGGCGCCGCGCCCGCTCGTTGGCGAGCGCCAGGTAGCCGTTGCGGTCGACGACGAGCTGCGCCACCGGTCCGTATTCGAAGGCCGCGTCGCGCAGGCGGAGCTGGCGGCCGCCGTTGCCGGTGTCGTCGTGGCCCGGCGGCTGGGCCAGCGCCAGGAGCCGGTCGCGGAGGCTCGAGCTGGGAGCGCGCTGGAAGACGCGGCGCTTCAGATCCACCGGCTCGAAGCTGCTGGTATGGGCGAGCAGGGTCTCGGCGCGGCCGAGGAAGAGGTAGCCGTGCTGGTTGAGGGCGAAGTGGAAACGCGCCAGGATCCGCGCCTGGGTCTCGCTGTTGAAATACATCAGGGTGTTGCGGCAGACCAGCAGGTCGACGCGCGAGATGGCGGCGTCCTGCACCAGGTCGTGGCGGCCGAAGATGAGCGAGCGCCGCAGATCGACCCGGAACTGGTAGCGGCCGCCGCTGCGCTGGAAGAAGCGCTCGACGAGCTCGGGGGACACGCCCTCCAGGTCGCGCTCGGCGTAGGCGCCGGCGCGCGCCACCGCCAGCGCCTCCTCGTCGGCGTCGGTGGCGTAGATCTTGACCCGCTCGCGGAAGGCGTCCTCGCCGAGGGCCGAGGCGAGCAGCATCGCCACCGTGTAGGCCTCCTCGCCGGTGGCGCAGCCGGCGCTCCAGACCCGGATCGGGCGGCCCGGCGCCCGTTCCTCGAGGATGCGCGGCACGATCTCCGCGGCGAGATACTCCCAGGCCTCCGGGTCACGGAAGAAGCTGGTGACGTTGATGAGGACGGTATTGAAGAACGCGCCGAACTCGTCCGGATGGACCTGCAGATAGTCGGTGTACTCGGAGTAGCTCCCCGCCCCCACCGCCGCCATCCGCCGCTGGGTGCGGCGCATGAGGGTCGAGATCTTGTAGCCGGTGAAGTCGAAGCCGCGGCTCGTTTTGAGGAAGTCGAGCAGCCGCGCGAACTCGGCGCTGCGCTCGCTGCTCACGGCTCGCCAAGCCCGCGGATGAGCTCGATCAGCGCCGGACCGATCGCCCCGAGCGGCAGCACCCGGTCGACGGCGCCGGTCGCGATGGCTGCAGCCGGCATGCCCTCGAACTCCGAGGAGGCTGCGTCCTGGGCGATGACGCAGCCGCCGGCCTGCTTGACGGCGCGGACCCCGTCGGCGCCGTCGCGGCCGCTGCCGGAGAGCACCACGGCGATGGCGCGCGGCCCGAAGCTCTCGGCGAGCGCCGCGAACAGGCGGTCGGCCGAGGGGCGGACGTGGCGCACCCGCTCGGTGTCGGCGAGGCTCAGGGTGCCGCCGGCGTCGACCAACAGGTGGCGGTCGGGGGGCGCGACGTAGACGGTGCCGGCGGCCAGCCGGTCTCCCGCCTCGGCCTGCTTGACCCGCAGCCCGATACGACGGCGCAGGATCTCCGGCATCCAGCTCCGGTGGTGAGGGTCCATGTGCTGGACCACGAGCAGGGCGGCGGCGAAGTCCGACGGCAGGTCGCTCAGCACCTCGCTGAGCGCGGCGATGCCTCCGGCCGAGGCCGCCAGGCCGACGACGCAGAGCCGCCCGGGAGCTGCTGCGGAGCGCGGCGGCTGGCGCTCGGGGGCGGTCACCAACGTCGGAGTCCTCTGCCGGCGACAGTCTACAGCGTCCGCCGCCCGGCCGCGCTATCATCCGCTGCCCGCCGGCGAACCGACGCCCATGACCATCCCCTTCCGCGACGACGTGGTGCGCAAGCTGCGCGAGCTGGCGCAGAACCTCTGGTGGTCGTGGCAGCCCGACATCCGCGCCCTCTTCCGCGAGCTCGATCCCGGGCTCTGGCGCGCCACCCACCACAACCCCGTGGCGCTCTTGGCGCGGATGGACGCGGAGGCGGTCGAGCGGCGGGTGCACGAGCTCGAGCTGCTGACGCGCATCAACCAGGCCCATCGCCGCCTCGGCGACTACCTGGTGGCCGACGGCTGGGGCCTGACGCACGCCGGGCCGCTGCCAGCCAAGCCGGTGGCGTACTTCTCGGCCGAGTTCGGCATCCACCAGTCGCTGCCGATCTACTCGGGCGGGCTCGGGGTGCTGGCCGGCGACCACCTCAAGGCCATGAGCGACCTCGGGGTGCGGGTGGTGGGGGTCGGCATCCTCTACCACGAGGGGTACGTCCATCAGCACCTCGACGAGCACGGATGGCAGCAGGACTCGTACGAGCCGATCGAGGCGCACGAGATGGCGATCGCGCCGGTCGCCGATGCCGCCGGCGAGCCGCTGCGGGTCGTCGTGGAGCTCCCCGGGCGCGAGGTGGCGCTGCGGGTCTGGCGGGTGCTGGTGGGGCGGAGCCAGCTCCTCCTCGTCGACGCGCGCGACGAGGCCAACGCCCCGGCCGACCGCGAGCTGACGGCGCGCCTCTACGGCGGCGGCGACGAGACGCGCATCCAGCAGGAGCTGCTGCTCGGCGTCGGCGGCCACCGCGCGCTGCGCGCGGTCGGGATCTCGCCGGCGGTGCTGCATCTCAACGAGGGGCACTCGGCCTTCGCTCTGCTCGAGCGGGCGCGCGAGATCGTCGAGCGCCAGGAGCTCGCCGCCGACGACGCGCTGCGCGAGGTGGCGGCGGGGACGGTGTTCACCACCCACACTCCCGTCGGGGCGGGCCACGACCGCTTCGCCGCCGAGCTCGCGGCGAGCCACCTCGAGCCGCTGGCGCGCGGCCTGGGGATCGAGCTCGACGAGGTGCTGGCGCTCGGGCGCGAGCGGCCGGAGGACCCGGGCGCGCCGTTCTGCCCGACGGTCCTGGCGCTGCGCCTGTCGCGGCGCGCCAACGGCGTCTCGGCCCTCCACGGCCGGGTCTCGCGCCGCATGTGGCGGCACCTCTGGCCGGCGCGCGCCGAGGACGAGGTGCCGATCGGCCACATCACCAACGGCATCCACGTCAAGACCTGGCTCGCCACCGACATGCAGGAGCTGTTCGAGCGCTACCTGAGCCCGGCCTGGCCCGAGTCGCTCTCGCGCCCCGGGCTCTGGGCGGCGATCGATCGCGTCCCCGACGCCGAGCTCTGGGAGGTGCACCAGGTGCTCAAGGCGCGCCTCTTCGCCTTCGTCGAGCGCCGGCGGGCCGAGCGCCGCGAGCGCCTGGGGATGCCGGGCACGCCGCCGCCGCTCGACCCCGACGCCCTGACCCTCGGCTTCGCCCGCCGCTTCGCCACCTACAAGCGCGCCGACATCTTCTTCCACGACCTCGACCGGCTGGCGCGCCTGGCCGGCGACGCCGCGCGGCCGGTGCAGATCATCTTCTCGGGCAAGGCGCACCCCGCCGACACCGGCGGCAAGGAGCTGGCGCAGCGCGTCGCCAACCTGGCGCGCGACCCGCGCTTCGCCGGCCGCATCGCCTTCATCGAGAACTACACGATGCACGTCGGGCGGCAGCTCGTGCAGGGGGTGGACGCCTGGCTCAACACCCCGCGGCGGCCGCAGGAGGCGTGCGGCACGAGCGGCCAGAAGGTGATCCTGAACGGCGGCTTGAACGTCTCGATCCTCGACGGCTGGTGGGCCGAGGCCTACGAGGGCGGCAACGGCTTCGCGATCGGCGACGGCGAGGTGCACGCCGACCCGGAGGTGATGGACCGGCGCGACGCCGAGGCCCTGTTCGAGGTGCTGGAGCGGGAGGTGGTGCCGCTCTACTACGCGCGCGACGCCGAGGGCGTCCCGCGCGGCTGGATCGCCCGCGTCAAGCGGGCGATCCGCACCCTCGCCTGGCGCTACAACGCCGACCGCATGGTGCAGGACTACGCCGGCCAGTGCTATCTGCCGGCGGCGGGCGGCAGCACTTGCCGGCTGCCGGGCTGAGAGCGCCCGCTCCAGGCCGGCGCAACATCGGCTTTCCAAGTCTGCTACGATCCGCTCAGAACTTGCTTGGCAAACAGCGCGAGCGGTGGTCCGCTCGGCGAGCAGGGCGACGCGCGGGTCGGGCGCGCACGGCCGTCGTGCCGCGGCCGGCGATGGGAGTGGAGACGGTGGAAGATGCACACATTCGGTTCTGGGAGCGGACCTGGAGCGAGTGCAGGCCGCGACTGCTCGGCGGTCTGCCCCAGGTCGAGGAAGGGTCGGCGAAGGCCAGCCAGAGCCTGCTGACCGAGGTCGAGCGCTCCGAGCGGCGCCTCGCCCACGCTCCCGATGCGGCCCTGCGCCAGGCCATCGGCTCGCTCTGCCGCCAGCTCCGGGAGGCGGCGGGCGCCGCGCAGGGCGGCGACCTCAACCGCGCCAAGCGGGCCGCGGCCGCGGCGCGGCAAACCGTACAGCGTCTCGAAGACACCCTTGCAGGAATGACCTGATCAACCCGCCGGGGAGGGCGGGCCGACGGGCGGTGGGCGCCGTGCGAACGCCCCGCCGGCCCCTGGCACGGCTCGTGCTATGCACTGCCATCTATGCATTCCGCGGTCGTACTGTCGATTGAGTGACTTGCGGCGTGCGGCGGCGGGTCGGTTTCCGGCCCTGGGGGAATACGGACGGAGGGGGCTGGAGCGTCGTTGGGCACCAAGAACGTCAACCAGGAGACTGCCGAGGCGATCGCCGAGGGCGCGCCCGACCACGGCGAGATCCAGGCGCCGGCGCCGCCGGGCGAGGCGCTCGAGCGTTACGTCCGGAGCACGTTCGAGGTCGATTGGGTGGCCGGCGGCGTCCGCCCGCTGCCCGGCGAGTCGGTCATCGTCGCCTACGAGGAGGACGGCGTCGTGCGCCACGTGCGCACGCGCTGGGACCCGGACGCCGGAGGCTGGCGCGAGCCCTGGCTCCGCGGGCGCAAGCTCTACTGGATCCACGACCCGCCGCTGTAGCGCCCGGCCCCCGTGCCGGGCGTTTTCGCGTCTTGACTGGAGCCCGGCGCCGGCGGCTGCCGCGCCTTTAGCGGAACCCGCGGCGCAGCTCGCGCTTGAAGGTCTGGAAGATCTCCTCGCCCTTCAGGCAGAGGACCACCCGCTCGAGCTTCGTCCCGCCCTGCAGGTAGCGGTGGACCTCGGTGAGCATGATGCGCGCGGCGCGGTCGACCGGGAAGCCGAAGTTGCCGGTCGAGATCGCCGGCAGGGCGATCGAGCGCAGGCCGTAGCGGTCGGCGAGCGCCAGCGCCGAGCGGACCGCGGCCGCCAGCTTGCGGTCCTCGTCTCCCTCGCCCATCTGCGGGCCGACGGCGTGGATGACCTGCTTGGCCTTGAGATGGCCGGCGCCGGTCATCACCGCCGTGCCCACCGGCGTGCCGCCGATGCGGTTGCACTCCTCCTGGATCGAGGGGCCGCCCTTCTGGCGGATGGCTCCCGCGACCCCGGTGCCGAGCTTGAGCTTGGCGTTGGCGGCGTTGACGATCGCCTCCACGTCGAGCTCGGTGATGTCGCCCTCGACGAGCTCGAGCTGCGTGCCCTCCAAGGGTACGACCAGCCGGTTGTCGGTCCTCTCGCTCCGTTCCGCCATCGCTCGCTCGTGTCCCCTCCCGGGAGGCGCGAAGGCTTTCGCGCCGGGCGCCAATCAGTCTCCGGGCGCAATGATATCAAGGGGCGAGATACACTCTCGCGTCCATGTGGCGGGAGCTGAAGGCCGAGTTGGCGGCGGAGATGGCGCGGGCGATCCAGACGCTCTACGGCGTCGACCACGAGCCGCTGCTCGAGGTGCCGCCGCGGCGCGAGCTGGGCGACCTCGCCTTTCCGGCGGCGCTGCAGCTCGCGCGGGCGCTCAAGCGCCCGCCGCGCGCCATCGCCCAGGAGCTCGCCGGCGCCTTCCGGCCGCCGCCGGCGGTGGCGGCGGTCGGCGTCGAGGGGGCGGGGTACTTGAACCTCCGCCTGCGGCGCAGCGCCTTCGCCGCCGCGCTCCTCGAGGCCTCGCTCCTCCCCGCCGCGGCGCGCGCCGGCAAGGTGATCGTCGAGCACACCAACATCAACCCGAACAAGGCGGCGCACATCGGCCATCTGCGCAACGCCGTCCTGGGCGACGTCCTGGCGCGGGCGCTGCGCGGTCTCGGCCACCCGGTCGAGGTGCAGAACTACATCGACGACACCGGCGTGCAGCTCGCCGACGTCGTGGTGGGGTTCCACGACCTGCGCGGCCAGGGCGCGGCGGAGGTGGCGGCGCTGCCCGAGCCCTTCGACTACCTCTGCTGGGACCTCTACAGCCAGGTCGGGCGCTGGTACGCGGAGGACCCCGAGCGGCAGCGGCTGCGGCGGGAGACGCTGCACGCGCTCGAGCTCGGACGCGGCGCGCGGGCGGAGCTCGGGCGGGTGGTGGCGCGGCGGGTGCTCTCGCGCCACCTCGCCACCATGCGGCGGCTCGGCATCGGCTACGACCTCTTGACGCACGAGAGCGACATCCTCGCCCTCCATTTCTTCGAGACCGCCTTCGCGCAGCTCAAGGCGAGCGGCGCCGTGCGCCTCGAGAAGGCGGGCAAGAACGCCGGCTGCTGGGTGATGCCGCTCGCCGACACGCCCGAGTTCGCGGGCCTCGAGGACCCGGACAAGGTGATCGTCCGCTCCGACGGCACGGTGACCTACGTCGGCAAGGACATCGCCTACCAGCTCTGGAAGTTCGGGCTCCTGGGACAGGACTTCGAGTACCGGTTCTGGGAGGAGGAGAAGGTCTGGGAGACGGCCCACGACGGCGGCACGGCCGAGCACCCCGCCTTCGGCGGCGCCGCGCGGGTGATCAACGTCATCGACGCCCGCCAGAGCTATCTGCAGAAGATCGTGCGCGCCGGGCTCGCGGCGCTGGGACACGCCGCCGAGGCGCAGCGCTCCGTCCACTTCGCCTACGAGATGGTGGCGCTCTCGCCGGCCACCGCGCGCCTCCTCGGTTTCGCCGGCGAGGAGGAGGGCGGCGAGGCCCGGACGCTCGAGATGTCGGGGCGCAAGGGCATCGGCGTCAAGGCCGACGACCTGATGAACCAGCTCGAGGCCAAGAGCCGCGAGGAGATCGCGGTGCGGAACCGCGAGCTGCCGGCGGCGCTGCTCGACCCGCTGGCGCGCCAGATCGCGACCGCCGCGCTGCGCTTCTTCATGGTCAAGGCGACCACCAACCGGGTGATCGCCTTCGACTTCGACGAGGCCCTGTCGTTCGAAGGCGAGTCCGGGCCCTACCTCCAGTACTCGCTGGTGCGGGCCGGCAACATCCGCCGCCGGCTGCGCGAGGAGGGGCTCGCCGACGCGGTGTCACCGGCCGAGGTGGCGGCGCTCCCCGAGGAGCCGTGGAGCGACGACCTCTGGGGCCTGGTGCTGGCGGTGGCGCAGACCGGCGAGATCGTCGAGAAGGGAGCCGAGTCGCTCGAGCTCTCGCTTCTCGCCCGCCACGCCCTCGACCTCGCGCAGGCGTTCAACGCCGCCTACCACCGGCACCCGATCCTCCAGGAGAGCGACGCGGTCCTGCGCGCTACCCGCCTCGCCGCGGTGCAGGTCTTCCGCCGCGGGCTCGAGACCCTGACCGGGCTCATGGCGATCCCGGTGCCGGAGCGGATGTAGGCTGGGAGAAGGCTCATCCTCGGCCATGTCCACGGGACGAGCCGCAACGCTGCTGTTCGATCGACTTGACGGTGCGTGATGACGGACTCGACCGGCGATCCCGCCGGAACACGCGAGAGTCTCGGCGACGACGAATTCTTCTGGCGCCTCTTCAGGCGCAACTATCACCCGCTCGTGCTTTTCTTTCGGCGTAGCGGCGTCTCAGCGGACCAAGCCGACGATCTGATTCAGGAAACGTTCCTCCGCGCGGCGCGGGGGCTGGCTCATTTCCGCGGTGAGGCCTCGCTTGAGACGTGGCTGTTGATGATCGCCAAGCACGTCCTGCTCAATGAGCTTCGCAGCCGCTCAGCGGCCAAACGCCGGGGCACCTCGGTAGCTCTCGATGAGCTCATTTGGCCTGGAGAGACGGCACCGGAGGGTGGATCGGCGCAACGAGAGGCGGCAGGGCACGACCCGTGGCCGACTCTTCGTTCCGAGCACCCAGAGCCATTAGAGGAAGTGCTGGCGCAAGAGCGAGCGAGGATGCTCCGTGAGGGGCTTCAGGAGCTGCCGGCGCGGATGCGGCAATGTACGATGCTGCGCCTTCAGGGCCTGAAGTATCGCGAGATCGCACAGATCCTCGACATCTCCATCGAGACGGTTAGTTCACAGATCCATCAGACGCGAGTGAAATTGCGCAAGAGGCTGGGCGATCAGGTCGCCGACCTCGAGCTCGAGTGAAGGGGTCGTCCCTTGGTCCTGCTCAACAATCCGGAGCTTTCCGGGTCTATGAAGACATAGGGGTGTCCGCGGGCTATGGGGACCGGCGACCAACCGCAGCATGGCAAAGAACGGCTTCGGAAGAGCAGTCGAGGTTCTTATCGCGGGGCATCGGCAGCTCGTGCGCGAGCACCCGAAGCTCGACGACCTTGAAGCCTACCATCGAGGCACTCTGCCGCCTGAGCGCCGGGAGGCGCTTGCCGAGCATTTAGCCTCGTGTCAGAACTGCTGCATCCTGCTGCTATACGGAGTCATCGCTCCCGCGGAGAGCGAGCACCTCGACGAGGTGCTTGAACGCGAAGTCACGGCGGCATGGGAGCGGCTTCGGCCCAACCTCAAGGACATCTCGCGGAAGGGACGCCGGCTGGCACAGGAACGCATCCCTCTTGAAGAGGCTCTGGCGCTCTCGCTCGAGATCAGCCGAGCTCTGAAGGCTCTGCACTGCGCGGGCCGCACCCTCCACAGCATGCGAGCCGAGGACGTCATGATCACGCCTTCCGGCCAGGTTCAGATTCTCGATCTCGGCATCGCCCTTACCCCCGAGAGCCTCGAGGTCGGCTATGGAAGGCCGGCGGATGACGCGGTGATCGACCTCTACCGCTCCCTGTCGCCGGAGCAGGTGGCAGGCGAGGGGCTGACCCAACGCTCCAACCTCTTCTCGTTGGGGGTGTTGCTGTATGAGCTGCTGACTGGAGCGTCGCCCTTTCGCGACTCGACCCCCCTCGGCACCATCAGCCGGATCTTGAGTCTCGAGCCTCCCCCAGTCAGCGAGCTCAACCCGGCCATCGAGCCAGTGCTTTCCAGGTTGATCGACCGCCTGCTGGCCAAGGAGCCCGAGGATCGGCCGCCGAGCGCCGCCGTAGTGGCCCGCGAGCTGGAAGCGATCGTCGGCCGCGTCGGAGGGCCGGGCCGTCAGCAGATGGAGCAGCCGGACGTGGAAGAGCAGATCGAGCAACTCTACGACGAGATCATCGCGCTGGCCCGCGAGCAGCCGGCCGGGAACGAGGTCCATCGGGACGAGACGCTCGAGCGTTCCTATGCGAAGCTGTTGGAGCTCCAGCGGGCCGAGGCCGAGCGTTTCCGCGAGCGGTTCGAGGACAGTCTTGCCATGCCGATCGATGCCGGGGAGAAGCTCCTGGACCGTCTCCGTGCCCTGAGGGAAGAGCTTGAGGATCCTGCCTCCTCGGACCCTGCCGCCCAGAACGCCGACGATCCGCCGACATCAGCCAAAGCCCGTTAGCGGCAGTCACGGCTGGACGGGCTATCGGCCGTGCTTGCGTTGGGACTTCGGCTTCACCTGTGCCCTCTGTCTGCTCCACGAAGCCGACCTCTATGGCGGGCACCCTGGCGAAGGTCTGGGCGGCACGACCGTGGAGCACTGGGTGGCGCGCAGCCATGACGCCTCCCTGCAGGGCGAGTACGCCAACTGCCTCTACGCCTGCCGATTCTGCAACCGCTCGCGGTCGGCGAGACCCACGCGACAGGGAGAGGCCCGCCTGCTCGACCCCACGCGAGACGCCTGGGGCGAGCATTTCGCAGCCGCGGCTGATCGTCTCCAGGCCGTCGCAGGGGACGGCGACGCCGACTACACCCACGCAGCCTACGAGCTCGACGACCCACGCAAGGTGGCGCGACGCCGGGCCCGCCGAGAGCTGATCGCCGACCGGCTCGGCCTCCTTGCTCGCCTGGAAAGTGAAATCACCGAGTTGCTGAGACTTGCCGACCTGCTGCGGCGGCGTGACCTGAGGCGATTTGCAGCAGTCCTCGAGCAGATCAGGGCGATCCGGGCGGACGGCCGGCGGGCACTCGGTGATCTCTACCGCTACGCCGCAGTGCCGCGGGACGCACCACGCACCTGCCGGTGTGCGGAACCCCGCGACCATACGCTTCCCGGCGAGCTCGACCGACAGATGCTCGAGCTCCCCGAGCTCTGGTGAAACGACTTGCCCCGCCGTCGAAGCCAACCGGTTGGGCAGCTCGACCTCCGGCCAAGAGCCGGCGGATGTAGGCCAGCTCCGCCTTTTCCAGGAAGGACTACAATCGGGGGCGGAGGGAGACCATGAGCCAACCAGGAGAGGTTCGTCTGGCGGGGGCGCCGCTCGCCCGCTCCCGGCATGTCTGCGCGTTCTTCAACAGCAAGGAGGACGAGTACCAGGTCCTGCTGCCGTTCATCCGCGAGGGCTTCGCGCGCGGGGACAGGGCCTTCCACGTCGTCGATCCCGCGTACCGCGCGGCGCACCTGCGGCGGCTCGAGGAGCTGGGCATCGACGTGGCCGCGGCCGAGCGGAGCGGCCAGTTGGAGGTCCGCCGCTGGGAGGACGCCTACCTGCAGGACGGGCACTTCGACCAGAACCGGATGCTCGCCTTGATCGAGGAGGTCTTGAGCGGCGGCAAGGCCCGGGGGTTCCCGCTCACTCGCCTGGTCGCCAACATGGAGTGGGCGCTCGAGGACCGGCCGGGCGTCGAGGACGTGGTGGAGTACGAGACGCGGCTGAACTTCGTGCTCCCCAAGTACGACGACGCCGTCGTCTGAACGTACGATCTGGCCCGGTTCGGCGCCACCGTCATCATGGACATCATGCGGACTCACCCGATGGTGATCATCGGCGGCATCCTGCAGGAGAACCCGTTCTTCGTGCCGCCCGACGAGTTCCTGCGTGAGCTGCGGGCGCGCGCACGGCGGCCGGCTCCCGCTTGACGTCGCCGCCATGCAGCAAGGTGCGCAGGTGACCGAGAACCCTGCCGACGAGATCTCCGAGCTCCGCCGCACGAACCGCGACCTGGTAGCGCTCTCGACGCTGCCTGCCGCCTGGACCGGCTACCGCCGGCAGGGGATCGTCGAGAGCCTCGCCGACGTGCTGCTCAGCGTCTTGCCGCTCGAGCTCGTCTACGTCAACCTGCGGGCCGGACCCGAAGGCGAGGCGATCGAGGCCGTCCGCAGCAAGCCGGGGCGGGATGCCGCGGGCGATCGCGAGGCGATCCGCAACGCGCTGGGCTCCTGGCTCGATACCGACGGCTCGACTCAACCGCCCCCGGTTCCAGACCCGTCAGGGAGCGGCCCGCTGCAGAGCGCGGCCGTCCGCTTCGGGTACGCCGGCCCCGGTTTTCTGGTCGCCGCTTCGGCGCAGCCGGATTTCCCCACCGAGCGCGACCGCCTCCTTCTCGGGATGGGCGCCAACCAGGCGGCCATCGTGATGCAGCGCAACCGGGTCGAGGAGGCCTTGCGCGCCAGCGAGCAGGCCCTCCTGGAGTCCGACCGCCGCAAGGACGAGTTCCTGGCGATGCTGGCCCACGAGCTGCGCAACCCGTTGGCTCCCATCCGCACCGCCGCGCAGTACCTCGCGGAACGCGGGCCCGCGCAACCCGACCTCCAGTGGGCGCGAGAGGTCATCGCGCGTCAGGTGCGGCGGCTGACCCGCCTGGTGGACGACCTGCTCGACATCTCCCGCATCGCCCAGGGAAAGATCGAACTGCGACGCGAGCCGGTCGACGTCGGCGCGGTCGTGGCGCGCGCCGTCGAGATGAGCCGGGATCTCGTGGCGCGCCGCCGGCACGAGCTGTCGGTCACGCTGCCGGCGACGCCCCCGTGGATCACCGCCGACCCGCTGCGGCTGGAGCAGGTGCTGGTCAACCTGTTGAACAATGCCGCCAAATACACCCCGGACGGCGGCCGCATCGAGCTGACGGTCGAGCACCGGGCCGGTGAGGTCCTCTTCCGCGTGCTGGACAACGGCATCGGGATCGACGCCGCGATGCTGGCGCGCATCTTCGATCCTTTCGTTCAGTTGAACCCGTCCGCGGACCGGGCCGAGGGAGGCCTCGGCATCGGCCTGGCGCTGGTGCGCAGCCTGGTGGAGATGCACGGCGGACGGGTCGAGGCCTGCAGCGCCGGCCCCGAGCGGGGCAGCGAGTTCGTCTTTTGTCTGCCCGCCGCGCGCGACGCTGCGCCGGCGAGCGCCCGGCCGGCCCCCGCAGAGGAATCGGCCGCGCCCGCGCCGCCGCGCCGCATCCTCGTCGTGGACGACAACGCCGACGCCGCCGACAGCCTCGCGCTGCTGCTGCGCCTCGGCGGCCACGACGTGCGGACCGCGTACGACGGACCGGCGGCGCTCGACGTGGCGGGCATCTTCCGGCCCGAGGTGGTGTTGCTGGACATCGGGCTGCCGCGCATGGACGGGTTCGAGGTCGCGAGGCGGCTGCGCGCGGAACATCCCGACGAGAGCATGCTGCTGGTCGCGCTGACCGGTTATGGCCAGGAGGAGGACCGGCGCCAAGCCTGCGACGCCGGTTTCGACCACCACTTCAGGAAGCCGCTGGAGATCGACGCGCTGAAGGCGTTGCTCCTCGACCCGCAGGCCGCCGCCCCCCGCGGGTGAGACACCGGCGCGCCGCGCCTCACGCCTCGGCGGCGCCGCCCACGACCGCCGACGAAACCAGCTCTCGCGCCTCCTCGATCTCCTCCCGGCTGATCGTGTGCGGCAGCCCCGGGTAGCGCCGGAGACGCACCTTGGCGCCGAGGCGCGAGAGGACGGCGGCGGTCTCCTCGACACGCTGCCAGGGGACGTGCGGATCGGGGTCGCCGGCGCCTAAGAAGACCGGCGTGCCGGCGAGGTCGCCGGCGTCGTCGCGGCGATGGCCCGGCGGGCCGATCAGGCCGCCGGTGAAGGCGATGAGGGCGCCGTAGCGGGCGGGGTGGCGGACGGCGAGCTCCGTGGCGAGGCAGGCGCCCTGCGAGAAGCCGGTGAGGATCGTGAGCGAGCGGGGGATGCCTGCGGTTTCGACGCTCGCGAGGACGCGCTCCAGGAAGGCGAGCGCCGAGGAGAGCCAAGGCTCGTTCTCTTCGAGCGGGGCGAGGAACGAGGCCGGATACCAGGTGTGCCCGGCCGCTTCCGGCGCGAGGTAGGCGAGGTCGGGGTGGTGGAGCTCGCGCCCAAGGCCGAGGATGTCCGCGGCGCCGGCGCCGCGCCCGTGCACCAGGATCATCGCGGCGCGGGCGGAGTCGAGGGGGCGGCCGGCATGGAGGACCGGCCGGCCGGCGTGCGGATCGGCGGTCATCAGAAGGGAAACGATCTCACACGTGCTCCCGGCTACGTCCCCCTCTCCCATGTGGAAGCGCCTCTCCCGCTTGCAAAACCCTAGTGGCCGTAACATCTCCCACGGAACAGCGGGTCCGGCGTCAGGAGAGATCATAGAGATCGCATACGGTATTCTCTTGACTACCGCGTACCCAAGGCAAAGCGGCCGAGGCCCTGGCGCTCTGGAAGAGCCCTGAGGGCGTTCAGCCGCCTCGGACCTCTCGCTCGCCGTGCGCGTAGTGACCTGGCCGCGACATGCGCGTCTTCATCAGCCACTCCTCGAAGGACAAGCCGGCGGTCGAGCGCCTCGCGCTGGCGCTGCGCGAACACGGGATCGAGCCGTGGCTCGACAAGTGGGAGATCGGGCCGGGTGACGACATCGTGGCCCGCATCAACGAAGGCCTCGACGCGGCGGAGGCCGGCATCATCGTCTTCTCGCGGCACTCGCGGGAGAGCCGCTGGGTGGAGGCCGAGGTCAGCTACCTGATCTATGCGCGGATCGAAGAGAGCAAGGTCCTGATCCCGGTGGTCGCCGGCGAGGACCCCTGGGTGCCGCCGCTCCTCCGGCCGCTGGCGCGGCGGGGGATCGAGGACGTCGAGGCGATCGCCGGCGGCCTGCTCAGCCGCTCGGCCGGGCCGCCGCCGGCGCGGCCAGCCGAAGTGGGGCGGGTGGAACGGGTACTGATCGCACTGGAGCGCGAGGGCGAGGGCGGCGTGCGCACGTCGGTGCGGATCGGCTCTCAAGAGCACGGCGGCGCGTCGTTTGCGGGCCTGCCGCCGGCGCTCGTCGCGGCGCAGGCCGAGTTCCTCCGCGGCCCACGCGCCGGTCTGCGCCGGAGCCCCGCCGAGGCCGCGCGCGCCGCGCTCGACCAGAACCTCGCCGCGCTCGGCCGCGAGCTGCGCGCGCTCTGTCTCCCCGGCGGCGCCGGCGAGGCGCTCGCGAACCTCGTGGACGGATGCCCGCTGGGAACGCTGGTCGAGGTCTGCTTCGAGGCCGGCGACCCCATGCTCCTCGGGCTACCCTTCGAGGCGCTGCGCCTGCCCGACGACCGCCTGCTCGCGACCCAGCCGCCGGTCGTCGTCTACCGCCGCCCCGCGGGCCTCGCGGCGGGCGACGGCCAGCCCCTCCTCGCCGGCCCGCTCAAGATCCTGGTCGCCGTGGGCGCGCCCGACGAGGGCCAGACCGCCTCGGTCGTCCTCGACCAGGAGCGGGAGCTGCAGAGCATCCTCGACGCAGTCGAGCCTGCGCAGCGGCACGAGAACGTCGAGGTGCGCATCCTGGAAGTCGGCCACCCCGAGGTGATCGGCGACGCGCTGGCGGCCGACGCCTACCACGTCCTCCACCTCTCCTGCCACGGCTCGCCGGGGGCGCTCGAGCTGGAGGACGAGGAGGGGCGCGCGGTGAACGCCACGGCGAAGGAGCTGCTGACGCCGCTCCGCGGCACCGGCCGGCCGCTGCCGCTGGTCCTGGTGAACGCCTGTCACGGCGGCGTCCAGGAGGGCCAGACCGCCAGCCTCGGCGAGGCGCTGCTGCGCACCGGGGTCGCCGGCGTCCTCGCCATGCAGACCTCGGTGAGCGACGCCTACGCCACCCGTCTCGCCCGTGCCTTCTACGAGCACCTCGCGCAGCACGAGCCGCCGCTCGCGAGCCGGGCGCTGGCCGCTGCCCGCAAAGAGCTCGAGAAGGAGCGCCTCGCAGCGCTTCAGCGGCCGGAGCCCCCGCTTGCCGAGGTACAGCCCGAGTACGCCACGGCGAGCCTCTACCTGGCCGGCGAGGAACGCCCGCTCGCCGACTTCGGACTGGACAAGAAGGCGCTCCGCGTCCGGCCGGTCTACGAGACACCCGGCCCGGTGCCGCAACTCCGCATCGACGACCTGATCGGCCGCCGCAAGGAGCTGCGCGAAACCTTGCGCACGCTGCGCGACGAGGGGCGGCAGTTCGTCGGCGTGGTGCTCACCGGCATCGGCGGCGTCGGCAAGAGCGCCGTCGCCGGCCGCGCCATGCAGCGCCTCGCCGAGGACGGCCGCCTCGTCCCCGCGCACGCCGGCCGCTTCGACCTCGGGCGCATCGCCCTGGCGCTCGGCGTCGCCCTCCAGACGTCGGAGCGCCACTCCGGGAGGCAGCTCGGGGCGATGCTGGCGCAAGGCAACCTCGACGACAGCATCCGCCTCCAGCTCGTCGCCAAGGCGCTGGCCGAGGAGCCGGTCGTCCTGGTGCTCGACGACTTCGAGCAGAACCTCGCGGTCGGCGGCGGCGCGTTCCTGGACCCCGACGTTCCCGTCTACCTCGACGACCTCGCCAAAGCCGCCAGGCGCGGCCGCCTGCTCGTCACCAGCCGTTATCCGGTCCCCGGGATCGAGGCGTACCTCCGCCATATCCCGATCGGCCCCCTCAGCTCCGCCGAGAGCAGAAAGCTCCTGCTCCGCCTCCCGAAGCTGCGCGAGGAGGAACCGGCGGCGCTCGCCCGTGTGCTGCGGGTGATCGGCGGCCACCCGCGCATGCTGGAGTTCTTGGACGCGCTGCTGCGCGGCGGCCAGGGGCGCCTGTCGCACGTGACCGAGAAGTTGCAGCGGCTCATTGCCGCGCAGGGCCTCGCTCACGACACGACCGTCGCCGACCTCGAAGCGGGCGTCGCCAGGGCGCTCCTCCTCGGCGCGCGCGACGTCTTCCTCGACGAGCTGCTCGACCTCGCCCGCCGGGAGGGGATCGACGAGGTCCTCCTCCAGACCGCCACCTCGAACCTGCCGGTCTCGCCGGCCGGCCTCGCCCGCATGCTTGCCGGCGACGGCGGCGACCCGCCGGCCGTCGAGGGCGCGCTCGCGCGCCTTGCGGACCTCTCGCTCGTTCATCGCTTCCCGGGCGGAGATGCCTGGGTCCATCGCTGGACGGCGGAAGGGCTGGGGCGTCTCGTGGACCCGGGGGTACATCGCGCACGGCATGTGCGCGCGGGGCGCTACCGCATGTGGCGGGTCGAGCACGAGACCCGCGACCTCGACGATGGCTGGGAGGCGGTGAGGAACTTCCTGGCCGGCCAGGACTTCGACGCCGCGGCCACCGCCGCGTTCGCGTGCTTCGCAGCGCTGCGCCGCTTCCGCCAGTCGGTCATGACCGCGGCGCTCGGGTCGGAAGTGCTCGAGACTCTCCCGCGCACGCATGCCGCCTTCGCCGCAGTCGCAGACGAGGAGGCGGAGGCGCACCTGGCCCTGGGGCTTACCGACAGAGCCATGGCGCGGTACGAGGAGCTCCGGGAGGTCTACGAGCATCGCGCGCAACTGGAGCCCGACAGCGCCGAGCATCAGCACGTGCTCTCGGCCCTCTACCAGCGCTTCGGCGATACCTACCGCACTCTGGGTAAGGGGCAAGAGGCACGCGAGGCCTACCTGAACTTGCTCACGATTCGAGAGCGGCTCGCCGCGGCCGAGCCCGACCGCGCCGACTACCAGCGCGACCTGTCGGTCTCCTACAACAAGGTGGCGGACCTCTACCGCGCCTTGGGACAGGGCGAGCAGGCGCGCCAGGCCTACCTCAACGCGCTCGCCATTGCCGAGCGGCTCGCCGCGGCCGAGCCCGACCGCGCCGACTACCAGCACGACCTCATGGCGTCGTACCAGCGCCTGGGTGATCTGCAGACGTCCGCGGGGCGCTCTGAAGAGGCGCGGAAGAGCTACCTCAAGTTGGTGGCGATTGCCGAGCAGCTCGCCGCGGCCGAGCCCGACCGCGCCGACTACCAGCGCGACCTGTCGGTCTCCTACACCAGGCTTGCCGACGTGTTCGCCAGCCTGGGCCAGCCTGAGGAGGCCCAGGCCTACAACGACAGGGATCTCGCGATCGCCGAGCGCCTGGCCGCGGCGGAGCCGGAGCGGGCGGACTACCGGAGGGATCTGGTGATCTCGCTCATGAGAGCTGGTGCCGGCGCCGGCCCCTCTGGCCGAGAGCACCTGGAGCGGGCGCTCGCGACCGCCGAGGCGATGCAGGCCCGTGGCCAGTTGGCGCAGCCGGATGAGGCGCTGATCTCCGGGCTGCGCGAGCTGTTGGGGGGAGCCTGATGGCCGGCTAGACCGACTACCACTGGACGCAGGCCGCGATCCTCATCTCCCGGGCGCTCCGCTAGCGTTCCGGGCGCTCAAGTTCCGTTTTTGGCGCTCAAGTTCCATTTCGGGCGCGCGAGTTCCGATCTCGGCGCGCAAGTACCGTTCTGGGCGTTCAAGTTCCACGCGGCGCGCTCGGCAGCCGCTTTCGGAGGCTCGTCACCGTGCCGGGCGCTCCGGCGCCGCGCCGGTGAATGGATGTCCGGGAGGGAGGACGAATCAGGAAGCCGCCCGCCTCCCGACGGTTCTGGAGATTCCATGAGGGTCCTGGGGGACGGCTCAGTCTTCGGTGTACAGGATCTCCATCCGCCGGATCTTCCACGCCGACAGCGCGAGCATAACGATCGTCAGGGCGAGGAGGCCGGGGATGGCGACCCAGGGGGACGGGGCGTCAGCGACGATGGCGGAAGCCCTGGTACATGCCGGCGAAGTCGAACGCCACCTCGGCGACGTTCGCCGCATCGTCGGGCCTGTCGAAGAGGAGGCGCAGGGTGACGAGCGCCACCGGCATCGCGGCCAGCAGCAGGACGCGCACGGAGCGGCGGCCGAGGAAGCCCTTTAAGCCGGTACCAAGTTCGGCTTGCCTTACGTGCGTCAATGGCGTAGTCTCAAGGCGTGCTCATCGTCGAGACACGGGCCTTCACGGCGCGTGTGACCAGCCTGTTGACGGACGATGAATACCGAGCACTGCAACTAGAGCTGGTTCGCCGACCCGATGCAGGAAGCGTAATCCCCGGGACCGGCGGTCTGAGGAGGTCCGGTGGTCCGCCACTGGACGCGGCAAGCGCGGCGGTGCGAGGGTGATCTACTTCTGGCACCGTCGTTCTCTGACTCTGCTGATGCTGTTGTTGTAGACCAAGAACGAGCGCGACGACTTGACCGCGGCAGAGCGGAATACTTTGCGCCGCATCATCGAATCGGAGTACCCGTGAAGAAGGAACTCTTCGAAGAGCTTCTCGAGAGCGTGCGCGAGGGCGGCGCGATTCTTCGGGGCGAGCGCAAGCCTGCCCGGGCGTTCCGCGTCGATGAGCCGGACGTGAAGGCAGTCCGCGAGCGCTACGGCCTCAGTCAAGCCAAGTTCGCTGCGTTGATGGGGATCAGTGTCGGCACCCTGCGCAATTGGGAGCAGGGACGCCGCCACCCCGAAGGCAGCGCGCGCGTCCTTCTGCGTGTCGTGAACCGCCATCCCGAAGCCGTTCTGGACGCGGTCGGCCAGGAGCCGGCCTCGAAGCGCCAGCGCAAGAGCCAAGCGTTGAGGGCTCGAGCAGGAAGCTGAACTCTTCGATGTTCTCAAGGCTTGCATCCGCCGCTCCACGAGACCGGCGCAGCAATCCTTGCGGCCGCCATCCCCCGGCCGGCCCAGCAATGGCCTCGCGCGCTTCGCGGGCACCTGGAGCGCCGAGGATTTCGCGGAGTTCAAGGCAGCGCGGCGTCCTCGCTAAGCCTCCTGGAGATTTCCTAAGCCTCCTGCACGCCAGCTAAGGGTCCTGGAGTTTTCCTGAAGGTCCTGGGAGCCAGCTAAAGGTCCTGGAGTTTCCAGGAAGGTCCTGGGAGCCACAGGAAGGTCCTGGAGTTTCCAGGAGGCTCATGGAGGCTGGAGTGAGGAGCTGGAGACTCCAGGAGCCTCATGGAAAGCCCATAGGGCTTATGGGACTTCCGGCTCCTCAATCCTCGGTGTAGAGGATCTCCATCCGCCGGATCTTCCAGGCGGAGAGGGCGAGCATGACCACCGTCAGGGCGAGGAGGCCGGGGATGGCGACCCAGGGGGACGGGGCGTCGGCGACGATGGCGAAGGGGCCGCTCGAGATGGGGACCGGGCAGAGGCTCTGGAGGTAGTGGATGAAGGTGAGCTTCTTGAGCGCCGGCGGGAGCAGGAAGTGGAGGTTCTCCCAGCCGAAGACGGCGACGGCGGGGAGCGCCGGGCTCTTGACGAAGAAGCCGAGGGCGAGGAAGGTGGCGCCCCAGCCCAGGCAGGCGAGGGCGGTGGTGCCGAGGTAGGCGCCGAGGTGACCGAGGCCGGGGCCTTCGAAGAGGAAGCGCGACACGGCCCCGCCGTCGTAGCGCGCGTAGGCGAGGAAGAAGGTGGCGGCGGTCGCGAGGCCGAAGAGCGTCAGGGCAACGAGCAGGCCGGTCAGGTACTTGGCGCCGGCCAGGAGCTCGCGGCGGATCGGCGAGAGGAAGTAGAAGTGGAGGCTGCGGTCGAGGAGCTCGCCGCGCACCAGGCTGCCGAAGATGAGGACCGAGCCCCAGAAGATCACCAGGCGCAGGATGAAGCCCTGGTACATGCCGGCGAAGTCGAACGCCACCTCGGCGACGTTCGCCGCGTCGTCGGGGGCGTCGAACAGGAGGCGCAGAGTGACGAGCGCCACCGGCATCGCGGCCAGCAGCAGGACGCGCACGGAGCGGCGGCCGAGGAAGCCCTTCTTGAGCTCCAGGCGGACGGCGGCCAGGAGCTGGCGGCGGCGGAGCGGCCAGGACGGGGTGGGGAGGCTGGCGATCGTCATGGCGTCACCGCTGTGCTCACGGCCTGTGAAGACATCCGGTCGGGACTCCGAAAACGCCCGGGACGTAGCCCGGGCGCTACGTTCCGGATGCCGGGTGGGATCGTTCTCGGTCACGCCTTGCCTCCTCCGCCTTCTCCGATCAGATAGTGATAGACCGCCAGCACGTCGGTGTCGGCCGGCGCCACGGACTCGACGCGCAGCCCTTCCTCGAGCACGACCTGGTTGAGCAGCAGGTAGAAGCGGTCGGCGTCGCGGGTGCGGACGAAGAGGGCGCCGGCCTCGAGCTTCGCCTCGACGACGTGGTCGGCCAGGAAGAGGCGCGAGGCGAGGAGCTGCGGCCGGTCGCAGCGCACGGCGACCTGCACCGGGTGCTCCTCCATCTCGTCGCGCACGCCCTCGATCTCCCCCTCCGCCACGACGTAGCCGCCGTTCAGGAGCACCACCTGGTCGGAGATGCGGTCGACCTCGTGCAGGATGTGGGTCGAGACGATGACGTGCAGGCCGGCCGCGGCGAGCTCGCGGAAGAGCGCCGTCATCTCGGCGCGCGCCATCGGGTCGAGGCCGTTGAGCGGCTCGTCGAGGATGAGGACCGACGGCCGGTGGGCCATCGCCTGCGCCAGCTTGACCCGCTGCCGCATGCCTTTGCTGTAGCCGGCCACCTTCCGCTTCGCCGCCTCGGTCAAGCCGACCCGCTCGAGCGCCGCCCAGGCCAGCGTCTCGGCGTCGGCGCGCCCCCAGCCGTGGACGCGCAGGTAGCACTCGATGAGCTCGAAGCCGGTCAGGCCGGGCGGGAAGGCGTCGTGCTGGGTGGCGTAGCCGATGGCGCGGAACATCTCCTCCGGCCGGTCGGGTGAGAGGCCGAGGACGGAGACGCGGCCGCGCGTCGGGCGCAGGAGGCCCGCGGTCAGGTTCATGAGCGTCGTCTTGCCCGAGCCGTTCGGCCCCACCAGGCTGGTGATACCGGGCGGGATCGAGAGGTTGACGCGGTTGACGCCCAGCACCTCGCCGTAGAACTTCGAGACGTCCGCGAAGACGACACGGCGGTCGGCGGCGGCGGCGGGCACGGCCGCCGCGGCGGTGCGCTCGGCGCGCTCGGGAAGGTTGGTGGTCACGGCGGCGACGCTCAACGTACCACCTCGTAGGCCCGCACGCGCTTGGCGAGGAGCCCGAGAGCGATCGCGCACGCCGCCCCGAGCGCCAGCCACGCCGCCCACACCGGCAGCCCCGGTCCGACGATGCCGAAGAGGCTCGACCAGACGACGTCGATCAGCTCGCCCAGGTTGAAGAGCGTCCCCCACCGCGTGTCGAGCGACTCGTTGATCGCCGTGCCGAAGCCGGCGAGGACGAAGAAGAGGACGAGCAGCGTGATCCGCGCCACCGGCTTCCACTTGACCCAGGCCGAGATGGCGAGCGCCAAGAGCGACATGACGAGGATCCAGGTCGAGAAGCCGGCGAAGATCGCCCAGCCGATCCGCGCGTTCGCCGCCAGCCAGGCGCCCTTCTCGAGCGCCACCTGGAGGCTGAAGAGGAGCAGGAGCGGCACCCAGGTGATGCCCGAGAGCAGGATCACCAGGACCGAGAGCTTGCCGAGCACGTACTCGCGCCGGGTGAAGGGGCGCGAGAGGTAGAGCGGCATGGCGCCGTTGCGCAGGTCGGGCGAGACGAGCGCCGGCCCGACGAACATCGTGAGCAGGAACCCGAGCGTCCCCTGGAGGCGCATCAGGGTGTGGAAGAAGACCGCGTCGATGGGCAGGATCTGCGCCGCGTCGAGGTCCATGAAGGCGAGCGCGCTCGCGTTGTGCCGCAGATAGACCAGGGTCGCGGCGACGAGCGTCGGCAGGAAGCAGACGACCAGGAAGGCCACCAGCAGGCGCGAGCGGAAGACCTCCGCGAAGGCGTAGCGCGGCAGGACGAGGAAGCGGCTCCGCTCCGGCGTCGAGGGGCCGAGGTAGGGGCGGTAGGTGCGCTCGTAGACCGCCATGCCTCAGCCCTCCATCGCCTTCAGGAAGATGTCCTCGAGCGAGTCGCGCCGGTGCGCGAGGTGGCGGATCTGCACGCCGCGCCGGTGCGCCTCGCGGTAGAGGTCGGCGACCTCGATGCCCTCGGGCAGCACCAGCTTCAGGCGCTGCCGGCCGCCGGCGGTCGCGGCGGCGGTCTCGCAGCCGAGGCCCTCGGCGGCGGCGGCGAAGGCGCCGTCGTCGCCGCGCAGCTCGAGCTCCAGAAAGCGGCGGTTCGAGCGCCGCTCCGCCTCGAGGTCGCAGGCGACGGCGACCGTCCCGGCCTTGAGCACCAGCACCTCGTCGCAGCACTCCTCGACGTCGCGCAGCAGGTGCGAGGAGAGGACGATCTGGATGCGGCCGGCGTCGCGGATCTCGCGCACCAGGCGGAGCATGCGCTGGCGCGCCGGCGGGTCGAGGGCGTTGGTCGGCTCGTCGAGGAGCAGCAGGCGCGGGCCGTGGACCAGGGCCTGGGCGAGCTTCGCGAGCTGGCGCATCCCCTGCGAGTAGCTCTCGGTCTTGCGGTACCGCGCCTCGCCGAGACCGACGTAGAAGAGGGCCTCGTGCGCGCGCTCCAGGGCGTGAGACGGCGGCAGCCCCGAGAGCTCTGCCATGAGGCGCACGAAGCGGACGCCGCTCATGCCGGCGATGAAGGCGTCGTTCTCGGGCATATAGCCGATCAGGCGCCGGATCTCCCGCCCCTCCGTCCGGATGTCGCGGCCGAAGACGCGGGCGGTGCCGCCGCGCGGCGGGTGGAAGCCGAGGAGGGTGTGGAGGAGCGTCGTCTTGCCGGCGCCGTTCGGGCCCAGGAGGCCGATGCAGCGGCCGGAGAACGAGCCGGTCAGGCCGCGCAGGACGGGCCGGCCGCCGAGGTCGACCTCGAGCCCGTCGAGCTCGAGGACCGGGACGGCCGGATCGCCCGCCGGGGCGGAAACCCCGGCGGGCGTGGATTGATCCGGCGTCATCGCGGCAGCCGCCTCAGCGCGCACTGCCGTCCCGCTCCTCGGCCGCGGCGCTCTCGGCCCTCCCGTTCACCATCCCGAAGACCCCGCCGAACCCCGCCAGGGCCCGCAGGTTGAGGCCGAGCGGCGAGGGCCGGCTCGAGCTGGCGAAGAGGATGCGGTCCTCGGCGCCGTAGGCGTAGGCCAGGGTGGGCCGGAGCTGGCCGATGAAGCGCCCGGCCATTGCCTGCCGTGGCGCCTGCCCCTCGGCCGCGCCGGAGGCGCCGGCCGCCGCCGCGCCCGCCGCCCGCTCGAGCTGGCTCGCGACCGGCGCCAGCGCGTCGCCCAGGTTGTGGAACACCAGGGCCGAGAAGTTGACCTGGCCGTCGGCCGGCAGCAGCTCGCGGAACGTCGCGCTGGCGACCAGCGTCGCCCCCGCGTCGCGGAGCTGGAGAGCCCGCTCGAGGAGGGCGCGGCTCGGGGCCGCCACCAGGTAGCCGTCGGCGTAGACGTAGTGCACCTCGGCGGCCTCGCCGGTGCCGGAGCAGCGCAGCGTGTACCAGGTGCGGCCGCCGGCCACCTCCTCGGTGAGCGACATCGCCGGCTCGCCCTCGCGGCCGATCTCGGAGGCCAGGCGCTTCAACGTCGCCTGCAGGCGCGCCGGATCGTAGACCTCGACGATCAGCTTCCACGACGGCTTGGGCAGCAGCGGCCCGTCGATGGCGAAGGCGATCTCGCCGCCGAGCGGCGCCGCCAGATCCTCGCGCAGGTCGAGGCCGTGCTCGGCGCGGAGCTTGCCCAGGGTCTCGGCCATGTCCGGCACGGCGGCCACCAGGTCGTCGAGCATCGAGGTCGGGTCCTTGACCACGAACGCCGCGGCGAGGTTGGCGTCGGGCGAGATGAAGTCGAGGCTCCCCATCGGCGCCGGCGA
This sequence comes from Thermoanaerobaculia bacterium, assembly GCA_044866775.1. Taxonomy (GTDB): domain Bacteria; phylum Acidobacteriota; class Thermoanaerobaculia; order Multivoradales; family UBA5704; genus DASUNQ01. Next base: position 26,649 of record JBIOUG010000148.1, on the reverse strand, counting down.
GGCGAGCCAGGAGGCGACGCCGCGCCGCGCCTGGTCGAAGGAGAGGGCGGCGAGCGTCTGCCCGCCCTCGGCGGTCTCGCGGTGGTCGACGACGAAGTGCTCGACGTCGAGGATGCCGAGCGCTTCGGCGGTCTGCTCCCCTTCGTTCTCGCCTTCGGCGGCGCCGTCCCGGGCGCGCTCGCCGGCGATCAGCGCCTTGGCGTCGGCGGCGAAGAGCCAGCCGGCGCCGTCGGCGTAGGCCTCGGCGATGCGGCCGTGGAACGGGCTGGCCGCGAAGCCGCTGCTGCCGGAGCCGGACGCCGCGGCCACCTCGGCCAGGAGGGCGGGCTCGGAGGTGGCGACGAAGAGGTCCTCGCCGATCCAGAGGAAGATCCCCTCGCCCGACGCCGCGGCCGGGTCGTCGACGATGCGGAGGTGCGACGCCTCCCCGCCCTGGGCGGCGACGCGCGCCACCTCGTCCTCGAGGACGCCGCGCAGCGCGGCCGGGTTGGTGACCTCGGCGAGGCCCACCGGCCCCGCGGCGGTCACCGCCACCGCCACCTCGTCGCCGAGATGGCGGCCGAAGCTCTCGACGCGTCCGATCAGCTCGCGGAAGCGCTCCTCGCTCTCCGGCGTCGCCATGGTCTGCGACCACCACTGGCGCAGGAGCTCGTTCTGCTGCAACTGCTCGTCGAGCGTGCGCTGGGTCTCGCCCAAGTTGGCGGCGAGGTTCGGCAGCCCCACCCAGATCCTGGTGCCGGCCGGCGCCAGGTCGAGGAGGCGGGTCGAGGTGCGCAGGTCCGGCCAGCCGAGCCGCGCGTCGATGGCGCGGCCGAGCGTGCCGAGGTCCTCGAGCAGGGCGGCGTAGCGCGCGCGGTCGCGGCTCCAGGCGATCTCGCGCGCCACCGGCACGCGCTCGACGCTCTCGTGGGTGGTCACCTGGTCGCCGGCGTGGAGCACGCTCTCGTGCCGCGCCTGGGCGACGTGGACCTCGCCCTCGATCACCGACACGCGCGACCCCTTGGTGCCGTGGTTGACGGAGAAGATGGTGCCGGTGACCGAGACCAGCGCGTCGGCGGTCGCGACGTAGAGGTGCCGCGGGCGCTGCTTCGCGGCCTGGACGATGACCTGCCCGCGGCCGAGCTCGATGGTGTTGCCGCGCCAGCCGGCGTCGAGCACGAGGCCGGCGCGCTCGTTCATCTCGATGCGCGAGCCGTCGGCCATGCGCAGCACGGCGCTCGAGCCCTTGGCGGTGCGGATCGAGTCGCCTTCGCCGACCGGATCGCCGGCGGCGACCGGCACGACGCTGTCGCCGTCGATGCGGTAGAGGTCGCCCTGGACCGCCTCGACGCTGGCCATGTCGGCGCCGCCGGTGGCGAGCTCGACGACGAGCGCGAACATGCCGAGCCCGACGGCGAGCGCCAGCGTGGCGGCGAGCGCCATCGTGAGACGACCGCGGGGCGAGCGCCAGCGGGAGGTGAACGGACGCGCGGCGGGTGGGGCGACGCGCGCGGCGGCCGGAGCCGCTTCGGTGTGCCCGGCGCGGGCCTCCTTGACGGCGCGGCGGCAGCCCAGGCACTCGCGGGTGTGGTCCTCGAGCAGCAGGGCGCGCGCCGGCGACAGCTCGCCCGCGACGTAGGCCGGGATGAGGCCGCGGAAGTCGCCGCAGCCGCGGATGGATTCGGACGGGCCGTACGCGGCGGCGGCCGCGGCGTTGGCCTGCGGCGCGGCGGCGGCGGTTGCGGCTGCCGGCGCCGCCGTGGCGGCGCCGTCCAGCAGGCGCTGCCAGACGCGGGCCGCGGCGGCCTCGGCCACGGCGGGATCGGGCGCTTCGGCGCGGACCTGGGCGACCGCCTGGTCCAGCGTGGCATCGTCGAGCTTCGAGGCGCGAAAGCCTTCGCGCCGGGCTCCGGTCAGCTTGCGGCTCATGACAGACCTCCTTCAAGCGCCCCCAGCTCCTTGCGGAGGCGGTGGCGCGCGCGGTGCAGGATGACGGCGATCGACGTCTGGGAAGCCCCCAGCATGCGGGCGATCTCCTGGTTGCTGTGCTCCTCGAAGTAGCGGAGCGCGAAGATCTCGGCGCTCTTCGGCGGCAGGCGGGTCAAGGCGGCGCGGAGCTGCCGGCCGAGCTCGCGGCTGCCGCGGCTCCGCTCGGGCCCGGGGGCGGGCTCCTCGAGCGCCCCCTCGACCTCGGCGAGGGCGACGGCGCGTGACCGCCGCCGCGCCCGCAACAGGTCGAGGGCGGCGTTGACGGCGGCGCGGTGCAGGTAGCTCGACGCGCTCGCGGAGAGGTCCAGCTCGTCCTCGCGGCGCAGGATGCGGACGAAGACGGTCTGCAGCACGTCCTCGGCGTCGGCGGCGTCGCCGGTGATGCGATAGGCGGCGCGGTAGACCGCGTCGTGGTGCGCCTGGAACAGCGTCTCGAGCGGCGGCGGCCCTTCCATCGGGCGCCGCATCGCCGGCTCGGTAACGGTTTGGGCTGCAGGGATCACGGGCTTGGCCCCTCCTTCCATTCGTCTCCACCCCTAAGACGTTGCCCGCCGACGGTTGTTACAAGTGCCGGTCCGCCGCCGGCGCTAGCGTGGGATCAGGGTGCCAGGCCCTGCCCGTAGAGCTCCGCGAACCACCGGTCGATCCCCGAGTCCAGCCGCGTCGCCATCGCCACTCCGAGGAACAGCACCCAGCCGGCGAGGCCCAGGGCCAGGCAGAGAAAGAAGCCGCGGGCGCGCATCCAGGAAGGCTAGCACCCCGCGAGCGCCCGTGATCTAGCGCCCGCCGAGCGGCGGGTACATCGCCGGCGGACGGTCGAAGGCGACCTGCCCGACGTCGGTCCAGCGGACGTACGCGGGGCGCTCACGGCCGTCGACGAAGATCAGCATGCCGGCATTTCCCTCGCCGAGGTCGCCGGTGCGCTCGAGCCGCAGCTCCTCGCCGCTCTGGAGGGTCACCCTGGCGCGCCGGGCGCCGCGCTCTGCGCGGCCGGGGAGCACGATCGAGGCGACGAGGCCGAAGGGGATGGTGTAGTCCACGCCCCCGGATGGGGCGTCGAGCGTCTCGGTGGTCTCGCTCTCGTCGAGGTCGTAGACCAGCCGGCCGGCGAGGCGGCGGCCGGCGCGGGTGGTGACGCTGCCCGTGAGCGGGCGCCCCGGCGGGAAGTCGCCGTAGGCGGGGCCGCTGCCGCCGGGGCTGAAGTCGACGCGCTCGAAGGCGTCCCAGGAGACCAGCACCCGGCCGTAGCGCCGGTCGTCGACGTAGATCCCGCGGTTGTCGCGGCCGACTTCGCGGCTGCCGGAGAGCACGACCTCGCGGCCGTCGCGGAGCGTCACCAAGGAGCTGTCGCGCGAGCGGCGCGCGATGGAGCGGATGGTGTCGAACCGCAGGCCGAGCTCACCGTCGGCGGTATGGCCGTCGAGCTCGTCGGTGCCGACGCACTCCTCCCGGTCCCACTGGACGAAGCCGGTGAAGTCGCCCTGCCGCGTGCGCACCGTGCCGTGCAGCCGGGTGGGAGCGGCGCCTAGGCGCGAAAGCCTTCGCGCCGGGCTCCGATCATGGCTAGGAGCGCTGTCCGTCCCGCGACTAGCGGGACGGGCTCCCAGCCGGGCGGTGGGAAGGAGCTCGATCGTGCGGATCCGCCGACCCGCGCCGACGTCGCCCGCGATCGCAAGCTCGACCCCGCCGTGGAGGTCGACGACGCCCCGCCTGCCGTCCCACACCCGCACGCCGTCGTCGAAGTCGCTGGCCTCGAAGCGGTCGAGGTCGGACACGGCCCCGCTCTTGAGGGTCACCCGCACGTCGCGGCCGCGCGCCTCGATACGCGCGATGTCGCCGAAGCGCGCCATGAACAGCCGGCTGAGGTCGACCAGGCGCTCCCGGTGGGCGATCTCGACCCCGAAGATGCCGATCGAATGGCGTTCCTTGGGCAGCCGCTCGGGCGGCACCTGCGCAACCCAGGGGTTCTCGTCCTTCTCGCCGTTGAAGTAGTCGCCCCAGAACGCCTCCTGGTCGCCCCCCCAGCGCAGCCGCCCCTCGTAGGTGGTGCCGGCGTCGGTGGTGATGCGGCCGTAGAGGAAGCCCGGGTGGGCCTCCGCCGCCGCCGGCGCCGAGGGCGAGGGCGAGGGGGTGACCGCGGGCGAGGGCGCCGCAGCGGGGTCGACGTCCCGCTCGCGGGCCCGGCGGCGGGCGGCGACGGCGAGGACGAGGAGGACGAGCACGGCGACCAACGCCCCGCCGGCGATCGTGGATCTCTTCATGTCGGCTCTCTCGCAGAAGACACGAGTCTCATGCCGCGTCGCGGCCTGCCTGTGCTACGTCCGGGGCGGCGAGAGATTACGCTGGGGTAACCAACTTCGCCCGCAAGACCTCGGCCGACAGACGATCGAGGTTCTGCTCATTGGCGGGGGCGACGATGTGTTCGAGGCGGCTTGCAGCTTTTGCGCTCTCGAACGTCTGAGCCCACGAGACCGTGGTTCCGTCCGCCGAAGGAGCCAAAGTGACGGTGAGGTGATACTTCGGCTTTGACACGTGCTGCACGACAACCTTCCCTGGCGGCTCGACCTCTGCGAAGACACTCTCGTTCGGATAGTTCCGGCCATCGGGACCGTGCATCACGAACGACCACCGCCCACCCGGCTCGAACTCGCAGACGTCGAACGTATTGGTGAACCCAGCCGGGCCCCACCAACGAGCCAACCGTTGCGGGTCGCTGAACGCAGCAAATACCTGGTCCGGCGACGCAGGAATGTCACGGGAGGTTCGAAACGTCATTGGCGTCTCTCTTGCCCAATCCACAACTGATTCCCGTCCGGGTCATCAATGCGGAACTCGGTCATGCCGTAGAAGGTGAGCTCCAGGTCCGGGACGACCAGGCCGTTCCTCCGTACCTGCTCATGAAACTCAGAAATGTCGTCCGGGTAAAGGTAGAGAACAGAGGACCGGGGCATGCCCGGATGAACGTTGATCGACTCGTCCACCATCAGACGACATTCGCCAAAGGCAAGCATCGCCCAACGCCACTCATCGTTCCTCTTCTCGACACTGAAGCCCAGCTTCTCATAGAAACCGACGCTCGCCGGCATGCTGCTGACCGGCAGCATCGGAATGAGGCGGTTCATCTTCATTGCGTCGCAGCCGGAACCACGCGAAGTCCATCAGCACGCCGATCCTCCAGGATCAACGCGATCGCCTCCGCGAGGCTCTGTTTCGCCTCCTGCTTGGAGCGACCCTGCCCGTTGGCTCCGGGAGCTTCGGGCGAATACGCGATGAACCTCTCGGGCGAAAAACTCCTTCAATTCCTCGCGAGAGAGATCCCTCGTCTGCTCGTAGATTTCGTCCCGGATGGCGCGAACCATGTCAACGGCTCGGATTGGCTTCTGCTTCATATGTGGTCACCGAAGTTCGAACTTACCAGCATGTCCACGTCGGCCACCGTAGCCAGCGCGATGTGGAGCATATCAGATCGGAACTTCGGGCCGAGCACCCCGTGGGCTTCGTAGGCTGCCAGTAGGTCCAGTGCCTCGTCGCTCACCGAGAGCGGCTCCCCGCCAAGCGACAGCAACTCGGGATACAGGGGCCCTGACAGGCGCCGGAGCGCGACGCACTCCGCTTCCACCAACGTGGATAGGACAGGAGTGAAAATGCCTGCGTGAAAATCGGCGAGCAACCCACTGGACCACAAGGCGAACTCAGGCTCGAAGCAGCCACCGAGCACGGAGGTGTCCATATAGATCCGTAGCTTCTTCATGCGCGGTAGGTATCCGTCTTCCTGATAGCTCCCGCCGCACAACGTGCGGCGGGTGAGCGGCGCCGCCGCAGGCGGCGACCGTCTCCAGCCCCGGGGTTATGTTCCTCTTGTGGGCCTCGCCCTTATGAGGGTCATTGGCGTCTCTCTTGCCCAATCCACAACCGATTCCCGTCCGGGTCATCGATTCGGAACTCGGTCATGCCGTAGAAGGTGACCTCCAGGTCCGGGACGACCAGACCGTTCCTCCGCACTCGCTCGTGAAACTCAGAGATGTCATCCGGGCAAAGATAGAGAACAGAGGATCGGGGCACGCCCGGATCAACGTTGATCGACTCATCCACCATCAGACGACATTCGCCAAAGGAGAACATGGCCCAACGCCAATCATCGTTCCTCTTCTCGACACTGAAGCCCAGCTTCTCATAGAAACCGACGCTCGCCGGCATGCTACTGACCGGCAGCATCGGAATGAGGCGGTTCATCTTCATTGGGTCTCAGCCGGAACCGCGCGAAGTCCATCAGCCCGCCGATCCTTCAGGATCAACGCGATCGCCTCCGCGAGGCTCTGTTTCGCCTCCTGCTTGGAGCGACCCTGCCCGTTGGCTCCGGGAACTTCGGGCGAATACGCGATGAACCACTCGCCGTCGCGTTCGATGATCGCGGTGAACTCGTGGTGCATGGCTTCATCCTCTCATTGCCCATGTCGGCGCTGAGCCAACAGTCGAGGCCGATAGTAGTCCAGCGCCGCCCTCGTGCGCATCAGATCTTCCTCTGCGCCCCAGAGGTGCGCCCGTTCCCTAAGGATCGGGCCATTCCACCCCAGATCGCCCCATTCGGCCGGCCATTGCCACTCCGGTGCATGATCGTTCTTCCACCCGCTGCTCGACCACATCTTGATGATGCGTTGCAATTCGCGCTCGCGGAATTCGAGCACCTGCACGAATTCGTCAAGCGAGAGCACATAGAAACCTTCCGCCCCACGGTTCCCGTGCCTTCGGGCATTCTCCAGGTGTTCCTTTGCCGCGTCTTGGTATACTTCGAAATCATACTCGAACTCGGGAAGCGTCGCAGCTACCGCCGAGCAGAAGTAGTACTTTGCATCCGCACTAGACTCATGCCGGTGTAGGTGCCAGAGAAGGTGACCCTCAAAGTCTCGCACGAGCGTTGCGACAAGGCGCCTGTGGCGCAGATTGGCCACCAATGAGGTGCCAACAGCTGCTGCGCTTCTAGCGTCCTCTTCGACGAAGGACGTATCATGCACGATCCTGTTAGCGATGGTAATGAACTCTCTCAGATTCGTCGCCAGCCCCGGTTCGATAACGCCCGCTTTCTCTAACTCGTCAAGATAGCGACCGACGGGCCAACCCGTGACGTCGCCGGGCAACTCAGGAGTAAACCTGCATAGCAGGAAGAGCTCCTTCTCCACGTCGAGTCTCACTTGGGCAATCGCGAGACGCGCGTCGCTATGTGGCGTCGGAAGGGAGCCTAGCAACCCGTGCTGGGCTGTGAGCGGTGGAGAAGCAACGTCGACTCGTTGAACTCTCGTCTCGAGTTGCCGAAGCTGCATGCGGACGTAGTTCTCTTCGTCCCTATAATCCGACGGAGCGTACAGCTTCCCACCGTGACGACTAACCAGCCAAGAGAACACGGCGAGAACCAGCACCGGAAAGAGCACCAGGAACCAGATCAGCGGAAGCCTTTCCGACCCAGATAGGGATGCGGAGAAGGCCGTTACGAGTGCCGCGAATCCGTATACGAGAACGATGAAGAGCGCGATGATGCCAAGAGGGTTCTTGGCGAGCACCTTGGCAGTGTCGCCGAAGGTCGTGAGATCGCCGCTCATGCTTCGTTACTCGCTCGACTACCTTCGGCCCCCGGATAACGCTCAGCATCAGCGGCGGTGCGCAGCGCCGCCCGCTGCATGTAGTTGTTGGGCGTCATGGCTGGCAACCGATACCAATGACGGACATGGCCGCCAGCAAAACGCCAAAGGTTGCGATAAGAACATGAAGCGCCGCCCAGAACAGGCCCAGCCTCCAACGATGCAGACGGGGAAAGCGTTCGGCAGCCAGCTTGTCGGCAGTACGCTTTAGCTCAAGAACGCGACTTCCCGGAACTGCCTCCTCCAACGCGCCACGGTACTGACGAGCCCGCTCCATGCAGACGTAGAAACGCTCGTATTGCTTGGCGCTGAAGATGCAGCCGAAGACTCCGATGGCGATCAAGAAGAGTGCCGCTGGAAGGTCCGAAAGGCTGAGGCTCTTGTCGAACCCGACCAACGTGAGCACGCCTGCGGCAAGAGCGGAGAAGAAGCCGGTCACCGTCGCCCGTTGCTGCTCATGGTGGCGGGCCTCAGCGGCGTACTCCTGAAAGAGCTTGAGCCACAGGTCGGCATTATCCATACAAGAAGTCCTCGATCATGACGCGCCCCACTTCACCCACCGAACCTGCAGTGCGTTCACCCCGACGAACAGCACAGCACCCACGAGAACGCCCAAGAACGTGCCGGCGGCTCGTTCCGGTAGCGCATCGGTGACGGCGGCATGCAGTGCGCGATCGGACCGGAATAGCGTATCCAGGGCTGCTGCTTGAGTCCTTTGGATGGCAAGCATCGAGCCCAGGCCGATCCCGACGAATAAGCCAAGGAGCAACTTGGCGACCCTACTCCGCTTGTCCTGGACCAGGGTCGACAGCGAGGCGTTGCAGAGCCACCACACGACAATGAGAAGGCCGTATCCCTCCGCGCAGTAGACCCTGGCCGGCCCTGAATTGCCAAAGTAGCTGAACGGACTGAGAACCCACGAATGAGTGGCGAGCTTCCAGATGCCTTCCGGGGCATGAGTTGAGTCGAGCAGGGCGAGAAGATCGCCGAGCCGCAGAAAGAGAATGAGCACGGTCATGTTCGCGATCAGGTACAACGTCGCCATCGCGAAGAACCCATAGCGCTGCTCGACCTTGGTTCCAAGGGCTTCTATCTCGGGCGTGCGCCGGATGCCAGCCCAGGCAACGATGACTGCCAAGACGATTACGGCGTTGAACAGCGATTCGAGCGCATCAAGGTGCTTCCCAATGCTCTCGATCAGCGCAGCCTGCATCGCTCCCCCTCTGCGGTCGCCATCATTCTGTTGGCGCGTAGTGTAGTGGAATCTGTTGGTTAGAATTATACCAGCGACGAAGTGGCGCCACCAGACGCGACTACCCGAGGTGACTATGCGCCTCGGCCAGTAGGCGGATAAGGCTTAGCCTGGCGAGCGTTTGGCCGACAGCGCCACGGTGGGCCGAGCCGTCGCGGGCGGGCGGGATCTTGTGTGTTGGCGCCAAGCCTTGGGCGCCGGTTGGATGGAGCCCGCGACGGCCGCTTGCTTCCCTCTCTCGGCCGCGATAGGGTTGAGGCGTAAGTAGGGCGCAGAGACGAGAGGAGAAGGACCGATCCAGAACGCGTGAAGCCGGCCTACCGTGCAGCACCGAGGCGCGGGCCGAGACCATCAAGCGGGCGCGGCAGAGCGGCTAACTCCGCCGCGCCCTCGACAGTCACGGTAAGAATCTGGGTTTCCCCACACCCCCCGCACAGAACCCGGCGTGCGGCGTTACCGCACCGGGCTCCCACCTCGGGTGGTGACGCGCAGGCGCTGGTGCGGGTAGGGCTGAGTGATCTGCGGTATGGGGAGCCATGTGCGCGCTATCCGGTACATCCTCTTCCAGGTGTACTTACCCTTCTGGCTCCTCCGTCGTAACGAGCGGAGCCAGAGCCAGGTAACTTGGAATCGGAAACCGGCCAGGGCTGGATAGTTCCCCGGGACACCGTAGTACTGGTAGTGGCCGCGGAGCACGGATGCCAGCCACGGACCTGTCTGGCGCACGTTGTCGTGGCGCCGCCGCTGGAGTTCGACTCGGATCTCCTTCAGCTTGGCCACACGCCGTGTCCGGATGGTCTGGCGCAGGACGACGAACTTGCCCTCTCGGGTGGTGCTGCAGATGTGGGTGAAGCCGAGGAAGTTGAAGGTCTCCGGCTTGCCCTCTCCCCGCTTGCGGCGGTTGGCTGCCGCGAAGCGGCCAAACTCGATCAGGCGCGTCTTCTCGGGGTGGAGCTCCAAGCTGAACGCAGTGAGTCTCTGCCGGACTTCGGCGAGGAACCTCTCCGCGTCCTGCCGGTACTGAAACCCCACTACGAAGTCGTCCAGGTACCGCACGATGATGACTTCCCCACGCGCGGAGCGCCGGCGCCAGCGATCGGCCCACAAGTCGAGCACGTAGTGCAGGTAGATGTTCGCCAGCAAGGGGGAAACGCTCCCTCCTTGGGGCGTTCCTGCCTCCGCTACGGTCCACTTGCCCTCCTCCATCACCCCCGCCCTGAGCCACTTCCGCACCTGGCGTAGCACCCGCTTGTCGCCGATCCGGTGCTGGAGGAACTTCAGCAGCCACTCGTGGTCGATGGCGTCGAAGAACCCACGGATGTCTGCATCCAGCACCCAGTTCACCTTCCTCCAGATGATCGCGACCGACAGCGCGTCCAGCGCATTGTGCGGGCCGCGCCGTGGCCGGCATCCGTAGGAGAAGCCTTTGAACTCGGCCTCGTAGACCGCACCCACGACCTCGACGAACGACCGTTGGACAATCTTGTCCTCCACCGTTGGCTTCCCGATGGGTCGTTGCCGTCCGTCGGCCTTGGGAATGTAGGCCCTCTCAACCGGTGGGGCTTCGTACGCTCCGCGGCGCAGCCGTTGGCTGAGGTCTTGGAGGTTCCCCTCCAGCCCCGACCCGTACTGCCTCCACGTCACCTGATCGATCCCTGCTGCGGCTTGCCGGTTGAGCCCGTAGTAGCACTCTTCCAGCCGCTCAGGGGCGCCGACGTGGTGCCAGAGCGCGGTGAACCGCTCGTGCTTCCTCTCACCCGCTACCTGTCGTATCCGCCGTCCCGCCTCATACAGGGCCACCCGGCTCTGCGTCCGGACCCTGGGGCGCGGTGGCGAATTCCCCTTGGTCAGGCTCCTTCCCTCCACCCCCTCCACGGCCTCCGTCCTCGGGACGACCGCGTTCGGGAGCTTCCTCGGTACTACGAGCCCGTCCGACTTCCCGGGGTCGTGCATCGCTGTCGTTCTCCTCTGGGATTCACAGCGCGGACCCTGGGCCATCTCCCAGGGCCAACCTCCGGGATCTCCCGGTTCCCGCGCAACGTGCTTGTGAACGCGATCGGGGTCTAGGGACCGCGCCAGGCCCAGCCGTACCTCGCGCTAACGGTGCGGCCGATGCTGCCCCCGCGTCTGTGTACGGCGTGGGCGCCCGGAAGTCTCCTCTTTTCGCGGCTCAATACCCGCCTCGTTCACCTCCTGTCAACGCTTCACCGCGCCCCTCGCGGAGCGCTGGCGCATGACTCGGAGCCGGCGTGGGTCGCTAGCCCTTTCGCCGTATGGGACTTTCACCCACTGCACCTTGCCGGTCTTCCCGGCGCACGCACAGGAGGGATGAGCTCCATGCGCAGCCGTAAGAGCCAGTCTACCAACCCCCCACCGCCGGCAGCCGCCGGCCCCTGTGAACCAGCTCTCACCTACGACGACCGGATCTTCCAGGAGATCCTCGACGCGCACGCGCGCGCCACCGGCCTCCGCATCGAGATCCAGGAGCTCCGGGACTCCGCCGTCGCCGCCGCGCTCGACCAGGCGGCGCGGCGGGCGCGGAAGAGGGCGCGGGCGCGGGAGGCGCGCGCGGCGGGGCGGCGGTCGCTCACGGTGTGCGGGCGGTGGTCGGGAACGGCGAGGATTCCCGACCTCCGGCTGTCGGGGTGGTGGCTGCGGGAGGCGGGGTTCGATCTCGGGCAGGCGTGCGAGGTGGAGGTGCTGGCGGGGACGCTGGTCGTCCGGGCGGTCTGAGGGGCGCGGTCGCGCCGGATGTGGTCGGAACGGCTGGAGATCAGGGAGCGAGCGTTCCGGATAGGTCTCCAGCCGTTGGAGATGTGTCTCCGGAGCTTCCGGATCTATCTCCAAGCGCTGGAGACACATCTCCAACCGCCGGAGACACATCTCCAAGCTCCGGAGATATATCTCCAGGTGCCGGAGATATATCTCCAGCCGCCGGAGACACATCTCCAGCCGCTGGAGACACATCTCCAAGCCCTGGAGACACATCTCCGAGCGCCGGAGATGGTTTCCCGCCGAGGAGACGTACGCTCGCATCGACGGCCGCGACCTGGTGCCGGCCCACGGCCCCGCCGACATGCCGGTCTGGGGCCTGACCTTCCAGGACCTCTCCAAGGACACGAACCAGGAGGAGATGGTGCGGCAGAGGGTGAGCGACCTCGTGGCCTTCATCGAGTCGGTGCAGGCGAAGGGGCGGTAGGGGCGCGTCGAGCCCGAAGCGTCCTGAACGGTCAGCCGCCGCGGCGGCGATCGCACATCGCTCTCAGGCGACCGCGGCGAGCAGCTCGTCCATCACCTGGTTGAGCTCCTGCGGCTTGTCCATCATCAGCCAGTGGCCGGTGTGGGGGAATCCAGCGGGCGGGTGGGTGGGTGGGGCGGCGCCCCTCGGCAGCGGATCAGCGGAGGTAGGTGAACCCCTCCCGGTTCTTCAGCTTGCCGTCGAAGGTGTAGGTGGTGCGGGCGCCCTTGGCTCGGGATCGCGCCGATCAGGTAGTCCGAGAAATCCGCGCGGCCTTCCGCGTAGGCGCGGAGAGCCTCGGCCAAGGTATCGGCGGCGTCGAAAGCGTAACGTCCGTCCGCAGCGATCTCGGTGAGCGCCGCAAGCACGTCGGCGCGGTGAGCGCTGTAGCGGCTGGTCAGAACCCACTCCACCTCGCACAGGACGGCATCGGCCAGGTAGCAGATCTCGCCGCTCTCCCCGGCCGCCTCGAGAAGAGCGGTGGCGGCGGCGAACTGTTCGGGATCGTCCCGCACCAAGAGGCGGACCAGGACGTTGGTGTCGAATGCGATCACCGCCGGACCGCCTTGTCGTACTTGCGACGGGCGTGTTCCCGGATTCCTTCGTCCATCTCCTCGATCGTCACGGGGCGATCTCCGGCCAGGTGGCTCAGGAGGCCCGGTACCCGTCCTAGCCGGCTCGAAGGTTCGGGCTCGACGAGGAGCTTGCCGCGCTTGTCGATACGGAACTCCAGGCGGTCTCCGACCCTGAGCCCGAGACGCTCCCTGATCTTCCTTGGGATCGTCACTTGGCCCTTGGACGTGAGCGTGCTCGTGGGCATCTCCGGGGCTCCTTACGTCTGCAAGAATAGCATCTGAGTTCGTAAGGCGCTCGAAGGGGGAAGGTGCCGCGGATACATCCTCAGGCGTTCCGGATGTATCCTCGGAGCTTCCGGATACATCCTCGGAGCTTTCGGATACATCCTCGGCGGCTGATACGACATCCTGGGGGCCTGATACCGCATCTCGAGGCCCTGCGGGAGCCTCCCGAGGCCCACCGGCGCCGGCCATCCCCGTGCTAGCGTCGCCGCATGCGCTTCGTCGAGGCCCGCTATGAAGACGGCTTGCTCCGGCCGGTTGAGCCCTTGGGGCTGCGGGCCGGAGAGCGGGTCAAGCTGATCGTGGTCCGCCGGCCCGACCCGAGCCGGTGGGATCTCGATCGCCTCGCGAAGGGTGGTGCGAGCGAGGATCTCGCCCTGGCCGAGCAGGGCCTCGCGGAGTGGTCCACCGCTCTCAGTGGTACGTAGAGCATGCGCAGCCGTCTCGATCCGAAGCTGGAGGCCGTGCTCGTCAGGTTGAGCGAGCGGCTGGGGCCGCTGTCCAGGACCCAGGCGGTGAAGCTGCCGTATCTGGTCGACGTCGTCGCCTGTCACGTGCTCAGCCGACCCATCACGCTGGCCACGTACGAAGCTTGGGACGCACGTGGGGCTCCAATCAACGCGCCAGTCTCGACGAGGACGCCTACGCCCGCCTCAGCGACTCCTGGCAGCGCGCCGTAGCTCGCCTCCAGGAAGTCGACCTCGACGACGAAACGAAGTGGGAGCGGGTCACCGGCTCGCCCCGGGAGCACCTCAGGACCAAGCTCGGCGTCTAGATGCCGCGGACCGTCTATACCTACGACGGCACGGGTTCTAGCGAGGGACCCGCGACCCTCTTCGGCTCGCGTTTCTATCTGGGCGCCGACGGACCACCCATCGCGGCCGCCAGGAACTCGTCCATCGCCTGGTTGAACTCCTGCGGCTTGTCCATCATCAGCCAGTGGCCGGTGTGGCCGATCCAGCGGGTGGGGAGGTCGGGGCGGAGCTTATGGAGGCTGATCGGGAGGTCGTTGATGTCGGAGATGACCGCCAGCTTGGGGCCGCGGTAGGCGTCGAGCGCCGGGAGGGGTGAATAGCCGAGGGTCGCCGCGAGGGCGCTCGTGATCGCCTCGGGGGCGGTGTCGCGCAGGTCCTCGAGGACCCAGCGGGCGGCGGCGGGCTCGGCGTTGATCAGGATCTGGCGGTAGTACGAGGTCAGCTCGCCGATCGGGTCGGCGCGCAGCGAGGCCAGGAAGCCGTCCATGGCGCCGGGGGGCAGCAGCGTGCTGTCGCCGTTCGGGTCGACGAGCAGGAGGGCCGCGACGCGGTCGGGGTGGCGGCCGGCGTAGTCGATCGCCGCGAGCGACCCCAGGCTGTGGGCGGCGAGGACGAAGCGGCGGAGGCCCGTCTGGTCGGCGACGGCGGCGAGGTCGCCGGCGAGGGCCGCGATCGAGTAGTCGCCGCCGTCGGCCGGCTCGGAGGCGCCGTGGCCGCGCAGGTCGAAGGCGAGCGCCCGCCGCCCGTGGCGGCGCAGGTGGTCGAGCTGCGCCGACCAGTGGCCGCCGTTCGAGGCGAGGCCGTGGACGAAGAGGACCGGGAGCCCGGCGCCGCCGATCGGCTCGGGGGCGTCGCGGACATAAAGGTTGCCGGCGGGGCCGGCGACCCAGTAGGTGCGGTCGGAGAGCGGCGGCGGCGGAATCGGCGGCTCGGGGCGGGTGCCGCGCTCCGGTTGCTCGTCTTCGTCCAGCCGACGGAAGTACAGAAACGCGAGGAGGCCGGCGCTCAACAGCCCCAGCAGCAACCAGAGAACGCTACGGGAGCGGCGGCTGCGCCTTCGGCGGGGAGTGCGCATGCGGAGATCGTACCGCGCTCACCGCCCTCCGGCGTGCGCCCTCCCTCCGGCACCGGCGCGCGCTATGAGGACTGCGGCAGGGGGCGCGCGCCGGAGGGCTACCGTACAGCCCGCCGCCGCAGGGTCTGAATCGGATAGACGGCTGCGAGAAGGATGGCGCCGAGGAGGACGATCGCCGGGCCGGAAGGTACGTCATAAAGGTAGGAGAGCGCGAGGCCGGCGAGGGTGATGGCGACGCCGATCGACGTCGAAGCGAGGAGGACGGAGCGCAGATCTTTGAAGAGCAGGAGGGCGATGACAGGCGGGATGGTGAGGAGCGCGATGACCAGCAGGATGCCGACGACCTGGATGAGGAGCACCACGGTGAGCGCGACGAGCATGAGGAGGAGGGTCGTGAGCGGCCGCACCGGCACGCCCTGCACGGCGGCGAAGGTCTCGTCGAACGCGACGGCGACGAAGTCCTTGAAGAAGAGGCCCAGCACGAGGAGGACGACGGCCGAGAGCGCCAGGGTCATCCAGAGGTCGCGGCGCGTCACCATCAGGATGTTGCCGAAGAGGTAGGTCATCAGGTTGGGGGCGTAGCCCGGGGTCTTGGCGAGGAAGACGACGCCGATCGCCACGCCGACCGCCCAGAGGACGCCGATCAAGGCGTCCTGCGCCTTCAAGCGCTCGGTGTCGACCAAGCCCAGGAGGACGGCCGAGAGGAGCGACACCGCGACGGCGCCCAGGATCGGATCGACGCCCAGAAAGTAGCAGAGGCCGAGGCCGCCGAAGGCGGCGTGGCTGATGCCGCCGCTGACGAACGACAGGCGCTTGACGACGACGAAGGTGCCGACGACGCCGCAGAGCGCCGCCGCCAGGACGCCGGCGATGACGGCGTGGCGGAGGAAGTCGTAGGCGAGGGCGTCGAAGAGGGTGGGCATGGCGCCGGTCACGGATGCCTCGGCAGCACGCGGTGCGGCACGCCGTGGGCGACCAGTTCGACCGGGCAGCCGTAGGCCTCCTCGAGGAGCTCGGCGTCGAGCTGCGGGCCGTGGTCGTGGAGGGTGCGGTTGACGCAGGCGATGTGGCGCACCGCGGGCGAGATGGCGGTGACGTCGTGCGTCACGACGACGATCGGGATGCGCCGGTTGAGCTCTTCGAGCAGCTCGCGCAGCACCTCGCGCGACTCGGCGTCGATCGAGGCGGTGGGCTCGTCGAGGAAGAGGACGTCGGGATCCGAGACCACGGCGCGGGCGATCAGCACCCGCTGGAGCTGGCCGCCGGACAGCTCGCGGATGTGGTCGTGCGCCAGCGCCGCCAGGTGCAGCCGCTCGAGGACACGCGCCACCGCCAGGTGGTCCTCGCGGGTGTAGGGCCGCAGCAGGCCGCGCGCCCCGAGCCGCCCCATCAGCACCACGTCCTCGACGCGCAGCGGGAAGCCGCGGTCGAAGGTCGAGAACTGCGGCACGTAGCCCATCCGCCCGCGGCGCGCCGGCAGGCGCACGACGATCTCGCCGGCCTGCGGCCGCAGCAGGCCGAGGAAGAGCTTGAGCAGCGTCGTCTTGCCGCCGCCGTTGGGGCCGATGATCGCCAGGTAGTCGCGCGGGTAGACGGCGACGTCGACGCGCTCGAGCACGACCTCCGGGCCGTAGCCGAAGGTGACGCCGCGCGCCTCGAGGACCGGCTGCCCGTCCTGCGCGACCGCGACCATCGCTAGCAAGCGACCAAGGCGCGAAGGCTTTCGCGCCGGGCTCCAATCAACGGCCAGGAGCGCCTTCCGTCGCGCGACCAGCGCGACGGGCTCAAGGCGCGAAAGCCTTCGCGCCGGGCGGAGAGGACGGGCGCGTCGTGCCGCGCGGGTCCGAGCGGCGGCGCGGCCAGACGGCGGTCGCGGCGCGCCAGGGCCGCGGCGCGGATGGCGCGCGCCGCCTGGCGCAGGCTCCCCGGCCAGTCGTAGGCCAGCGGATCGACGGCGACGACGCGCCCTCCCAGCTCCTCCGCCACCACCTCGGCGCTCTTGCTCGAGAAGCCGCGCTGCACGAAGACCACCTTCACGTCCTGGCTCCGCGCCTGCTCGATGAGCGCGATCAGGCGCCCCGCCGAGGGCTCGCGCCCGCCGGCCTCGATCGCCACCTGGGTCAGGCCGTACTGGCGCGCGAAGTACCCCCACGAGGGGTGGTAGACGAGGAAGCTGCGCGACGGGATGCCCGAGAGCAGGCGCCGGAGGTCGCTGTCGAGACGGTCGATCTCGGCGAGGAAGGCGGCGAGGTTGGCCGCGTAGAGCGAGCGGCCGGCCGGATCGATCGCCGACAAGGCGGCGGCGATGTTGCGCGCCGCCACCCGCACCGTCGCCGGCGCCACCCAGACGTGCGGGTCGCCGGCGGCGTGCGCGTGGCCGTGCTCGCCGCCCGCGTCCCACCCCGGCTCGCCGGGCTCGGGCGGCCGCCCCTCGGCCTCGCCGGTCGCGATCAGGTCCATGCCGCGCGACATGTCGACGACCGCGATCTCGGGATGGCGGGCGAGGAACGGCGCCACGTGCTTGGCCTCGAAGAGGAACCCCGGATGGCCGACCAGGACGTAGAGGCGGGCGCGGGCGAGCTCGACCATCTGGCGCGGCGACGGCTCGTAGGTGTCGTAGCCGGTGCCGGGCGGCACCAGGACCTCGACTTTCACGCGCTGGCCGCCGAGGCGCTCGACGAAGTAGGCCTGCGGCGGCACGCTGACGGCGACCCGGAGCGGCTCGGAGGTGACGGCGTCGGCGTGCAGCGAGACGGTCACCTTCTGGCCGCAGGCCAAGGCAGCACCGCTCAAAACAGCACAGGTAAGGAAAAGAGGGATGGCGAGAAGGGGGCGCATGGCGGCGCGGGCGTGGCGCAAGAGCCGTTCAAGATACCGCATTCGCGCGCGGGCGCCAACGCCGGAGAGCTCGTACAACCGAGGGCGGAGGCAAGCTCCGTTCCTACCTGAAAAGCATTCCCGCGATCGCGCAGAGACGGTCGAGCACGGCGAGCAAACTGCGCGCCCTCCGTTGCGTACCAGGGGGAGATATCCTCTCACCCTCTTCGCACTGGAGGTGTCATGTCGCGTCACTTGAAGCCTCTGCCGTTGGGTCTCTGCCTTGCCGTCCTCGTCAATCTCGCCGCCGCGCCGGCGCGCGCCGCCGTCGATCCCGAGCTGCTCGCCGGCATGAAGGCGCGCTCGATCGGGCCCGCCGGCATGAGCGGCCGCGTCGCCGCCATCGCCGCCGTCGAGTCGAACCCCGACGTGGTCTACGTCGGCGCGGCGAGCGGCGGGGTCTGGAAGTCGAGCAACGGCGGCCTCACCTGGCAGCCGCTCTTCGACGACCAGCCGGTCGCCTCGATCGGCGCCGTCGCCATCTTCCAGGGCAACCCCGACCTCGTCTGGGTGGGGACGGGCGAAGGGAACCCGCGCAACAGCGCCTCGGTCGGCAACGGCGTCTACCGCTCGCTCGACGCCGGCAAGACCTGGACGCACGTCGGGCTCGACGGCACCGAGCGCATCCACCGCATCATCCTCCACCCCACGGACCCCGACGTCGCCTGGGTGGCGGCGCTCGGCCGCGAGTGGGGCGAGAACCCCGAGCGCGGGGTCTTCAAGACCGCCGACGGCGGCAAGAGCTGGCAGAAGGTGCTCTACGTCGACGAGCGCACCGGCGCCGCCGACCTGGCGATCGATCCGAGCAACCCGAACAAGCTCTTCGCCTCGACCTGGCAGTTCCGGCGCTGGCCCTGGTTCTTCCGCTCCGGCGGGCCGGGCTCGGGGCTGCACGTGACGGTCGACGGCGGGCGCACCTGGAAGAAGCTGACCGAGGACGACGGGCTGCCGAAGGGGGTCCTCGGCCGCATCGGCCTCGCGATCTCGCGCTCGAACCCGGACGTCGTCTACGCCATGGTCGAGGCGACGAAGAGCGCGCTCGTGCGCTCCGACGACGGCGGCAAGAAGTGGCGCACCGTCAACGAGCGCTACGACGTGAACCCGCGTCCCTTCTACTTCGGCGAGATCCGCGTCGACCCCAAGACGCCGGAGACGGTCTACAGCCTCGACTACTCGCTGCGCTGGTCGCGGGACGGCGGCAAGACGTTCGAGAACCTCGTCGGCTGGGACATCCACGGCGACCACCACGCGCTGTGGATCGATCCCAGCGGCGCCGGGCGCTTCTACGTCGGCAACGACGGCGGGGTCGCGGTCTCGGACGACGGCGGCAAGAGCTCGCGCTTCGTCGCCAACCTGCCGCTCGCCCAGTTCTACCACGTGGCCGTCGACATGGCGACGCCCTACAACGTCTACGGCGGCCTCCAGGACAACAGCTCCTGGCGCGGCCCGAGCACGGTCTGGAGGTGGAGCGGCATCCGCAACCACGAATGGCAGATGGTGGGCTGGGGGGACGGCTTCGAGACGCTCCCCGACCCGTTCGACCCGAACTACGTCTACTCGATGTGGCAGGGGGGAAACCTCGGCCGCTACGACCTGCGCATCGGCGCCATCCGCGACATCAAGCCGCCGCAGCCGAACGAAGGCGAGCTGCGCTTCAATTGGAATGCCGGCCTGGCGACTGATCCGTTCACGGCGGGCACGATCTACTACGGCAGCCAGTACCTCCACAAGTCGACCGACCGCGGCGAGAGCTGGACGACGATCAGTCCCGACCTCACCACCAACACCAAGGACTGGCAGCACCAGGACCAGAGCGGCGGCTTGACCAGCGACGTCACCGCCGCCGAGAACCACACCACGATCATCGCCGTCGCCCCGAGCCCGCTGCAGCAAGGGGTGATCTGGGTGGGGACCGACGACGGCCGCCTGCACGTGACGCGCGACGGCGGCACGACGTGGAGCTCGGTCGAGGGCAACCTGCGCGGCGTGCCGGCCAACACCTGGATCCCGCACGTCCGGCCCAGCCGCTTCGACGCCGCCTCGGCGTTCGTCGTCCTCGACAACCACCGCCGCTCGGACTGGACGCCGTACGTCTACCGCACCGACGACTGGGGCAAGACCTGGAAGAGCCTGGCGACCAAGGACCTGCGCGGCTACGCCCTGGCGATCGAGCAGGACGCCGTCGATCGCGACCTGCTCTTCCTGGGCACCGAGTTCGGGCTCTGGGTGTCGCTCGACGGCGGCAAGACGTGGCTGCGCTGGAAGCACGGCGTGCCGACGGTGTCGGTCATGGACCTGGCGCTCCACCCGCGGGAGCACGACCTGGTCGTCGCCACCCACGGGCGGGCGCTCTACATCCTCGACGACGTGCGGCCGCTGCGCGCGCTGTCGGAGGCGACTCTGGCCGAGCCGCTCCACCTCTACGAGGTCGCCGACGCGCAGCAGCACTGGTCCGCGCCGGACGTCGGCGGCTTCGGCCCCGGCGCCGGCGAGTTCCGCGGCGAGAACCGTCCCTACGGCGCCATCCTCACCTACTCGCTCAACCTCCCGGACCTGCCGCACCCCGACGCGGAGAAGGAGCGCGAGCGCAAGGAGGGCAAGCGCGTCGAGGAGCGCAAGACGATGACCTGGGAGCCGCTGCCGCCCGGCCCGCCGACCGAGGACCGGCCGGCCAAGCCCGAGGCCCCCGCCGCGGAGCCGCCGGCCGCGGCGGCGGTCGAGACGAAGGAGGAGAAGAAAAAGGAGGCGGAGAAGGTACAAATCCGCATCACCGACGCGGCGGGCGAGGTGGTGCGCGTGTTCAAGGGGCCGGCGAACCAGGGTGTCAACCGCGCCGTCTGGGACTTCGGCCGGCAGCCGTTGCGACCGCTCCCGAGCGAGCGGCCGCCGGAGGGGGAGGACAGCGGCTTCCCCGTGGTGCCCGGCACCTATCAGGTGACCGTCCGCTTCCGCGGCCACGAGGCCAAAGGGACGGTGCGCGTGCTGCCCGACCCGCGCGCGGCCAACACCGCCGCCGACTGGCAGGCGCGCGACCGGGCGGTCCGGCGCGCGGAGCAGATCTACGAGCAGCTCGCCGAGGCGATCGACCGCGTCCGCAAGGCGCGCGGCGACGTCGACGCCGTGGTCGCCAAGGTGACCAAGCCCGAGGACCCGAAAGCGCTCGAGAAGCCGGAGCCGCCGCCGCTGGCCAAGACGGGCGAGAAGCTCAAGGAGGGGCTGACGAAGCTCGAGAAGTCGCTCTGGATCCCCTACGACACGCCGGGGATCGTGCCCGACAAGGACGTCCTGTCGAAGCTCTGGAACGCCGCGTCCTACGCCAGCTCGTCGTGGGAGCCGCCGAGCCCGGCCCACATCGACTACCTGCAGAAGGCCGAGGCGGCGGCGCGGCGGGCGCTCGCCGAGGTGAACCGCTTCTTCGACACCGACGTGGCGGCCTTCCGGCAGGAGGCCGAGGCGGCGGGCGCGCGGCTCCTGCCGGCGCTGCCGGCGCTGACGATCGACGCCGCTCCGGCGACGCACTAGGCTGCCGGCCCATGGCCTGGAAAGGCCGCCGATCGCTCGCCCTCGCCCTGCTCGCCGCCGGGCCGGGCGCTACGAAAAGCGATCTGATCGCGCGTAGCGCCCGGGCCACGTCCCGGGCGTTTTTCGGAGGACGGCCCTACCTCCCTTGAGCGGGCCAAACTTGACTCGTCGAGTCAAGTTTGCCCGGGCTCAAGCGACCGCCGTGAGGTCGAGCCCTGGCGAGACCTCACGAGAACCCGATACAGACCTTTCCGAAGTGCCGGCCGGAGGCCAGGTGGTCGAAGGCGGCGCGCACCTCGGCGAGCGGGAAGACGCGGTCGACGACCGGCCGCAGCCGGCGATGGGCGACGGCGCGGTTCATCGCTTCGAAGCTCTCGCGCGGCCCGACGATGATCCCCTGGACGCGGATCTTCCGCATCAGCACCGAGTTCAGGCGCAGCTCGGTCGTCGCGCCCGAGAGGACGCCGATGAGCGCGATCGTCCCGCCCGGCCGCACGGCGCGCAGCGACTGCTCGAGCGTGCCGGCGCCGCCGACCTCGACGACGAGGTCGACGCCCCGCCCGCCGGTCAGCTCGGCCGCCCGCGCGCCCCAGCCCGGCTGCTCGCGGTAGTTGATCGCCTCCCAGGCGCCCAGCTCGCGGGCCCGCGCGAGCTTCTCGTCGCGGCTCGAGGTGACGATGACGCGCGCGCCCGAGAGCACCGCGAGCTGGAGGGCGAAGATCGACACCCCACCGGTGCCCTGGACCAGCACGGTATCTGCGGCAGTGACGCGTCCCTCGGTGACCAGCGCGTTCCAGGCGGTGAGCGCGGCGCACGGGAGGGTGGCGGCCTCTTCATCAGAGAGGTGCTCGGGCGGGCGCACGAGCCCCTGCTCGTCGACGACCATCAGCTCGGCGAGCGTGCCGTCGAGCGGCCCGCCGAGGGTGCCGCGCAGCAGCTCGCGCGTGGGCTCGCCGGCGATCCAGCGCTGGTGGAAGGTCGGGCAGACGCGGTCGCCCACGGCGGCGCGGGTGACCCCCTCCCCCACCGCGACCACCTCGCCGCAGCCGTCGGAGCAGGGGACGAGCGGCAGCCGCTGCTTGGGGTTGTACTCACCGCGGACCATCAGCAGGTCGCGGTAGTTGAGCGAGGCGGCGCGCATCCGCACCAGCGCCTGCCCCGCGCCGGCCCGCGGCTCGGGCCGCTCGGCGAGGACGAGGTTCTCGACTCCCCAGGCGCGGAGCTCGACGGCCTTCAACCGGCCGACTCCAGCGCCGCGCGCATCTTGGACACCAACTCGCGCGCCGCATCGCCGTCGAGGCGGCCGGCGGGCCAGCCGATGCCGAGGCCGCGGCTCCCCTGGCGCGGGATGATGTGGAAGTGGACGTGCATCACCACCTGGTGCGCCTCGGGGCCGTTGTTCTGGAGCACGTTGTAGGCCCTGGCGCCGGTCGCCGCGACGACCGCGCGGCAGAGGCGCGGCAGCACCCGGCCGAGCGCGGCCGCCGACTCGTCGGACAGCTCGTGCAGGTGGGCCTTGCGCTCCTTCGGGACGAGCAGCGTGTGGCCGTCGGCGAGCGGGCCGACGTCGAGAAAGGCGAGGACGTGCTCGTCCTCGTAGACGCGGTGGCAGGGAATCTCCCCGGAGAGGATCTTGTCGAACACCGTCGGCGCTTGGTCGCTCATGGATGCGATTCTAGAGGGAACCCGCGCTCCGATCAGTGCCCGCTCCGGCGGGCGTCCCCTCGGGTACCCGCGCCATGACCGGCGCGGGAACCTTTGGATCGGAGCGGCGTTGTAGAGGGCTGGAGGTGGCATGCAGGAGCCGATGGTGGCGCCGGAGGCGGCTGTCCTGGAGGAACGCGAGGAGCCAGCCGACGAGGAGCTGATGGCCCGCCTGCGCGGCGGCGACCGCGAGGCTCTGGCAACGCTCGTGGACCGCTACAAGGACGCCATCGTGACCTATCTCGCGCGCCTCACCGGCGACCGCGACCGCGCCGAGGACCTGGCGCAGGAGACCTTCCTCCGCCTCTTCCGCGGCGCCGCCCGCTACGCCGAGCGCGGCCTGCTGCGCGCCTACCTCTATCGCATCGCCACCAACCTCGCGCGCTCGGAGGCGCGCCGCGCGCAGCGGCTGCGGCTGCTCGCGCCGCTGCTGCTGGCCGGCGCGCACGAGCCGGCGGCCTCGGCCGCCGGCCTGCTGCGCGACGAGCTGCAGCGGCAGGTGGCGGCCGCGGTCGCCGCGTTGCCGCTGCGCTGGCGCGTGCCGGTCGTGCTGCACGAGATCGAAGGCTGGCCGTACGCCGAGATCGCGGCCGAGCTGGGTCTGCGCGAGGGGACCGTCAAGTCGCGCATCCACCGCGGCCGCGAGCGGCTGCGGCGGGCGCTCGAGCCTTACTGGCAGCCCTCTCGAGCGGGCTTCAGCCCGCTCGAGTGACCGCAGGGAGGTCGAGCCGCAAGGCGCAGACCTCACTAGAACGGAGGAACACCATGGAAAACCAGCGCCTGGGGCGGACGTTGCGCGAGCTGCCGCGCGAGCGGGCGAAGGACGACTTCACGGCCCGGGTGCTGGCGCGGCTCGACGCGCCGCGGCGGCGGCGCCGCCTGCCGCTGGCGACGCTGGGCGCGGCCGCCGCCGCGGCGCTCGGCCTGGCGCTCATCGCCGGGCCGCTGCGCACGGCCGAGCGCGAGGAGAGCCGCCGCCAGGCCGCGGCCGAGGCGCGGCGTCTGCTCGAAGAGCTGCGGCGCGATCACCAGGCGCTCGCCACCGAGCTCGAGGCGCTGGCGGAGGAGCCGCCGCTGATCTACCTGGGCGGCGACGACGAGGTGGACCTGGTGCTCGACCTGTCGCGCGTGCCCGCCGCGCCGCCGGGCGCGGTGCGCGGCGCCGCCTCTGCCGGCGAGCGCACGCCAAGACCCTGACACAGCCATCGAACCCGATTTTCCGCAGGAGGAAGAAAGGAACCCATGCTGCCAACCACACGACTGCCGATGCCGCGGCTCACCGCCGCGGTCCTGCCTCTGCTCCTCTCCCTCGCGGCCGTTCCCGCCGCGGCCGACCCCGGGTCCGCTCAGGTGCGCACCAAGCGCGCCGCCGGCGCCGACGACGAGAAGGACGTCCGCAAGGAGGTGCGGGTCGAGCGCATGCGCATCCCGCACGGCGAGCTGCTCAGCGGCCCGCGCGGCTACCTCGGCGTGGGGCTTCTGGTGCTGACGCCCGAGCTGCGGACCCACTTCGGCGCCCCCGACGACGCGGGCGCGCTGGTGGACAGCGTCGCGGCGGGCAGCCCGGCCGAGAAGGCGGGGATCAAGGTGGGCGACGTCCTCGCCCGCATCGACGGCGAGCCGATCGAGGGGCCACACGATGTGCGCTCGCAGATCCGCGACGCCGAGGACGGCGAGACCGCGACGATCGAGCTCTACCGCGACGGCCGGGCGCAAACCGTGACCGCCGCCCTCGAGCGGCGCGAGCGCTCCGAGCTCGACCTCTCGCCGCTCTTCATCCGCCACGGTGGCCCGGGCGAGAACATGGTGCTGCGGCTCGATCCCGACAAGATGGGCGAGCACCTGGAGGAATTCGAGGTGCCGCTCGGCGACGGGCCGCGCATCATCAACCTGCGCCGCCGCGAGGCCGAGCTCGAGAAGCGGCTGGCCGCGCTCGAGAAGCGGATCCAGGAGCTCGAGAAGCAGCTCCAGAAGTGACGCTGCGGCAAGCCGCGTCATCCTGAGGGAGCGCAGCGACCGAAGGATCTGGGCGGGGGAGTGTTGCCGAAGCGCCCCGCGAAAACGCCCGGGACGTAGCCCGGGCGCTACGCTCAAGATGAACGACGGACCCGCTGTCAGAACGCCAGCAACTCGCGGGCTGCTGCCAGGACCTTCTCCTTGTCCGCCAGCAGTACCTTCTCGAGACTCTTCGCGTAGGGCACCGGGCGGTCGGGGTAGGCGACGCGGCGGATCGGGGCGTCGAGCCAGGGGAAGACGGCGTCGGCCAGCCGCGCCGCCACCTCGGCGCCGAAGCCGCCGGTCGTCTGGGCCTCATGGACCACGAGGGCCCGTCCGGTCTTGCGCACCGAGGCGTGGACCGTCTCCTCGTCATAGGGGACGAGGGTGCGCAGATCCACGACCTCGGCCTCGACCCCGGCGAGCGCCAGCTCGGCCGCCACCTCGAGACAGGTCCAGGTGCTGGCGCCGTAGCCGACGAGCGTCAGGTCGCGTCCCGGGCGCATCACCCGCGCCTCGCCGAGCGTCCCGACCAGATCGCCCTCGGGCAGCGCCTCCTTGATCCGCCGGTAGAGGTACTTGTGCTCGAACACCAGCACCGGGTTGGGATCGCGGATCGCCGCCTTGAGGAGCGCCTTCGCGTCCGCCGCGGTCGCCGGACAGACCACCTTGAGACCCGCCGTGTGCGCGAACCACCCCTCGGGGTTCTGCGAGTGGAAGGGCCCGGCGCCGACGCCGCCGCCGCTCGGCAGGCGGATGACGATCGGGCACGGCACCTGCCAGCGGTAGTAGAGCTTGGCGGCGACGTTGACGACCTGGTTGAAGCCGCAGGAGATGAAGTCGCCGAACTGCATCTCGACGACCGGCCGGTAGCCGAGCAGCGCGGCGCCGACGGCGATGCCGATCGTGCCGCTCTCGGCGATCGGCGTGTCCAGCACCCGGTGCGACCAGCGGGCGTGGAGCCCCTTGCTGGTGCGGAAGGCCCCCTCGAAGGCGCCGATGTCCTGCCCCAGGAGCACCACCGACTCGTCGCGCTCGAGCTCCTCGGCGAGCGCCTGGTTGATGGCGTCGGCGTAGGTCGTCTCGCGTCTCGGGGCGGCGGCCGGCGCGACCGGCGGGGGTGAGGCCGGCCCGGCGGCCGCCGGGGCGAACACCGGGCGCAGGGCGGTCGCGAGGTCGGGCGGCGGCGCCCCGAGCGCACCGTCGATCGCGCGCTCGACCAGCTCGGCGATGCGCGCGTCGAGCCGCTCGCGCGTCGCCGTCTCCAGCACGCCCTCCTCCTCCAGGCGGCGGCGGTAGCCCGGCACCGGATCGGCGGCGCGGTAGGCCGCGAGCTCCTCGGCCGGCACCACCTTGAGCGAATCGTCCCCCTCGCTGTGGCCGCGCATCCGCCCCTGCATCGCCTCGAGGAGCGTCGGTCCCTCGCCGGACCGCGCCCGCGCCACCGCCCGCGCCAGCGCCGCGGCCATGACGTCGGGGTCGTTGCCGTCCACGGTCTCGGCGGCGACGCCGTAGCCGGGGCCGCGTTCGGAGAGCTGCCGGCAGGCGTACTGCAGCTCAGTCGGGGTCGAGAAGGCGTAGCGGTTGTTCTCGACGATCAGGACCAGCGGCAGCTTCCACACCGCCGCCATGTTGAGGCCCTCGTGGAAGTCACCCTGCGAGGTGCCGCCTTCGCCGATGAAGTTGATCGCCACGCCGCCGGTGCCGCGCTGCTGCAGCGCGAAGGCGCAACCCCCCGCGACCGGGATCATCGACCCGAGGTGGGAAATCATG